>CANQBO010000005.1 GCA_947589475.1 uncultured Clostridia bacterium
TTGCGACAACTGTATCATTTTTCACCTTGATAATGAAATTATAATAATAAAAGTATACAATGTCAAACCATAAATTTCATACGTTTTATGCCAAATAAAAAATCTTTCAATCACCACCATATTTTTCCTTGCTCTCTCTCTGCGATGGTAGCACAGATTTCTTTTTGAGCAAGTTGCAAAAATTTACATCGTGATTTGTAACAATATGACACTTCGCAAATTTTGTGCCGGGCGTTGCCCACCACTTGCTCAATGATGGGACGAGAAGTGTTTGGACTTTATAAATCTGCGCTCCGGTTTTCCGCGCCGAGAGGCAAATAAAAAATATGGAGGTTCCAAAGATGGAAAACCAAAGGTATCAACCAAATTCAGCAAAGTGTTCGATGAGCGAATACGAGTATTTTGACGGCGAAGCGTGGATCGTGTTTGACATGCTTTATCTCAATTTAGAGAAGAACACGGCGACGATAGCTGTCAGCAACAGAGGCAAGATAAGCGTAATCGAATACGACTTGATGAAAATTGAGAACGAACTTTACTTCGAGTTCAATCCTATAACCCGCATATCGCTTGCGGACTTTGTGGAGGTGGAAATATGAAAACGACGCAAGAACAGAGAAAACAGAAAGCCGTTGAACTTATGCAGAAGCTGGACATCTATAAACCGTATATAGACGGCTTTGTAGACGAAAACAAAGTGTGCCTGTATGAAGGATACGGCGGATTTTGGACAGAACAGGAAACCGAATTGCAAGAGAAGATAGACCAAATCGAAAAGATCCACAACTGCACGGTTTATGCCGTTACTCACGAGTTCACGGAGTTCGGGGAGTTATACTCAATGCTTCTCGTGCCGTTATACAAAGAAGATTGGAGATACCTCGTTACAAATGAGGGGAAGAACAAGTTTTTTGCATTTGCCTATGTTTGGAACAAGGAAGCGGACTTTTGCTCCGAATTTGGCTCTATCGTGGTACACAGCTTCGGCGGTGGTATTCGCAGGATAGGTTAGGAGGAAACAGCTATGGCAAAATTATCTGATTTAAGGCAGTATTTAGGCTATGAATTTTCAAGCGGCGCATACGCAGGCAAGGACTATCTTACGTTCCAAACGAAGTATATCAACTATCTGCGTTCTATGTGCAAGCAAAACGGATGGGAGCTTATCCCTCACAGAAACCACTATGAGTTTTCCGCATTTATCAAGAACACAAACGGCAAGTGCGTTTATATCGCCATATCGGACGTGCGCTATTGGCAAGACGAATGGTATAACAACATTTTGATACGCACAGCCAAAGACGAACGGGACTTCAGGGGCGGGACAAATCTTCATACGAGATTGGTAGACCTTGAAATCACGGCGCAATGCCTTTTATGAGAGGTGAAATATGGCGAACGCAAAAATAAACGCTTACGAGTTGGTGACGAAGCGCATTATAGAAAAGATGAAGGAAGGCAAAATCCCGTGGCGGCAACCATGGGTCTGCAAAGAACAAGCAGTCAATGGGAAAACAGCCGAGCTGTGCGCTTTCAACAGAATGTCAAGACTGCCATACAGCTTGCTAAATCAATTTTTGCTCAAAAACAAGGGCGAATATGCGACATTCAAGCAATGGGTAGAAATGGGCGGCAAGATTAAAAAGGGCTCAAAAGCGGAATGTGTGGTGTTCTGGAAATGGATTGACATTGAGGAAAAACTTACAGACACCTCCAACGACAGCGAGGGCGAAGTTGTTATCAAAAGGCGCATCCCTCTACTCAAATACTATCAAGTATTTCATATATCATGCGTAGACAACGTATATCCTTTGGATTTTTCAGATGATATACGCGACGAAAACAGCATTGAGCCGATACCAAAAGCAGAAGAAGCTATATCCGCCTACCTCACAAGAGAACATATCCCTATGCTATATGGCGGAAATAAAGCGGCGTACAGCCCCGCTTTGGATTGCATTTACATCCCCGATAAACACAAGTTTGGGGAACACACAAACGAGTTGTATTCAACGGAGTTTCACGAAATCGCTCACAGCACGGGGCATAAATCAAGGCTGAATAGATTTACTGAGCCGCAATACTTCGGAAACAAAGCATACAGCAAAGAAGAACTTATAGCCGAGATCTCCGCCTCTGCCATACTTGCCCTGCTCGGCTTGGAAACGCAAGATACATTTACCAACTCAACGGCATACTTGCAAGGTTGGATACGTCGCCTATCTAATGACAACAAGATGTTTGTGATGGCAAGCGCACAGGCAGACAAAGCGATTGAATTTATCTTGAGCGCAAACAAAAAAGAAATGGAGGAGTAAAACGATGGACAAAGTATTTATTATTCAATTTGATTGGTCCACAACGAATGCGGAAGGCATTGACCTTTATGTCTATGTAAATTATGACAACGCATACAACAAATTCAAAAAAATCATCTGCAATGAAAGGCGTCCGGAAATGAGTTGGGTCGGCGACATAGAGTTTGACGACGACGGCTATCCCATAGACGAAAATTATGAGTTGGACTTTGAGGACAACAACACCTGCGAATCCGAAGTGTGGTGGCACTTTGTAGATAAACACGATTGGAACAGGCATTCGTTCGTGAATTTGCTTGTAAAGGAGGTCTTGGATTTATGACAAGAGGACAGATAGTTTTTATCACCGACAAAAGGCTATACACCTCTATCGAGTTCAACGGCAATATGTATTTGGACGAAGATCGGGGCGGTTATGGTCAAGAAGTAATTGAAAGCCTTAAAAACATCACAAGCTATAACGAATATTGCGAATTTGTAAACCAATTTAACGAAGAACACTTCGGTTATGAGGATGAGCCGATAGTATTTTTTGTCGCGACTGAATGCGGCACGGAAAGTATGCTGGATATGACAAGCGGAAACTATTTTGACAAATGGTTTTCGGACTACCTATACATAAAAAGCATACGAGATGAGGACATATTGATCGTTGATAAAAACGGCAAGCAAATCACCTTACAAAAAGGAGATATTGTCGCCCTCGATTTTGGCGAATTTACAGACAAATGTGAGGCTTATAGCATAGTCACAAACATCACTATAAAAACTTTAGAGGAGCGTGTCATCGAACTGTGCGAAGAGCAAGGTTGGAGAGTCAATGTATACGAGCAAGACATTGAACTGTTCCAACAATCTCCGCTTGGTGAAGACTTCGGATTTTCCGTCAGTAGGCAAGACATCGTTCGTAACATTATAGAGTATTGCACAAATTTCGATATAGACGAACACGCAGAAATGTGGGTTATGTGCAGAGGAAAAAACGGAGTTCCCTCGTCTATAAGTGCGTTAGTAAAGGACGCAACGGACATAAGCGATATGCTTGAAGAACTTGCCCTTAAAATAAACAAAATAGCGAGGAACTAACGATGAAATTTTATAAAGATATAAACATTCATTCTCTGAACAAAAAATCAATCAAGGAGGAAATTATGAACAAAACAAACACAGCTTTCATCATCTACTACGAATGGAGTACGGACGGCGAATACTTCAACGAAATATTTGTCTATAAAGCCTATGAGAACGCTTTGGACAAATACGAGCATTTGAAAGAGGACGACAGGAAGTACGCCGAAGAAAGCGGTCTGACCTGCGATGAAACAGTAAACAAAGATGAGATGAAGCATTATTGGACTTCATATAAAGAAGGTTTCTATGCAGAAGACCATGCGGCAATATCGCTTGAGCTGTATGAGGTTTTATAAGAAGGAGGTGATAAGTAATGCCGTTTAAGACTATGGCGCACATTCATTCTCTGAACGGAGAAATGCGAGAAGTAACCGTGCTTGAAACAAAATATACCAGAAACTCCACTTACTACATAGTGGACTATGAAGGCATACTTTGCACGGCAGTATTTAACTTCTTCGTAGGCGATTATTATGCAGACGACGTATATGGGAGACTATGATGGAAGCCGAGAAAGACAACAAGTACGGATACAAGGTTTGCTATAAACAGCAAGGCAAGAACAGGTGGAAGTTATATCTCGTGTGCAACACCTATGACCTCGCTCAATGGCAAATTCGTTGGTGCGAAAACCACTCGCCGCCGGATCGCAAGACCAACAAGATTTTGGAGCATGTAACGTGGGAGATATTCCCTATAAGGAATTATCTCGAATACAAGAAACTCTGGAGAGGCTGTCCGTTCTGATACGGGCAGCCGATCTTTTTATTATGAAAAAATTTTATAAGGAGTTAAAAAAATGGAACTCAATCTTGAAGCAAAAAACAAAGAGCAGGAAAAGATATTGGCTTACCTGCAAGCAAACGCAAGCGAAGTGCTTGCGGACAAGATAAACAACGGCGTCTACATAGAGAAAGACGGCAAGCGTTTATTGAACAAAAAGACGTTGGACGGCTTTATGACATTTGCGAACGGCGAAGCGCAAAAACTCGCAACGAAAGGAGCGAGAGGCATTTGCATAAACGATGACACCGTTTACGGATGGGCGGTACACTACTTTGAGGAGGACGAAATAGAAGGCGTCTTATACAACGAGGACGGCACGGAATATCAAAACGTTAAACCTGCCGCAAAGATACAAAAGACGCAGATTATACAATCTAAAACGAAAGATAAACCCTCAAATGCGCAATGTAGTCTCTTTGACCTTATGGATGAGCCGAAGCAGGAAGAAGCCGCAAACGAGGACGCAGACGACGACCCGGACTATGGCGAAACTTATGACGTCTACGACGAAAATAAGCGAGATGAATCCCCGCAAGAAGAAGCAGATGAGCCTCAAAAGCAAGCCCTTTCTTTCTATAAAAAGTATTTTGAAACACAAAGTAAATACCCGAACGATATAATCCTCATACGGCTTGGAGATTTCTATGAAGCGTTTGGCGAACACGCAGAACAACTTGCGGAGCTGACAGGACTTACTCTTACAGGACGGGACTGCGGACTTGAAGAACGACGCCCGATGGTTGGTTTCCCTTATCATGCGGAAGATGCGTATTTCAAGAAAATCACGCAGGTATATTCCTTGCGAATTATCGAGAGCGACGACAGCGAACGGACTATCCCCATACAGAAAGCGCAGATGGGAGTTATAGACCGAGTTACGGGCGAGATTTACGACCAACAGGACGGACTCGTAGGCGAGCTTATGACGATGTTCAACGGCTATTTGGAGGTGAAATAATATGAATATAGAAAAACTTAAACCTGTCCCAAAGTACATAGTGCAACGCATACGCAAAGAGGATCGTTTGCTATATCCCTCTCAAACGGGATATACAAGATTTTATGCGTACCTTGCCAAAAACGAAGGCAAACTTATAAAAGTTACCGTAGCGGTGCGCAATGAAAGTAAGAAGCGCAACAGCCATTGGATATATAAACAAGTAGCGGCACGGGATGTGAAATCCAACATTTGTTATGTCAAAGACATGATACATTTCCGTCTGTCCGGTTATGTCGTAGGTTGGTTTTCCGAAGGCATTGGCAAATACCAGAAATGGTGGGAGGACGGCGAATGGGGCTGGGCAAACAGCAAGTGTTTCGACCCCTATGCGCCCATAGTAAATATGGACTATATGCAAAAATTTCCCGAATATAAGTACAGCTGCTATCAAGAGATACAGCATTGTAGGTTATTTGAGTATCTGCAAATATACGAGCAATATCCCGTAACGGCTGAACTTATGGTGAAACTCGGCTTGAAAGACTATGTATTCTACAAGACGATAATCCACAGGTTGGACAAAGACAAGAATTTTCGTAGATGGGTGTTAGCCAACAGGTATAATATTGCCTCAAACAGATATTATGCAACAGCATTATTGCGTGCATATAATCGGAAAATGCCTTTGGAGCAAGCGCATGCGGAAATAAGCACAAGACAAATGCTGAAATCAAACGATTATTCAGTCATACGCAACCTTTTCCACAATGATTTAACGGCTATCACGAACTACATAGCAAGCCAAAACACAAATCTGCGATCTTACAAAGATTATGCGGACGCCTGCGCTTACTTGCAGTTGGATATGACGCTTGAAAGGAACTATATGCCGCATGATTTTAAGAGATGGCACGATATTCGCATAGACGAGTATCATTCGAAGAAAGCGGAACAAGACAAAAAGGAAAGGCATGAATTATATGAGAAGTTCAAGAAGGTCGCAGACAAATATATGCGCCTTGAACAGAAAACGGGAGCGAATTACATTTGCATTATAGCGCAAAGCCCGCAAGACCTTATCCATGAGGGACATATACTGCACCATTGCGTTGGGAGTATGGGCTATGACCAGAAGTTTGTGAGGGAGCAATCCCTTATTTTCTTTATACGGGATATTAAAGCGCCGGATACGCCGCTTGTAACCGTTGAATATTCCGTAGAGCAAAAGAAAGTGTTGCAATGCTATGGAGAGCATGACCATAGACCGATGAAGGACATAGGGGACTTCGTGTATGAACAATGGCTTCCCTATGCGAACAAGCAAATTAAGAAAATCCAAAATTTAGCCGCATAAGGCAAAGGAGTAAAATATTATGGCAAATTATTATCGTATAACAGCATACTGCGAAGAGAAAGACTTTTCGGCGATCTTTGACTGCTATGGCATGTTCGAGAAGAAGTGGCAATTCTCGGTGTTCATCAAAGAACACGGGATGCGCATTATCGAGGTGAACGACTACGACCAAATTGAGGAAGTGAACTTGCAGAAGCGACCTACCGAAAACCCCAAACAAATCATTTATCAAGCGTCTGCAATGGGCAAACCGCAAATCACCGAAACGAACGGCAGAAAGACCGTAACGGTGGGCGATAAATCTTATATCATAACCCTATAAACACCAATAACACATATAAGGGAGAGCAATAAAACTCTCCCTTATAAACTTTTGTTGTTTGAATGAAATATCTCATTTTTTATGAGCCGATACTACATACACTACTGGGCATTTTTTCTAAAAAACTTTTCCCGTTCAAGAAGCACGTCAAAATCCATTGAACACATTGCCGTAATATGTGCCCAAAGAATATTACAACAATCCTTGAAAAGTGCCAGATCTTTAATTTCAACGTCCGTAAGCATTGTAGTACTCCTACACTCTAGAAAAATTTTGCTATAAAAAGGGATCACCTGTATCTCAAATATATTTGATTCATTTGTGAAGAACTTTATAAAGAAAATGAACTGATCATCTTGAGCCGTTTCCTTTTGTTCGTATATCCCGAGTGCGGAATTTAATAAGATATACCTGTTCCCGCGTGTAACGAAAGCGTAAATTTTGTCATAGTTAACCCTATAGAAACCTTCAACAAGTTCTTTGATTTTTTTATAAATATTGTCCATTTCTTGCTTCGTCATCTTGCCTCTCCTTGTCCACGCCGTTTAGTAAAATCTAACATACTTCAAATAATTACTCCGCTAATATTTGACATATCCACAAAATCGTGGGGGTACTCGTTTACGAGTTTTCCACATTCGTCATAAATATAAATCGCTCTGCCTCTCTTGATTGCAACATGGTGAGAAGTATAATTATATAATTCTCCTTCTTCATTGAGTATCTTTTCCTTCTCGTTATAAGCATAAACGCGCTTTTTGTTTGGATCTTGGACCGCAATTATAATCATCTTTTTCTCTCCTTTTGATGTTTCGACAACGTTGACTGATCTTAATCTTACTTGCTTGTTAAAAAATGGACTGCATCAGGCACCGCCTCGCGGTCTCTATCGGTGGGGGCTTTGGGATTCGCCGCTGTCCCCGAGTTCGGAGCGCGATGCACATCGTATCCCATTTTCCTCAAAATCATTGCTATGATACACGTTTGCACGGTGTAACCATAGTGTTCTTTGACATATTCGATGATTTGCTTATAAGTAAAACCTCGCTTCATGTTATAGTACTCCTCTTGTTTTATTTGATAAACCAACGGCCATCAACCTTGATTGCCATTACAGCGGACAAAGGTCGTACTTGCGGATGGAAGAGGGAAGTGCCTCGGGAACATTTTGAGCATCATATCTTGTTTCTGTTCCATCTTTGGCAATTGTTCCATCCGTACAATACACAGTATAATTGCCCGAGCTACCATCCCAACTACTTCCTTTCGAGATTTCGGTCCATGCATCTATCGTTCCACTATAGTTGATACTCACCAAGCCTGTGCAGTTATAGAAGGCATAATCGTAGATATTTGTTATTTCGCTATTGAGCGTAACACTCGTAAGTTTCGTGCAGTTGTAGAACGCATACGCAGAGATCCCCGTCGCATCCGTTATGGTTACGCTCTTTAAGCTGTCAGGGATGTAATACTTTCGATAACTACGAGATTGGTACGTTTGCCCTTGATATACTAAATTCGTTCCGTTCTTGGTATCGGATTCTTCCGTTGTGCTTCCAAATATATAACCAAATAACCGTTCGTCCTCAGAATCACTATCTTTAGGGTTCGACGAAGATGTTGTCCTGCTTCCTCCCACAAACGGCAATGTTATTTCCGTGAGCGAGTTACAGCGCATGAAAACGCCGCTTCCCATGCTCGTTACGCTATCCGGAATCACTATACTCGTGATCTTCATCCCTTCAAATGCGTTGCTGCCGATGCTCGTTACACCATCGTTGATGATAAGAGTAGTGACTTTCGTCTGTCCACTAAATGCATAAGAACCAATGCTGCTTACGCTCGCAGGGATCGTTATCGTGCTTACCGCCGTATTTCCATAGAACGCATACTTGCCTATTGTTTGCAACCCGCTCGGCAATTCGATCTCCCCAATTGGTGCTCCATAAAAAGCATAATAACCTATTGATTTAACCCCGCTCGGAATTGTTATGCTTGTTAAGGCTGTGTTATAGAAAACGTAGTCCGCAATTGATGTAATCCCACTCGGGATATTGATACTCTGGAGTGCATTGCAGTTATAGAAGGCATAATCGTAGATCTTTGTTATTCCGCCATTGAGCGTAATGCTCGTAAGCTTCGTGCAGTTGTAGAACGCATACGCATAGATCCCCGTCGCATCCGTTATGGTTACGCTCTTTAAGCTGTCAGGAATGTAATACTTTCGATAACTACGAGATTGGTACTGCCCTTGATATACTAAATTCGTTCCGTTCTTGGTATCGGATTCTTCCGTTGTGCTTCCGAATATATAACCAAATAACCGTTCGTCCTCGGAATCACTATGTTGAAGGGGCGAGGAATATGTCGCCCGACTTCCTCCCACAAACGGCAATGTTATTTCCGTGAGCGAGTTACAGCGCATGAAAACGCCGCTTCCCATGCTCGTTACGCTATCCGGAATCACTATACTCGTGATCTTCATCCCTTCAAATGCGTTGCTGCCGATGCTCGTTACACCATCGTTGATGATAAGAGTAGTGACTTTCGTCTGTCCGCTAAATGCATAAGAACCAATGCTCCGTACCGGGATATTCCCGATATACTCAGGAATCCTGACATTCGGAACTTCGCCATCGTATTTTGTGATCGTAATCGTTGATGATCCGCTATAAGTAAAATGATAAGCCTTCGTCTCTTCCGTCCACCATACATATACGGTCAAGGCTTTGGCGGGCATCGTTACCACCTCATTGTTTAAGCCGGGATCCGAATAATAGCCGCCGAACGTAAAATCGTCTCTGGATAATTCAACGGAAGTTTCCAAAACAGCTTCATACTTTAAGAGCATGGATGTCGTCGTGCCATCATTTTTCATGACAGTCAAATCGTACGCTAATCTATCGTAATAATAGCTCAATTCAGCGGTACCATCGGGCAGAATTTGAATGCGCTGCTTTGTCGGCACCTTGAAGCCGCTGTAATCCTTTGTATTCGGCGTAACATAAGTATCGGTTTCACCCGATAGCGTATCCGACTCAAACAAGGTATACAAGTCATCCTCCAAATTTTGTTGATAGTGATGTACTGTATACTTTGTATTGTTATCGGCGATCCAATGAGCCGTCAGCGTTACATCGGATTTTTCAGTCCATGTGCCGCTATGATATTGCGTATTGCCATGGAACCACCCATTGAAGGTGTAGCCTACTCTGGTCGGGACGGCAAGTGTGTATTCCGCATCCACATTTACGAGTTGCGAAGAAATGTTGCAATCCCCGCCATTGAGTTCATAATGAATGGTATAGTACTCAGTGGTTAATTCATATCTATTGGACTCATAATTCCACGCGGTGAGACTATGTCCATTCGCGTCCGTCAAAATCGTATCGCCCAAATGCCATGCAACATTGCACCCTTCTTCTTTGGGTAAAGTGTATTCCTCCCCCTTATAAATTCTCCGTGTTTCAATTAAATCGCCGTTTTTATAAAGCAGAAGCTCCGATTCTCCGATGCCCAAAACAGACAATGTCATCGTCGTACCGTCGCTGATACCATATAATCCCGTAGCCGTTATATGAACGGTAATAGAGGAGCCTGCTACCTTTTGACCATCAGTAATGGTAACGATTATATCAACTGAATTGCCGTCGGTATCGACTGCGGTAGCGTTGAATGCGCTTGCATCGAGAGGAATTTCAACACCGATTACAAAAATCTCTTCGTAGCTTAAAGTGACCTTATAATCTATCCATTTTGCATATACGGTAATGTTCTCGGCGGGCATTCTATCCAACACGACTTCGTGCGTTAAAGACTCGTCGTACCAACCAACAAACGATTTCCCAAAATAGAAGGGTTTTTGGAGTTCAATGATACTGTCATAATCCAGAGTCATGACATCGAGATCTTCCCCGCCATTCGTTTCAAAAGTGATGGTGTATTGATTGATCTTCCAATGAGCTACGAACGTCAAATCGCCATGCGCTCCCGCAGGGATTGTCACTTCAAGCTGAAGCCCCTCTAAAGATTCGCTCGACCACCCTAAAAATGTATATCCCGTTTTGGTGGGCGCATTTAATTTAATTTCGGCAGACTCAACCGTATAGGTGCTTTCATTCTCTGCTGTACCGTCATCAAGTTCATAAGTGATGTGATACTCGATAGGTACCCATTCGCCTCGCACCGTAATATTTTTTGCCAAATCGGTATCGATCTCCGAAACTCTTTGCCCGTCTATACGCCAAACAAATTCATAGTAATCTTGCTTGGGCACAGGCAAAACGATATTATCATCTTCTACCGTGTAGGAAGAGAGCACTCCTTCATAAATGCTTTCGTCATCACATTCGTATGTGATTGTATACTGCACCAAATCCCAATGTGCATACAAAGTTTTTCCGTTTCTATCGTTCCAAACGCCAAGCGAAATGCCTTCGCTATCGGTGTATCGAATCCCATCAACGGGAACGTCAAACCACCCGACAAAGGTATAACCGATGCGAGCGGGGACAAACAATCTATACGGATGTCCAAATTCAACGGAAGCAGATTTAGAAGCACCCGTCCCGACATTCAAAGTTACGGTGCTCGATTCGCTTTCATTCCGTACGTATTTTTCACCTTGACACGTAGTACACTTATGCGAATAGGAGTTATATCCATTATCGCAGCTGGGGCAGTCAATTCTTTGTTCATACGAACTGCCGCCTTTCCCCGAACAAGCCGTACAATCTTTGTATGCCGTAACCGTGCCACTTCCCGAGCAGGTGGAACAAGTAGTTAATCTGGATCCCGAACCGCTTTTTCCACAGTACGGGCAGATTCTGCTTCCCGTTTGATTCGCATACCAATTATGGCCATTCGCGCAAGTACAAAGAACCGTCCCTCCGAACCCGCGGCAAGAGGAGCACGCTGTTTGATATGAGAGATGGCCGGTTCCCTTACAACTGCTGCATTGAAACCATCCCGGCTGAGTAGTATACCCTTTGCCGGAGCACGCGTTGCATTGTATTTTTTCTGTTACGTTTCCAGAACCGGAGCAAACATCGCATTCATGTCCCCAAACCGCATACAAAGTTATATTTGCATCCAAAGCAAAATCTGAACCTGCGCTATATATCTTACCATCAAGCGCACATTCCCATCCCATGAAAATATTTGCACCGTTCTGCGGAATAGCATCACGCAACTTCAGAGTTTGCCCGCTCTTTTTTGTTTGCGCTTCCGGTGCCCCTGTCCCGCCATTGGCATCATAGCTTATGGTATGATCGCCGCTCGTGCTTAGTATAAACTGCGCAACATATTCCATATCGGAAACTATGCCTTCCACTTTTGGCAACCAACCGAAGAATGAATATGTTTTGTAGGTATCGCCGCCTTTATACGGTGTTTCACCCGTATAGGTAGGAGTGGATCCATAGGGAACATCATGATCGGTTTTCAAAATTTTCCCATCATAATTTTTCCATGTAACCGTAAACTTCTTAATTTCGTAAATCGCATTGATTGTAATATCTTGCGGCTTAATAGTGTAATCTTCCCAATGCCCCGTATAACCTTCTTTTTCGGGGACGGTAGGGACGCGATTGAGGACTTCATCTTCGACGGTAAAAGGCACGGTGTCTACAATGCCATTCTCCGCCTTGAATGTCGCCGTATATTCGATTATCTGCCATCTCGCCCAAAGGTCAATGTCGTCTGCCTTGTCCGTTTCAATCTCAATCACTTTCGTTCCGTCCTCTTGTGCGTCAAACCACCCGAGGAAGGTATAGCCCGCTTTACTTGCATCAGACAAGACAATCGTCGCAACTTCAAGTGTATAGACCGTTTCGTTGTCATTGGTCGCATTTTCCGCATTGTGATAGGTAATCGTATATTCGATTGCCGTCCAATCCGCGGTGAGCGTTACAGAATCATCGATGGTCCAGACATTCTTGCCTTTTCCATCGTCATCGGTCAGAAGTGCGCCACCATCGGTTTTCCATCCGTTGAAAATAAAACCTTTTCGAATAGGGACTTCAAATTCAAAATCGGAATCGTATGTAACATCCGTTGTCTCGACCGCATTCCCTTGTTTGCTATCGAAGGTAATATGATACGTTTTTGCCGTCCAACTCGCAGAGAGAGTCAAATCGAAGGAAACGACCGTATTAAAATCCCACGGCGCACCGTCATATTGCCATGCACCGAAGGTGTATCCTGTCTTTTGAACAGTCTTATTTTCAAGCGTATTGTCTTCTTCCACACGCTCAATGATTTTTCCCTCGCCATTATTAGGCTCGTATGTAACGGTATAGATTGCACGGCGATGAATTTTTACCGTGTACTGCTTTTTATTGAAGCCGTTTCCCGATGTGACATTGATATAGTAAGTATTATCGCCAACGGAGAGCGGAATAGTGGCAGATGAAATGACAGAATTGCCGCCAATATCCGAAGAAACATTCCAAGTTGCTTCGGGACTTACTGTAATTGCAGAGGACAAGACAAAATTCTCTTGCGCATTTGGAACCGTCGCAGATAAAATCCCTCCTTTTTCTGACAACCCCGTCGCAACAAGAATTTCACAGCCCGCAGCATCAGCTTCATCCACCCACTTTGCATAGAGCGTGAGATCTTCTGTTACCGTATCGGAAACAAACTCCCACTTGTCAGTCGTGTCGGCATTCCGATACCAACCTGCAAAAATATAGCCGGATTTCGTGGGATTAGCAGGCTTATTTACATGGCTGCCATATTTCACTACTGCGTTATCCACGAGACTCCCGCCCATAGAGTTGAAGCTGACCGTAAATATCTTTTGCGTCAACTCCACTTCAGTCCACTTGGCATATACCGTCAGATTGTCAGTGAGAGGCTGATTGGCAAGAGAGTTTGCCGTAAATGGTCTCTGCCATTCATCCTTGTCCCAATACCAGCCGTCAAAAATGTAATTCTCTTTAGCGGGATTGGTCGGCATTTGTAACACTTCGCTGCCTGGAGTTTTGATCTCAAAATAGTTTTCACCGTCAACATCAAACGTAATCGTGAAATCGACTTTTTGAATTGTCGTGCCATTGCAAGCAACAAGCGCAGAGGTAAGTATCACTGCGAGCATTGCAACAATCAATAACTTCAACAAATTCTTTTTCATATCGAAACTCCTTACACATCTATGTACATTGTGTTTTTTGTTCTGTGCACGGATTAATATAATCCGTGTACAACATTTGCCATATTCTTCATATATCAGAAATAATATGTAAAGAAGTAAATACTAAATAGTTGACATTCCTCTCCAAAGTGGTAAAATTTAGATGTAAAAATGTACACGGATTATATTATTCCGTGTACATTTTCTTTTTGCCGTCGCAGGGCAAAATTGCCACTATTCAGTAGTATTATTGCAACATTTTACCGAGTTTGTTCATCATCGCTACCTTATGTTCGTCCAGGCTGTGCGCATAGCGATTCAGCGTGATATTCACGCTCTTGTGCCCAAGTATCTCGGACAGCGTTTTCACGTCCATTCCACACTCCAACGCCCTCGTCGCAAAGGTGTGTCGCAGGCTGTGAAAACCCTTATGCGCTATGCCAAGGTGTTTGAGTATCAACTCAAAGCTCCGCTGATATGCCCGCACCGAAATGTCCTTACTTCCATTGCAAATGAGATACTCGCTGTGACACTCCTTTTTCAGCCGCTTCAGATAAGGCAACAATGAGCGAGGAATAGGGATAATTCGCTTTGAGGACGCCGTTTTGGGCGAGGCTATCCGCTTTATGTATTGTCCATTCTCCCAACTGTCATAACAAGACTTATTCACAGTTATCTGCATTGTATGTAAATCAACATCGTCCGACGTTAGGGCCATAAGCTCGCCAATACGCAAACCAGAATACAGGCAAACAAGTATTCCAAGCCACTGTGTTTTGCCACTTTTGACGTACTCCTCAATCCTGCGCTGTTCGTCCACCGTGAAGCAGGCGACTTTCCGCTCCTTCTGCTTGGGACGCAATATGCCGTCCGCATATTGAGCCTTTGCAACGCCCATCTGCACCGCCTGTTTGAGGGACGCTTTGAGCGGAGTTATTATGCCATTCACCGTGCAGGGGGATAGCGTTCCAAGCAGACCGGACACAAATTCCTGCAACACTATAGCCGTAAGATCCTCCAACTCATACTCTCCCAGCGCAGGCGAGATATGCCGCAAAACGATCATTTGATACTTGCAATATGTTCTTTCTTTGACAAACGGCTTTACGCAATTTTCCAGCCATTTGTCCAACCAAGTTTTATACTTCATTTTTACCTCCAAATTTAATTATATTTTGTCCCCAAAATGTCCCACAAAAGACCGTTTGGGATTGTGGCGTGTGCTTGTCTTGATACAAGTGCGTGCGCGCGTACGCGCACGCAAGACAAGCACACGCCACTCCTCAAATTGCACGGGCAAAACAGGTAAATTTTCAAGAGGAACAAGCGGGGCGTTTGCGCTAGCCCGCTTGCAAATCGCCCCGCGCTTTTGCTTCCTCTTATGAAAACTCTTGCCGGTTTCCGCTTGTTATTCCGTCGGCATTTTTTTGAGATTGGCCTTGCTTGCTTGTCCTATGACGCACCCGTCGTCTATGAGCGTGAAATCGTCAAAGAGCAACAGCTTCTTGTCCTCAAGACCATAACGACACACAACGTCATCTTCCAAGATGTCCGAGATCACAAACTGCGGTAGCCTTTTGGACGCAAAGATTTTTTCGCCCGTTTTCTCCATGTATTTCACAATGTATTGCAACGCTTCGCCCATCCTCATTGTGTCCAGCTTCTCAAAATCGTTTCTGCCAAATCGGGACTTAAAGTAGTCATTTTGCATTGTTATCTGCATTTTATGTGCAGTTGTGCTGTAATCTCGCTTCTCCTCGAAATTGCCTATCATCATTCCGTCCGGGACGTAGAATAAGCCGTGCAGGTGCAATCTGCGAAGAGTGGGAGAACGCTCCCAGACAGCTATGTATTGCCATCCTTTGCGCTCTGTGAGATGCCTTAAACACGTCCGCAATTTACGCTTGAAACTTTCCTCCGTGTGCAGCTCGTCCGAGTATGTGAAGGTGCAGAAATAGTTAAACTCATTCATATACGCCTTACGCATAAGCCTCACCCGCCGTGAGTATAAGTTTCTCTTTTTTCTCGCTATGTTTTCTTCCACATACAACTCTGCGTCCTCGCCTTGCTTTATATACGGTTTCATCTTTTCAACGATCCGCTCTCTTTGCTCGTCCTTCGGCAGCCCAACGCTTACTTGGTAGAGTTCGTCAAAATACTCCTTGCGAGTCATTTTGCGTTCTATGACTTGCGGCTCTGTATTCTGTTTTGAAGGTGCGGGCATCTGCATTTCAGATGCGGGTGTGGCAGGCGTATCTTGTTCGGACACGTCTGCCACTTCGTTGGTGATCACAGTTATTTCCTCCTCCTTTGGCTTCGGGCGGTATTTCGTCCGTCGCTCGGTGTGGGGAATTGCTATATAATGACTGCCGTCTGTGTAGACCTTCGCTTTCCTGTACGCCATATCGCCCCTCACTTATACATGGAGTCAATGAAATAACTGTGCTGCGCTTTGAGTTCGTCTACGGACGCACGCTCCGTCAGATATTCGAGATAATCCGCTATGCCTACATTGCTGCCTCTCGCAAGTTCGTTGAAATAGTCTGCAAAGCAGTCTGTGGCAAATCGGCGGTTATATATCTTGAAGTTCATGAGGTAGTATTTCTTGCTCTCAACCGTACCGTCCTGCGTTCCTCGCTCCTTCTCAATTTCGCATACGCTATAACCAAACCTATTCCATATCCCCAAATCGTACTTGAACAGAGCGGCAGTTATGATCTTTAAGATATGTACGAGCAAGGTGTTATCGCCCCTGCGGTATCTCATTTCCGTATAGAGCCGCATAAATTTCTCATACATCCATTTTGCGAGGTCGTTTTCAAGAGTGTAGAACGGCAGGGCGAGCCTCATCTCACCGCTGCTTACTATGTGCAATATATCCGCAAGATCCCTTGCGTCTGCGCCCCAGCTTTCCGGTCTTTGCTCGTCTGTGAATACCTTTATGAACGGATAGTTGTCTACGGTTGCGGAGTGCCGACACATCTTTAACCAGAAGTTGAAGAGGTCGTTCTTTTGATTGGCTTCGTCCGTGCCTTTCTTAACTTCTTTAAGTTCGAGATTGTTGCCTCGCTCCTTACCTATTTCCGTTATAGCCACAACGCCAAACTCAAAACTGCCTATATTCGGGTTATCCTCAATCATCTTTTTTCCGAGTCGTAAAGTGTCAAAATCAAGGACGTGGGAGTGCCTGCCGCCCATGCGAGATCGCTTGGGGAAGAAATCCCCAAACCACAACGGGAAGTTGCCTAAATCGCTGAACACGCTGTCCTCTCGTATGGAGTAGTTGGACACGATTATGCTGCTTTCTATGACGTATATGAAGTAGAGCTGCGCATAGGTGATGAGGACGTCAAAAAGACATTCCACCTTCAACTTGTCGTTGAATGTAACGCCGTACCTTGCAATGTCATAGCCGTATAGCTCGCCTATATCGCCCGTCTGCTCAAATCGCCGCTCCTTTGCTTGCACCCAATCTTTGGCTGTTACGAGATTGTAGATGATGTGCGCCCGCATTGCCTCGCGTATATCAAGTTCGAACATTATCCACTTGAAGTGGGGGAACTTCATATCCGCTTTGCGCAGCCGCTCTAACGCTACGTCCCTGAACATCACCGCTTGAGATAGCGTCATGTCCGTCAGCAAAGTGGTCTTTTTCTTACCCATGCTCCCGCAGATCATTGTTACGATGGGCAGCTCGTTTATAAAGCCTTTGTTCTTCCGCTCCATGTGCCGTAGTTCGTTATACGCAATTTTCTTGCGGAGGCGATCCAGCGCATAAAGCACCAAAACTATCCACGCAGGGATGAAGATAGGCTTAAACACCACTTGCAAATCCACAATGAGTTTGCCGAATTGCTTGAACAGATTTACGACGTCAAAGGACACGGCAAAGTAGAAGTAGAACGCAAGAGCAGAGAGAAGTATCGTAGTGATGTTGAGGTTACAAGCCCAGATAAACGCCGCTACATAGACCAACCATTTGTGCCGTCTTACAAACGCTATGTATTGCCTCACGAAATTCCTAACGGGCGTATATACGACCCTCGCCACAGCCTTAAAGATTTTCAGCGGAATGGTGTCCTTGCCGTGCCTCGTGTTCCGTGCATTGTATATCATTTTTAACGCCACAAAAAACACCACGATCGCAGGGAGCAAAACTATGAGCCACTTCGCAATTTCTCCGAGCGTATGAGCGAATCCCGTCCCCCAAGAAACGAAGTTGTCCCTGTCTATAAACAGCTTGAAAAACGCCTCCGCCTGCGAGCCGAAATCGCTCGGTGTTGTAGGCAAATAGCCGTCCCATTCGAGCGTGTCCGACACATCGTTGAGGTGCGGCGGCATTTCAACAGGCTTGCCTATGATTGTGCAAAAATAATACTTTACACTCTCAAATAGGCTGGATAAACTCTCGTATATGCGAATATACGACTTTTGGAATACGAACGCTCCAAGCAGTATAAAGCCTATTATGAGCATCACGGTTACGATGATATTTGCTATTCTCAAACGCCTATCCATGCCGCCACCTCCAACGCCGAATTGTTCATTTCTTCAAGCCTGCTGCCTGTATAGAACAGATAGCAGGCAAGAAGAATAATTGCTACTGAGATAAGCACAAAAACTATGCGCTTAACCATCTTCTTGAACTTCATTTTTTGCCTCCTCTTTCTCGTCATAAGACGCTTCCTCTTTCGGCTGTTTTTCGCCGTCGTTCTTATGCTTGTTGCGGACCGCATTTGCTATCCCCTTGATAGCCTTGAACGGCAGGGATATAACCCATATCACGGCTTTGATGATGTACGGCAATATAGGCGCAAGCAGGATGATGAGCAGGACGAGTAGCAATATTGCAATGATGATTTTCCACCACTCAAATCTTGTTGCCGGCGGGGTGAATCCGTTGATGATGTCTATGGGACTGCTTACTACGGGGATGACGTGATATACGCCCTCTTTGTTGAACGTCAGCTCTATGATGTCAAAATCAAAGAATACCGTTTGCTGGGCGACGTATGTGTCCGTATTGTCTATATGTCCCGAATATCCCGAACGGAATGCAGGCGCACTATAATAATCCGTGTTTGCGAAGCGGAACAGCACGATCCTGTTGTTCTGGAGCGTTTCAGCCGCATAGAACTTTTGAAGGTCATCCACGTCGTCCTCATTCACAAGCAAGTTGGCGGCGATCGTGGATGTGTCCCCTATAAGGTCTGACGCCGCAACCTCGTATATGGGGGATACGTCTTTGTAATCTCCGTCCGTCTTGGGCCACGAAAAGCCGTAGTCCCACAGCTTGTCCCACCAACTGTGGTTGGAGTTGTAGCTGTCCAGACTGAAGGTGTCGCTGAGGTCTACGGTTTTGTCGTTGTATCCCATCGTCCGCCCGTCGTCTACAAAGTTCTCGAATAAATCCTTATACAGTTGGCGGCCGTTGCAGTCTATGAAGCCATGCCCCAAGCTATTGCTGTATGAGTATATCCATTCAGCCACCACGCTCGCCGCCACTTCTCCCGCTATAGGCTCGCTATACAGAAACTTGAACACGGTATCGAGATCCACCTTCGGGGAGTAGAACGCATACGGCATTATCGTTGATATGTGATTGCAGTTGGACATCTCGGACACAGTTCCTAACGCCGTTTTCTTGGTGGAGAGGTCCACATTGTACGTCCATTCATAGTTGTGTATCGTAGGCGCACCCAAACCCGAACTTGCTCTGCCTTCATATCCCGAATACAGATATACGGGCGTGTTCTTGTCATACTCGCCGACGTCCTTGCCTGTATATTGGAGGAGCGTATTGTAAAAATCCTTATTCGAGGTGATTGCCGCCATCTTTGTCTTATACTCCCACCATTCGGCACGAATCTTTTGCAGATTGCCGTATGTCTGATATATCCTTTCCGGCACGGAGAAATAGACTGTGTTGACTTCGTTGTAATGATCCTTGCCTTTGCTTGAAACGTTAGTTCGGAAATTCGTATGGTTGACGTCCAGCTCAAGAGTTTCCAACTCCTCTACGGTGCAGCTCAACGTGGACTGCGCCTTGTCGTCCGGGCCGTAGCCTGCTGCGAAGCCTGTAAACTTGTACGTCCCTCCGACCCCGTACTCCGTCCCGTTTTTCTGCCCGTAGGTGAGTAGTTCGATACCGGATATGTCATATCTGCGCTCCAACGAGTTGACTCGCTCATGGAACAGCTTGCCGTCCACTTTGGCGTCCACGACACGGAACTTGTAGAACAAGTTTTTGTAATCGCCCGTGCTTACGCTACAAAACTTCAAAGAGTATTTGTTATATTTGCACGGATCGCCGTTTGCGTCATAGGCGGTAGCCATCTGTATCTTGTTTTGCTTTGCGTCGCCGACAATGTTCCTGCCTTTGGGGTTATAAACATATACATAGAGGGCATAGTTGTTTCTCATATTTGCCTTGTACGAGTAGCAGAACTCCACGAAGTTGATGACCTGTATATCGCTTAATTCGTTATATGGGTAGGCTAAAACGTTGAACTTCTTGCCGTTTACTGTGGAGGAGTTGAGGTCTGACATTACGTCCGTTGTATCAAATGGAAGCTCGCTCTCTGCCGCATACGCAACGTCTATGAAAGTGCCGTGTACGGCAAGCACCGCACACAGCACGATCATCATTACGATCACGGCTTTGAGAGTGCGCTTATGTATTAAGACTCTCAAAATACAATCGCCTCCTTATCCAACACGACCCCTTCCACGCATATATCATGGCAAGTGCAACCTATCTTTACGCTCATGCTCCCGTCCTGCGAATAAACAATTACGGTGAATAGGTCCTCATCTGCGTTTACGTCTTGCAAGTTCACCTGCACATCCTTTCCCGGATACAGCGTTTCGAGCATCTCTCTCACGCCTTTGTTGAGGGTTAAAGTAAAGGACTTTTCCTCTTGGACTATCTCGAAGCCCTTGGTGAGATCGCTCTCCGCGCCGAACGAATACGTTTCGCCCGACACGGTGAAATCGAAATCCTGCGCAGGGACAACTTCTACCGAATATCCCGATATGCTGCTGTCCAGCTTTGAGAACGTGTACTCAACATCCACTTTGAGAGGCTCGCCCATCTTTATCTCAACTCCGCTTTTAGACGACATTATCTGCTCCTCGCCTATCACGACATAGAAGGACTTGAACTCGCCCGTAAACCCGTTTGTGAAATGCGCCACAATGCCTATTATCCCTACAACCACAAGCAGAATAAGAACTACCGACACGATTTTTATAACTGTACTTTTCTTATCGCTCATAGGGGGCCTCCGTTAAAACGCTATTGCTGTAGACGACAAGTCAAGGGATGTAACGGCGCAGGTGTTCTTGATGTTTATGGACGTAGATTTGCCCGAAACGCTTTCCGTAACGGTTATGCGCACATAGGGGACTTTGTTGTCCTTGTAACCCGTAACCTTAAAGTATTTCGGACCGCCACGAGATGCGCCGCCATATATCTTGGAGTCGATAGTGGTAGGCAATATGGGCTTGACCGTAAGCACTTTACCGGCGACGGAAGCGTTAAGGAACTGCTCGTCCAACTGCAATTTACCGTCCGCATAGCCATTATCGTTTTCCATCATATAAAGACTGGGTACATTGCTACGCAGTTCAAGCGCAAGTTCTCTCGCCGATTCAAACCTATACCATGTATTTGAATTGCCTTGCGTGTAACCGGTGTCGCCGATAAACGTGCCAAACACTTCAAGTTTGATATTGTACGTCGCGCCGTACTTCGAGCCGACGCTGTGTATCTCGTTGTCCAAAGAGATATTGAACGTATGGTTTTGTCCGACTTCCAGCTCCACCATGTCGATACCCCAAACGGAATCACGCTTTACTGTTTTGCCCGCAACGTCTATCTTAACGGAAGTAGGCGCACCATTGAAAGTGAGCAAGCATTGAGAAGTGAAACGGCCGACGACCGAAGTAACCGTTACGGCGATAGAATCCGAGCCAAAGCCTTTCAGACATTGAAGCGTGGCCGTGCCGCCTGTGTTGGTAGCCGCAGTTGTCATCTTGACGTAGGTCTGCACGTTTTCGCTTGCGTGAGTTGCGCCTTCGACCCACTTGATAGCCCACTCAACATTCTTGTTGGTGGTGTCGCCGTTGACGGTAGCGGTCAAGGTTTTGGTGAACGTAGTGTCGCCGGATGCTGCGGTTAGAGCAATGCCGTATTCGCTTTCGGGCGTTACAACAAAGTTGTCCTGTGCAGGTGTTTCCTGCGAAGGCGTTTCTTGCATATTCGGCAGTTCATCTTCCACTTTCGCTACATAAACTGTCTGTTGCGGCAAAAGAACGCCGAGAGAGATTGCCATTGCAATGACTGCAACAAGTAAGATTGATACTGAAATTATGAGAATGTTTCTCTTTGATTTTGTCATATTTCCTCCAAAAAATTTTTAGTTCAACTGCGGCAAGGCAGGTAGCGATGCCACAGTCGTTAAGTTGTTTATGCTCTTGTGATGAGCATGTTGAGCAACGTCTTGTCCGACGCACGATAGGGCTTGATGGGGCACTCCCAAACTTCGCCGTTTTCGTCGTAGGTGCGAACAAGGTAGCTGTTGCCTTTGATGATTTTGCCGCTTGCGTCCTTGATCTCGTAGGGGTTGAGGACAAGCTCCGCTTCCATCGCCTTGTCATACACGATGTCCAAAACCGCATAGCCGCCTTTGTCCGGAGGCTGGATGAGGACACGGAAATCTTTGCCTCTCAAATTGCCTTTGATGAAGTAGGAGTAGTAGGTCTTGCCGTCTTTTTCGTAGGTTTCTCTTTCAACAAAAATCTTTTCCATCTCTTATGCCGCCTCCTTCGGCTGTTTCTTGCCCCTTATGCGGGACAAACGCTTTGCTTCTTTGTAGGTCTTTCCTTCGCCCATAGCCTTTTTGAAGATGTAGATGCCTGCGTGATCCGACTGGCACATAAGATAGCCTGATCTCAAACCTGCTTCATATTTTGTAAGCTCTTGACCTTCCTTATCGCCATGCTTATGGACATTATCCTTTCGCTCTGAGGCAAAGGACGCCGCTCTCTTTGAGGGGACGCTCCAGCGCCTTTCTTCGTTGTTATATTTTTCTTTGCTCTTGGTTTTGGTAGCTTCTGAGCCACCATTCTCGACGTCTACGACGTCATTTTTCTTGTCAGTCTTTTTTGCCAACTGTGAAATCTCCTTTACCCGTATTGCCGATAGTGCAGCGTGTGATTTTTTGTGCCCGTGTTGCCGTTAGCGAAGCGCGAAGTTTTTTATTAAGTTGTATTTATCCATAGCCCGTATGCTTCTTGAAACATCCCGTTTCCTGCGACCTTGCGGAGGTGGCCACCCTTACTTTGCAAATCCGCAGTTGTCGAAATATTTGTTTGCAGTTGAGCCGTGAATGTCAGTAGTTGATGTACGTTCTGGTATAAACGCCGGATGCGATACGTCTGCCGTCTATACCGCCTTGCCTGTTCGCAAACACAAATTCGTATTCGCGATCTCGCTTGGCGGTCCGCAGGTAGTAAGTGTCATCGCTCATGAGAACGACCTTGCCCGAAGAGCGGTTTGCCATAAGAGTGACTTTTTGCTTCACGATGTAATTTTCTGTCCTATACACGTTGTCCGCGCCGCTCAAAAAACTGTCATATTGCGTTTTGTTGCTCATATTTACCTCCTTTGTCGTTAAGACGTTTTTTATATTTCCGTAACGGTTTCACTAAAATAGGCATACAGCTTCTTGTTTAATATCTTGATATAATCCGTCGTGTAGCCCCATTTCCTTGCTATACACTCGCACTTGCTGTTGAAGATGTAACGTTCCACAAACAGCGCATAGAGTTTTGCGGGAGCAGTTTTTATCGCCTCGCTGTACGCCGACGCCTTGTCTTTAAGCGATTGGGGGATAATATATCGCTCCGCTTTTGCAAACATCTCAGATTGAGAATAGTAGAAACGAATATCGTACAAATCTTTTCTTACTTCATCAAGCGTCTTTGCCATTATCTGCACCCCCTTCCAAATTTTTTGAGAATTTCCCGCATAATTTTTTGCTCCTTTCTATCAAGACTCGGCAGTAGTTTCGTAAGCATCGCCTGTTGTTCGCAAGTCAGATATTGCTTGCCAAAACTGTAATCGCTGTCTATGTAGATGCCACCGCCATTGCCGGCTTGCGTATAGATGGGGTAAGATAGGCTCAAGACTTCGATGTCGTTGCAGATCGTTCTTTTGCATGTGTTAAATTCAAATGCAAGATTGTCAAGCGTTTCTCGTTTTCTCGAAACGAGCAACTCAACTATCGCTTGCCTACGCTCGTATGCCGTCAACCTATCTCACCTCCTTTGCTCTTGATGGCTCTATTCTTTCAGTTAAAGTTGCAGGTTTTTTGCAACTTTCAAAAATTTTTTGAAGTTTTTTTATAAACAAAATGCCCCGACAAACCAGACTCGTATTCGAGTTTTGTTTGTCAGGGCATTCCGCCTTGCTTTTATGCCGTTACAGCATTCTACAAACAGTTATCTGCAATAAGTTGACGAGGATTTATTCATACGCTGTTTCAGTAAGACCTCTCTGTTCTTGCAGACCAATTAAGTTTTAATTTTCGCCGTGTCGCACTTGCACTTTGATTGCAACTTCGCATTTCTTTGGATGGAACTTGCTGAACATGACGGATTTACACCTATCACATATCAATCTCACCGCTCCGTCCTCATCTTGATAACCAACCACTTTGTGGCCGCAGTTCGGGCAGAACAACGCCACCGGTTTCATTTTTGAAAAACTCATTTGTTAGTTCACCCCCTTGTAGAGCTTGTGTATCACATTGTCCACAATGCCTATGATATCCCATTCTCCAATAGGAAATATATCCTTATATATACGCTCGCCGTTTTCGTCCAAAGCGTCGTTTGCCGCTTTCAAATAATATCTGCCGTTTTCCATTGCCAATATCTTTGCCGTCGCCTCGTCATTATTGACACGAGCAATGACTATATCTCCGACCTGTGCGCTATCCGTTGGTCTGAAAACCATCAAATCGCCGTCCCGTATTCCGCAATTCAACATGCTGTTTCCTTTTGCGTGCAATATATGGTGTTCCTCTCTGCCGAATATCTCTGTCGGAAGGGCAACCGTCGCCTCTATGTTTTCCTCTGCATATATGGGCGGTCCGCAAGTGCAAGTACCAAGAATATATGCCTTTATAGTTTCGCCTTTGTTCATAGCCTGCGGAACGGATATATGTTTTCTTGTGCCGGAGTATTCAAACTCCACCATTCCTTGATCGTTGAGGTATTGCAATACTCTTGACACCGTTCTGGGTTGAGATATGCCGCACCCCGATCCGATTTGCCTTAATGACGGAGCTGTTCCATTACGCCGAATATACTCCTGCACAAAACTGTAAACACTTCGCACTCTGTCTGCGTCAAAAGTTTTCATTTCTTTTTCTCCTTAAAGACACTCTCTGTGTCGTTAAGTGAATTATAAAACAAACAATGTCCTAAAAATGTCCCTCCTGAAATTTCTTTCGACGACGAAGTGTAAATCGGTCTTACTTGATGTGTCAAGGGAAATAAAAAGTGGCTTTTTTGCATTGATTAAACCATAACACTTTTTATTTTTCTGCGGGCAGAATACCCCTTGACGCATCGCTCGACCGATTTGTTTCGTCTTTGTCGAAAGACAAATCCAAAAAAGGAGGTAAATGTTATGGATATGATTAGACCTTATTGCACCTTATTAAACCATACTCCCATAGGTATCATTGAGAATACCACATAACTCTTGCGCATGTCGCTTTATTCTAGACTATCGTTTATACGAAAGTTGTTTCAAGCTATGTAATTGACGACGCAAGAAGCAATTTATCTTATCAACAGGAGGGAACGAAAAATGTTGAGGAGCGTGCAAAAAGCATACGAACTTATCCACAAGGAGGACAGCGAATCCGCCGTAACCGTCCATTGCATCCGTACTTGGTGCAAGGAAGGCAAAGTCAAGTTCTTGACCGTCGGCAACAAGGTCCTCGTTGATGTAGACAGCCTTTTAAGTTATATCAATTTCAATAAATAGGAGGGTATATGGCATACTACAAAATTACAGAAACAAAAAAACACGGCTTGACGGCAAAGATACAGGCTTACGGCAAAGACGTCGTTACGGGCGAAACCAAATTGTATGTGAAGCGTATCTACAACACGGAGAAACTCACGGAAGCGAAGTTCCGCAAGTATGTGGAACGAGCGGCAAGCGACTTTGAGTTGCAGTTGCAAGAAGCGGAAGAACAGGCAGTTGAAACCCGTGTCCGCATACTGACATTTGCGGAGTTGGCGGAGGAATGGCTGAACACAGTAAAAGCTACGTTATCCGTCCATTATTACGAGCGGTCGGCAGATTGCATAAAGCGATTTAACAACTTCTTGCAGGATCGCGGCTTGTTCGATAAGCCTATATCTTTCATCAAGGTGCGAGATGTCCAGCAATTTTTGAACACCTATGCGCTGCACTCATACAATGTGCCGCAGACGGTACGGCTCAAAAAAGATATGCCGGCGAGCGTGAACTTCAGAGAGTTGGCACGGATGAAAGTCATAGATAGATGTACGTCCTATAAGATGCGTGTCAAGGGAGCGAATATCGCAATTGCTACGGCAAAAGCGATGTGCGAGGCGTGCGGATTGGATTTCAAAGAGTATTTCGAGATGATATCCACAGAGCGCAGATATTCCGCCGAAACAGTCAAAGGTTTCAGGCGTATGTTGAGGACGATATTCAATGAAGCCATACGCTATGAGTGGATAACCAAAAACCCTGTGTGTGCAACAAAGGTTACGTCGGGGAGCAACAACACAGCGTTGAGGCCCGTTCCCGAAAAGGAAGTGTTCTCGTTGAGAGAGGCACGATACTTCTTGCAGAAGCTGGACGAACTCGGACGGGACGACATCAACAAGAAGATCCCGCTCAAGATGATGCTCCTTACGGGCGTGCGCAATGCCGAGATGTGCGGGCTTAAATGGTGCGACATAGACTTTGCGAACGGTCTTGTTCATATCCGCCGCAACCGTATGTACTCCCCGACGTTCGGTATGTATGAAAAAGAGCCGAAAACTCGTACTTCCAAACGAGATATACCGCTCACGGACGAACTTATGGCAGACCTCAAAACCTATATGGAATGGTTTAGAGAGGCGGACGATGAGTTTGATACGAAGCCGGACAAATACTATCTCGCCGTAAATGCGATGAGAGAACCGGTATTTCCCAGAATGTTGTTGACGTGGCTCTCAAGATACGAGCAAATGTGGGGACTGAAAAACGTAAGCTGTCATGGACTGCGGCACACCTATTGCAGCCTGCTGTTGTCTATGAATGTGCCGATACAGACCGTAAGCAAGTATATGGGGCACAGCGATTCGACGGTAACGCTCAAAGTGTATAGCCACTTTCTGCCGGATACGCAAGCGAAGGTCGTGTCTGCGCTCAACAAAATCTCTAACAAGGAGGGGGACGATGACTGAAAAATCAAAACCGGTATTAAGAAAAACAGGCAAAATAATACCGGAAATTTCAGGCGAACAAAATGCAAAAACCCTACTGTTTAGTAGGGTTTTTGTGGCGTTCGAGAAGGGATTCGAACCCCCGACACCCGCCTTAGGAGGGCGGTGCTCTGTCCTGCTGAGCTACTCGAACAAATCTCGTTTTTTTTTGATTATACAATACCATTTTTGGTTTGACAAGCAACTTACAAAACATATTGCGAAAAATAAAAATTTCAAAAATAATACCAGAAAAAATACCAATTTTTTTATACATTGCGTCAAACCACAATATATTGTGTTTTATTTGCTGTCAACCCGCTATATTTCGTAATATTCAGTGGATAAAGCAACCGCTTAGGAGGCGGACGCTCTATCCTACTGAGCTACAGAAACATTGCTATGTGATTATACATCTTAAAAGCGCTTTTGACAAGCATGTTGAAAAATATCTTTTCTTTTTTGAAGATTTTGTATATATCCCTTTCTAAGTCAATGAGTTGACGCTGCGCATTTCGGTATTTGCCCTTTCCCTCGATTTTGATATTCTTTCAAAGTTTTTATGCGGATAGGCGAAATATGCCCATACGTTCGACGACATATACCGGTTTCTTAGACCTGGAGCGTATAGGTTTGATCGATGCGGAGCGTTTTGCATAATGGAAGTAGAGCGTATTTGCTTATTGACGGAAAAACATTAAATTGATATAATATTAAAAAGGAATTAGAGTTTTGCGAGGTCGATTATGAAACGAAACGGCATGTGCCCCATGTGCTATTTGAAGCAACTGTTCATGAAGAGCAAGTCCACAAGCGTCAAACCCGCGTTTGAAGATCACGAAAACGGCGTGGCAAAGACGCCTCCCATGGGCTGGTCGAGCTGGAACACATTCCACAACCACATCAACGAGACCATGGTGCTTGAGATGGCGGAAGCTTTAAAGGCGCAAGGGCTGGACAAGGCGGGCTACACCTACATCAACATGGACGACAATTGGCAATCGAACAAGCGCGACATCAATGGCGATCTAGTCGGTGATTACGAGACATTTCCAAACGGCATCCCCGCGCTTGTGCAAAAGGTGAACGCTCTGGGTCTTAAGTTGGGCGCCTACACTTCAAACGGCACGCTGACCTGCGAGGATCTGCCCGCGTCCCTCGGGCGCGAGAGGCAGGACGCATTGCGGCTTGCGAGGTGGGGCATCGAATATTTCAAATACGACTTCTGTCACCACATATACATACCCGTTTACGCGCCGCTCATCTACAGCATAAGCGTGTCGCATTTCGACGGTAAGTCGACGGAATATTCAGTGCAGAACGCGCGACTCAGCGGTCTCGCACGCTATATGACGGACAAAAAACTGCCTACGGGATGCTATGTGGGAGGACTTGACAAAAACCTCGGCAGGATGACGTATGAGAATATCGAAGTCCCCGAGGACGGCGAATACGTCGTCACCCTAAACATCAAAAAGCATGGGCAATACGAAAAATATGCCGTTGTAAAAGTCAACGACGACAAGGAATACGAGATAGACTTCCCCTCCCAAAAGAAGTACAACGTCACGGCGCGCTTCCAGACCATAGTCACGCTGAAGGCGGGGAAAAACAAAATCGAGATATACAACCCCGTCGCGACAAAAGCGGACAGCGAGATGTATCAGTATCGCCGTATGGGACTTGCGCTCAAGGAAGGGGCGGAAATAGCCGCAAAAGAAAACAGCGCTCCCGTCAAACCCATCGTATTTTCCATATGCGAGTGGGGCTGGGGCAAGCCCTACTTGTGGGGCGCGAAGGCGGGCAACCTGTGGCGCACTACCCCGGACATCCGTCCGTGGTGGTTCTGGATCAAGATCATCTATGAGCACAACGTGAAACTTTACAAATATTCGAGCGTCGGGCACTACAACGACCCCGATATGCTCGAAGTCGGCAACGGCGACCTCACCTACGATCAAAACGTATCGCACTTCTCGCTGTGGTGCATGATGGACTCTCCTCTGATTTTGGGCAACGATCTGCGCACGATGAGCGAGCAAGTCAAAGCCATCGTCACAAACAAAAACCTCATTGCCATAAATCAGGATCCGCTGTGCAAACAGGCAAAGCGCGTAAAGAAAGGGAAAGTGGACGTGCTTGCCAAACCGCTCGCGGACGGAAGCGTCGCGCTTGCTTTGTTCAATAAATCAAACCGCAACAAGAAGGCAAAATTCGATTTGAACGCCCTGCTCGACGACAAATATATCGCCCTAAAGAAGCAGAAGAGTTATCGCCTCGTGGAGCAATGGAGCAGCGAAGAGATCGCTACGGACGGCAAGATTCAAGTTGAACTCAAGAAGTGTCAAACCAAAGTGTACATCATCAAATGACCAAATAAGCGCTTTAACATGCAGAAACGACACATTAAACACCCGTTTGGCCCCGTGATAACAGCGGAGGCTCGCGTCCTCATATTGGGGAGCGTGCCTTCTTTGAAGTCCGTGGAGCACGGGTTTTATTATATGCATCCGCAAAACAGATTTTGGAAGGTGCTGGGGGAGTTGCTCGGCGAGGAGCTGTATTTCCTCCCTATTTCAGGCCGCATAGAAATTTTAAACGGGAAAGGAATAGCCCTTTACGACAGCGTCGAGGAGTGCGACATCGAGGGAAGCAGCGACAGCGCCATATCAAACGTCCTTCCCTCGGACATCCCCGCCCTATTGCGCGGCACACAAATAAAGCGCATATTCTGCAACGGCGCCGCTTCCTATTCGTACGCGGTGAAGTTTCACCCCGAACTTGCGCCCATAATTCAAAAGCTTCCTTCCACTTCCCCCGCAAATGCCGCCTGCTCTTTGTATAAACTATGCGAGGAATGGCGCGTCATCATGGAGTGGCTGTAAAAACTCGACGTCATACTTCCCGCCACTGCGCGTCTTAAACATGAGTTGCCGCGTTTAAACGACAAGTTTCCTGATGAAAGCATTGCGACCGCTTTTACGTTGAAAACATCATTCCCCTACCCCATGTGCATAAAGCTTATGAAAAAAGCCCGACGCATAGAAGATGTGTCGAGCGTTTTTATTTGATTTTCACATTCGATCTCGACTTCTTTAAATCGTCGCCGAGTCGCTTTTTGCGCTACCGCCGAAGAGGTGCTTTTTAGCGCTCACTTGATGGTGAAGCTAAGCTCGTGGAAGCGGTTGGGCAAAATCTTATATCTCTTTTTGGTGCAAGCGAGCGCGGGGACATCGCCGCCGACTCCGCGTTGCGCGCCGTCTATGCAAACCTCCACCGTGCCGCCGTGCGCAAGCTCATGCGCGTGCGTGGCGTTTTCAAGCTCTTCCTGCGTATAGTCGTGGACGCTGAATTCGATGGGTCTCTCTACCGCCGCAAACGTGACGCCCTCTTCCCCGCCGACGGTGACGTAGCGCGCGTCGCAATGGTTGCCGTTTTCCTGCGGGACGAGATAGTTGTGCTCGAAATCGGCAATTACGCCCTCATAAATTCCGAGTTTTGCGGCGGCTTTGCGGTCGCAATAGTTCTCGTGCGGGCCTCTGCCGTAAAATTTGACGGCGTCGGACGTCTTGAGTCCCATTCTGAAACCGTAACGCGGCAGACTGAACATATTGTTCTTCACGCGCATTTTGATATGCAAGCCGTCCTCGCCTATCTCGTACACCGTCTTGAGCGACGCGAGCTTCGGCATACAGGACCAGTCTATCTCCACCGACTTGTCGGAGCAAGTCATTTTCGACTTGACAAGCCTTTCCGCGCAGGTCTTGAAATACACCTTGCCCAAAATCCGTCTTGCGATGGGCGGCACCTGCGGGGTCTTGTCGTTGTCGATGGGCGCGCGCCAGAAGTTGGGACGTATGGGCGCGGACAGCTTTTCCTTCCCGTCTATGACAAGCGAGGTGATGAAGCCGCTGTTGCGATCCACGGTCGCCTTGATGTTGCCGTGCTCGAGCAAGATCTTTCCGTCCTCCTGAAATACCGTCTTTCCGTCAGCGACGGCGAACGTCCTGGGCGCATAGTCCTTGAGCACGAGTTGTTCCTCCGCGATGACGTCTCCGACCTCGAACACCTCGTCCGCGTGCAAAACCGTCGCATAGCAGTTGACAAAGACTTCGCCGTCAAGCTTTTTCGCCTCGTTTATGAGGTCGTAGGGAAGCTCGATCTCTCCGCTCGAGAGAGGCTTTATCGCGGGCATTTGCAAAGAGTAGGTCTTTTGGGGCGCGCCGTTATGGACAAGCTCGAGCGTGAGGCCGAACGCGTCGAGAGCAGTGAACATATATTCGTTGATGAGTTTAAGTTTGCTTCCGTCAAGCGAACAATTGACCTGCTGTTGCACTTTTTTGACTTCGTAGAACGCGGGGTTGGGAGTGCGGTCGGCGCGCACGATGCCGTTGAAAGCAAACGTGCCGTCGTTTGGCGTATCTCCCCAATCGCCGCCGTAGGTGTACTCCACCGTGCCGTCGGGGTGCACCCTCTTGATGCCCTGATCCGCGAAGTCCCATATGTAGCCGCCGCACAGTCTGTCATGCGCGCGGAAGTGCTTCCAATAGTCCTCGAAATTGCCGAGGCTGTTGCCCATGCAGTGAGCGTATTCGCACTGTATGAATGGCTTATCCTTGTAGTCGTGCGGCGAGAGCAGGTGTCCTATCGGCGCCCAAAGCGCCATGGAGTGGTTGTGGAACTTGTTGTTTGCGATCTCTTCCATCTGCTCCTCTTTCGTATACATCTCGCTCAAAACGTCCGAAGTCTTGATGTGGAAGTCCGGCTCATAATGTATGGGACGCGTTGTATCCAGCTCCAGCGCCGCCTTCTTCGCTTGCACGAAAGCCTTCCCGTATCCGCTCTCGTTGCCGAGGGACCAGAAGAGTATGCAGGGGTGATTGCGATAGGTGCGCACCATATTTTGCATACGCCAACATATGCGCTCCGTCCAGAATTTACTGCTCTTAGGCACGTGAGTGGCGATGCCGTGAGTCTCGAGGTTGTTTTCGCTCATGACCATGATGCCGTACTTGTCGCAGAGGTCGTAGAAGGCGAGGCTGTTGGGATAATGGCTGGTACGAATGGAGTTGACGTTGTTGCGCTTTAAAAGTATGATGTCGCGCTCGGTGTACTCCGCGGGGACGGCGTGTCCGAAATCGGGATGGAATTCGTGACGGTTGACTCCCCTTATCTTGAGCTTTTGGCCGTTGAGCATTATGTACGGCTCCTGCCCGTCCACCATGGGCACGATCTTGACCTCGCGGAAGCCGAAATTCAGCTCGCGCATATCCAAAAAGCGCTTATTTCCGCCCTTGACGGCATAAAGCGTGAGGCGGAGACGATAGAGATAGGGGCGCTCGCTGCTCCAAAGTTCGGGGCTGTCCACCTTCTCTTTTACGGAAACATGCTTGCGCTCCCCCATTGACAGATCGACGACGTTTAACTCGGAACGGACCTTTACCTTGCCGTCCGCGTCCAAAAGCTCCACCGAAAGCAAGACGTCCTTTATCCCTTCGTCCGCGACGTTTGCGACGTCCGCCCCTACGAGCAACTGCGCCTTTTTATAGTCGTCCGTAAGCTCGCTTTGCGCAAACACGTCCGCGATCCTCACCCTCGGCTCGAAGATGAGCGTAACGTCGCGGAAAAGTCCCGAAAGCCTCCACATATCCTGATCTTCGAGATAGCTGCCTATGCAATAGCGGAAAACGACGATTTTGACTTCGTTTTCGCCGACGTGCACAAACGGGGTTATGTCATACTCCTGATAATCGAACGTATCCTCGCTGTAGCCTACGAATTTGCCGTTGATGTAAAGTTGAGCACAACTGTTCGCGGCAAAATTTATGTGTACGCATCCCTCTATGCCGTCCAGCGTAAATTTGCGGCGATACAACCCGCAGGTGTTTGTCGCCTCGTCGATGTGCGGCTTTTTGGTGTGCTTTGCTTCGATGGGCTTGGGGTAGTTGATGTTGGTGTAGATGGGTTTGTCATAGCCCTTGATCTGCCACTCGGACGGCACGGATATTTTGTCCATCGCCTCAGGCTCGAGGTCAAGCATGTCAGCGGACACGAAATATTTGAAATCCCACTCGCCGTTGAGCAGACATACTCGCTTGTTTCCGCCCTCGTCGAGAGGGAAGCCCGCGCCGTGCTTTTCTTGTACATTCAGCTGATACACCTCGGCTTTATTGAAATACTTTTCCATAACTCTCTCCTTTTAAAATATATCTGCGTGCGTCTCATTTTTGTTCGGGTATAAACAACAGCCTGCCGCAGTTTGGACATTCGGCATGGTCGCCGGGCTGTTTGAGTTTTGCCTGCGTGTCCGCATATATGTCCATCTGGCACAGCGGATATGGACATTTTTTTGTCTTGGGGTCGTATTCCAAAATATACGGCGCTCTGTTGACCGCGGTCTTTGTCCTGTCGTATATCGCCATTTCCTCGGGTATGAGCTTCCTTATGGCGTCCATCTTCGCCTTCAGCTCCTCAAATTGAGATTGATAGGTCATTCTGCGCGCCTTGAATCTGTCCTCGGCGCCCGCCTTCATATCGCTCAGCTTCGCCCCGCGCGCGCGCACCTCGTCGTACTCCTTGAGAGCGGCGGCGGCTTTGGCTTTCACCGTCTTGAGTCCCGCCTCGAGCGCGTCTATCCTGTCTTTGAGCTTCTTCGCCTGTTTGAGATAGTGTTCCATCTCGGTGGCGTCCACCTCGTCAAGGTCCTTGTTCTCCTCGAATATATCCGCGAGATCGTCCAATTCCCTACTGCTTTCCTCCAGCCTCTGCTTGATGGAATTGAACTCGTTGAGAAGAGCGCCCGCAACGTCGTTGAGCTTGTAGATCTTTGCCACAGCTTCGTTGAGCTGTTTGTTTATCGAGACGATCTTTTCGTTTTCCTCGCTGTTTTTCAGCTCCCGCATGAGGGAGTCGCACTTCATATCATAACTTTGATACTCAAGCAATTTTTGAAAATTCATACTTCATCCAACCTCCAGAATGGGCAGACTTTTGCCGCCTTGATAATATTTATTGAATATGGCGCAAGCGCGTCACACAAAATTTCCTGCGCGATCGTCTCGCTTGCGAAGTGCGAAAATCCGATAAGACAAAACCCTTCCGCCTTCGCCTCCACAAGCAAATTATGTTTTATCTCGCCCGTGATGAGCACGTCGGCGACTTCCTTTGCGCGCGCGTACTCGCTCCCGCCCGAGCCTGATACGACGTATGCCGTTTTTATGATCTTGTTCGGGTCTCCCACGGCGAAAACGGTGTCGTCGTCGAGCGTATCTCTCACGATGACGGCAAGCTGTTTAAGAGTGACGTCCCCGAGCGAGAATATTCGCCCCAACCCGTCATTCTGCACGTCCTTTCCATTAAAAAGCGCCGCGAGGCGGTCGTTTATGCCGCCCTTCGTCTTGTCGAGATTCGTATGCATGGAATATACGGAAATTCCCTTTCTTATCAGTTCCGCATACATCGCCCCGCGCATAGTCCCCTCGTCTATGCGGGCGAGCGGATCCCATATCAACGGATGATGGGACACAATGAGGTTCGCACCCTCGTCCTCCGCCTGCTTTATGGCTTCGGGCGTGACGTCAAGCGTCACAAGCACGCCAGAATTTTCGGCTTGCAAATTGCCCACCATAAGCCCTATCCTGTCCCATTCCTCTGCAAGATAGGGCGGCGCGAACTCTTCCAAAATTTTGACGATGTCGCCGTTTGTCATACTTTATCTCTCACTTTTGCACTCTTTAAGTGCCGTTTTCAGCATTTCGGCTCTCTTTGCGAGCTTGTCGGAAACTACGCCCGAAGCCCTCAATCCTTCGATGTACTTAAGTTCCTTTTCCGCTCTGACGGCGAAGTCCGCGTCGCTTTTCAAAAACGCTCCGAATTCGATCTCAAGCTCGCTCAAACTCTGTTCTCCCTCGCTCGAGGCGATCAAAGCGTAAAGCTTCCCCGCGCACTCCACCGCGCTGTCGAAATTTATCTTCTGTCCCACGCTCATAAGCGCGCGGCGCACTTTTTCGGGATGTGTGTTGGGCGATAGGATATAGCTTGCAAACCGTTTCCCCTCTGCATGCGCCCGCGATATAATGTCGGATATGACGTCTCCTCCCAGTCCCGCTATGACGACGACGTCCACCTCGCCGCTCTCTATGGGGGAGAGTCCGTCGCCGAGGCGTATGTCCACAAGCTCTTCCGCGCCGTTTTCAAGCACGAGATCCCTTGCCTTTTGCAGACTGCGCTCGCTTATGTCCGTGGCGATGACCTTGCTCGCCCTGTCCGTCGCGACAAGATAATATGCGAGCTTGCCGTGGTCGCAACCTATGTCCGCCACGCTTCCCCCCTTGACGAGGGAAGCTATGGCATAAAGTCTTTCGTCGAGTCTTATGGGCATCAGTCGAAGTCCTTGAGCTTTTTGAGGCGATTGGGGTGACGCAATTTTCTCAGCGCCTTCGCCTCTATCTGACGTATACGCTCACGCGTAACGTTGAATTCCTTGCCCACTTCCTCGAGCGTACGGGGGTGGCTGTCGTCAAGCCCGTACCTCAAGCGCAACACCTTTTCTTCGCGCGGGGTGAGGGTGTTGAGCACCTGTATGAGCTGTTCCTTGAGCATATTCCCCTCCGCGACGTCGCTGGGAGAGAGCGCCGTGTTGTCCTCGATGAAGTCTCCGAGGTGGCTGTCCTCTTCCTCGCCTATAGGAGTCTCGAGGGAGACGGGATCCTGCGCTATTTTCTGTATCTCGCGCACGCGCTCGACGGGGCAACCGAGATACTCCGCGATCTCTTCGGGGCTGGGTTCGCGCCCGAGCTGTTGCAAAAGATGACGCGTCGCGCGCACTTGTTTGTTTATCGTCTCGACCATGTGCACGGGTATGCGTATCGTCCTCGCCTGATCCGCGATGGCGCGCGTTATGGATTGCCTTATCCACCACGTCGCGTATGTGGAAAATTTGAAGCCCTTTGTGTAGTCGAATTTGTCCACCGCTTTCATAAGCCCCATGTTGCCCTCTTGTATGAGGTCGAGGAATTGCATGCCGCGCCCGACATACCTCTTGGCAATGGACACGACAAGTCTCAGGTTCGCCTCGCTCAAGGTCGCCTTTGCCTTCTCGTCCCCCGCCTCCATGCGCTTTGCAAGCTCTATTTCCTGCTCCGCGGTGAGAAGAGGCACTTTGCCTATTTCCTTAAGGTATATCTTGACGGAATCGTCCACCGCCCCGTCCGGCATGGAAGAGATGTCCGTGATGTCCTCTTCCTGCGATTCTATCAAAGTTATCCCCGCGTCCGCGAGCGCCTTGAACACGATCTCCATATCCTCCGCCGTGGCGTTGATATGCTCGAGTTTTTTCATTATTTCCTCTTCGCTCACGGAACCTTTATCTTTGTTTGCGGCGATGAGTTTTTCGATCTCTTGTTTCAAAAGTTGTTCTCTTTCCATTTTCTTGATCTTCCTCCTTCTATTGTTTATCCGTTATTGACCGAGACCCCAATTGTTTTTGCAACCGTGCTATCTCCAAAACCGTAGCCCTCTTCTCTTCGGGATCGGTCAACGAACCGTATTTTGAATTGAGTTCCTTGAGGCGCGCCGATATATATACGTCCGCGATGCAGACGAGGCAGTCGTCATACAGCTTTTTTGCCGTCGCGTCGTCGTCGGGAAGTTTAAGTCCCACGATCTTGTCCACCTCTTCGTCAGGCTCCACATAACTGAATATGCTGCCCACGCCGAAGTTCTTGTTTTCACTTAGCGCCTCAAAAATCATTACGTGCACCGCCATGGGCAACCACGCCTTCTTTACGAGAGTTATGTCCGCATACCCGCGCTTGTTTATGAGCGAAGCGAGCACCACTCTCGCCGCCCTCAGCACGCGCGCGTCCGTCTTGCTTGCTTCCACCGCGCCTCCGACCGTCATGGGACGCCTCGCGGGAGGCGCAAGATCCTGCGCTCCCGGCTTTACGCCCGTTATTGACTCCTCAAGCGTTTCCTCGCTGAGTCCGCTCTTTTTTGCCACGATCGACACATAAACCGCTCTTTGCGTCCTGTCATCTATGGTTTTGAGCAATTTCGCCGCTTCACGCGCGTACTTCGCCCTGCCGTCGAGAGAGGAAAGTTCGCTTGCATTTTCGATAAGTTTCAGCTTGTATTCTATGACGGGAAGCGCCGCGTCGAGATATTTTAAAAATCCGTCCTTCCCCTCGCTTCGCACCGTCTCGTCGGGGTCTTTGCCGTCAGGCAGAGTCACGACTCTGACGTCCAGCCCCGCCGCCGTAAGCGTATCGAGATTTTTGCCCGTTGCCTTTTGTCCCGCGCCGTCGCCGTCATAGCACACGTATATCCTCTCGGACAAGCGCCTGAGATCCCTCGCCTGTCCCTCGGTGAGCGCCGTACCCATGCCCGCGACCGCGCCGTATATGCCCGCCGCGCCCAGCGCGATTACGTCCATATACCCCTCGACAAGTATCAGTCTTTCCAAAGCTTCGCCCTGCTTGCGATCGCGCTTGACATAGTTTAGCCCGAAAATTATGTGCCCCTTGTCAAAAAGCGACGTGTTTGTGGAGTTTTTGTATTTTGCGACGTCCGCCTCGCCGTGATATATGCGTCCGCCGAAAGCCACGACCTCCTCCATAGAGTTGATTATGGGCACGATTATCCTGTTTGCAAAAGCGTCGAAAGGGTTTTCTTTGCTGGCGATAAGACCGCAGTCGAAGAGGTCCGCAAGCGTATAGTTTTTGTATCTTAAATAATTCACGACTCCGTCATAGTCGAGCGAAAGTCCCAACCCATATCGCTTTGAAGCCGCGTCGTCAAGCCCGCGCGCGGCAAGATACTCCCTCGCCGCCTTGCCCTTTTCGGGATCGAGCAAGTTGTTGCGATAGTAGAGCGCCGCGTCCCGCATGACCGCCTTAAGCACGTCTTTTCTCTCTTTTTTCTTGCCGTACTCGGGGTCTATCTTGAATTCGGGCAGGGGCAATCCCACTTTGTCCGCAAGATATTTCACCGCGTCGAAAAAGCCTACGGATTCTATCTCCTGTATAAACTTAATGACGTCCCCGCTCGCGCCGCACCCGAAGCAATGATAAAATCCCTCCGACTGATTTACGCAAAACGAGCCTGTCTTTTCGTTGTGGAAGGGACAACATCCGAAATAGCGCCCTCCCTTCTTTTGCAGGGGCACATATTGCGAAATTATCTGAACGATGTCGCACTTATATTTGAGTTCTTCCAAAAACTCCGGGGTGAAGCCTTGACTCATATTCTCCTTCCGCTTCGGCGCGCCTTTTGGCTTTGCCGCCTTCGCCGTAGCCTCGCGCGTCGAAGTCCCGACTTATGACGCGCTCGCTTATACTTTGTCGCGGGACTTTTGCGTAAGACAATACCTTTCCGCTTTCCTTCGACTAAATATATATACGTAGAAAACCCCCGAAAATCCTAAAAATTTTTTCAACTTTTTGTCTTTCCACGCATAAAATATTTATTTTGGGTGTAAAAATTTCGGATAAACTTTGCGATTTCTATTGACATATACCCGCGCAGGGTATATAATTCGTTTGCTTAAAGAGAAAAGGAGAGTATATTATGGAAAAAGGCAATACTCAAAAGGACAACAACGGCGCGACGACTTCGACATGCGGATGCGTGACGGAGGGCGAAGTGCGCAAAACGGTGCGCGACGAAAAGGAAAAGCACTATCTTGAGGGCAGACTCAATCGCGTCATAGGACAGCTGGGCGGCGTCAAGCGCATGATCGAAGAGGACAGATATTGCGAGGACGTGCTCATGCAACTTAGCGCCATAGACAGCGCGGTGAAAAGCGTCTCTACGTATATTTTGGAACAGCATATGCGCGGCTGTGTAGTGCGGGACATCAAATCGGACAAGATCGAGTCCGTCGACGAAGTGCTCATGCTGTTCAAGAGGTTTATGCGTTGAAAAGGAAATTTGCAGTCGAAGGAATGACCTGCGCGGCGTGTCAGTCGCACGTGCAGAAGGCGGTCGAGGGCGTAGCGGGCGTGAAGAACGTCAACGTCAACCTTCTCAAAAACAATATGGTGGTCGAGTGCGACGACTCGCTTTCCCCTGCCGTCATTTCCGCCGCCGTCGAAAAGGCGGGCTATAAGGCGTACCTCGAGGGCGAGAGCGCCTCTCCCCTCGCGAAGGAAAAGGACTACTCGCTTTTGAAGCTTGTCGTCTCTATCCTTTTGTTGCTCGTATTGATGTATTTCAGCATGGGCAACATGATGTGGGGCTTCCCCGCGCCATCCTTCCTCGACCACGCGAAAAACCCCGTGGGGTTTGCGCTGATACAGCTTGCGCTTGTTGTCCCGATTCTCATCATTTACAACCGCTATTTCGTTTCGGGCTTCAAAAAGCTGTTCAAGGGCAAGCCGAACATGGACTCGCTCATCGCGGTGGGCGCGTCTGCGTCCGTACTGTACGGCATATTCGCGCTCTTTGTGCTGTCCTATGCCGAGGCGCGCATAGCGAGCGGCATAGACGTCGGGAAGTGGACAAGCGTTTTGCACGCCTATCACGACAGCCTGTATTTCGAATCCGCGGGCATGATACTCACTCTCGTCAGCCTCGGCAAATATCTCGAGGGGCTATCCAAAAAACGTACGACGGACGCCATAACCAAGATCATGGACCTCGCTCCGAAGCGCGCCACCCTGCTTATCGACGACAAAGAGGCAGAGATACCCGCAGAGGACGTCAAAGTCGACGATATACTTATTGTACGCGCGGGCGAGAGCGTCCCCGTAGACGGAGTCATCATCGAGGGCAACGCCTCTCTGGATCAATCCAATATCACGGGCGAGAGCATTCCCGTGTTCAAGAGCGTGGGGGACGAGGTATTCTCTTCGACGACGCTTTCCGCGGGCTACTTCAAGATGCGTGCGAGCAAGGTCGGCGAGGATACGTCCATCGCAAACATAATTCGCCTTGTGGACGAGGCGAGCAATTCCAAAGCTCCCATATCCAAACTCGCGGACAAAATATCGGGCGTTTTCGTGCCAATAATATTCGCAGTCGCCATCGTTACGCTGATCGCAAATCTCATCGCGGGCGCAACTTTCGAGAGGGCGCTCAACTTTGCCATAACCGTAGTCGTCATAGCCTGCCCCTGCGCGCTGGGTCTCGCGACTCCCGTCGCCATAATGGTCGGCACGGGAAAGGGCGCGGCGAACGGACTGCTCATCAAAAACGCGGAAATTCTTGAAAAAGCGCACCTCATAAAGACCGTGGTTTTGGACAAGACGGGCACCATAACCCGCGGCAAGCCCCAAGTCGTGGACTTTGAAAGCGCCGAGAAAGGCGCGCTTGACGTCATCTACTCCATGGAGAACAGATCGGAGCACCCGCTTGCGCTTGCCGTCGTCGAATACGCAAAGGAAGAGGGCGCGTCGCTTCTCGACATATCGGACTATGTCGCCATCCCCGGCAAAGGACTTACGGCGAAAGTAGACGGGGTTTTATATCATATCGGCAACATAAACTACGCGCTTGAAACGGGAGTGAGCGAGGGCGAACTTTCCAACGCAAAAACGTGGGCAACGGAGGGGAAAACTCCTCTCATACTTTCCGCAAACGGGCATGCCGTGGCGACGCTGTCCGTCAAGGACGAAGTCAAACCCACTTCAGCCGAAGCCGTGCGCCTGCTCAAAGAAAGAGGCATAAAAGTCGTGATGTTGACGGGCGACAATCGCGCGACTGCTCAGGTCATCGCGGCGGAAGTCGGCGTGGATGAAGTCATCTCGGACGTTCGTCCCGAGGACAAACAGGCGGTCATAGACAGTCTCAAGTCGGACGATAAACACCTCGTCGCCATGGTCGGCGACGGCGTGAACGACGCCCCCGCCCTCGCAAGCGCGGACCTCGGGATTGCAATAGGCGGAGGGAGCGACATCGCCACGGACAGCGCGGACATAGTGCTGCTGCGCGACGACCTCATAGACGTGATAAACGTCATCGCGCTTTCAAAGCGTACGCTGAACACCATAAAACTCGGACTGTTCTGGGCATTCTTCTACAACTGCGTATGCGTGCTTTTCGCGACGGGCGCGTTCTCGTACATCCGCTCCGACCTCATGATAAACCCAATGATCGGCTCGCTTGCCATGAGCATATCCAGCGTGTCCGTAGTGCTCAACGCGCTCACGATAAACTTTTTCAAGCCGATAGGCGGCAAAACCGAAAAGGAGCGCAAAACAAACGGCTCCCCTGCGGGAGCGGACTCGAGCGTCGAGCCGCGTAAAACAGAAAAACAAAACGACGAGGCAACCGCCTCTAAGCAAAATATTTTGGAGGACAATATAAAAATGACAACAACAGTGTTGAAAATTGAAGGCATGATGTGCAACAATTGCGTCAAGCATGTGACAAAAGCGTGCCTGAGCGTAGACGGCGTTAAGAGCGCTGTCGTAAGCCTCGAGGCGGGGACGGCGACGCTCCAAATCGAAGAGGGCGCGAACCTCGAAGCCGTAAAGCTCGCCATCGAGGACGCGGGCTATGAGGTGAAAGAATGAAAGAGCTTGTTCTCATCGTGGACGGCATGATGTGCGGCGCGTGCGAGGCGCATGTGGCGGACGCCGTACGCAAGGCGGCGAAAGTCAAAAGCGTAAAAGCGGCGCATACGAGCGGCAGAGTGGACGTCGTCCTTGACGACGACGTTGACGCGGACGTCATCGTGCAAGCGATAGAGTCGGAGGGCTATGCCGTGCTTGAAAAAAGCGAGCGTCCCTATCAAAAGAAAGGGCTGTTTAATATATTCAAAAAGAAATGACCGCGCTCTCGCGCCGCAAAACTTGCGACGTATGGCACATTTTCTCTTTCGCGCCTTGCAACGCAAAATTTTTTGTGCCTCTTCCCTTCTTTTGGCAAGAGGTATGATTGCGCACTAAGCGAAAAATCAAAATACGATTTATGGGAGATATTATGACAACCGTAAAAGTGAAAAAACTGAGAGAGGACGCAAAACTTCCCTCCTATGGCACGGCGTGCGCCGCGGGAGCGGACCTGTACGCTTGCCTCGATACGCAAAACATCGCTGTCGCGCCCGGCGAGACGGTCTTTGTGCATACGGGGCTGTCGCTCGAGATCCCCGACGGGCTTGTGGGACTTGTGTACGCGCGTAGTGGGCTTGCCTCGAAGCGCGGGCTTGCCCCCGCCAACAAGGTGGGGGTCGTGGACAGCGACTACCGCGGGGAGATAATCGTATCCCTGCACAACCATTCCCTCTCCCCGCAGACGATCGAGGACGGGGAGCGCGTCGCGCAGATCGTTTTCACGCCCTACGTTGCCGCCGTATTCGAGGAAACGGATCGTCTCGGGCAGACCTCGCGCGGAGAGGGCGGTTTCGGCTCGACGGGCGCAAAATGACGACCTGTGGCGAAAAATTTCCTTTGAAAATATAAAAAACTTGCTGTTTTTTCAAACGAATGCGATACTTTGTTGATTTGGCTTGCAAAAAAGCGCCTCTCTTCACTACTCTTTGACGCGCAAATATTGCGGAATAAGGGCGCGTACGAATCGCCCGTATTATTAAATCCGAAACTGCCGCAGTCCGAAAAACTCGGGCGCATGCGCATGAAAAATTTAAAGGGATAAGAACATATGGAAATTTGGGATCTTTACGATAAAAACAAAGTCAAACTCGGCGTTACGGCCATCCGCGGAGAGGACATTCCCGACGGAATGTATCATCTTGTCGTTCACATCTGGATCCAAAACGGCGACGGGAAATATCTCATCTCGCAACGCGCGGCTTCACGGCCCACTTTCCCGCTTATGTGGGAGTGTCAAGGCGGCTCCGTACTTGCGGGCGAGGACGGACTTCAAGGAGCTTTGCGCGAGACAAAGGAGGAAGTCGGCGTGGACCTCGACCCTAAGCGCGGCGAATTGCTCTTCACAAAGGTGCGAGACGCCGAAAACGGCAAGCAATTTAGGGATATTCTCGAGGCGTGGCGCTTTCGCTATGACGGCGCCGTGGATCTTTCTTGCGCTACTACGGACGAAGTCGCTCGCGTCGAGTGGCTTACTCTCGACGATATTCGCGCGCTCATCTCAAAGGGCGTGTTTGTGCCCACGCTCAATTACATTCTCGACGTCTGACCTCCGACGAAAACCCGCCGAAAAGCCCCTGCGCGTCTCGCAAGGGCGTTTTTTTGTATATACGAAAAACTCAAATGCTTCTCAATTGCGATTTGTCAACATGCCGAGGCATTTTTCAAAGTGCAGACCGTAAAAATGTTGAGGATCGTCGAGGGTCGCGAGTATGGCAGCATATGTGAACTCTTCCGCCGCTTTCACGCTGTCGAAGAACGCCTCGCCCGCAAGCAATTTGCCCGTCAGCGCGCTTGAAAACACGTCCCCGGCGCCGTGACATACGCGCGCCTCCGCCCTGTGCGAAAAATATCTGCCTTCCTTACCGTCATAGGCATACGCGCCTATTTTCCCCTCATTCAGGCTCACGCCCGTGACGACGACTCTTTTTGCGCCCAACTCGTGCGTGATGGCGCTCGCAAGCCCCTGTACAAACGCCTCGTCGCAGTTCTCGCGATACTCCTCGCGCGCAAGCAGACACGCCTCCGTGAGGTTTGGAGCGACTACGTCCGCGCCCGCGATAAGCGTGGCTGTCTCTTCTACGAGCGTGCCGTCAAGATCGGGATACAACTTTCCGAAGTCCGCCATAGCGGGGTCTACGACTCTTAGTCCTCCATCCTTGAGAAGCTCGCCGACTCGCCCCGCAAGCCTTGCTTCGCGCACCCCGCCGAGGTACATAGAAAACACCGCGTCAAAGCACATATTTGACGCAACAAGGCTTTTAAGCGCCTCTTCTGCCGCTTTAACGGTGGAATTGCGCGAATATCCCTCAAATCCTACCGAATGTGAAGAGAGCATCGCAACGGGCAACGGACATGCCTCCGCCCCGCATGTGCTAAGCACGGGAAGCGCAACGGACAGCGAGCATTGCCCCACCGTGCACATATCTGCGATCACAAGTACCCTTTTCGTCATGACTCTATGATAATCCCCCCTTCCGAAAATTGCAAGCGCATTTTGCTCCCGTTCGGGACTGCGCTCCCTTATTGGGCGCCGCCGCATACTGCGTCAAAGAAATTAGGCGCCCAAATGCGAACCTGTTCGTCTTTATCCCGTCGTGGCGCCCCGCGTCTCAAGCAAAAAAAACGCGAGCTAAGCGCTTTCTTGCCGTCGCTCGCGTTTTTGTTTGAAATTGCAAAGGGCGTGCCTTTTGCCGAGATGGGGCTTGCCTATATGGGGCATGCGGGGCGAGTTGCCCCCACATCAGCCTTACATCTCTAATCTTCGGAAGTAGACGACTCTTGTTCCTTCGGCGAGGGGAAATTCGAGGGTCGGGTTTTGCGCGATTATGTCGTCGGGCATAGCGGTGAGAGCTTTGCATAGGTCGAGCAAGCCGTCGCCTTCGCGCGCGATATAGAGGGATATGCCGCTTGTGTTTTGCGCTTTTTCGTCGCCGAGGACGATGTCGGTGATGTAGCTTGCATTAAGCGTGCTGAAGCCGCAGACGGATATGGCGAGGATCATATCTATGTCTATCTCGCGCTCGCGACGCAACTCCGCGGAGATCTTTTGCACCTGAACTCCGACTTTTAATTGTTTGGACAGCAGTTTTTCGCTTGTCAGGGACAGCGTAAACGGTATTTCCGTGCGCACGGAGTTGAAGCCGTTTTCGTCCGTATAGATTATGTCGGCGTTTACGATGCCTTCCACGCTCAATGTGCCGTCGTCCTCGAGATTTGCTTTTGTCGTGACTGCGTGCGCATAGGGTATGGCGCTTACGGCTATGCCGGCGGCGCGGTTGTCGCCGAGCATAGCGGTGCCGCCCGCCTTCTCGAGGAAGTAGCCGCATCCGTCAAAGCAGGTGAAGTCTATCTCGCCTAAGGTTATGTCCGTCTCGTTGGAGAGGTTGAAGATGTCTTTTACGATGCTGTATGTGCCCAGACGGAAAACGCGGACTTTAAATCCCGCCTCGCCCTCTATGCGCAGGACGTTGTCGTCCGTGACTCCCTGCAAGACGAGTTTTGCGTTTTTTATACACGCCTGTACGCTGACGGCGTCTCCCTTTTGTACGCCATCAAGCCCCAGCTCCTCCTCGAGATCTATCTCGAAGCGCCGCTGTTTGATCTCGCCGCCCTCGACGTAGGCGACCGTAGACACGACCGTCGCCGCAAGGCTTGCTCCGCCGTCCGTAGCTTCCGCCTTTTTCATTATGCAATCCGTAGTCATGGACAGCACGGAAGTCACCTCGCCGCCCGCGTCCTGCTCCGCGTCGAAGGGTGACGCTGTGGTCTTGAAAGCGATGAATGAGGGCAGATATATGTCCTTTAGCGTCTTATAGCACCCGTCCGCGTCCACGAGCACGTTCAGCTCTTCCCTGCGTATCGCGCACACCGAAACGTCGAGCACCGCGGACAGTTTCAATACGTCGTCCGCTTGTACATCCGTCTCTACGACCGCAATCTCCGCGGACAAACTGTCCGAGGGGACAAACTCGCCGTCCGCGCGCACGCTGAACTCCGCGCTAAGATCCACGCCCTTGGGATTGCCTTCCCTGTCAAGATAGGTGAGGCGGAAACCCGTCCTGCCCGCGATCTCGGCATAGCCGTCATAAGGCTCGGCGGAGGTGCACCTCGCGTCCACCGCGAGAGAGAGCACTTTCGAGATGTTTTGCATATCTATGCCCGGAGGCGAAAATTCCACCACGCGCTCCACGTGCGGCGCGGCATAAAGCTTGCTTGCACTCAGTTTTTCAAAATCGAACATAAGCTCCTCCATATTCGCTTAAAGATATGCGGCGGCAAAACAAAATATGCGCCGAATGCTATTGACTTTTGCGCGGTATTAAAATAAAATTATTCATTGCCGAACAGGAGCATTTATGTTTCCCCAAACATGGGTATATTATATGCGAGTCTATCGACGCTTTAAAAGCAATACTGTGTGCCGGACGCAATAAAAGTCGGCTCGCACATCTACGACAACGGAAAGTAAAAATGCGAAACGACGTACCGACAAAAAATTATGACGCGGCGCGCGGCGCGACAAAAAATGACGCGGCGACAAAGAACGAGTTCGGAGGCAATCCCACGCCGAAGGAGTTCCAAAGCGTACCCGACAACTACGGCAATACGCACGGAGCGGCTAAGGCGGTCATGGCGGTGCTTGCGGCGTCTTTGGTCGCGGTGTTGTTGTTTGGCGGCGCTCTCGGAGGGACGGGCACGGACATAACGGTGAACATATCGTCTACAACGGTCTCGTTTTATGAAATTTCTTACACCATAGAGCTACCCGCGGACGCAAGCGGGCTTACCGTAGCCGTGTACAACTCTCTCACAAGGCAGGAGCGCGCCCTCTCCCCGGGGATCAACTCTGGGACATTCAAGGGGCTTGGCGCGGACAGGACGTATACGCTCGAGGTGGTCAAAAAGGCGGGCTTCGGCGAGACGGTGTACGCCTCAAAGAAACTGCACACCATGAAAAAAGAGGCATAAATAACGCCTTATGTGCTCAAAAATCGACTTAATCTGCACATTTTCGACAAATAAAGTGCGGATTTGACAAATTCGCCTCGCGGCGAAAAGGAGAAGATATGGAGGATAAGCAGGAAAAACAAGATAAGACCGTGACGGTCAAAAACAAAAAAGTTTCGGTGCGAACGATCGTCGGGCTGGCGCTGTTTGCGCTCGGCATCGCAACGACTGTGCTGTCGCTTGTATTCGCCACAAAAATATTCGGCAAAGAGACAGTTCTTCCCGACGGCACTGTGATACTCGAGGGGTCCGTGTTTGACAAGGACATCTCCAAAAACTCATTCATCAACACGGTGTACTCAAGCTGGATCCCCGCCATCATAAGAAGTGTTCGCGTGGTGACCATAGCCGCCGTCGTTTCCCTGCTGTTGCGCTTTGTGGCGCGTAAAGGCTTCGCACGCACGCCCCGCGGCATAACCATAGTAAAACTCCTCGAAAGTTTCATCAAGTGGGTGGTCGCTATAGTCACGGTGTTGCTTGTGCTCGGCGCCTTCGGAGTGAACACCTCGGCGCTCGTAGCAAGCGCGGGGATCGTCACGCTTGTCATAGGCCTCGGCGCGCAAAGTCTGGTCGCCGACGTAGTCGCGGGCATATTCCTCGTGTTTGAAGGCTCTTTCGAGGTCGGTGACACCGTCATCGTCAACGATTGGCGAGGCACCGTCCTGGAAATAGGTATACGCACCACAAAAGTCGTGGATTGGTGCGGAAATATCAACATCATCAACAATTCGCAGATAGTATCCCTTGTCAATCAGACAAAACAACACTCCGTCGCAAAATGCTACATCTCCATAGATTATCGCGAGTACATTCCCCGCGTCGAACAGGTGATAAACGACAACCTCGAGAGGCTGACGCAAAATATCCCCTTCAAACTTGACGGCACGATAGAGTACCTCGGCATAAACTCCCTCGGCGAATCCGGCGTGGAACTGCTTTTCATCGCCCGCTGTAAGGAGCAGGACCTCTATGGCGTACAGCGCGCAATGAACCGCGAATTCAAACTCCTCTTCGACGAGAACGACATTTCTATCCCCTTCCCTCAAATCGTCGTCAACCAACCCGAAAACTTCGCGGACAAACAGCCCGAACAGTAATGTGGGCTACGCGCCCACGCCTCGGCAAGGGATTTCGTCGCCTCATGCAGGGCTACTCGCCCTGCTCCCTCGGCAAAGGGCAATTTGCCCTTTGCAAACCCAAACTAAAAAACGCGAGCGAGGCAAATACTTGCCGTCGCTCGCGTTTTTTTGAATGTCTGCAAGTGCCAAACTCCTGCGGAAGAGTTTGGAATTTACGTTTTCCTTGACAGAGAGTTTATTTATAATGTGACCCCCACCACCGCGCAAAGCGCGGAGCCTCCCCCTAAACATCACCCCACAAAATCACTACGTAATTTTGCGGGGACCCCGATAACGTTCCTACACTCACGCTGTAAAGGGGTATGCCTACAAATGGAAAATTTGGAAAGTTTGTCTAAGTAAAGAACAAAAACGCTGTCCGAGCGCACTCATATTCTACGTCTGCCGTGTCCGAGCGTAGGCATCCCCCTTCGACAACGTTGGATAGAGGAATATAGGGGTCCCCATAGAAATGAGTGACGACGTCACTTTTTAAATAATCATTACGTGAGTGGAACGAATTTTATGGGGTATATGATCGGGGTCCCCATAACAATGAGTGACGATGTAACACCGTGTAGAAACGCATAGCCGGTGGAACGAATTTTATGGGGTATATGATCGGGGTCCCCATAATAATGAGTGACGATGTCACTTTTTAAATAAGCATTACGTGAGTGGAACGAATTTTATGGGGTGATTTTAGGGGGAGGCTCCCGCTGACTAGCGGGTGGTGGGGGTCCCGACTTATAACGTAACCTCTGACCGAGCGCACTTATACACAGACGAACGTAATGTCCGAGCGACTCCGCGGAGCGAGCGGGATATACCTGTGTACGCAGCGAGGTTGTGTCTGCACCCCATAAAATCGCCATGCAATTTTATGGGGACAACTAGGGGATGTTTCGACTCCTTACCCCGCAAAATTACGCAGTGATTTTGCGGGGTAAGGTCACGGGGGGAACGCCGTGAGGCGAGGTTGGGTCTTTTAAATAACTTTGTCTGAGACGCCACCGCATATCCCTGGTGCGCTCAAGCGCAGTCGTAACGCTTGTTTGTACTTGCCGGGGTTCCGGACCACTCTGTCCGAGCGACTTTAAAAAGAAGCCCCCGCAGGCTGTGCGAGGGTTTCTTTTGGTTTAAAACTGCTTACGTTTGTGCGATTTTCTCAATCGTAGGAGGTTTCCTTTTCGATGATCGCGCCTGTTTCGGCATTGATCTCCGCCTCGTATTTGAGGTTGCCGATGAAGAACTCAACTTCATAGACCAGCCCAAAATTCTCGCGGTCGAGTTTTATCTTGCGGAGGCTTATCTGCGCCTCTTTGCCTTCAAGTCCGAACGCCTTGAGCGCCAACGCAAGAGCTTGCTCCTCGCCGATCACGGTCTTTCCGCCGCTGACGAGATCCGCCTTTTTGCCGACCTCGCCCGTAGCGGCGTCCACATAGTACTCGAATTCCTGCGTGCCGACAAGCACTTCGATCTCATAGAACTGCCTGCCGTATTCGGTTTTAGGCTCCGCTTTTCCTATGATCGCGCCCGTCTGACTGCCGAGGTACTCTTTCAGTTTGGCAATGGCTTGCTCTTTTGTGAGCGTAGGCTCTCCCGTCGCGGGAGGAATGTTGTCCTCGCGGTCTATTTCCTTTTTGAGCACCGCGCCAGTCGCCGCGTCTATTTCCGCCTCATATTCGATGTTTCCCACATACAGCTTGACTGTATATTCAAGCCCGCCGTCCTCATGCTCGAGCTTTACGCTTTTATGATTTATGGTCGTATTTTCAAGTCCGAACGCTTTTATGGCGATCTGCACGGCTTCCTCTTCGGATACCACCGCCTCTGAGGGGGCGGAAGCTCCCAAAATGTCGCCCGTGAGCGCGTCCACCTTGTATTCGCGCTTTACGCCTTTCACTCTCGCCTCTATCTCGTAAAAGTATTTGCCTCCTTCCTTCTCGATCTCGACTTCGAGTATATAGACGTCGCCGCCCGCATATTCTTTCACCGCGGCAACGGCTTGCTCGCGCGTGATGAATTGCCTGTTTTGAGGAAGGGGATCTATGTGCGCCTCTACATTGTCTATCTCGACGTCGAGAATGGCGCCGTCGCTTGCGGATATTTCAAACTCGTATTCCGCATTCTTTGCGGAAAGCTCCACTTCGTAAACGAATTGTCCGTTCTCGCGGTCAAGCTTGACTTTGTGCAATGTGAAAATTTGCTCCTCTCCATCAGAGAAAACGAATGAAAGCGCGACAGTCTTCGCCTCTTCCGCCGTTATATTATCCGAGAAAGACGGCGCTTGTGCCGTGAGCGCGTTCTTTGAAAACTTGACGACGTCCCCCGTCACCGCGTCTATGCTTACGTCATAGCGATAGGCGCCGAAGTCGAAGCTTGTCTTGTATATCTTTCTTCCTTCCTCGAGTTCGCTTCTTATGACCTTGTTTTTGACGTTGCTTATGGACGCTCCCGCCGCCTTGAGCGCAAACTCGTATGCGACCTGCTCTCCTATGTACGACCCCGAAGGCAAGTCGTTTTCAAACTCTATCTCTTTGTCGAGCAGAGTAAAGTTTGTTGCGTCAAAGATGTATTCGTACTTTGCGCCGACTTCCTCGATCTCGACTTTGTAGACGTCCTTGCCCATATAAGAATCGCGGTCGAAGTCAAAACCCGTCACCTTGTCCGCTGTCAACCCCGCAAGCTTCAGGGCCTCGGCATACGCCCTCTCGAGCGCGGACGGTTCGAGCGCCGCCGTCGCCGCCGCGACCTCCGCTTTGCCTATAAGGTCGGTTTTTCCTTCCACTTGGAAGTCCTTGCCTACCACATACTCCGCGGCATATTCCGCGGTTATGACCGTGACGTTATATTTGTCTGACGCCTTCACCGCCGTCTGCGTGACGATGTTTCCGCTCGGGACTACGGCGTTGAATGCCTTTACTACGTCGGTATTGCCGACTTTTGTCGTGGGCGCGCTCGGATCGCATGCCGCAAGCATGCAGCATGCCAAAATAAGAACAACCGCCGTGACTATGATCGCAATAAATTTTGTTCTTCTCATTTTCACACCTCTCATTTAAATTTTTTTCGGAAGTTCGCCGTCCCCGCCGTTTTGTTTTTAAGGGGCGCCCTTCCCTTTGTCGCTTAATACACGTTTTGGGACGGCATAAGGTTACAGCCATTCGGAAATTTCTTTGCCGAGCCGCCTGCATAGCTCTCTTTTCGCCTTATGAAACGCCCTCTTTCCCTCATCGAAATGTCTCGGACGTCAAAGATTTTTCCTGTCCATCGATGTTCCGCTCCTTTTCCTGCCGCGGAAGGAAAAGGACTTTTTCCCTATTCTTATTCGCGCGTATATCTCGCCTTATTACGCGCTACGCGCCCGCCCTCGACAATTTTCGACAAAAACAGTGCCCTCTCATATGGTCCAAAAAGCGAAAACGGGTTGACAAGTCAAGTTTTGCCGATATAAGCTATATCTGTAAATCAATTAGAGGAGAATGCAAAATTGGTAGAACTGCTGACGGATATAAAAGAACTTATTGCAAACAACATTGACGGCATAAAAGAGATCACAGCGCTTGACGGGATAGAAACGATGTTCGTTTTTGAGTTGGAAAACGGCAAAAAGTATGCACTCTCCCTCATTGCGCTTGACTAGGTCGAGCAATTCTTTATTACACAAACGAGCGCTTAAACGCCGTTTTTGAGTATGTAAACCGTGGTTTATGCGATTTCTGCATGCGCGCTTTATTCGCGTCCAAAGCTTTGGACAATAGCACGGAACTCTCTTTGACAGAGAAATATGAAAATCAAGCAAGTGCGCGCATAGTTTTACGTCTGCGCCTGAGCGCACCGAGGATATGCGTTGGCGACTCGGACATGGCAGACGACGGGTATAGGAAAGCTCAGACAGGGGGGTGTGTTTATCGCTCGGACACGGCAAGTACCGTGTATAAGTGCGCTCGGACAGGCGTTACGTTATAAGTAGGGACCCCCACCACCGCCTACGGCGGAGCCTCCCCCTATATTCACGTTTGTCTGAGCAAAATCGGGGTCCCCACGAAAAGCATTTTTCGTGGGGTAAATCAAGGGAGATGCCTACTCTCAGACAAACTTTCATTTTTATCAATTTGTGGGCATACCCCTTTACAGCGTGAGTGTAGGAACGCTCTACCTGTTTAGGGGGAGGCTCCGCGTGAAAACAAGCGGGCGTAAGCCCGCGTCCCTAAGCGCAAAAAATAGCGAGCCATGAGCATTTCTGTCCTCAAAAGCTTGCTTCTTGGCAAATGCAGAATTATGAAGCGTACATTTTTTGCGCGCTAAATTCAAAGCATGTCTGAGCCTCTAAGGGGTCCCCACAAAATTACATAGTGATTTTGCGGGGTAAATGGGCGGTGTGCCCTTATCGCCCTTACTTTGTAATGGGCGCTGGTCCCGAGCAAATGCAAGCGGGTGGTGGGGGTCACAGTATATGGACACTCAGACAATGCGTGTCGCATAATAAAAGAACGTACGAGCCGGAGTTACGAAAAATAAAAACAATACTCAGACAAAGGAAAACGTAAATTTCAAACTCTTCCGCAGGAGTTTGGCGCTTGCAGACATTCAAAAAAACGCGAGCGACGGCAAATATTTGCCGTCGCTCGCGTTTTTTAGTTTGGGTTTGCAAAGGGCAAATCGCCCTTTGCCGAGGGAGCGGGGCGAGCAGCCCTGCATGAGGCGACGAAGTCCCTTGCCAAGGTGTGGGCGAGTAGCCCACATGGGTGCCTTCTATGCGGGGCGAGTCGCCCCGCATAGAAGGGTGGCACTAGCATAGGGCGGCGAATAGCCCGCATGGGGCGCGGAAATATCCGCGCGTATTCAAAGAATTATTCCTCGGTTTGTGTATCCGTAGACGCGGGAGTATCGTTTTCGGCGGTTTCGGGAGTTTCGCCGTCGGGGGTCTCGCCCTCCTCGGTCTCTTCCTCGTGGGGAGTGAGCGCTATGGCTTTGACGGTCATCTTGTCGTCCTTGAGCTTCATCACGCGCACGCCCTGCGTATTGCGGCCGATCTTGCTTATTTCCGCTCCGTTGACGCGAATTATCACGCCCGTATCGGTGATCATCATGACGTCCGTATCCTCGGGAATGACGGCGAGTCCTACGAGCGCGCCCGTCTTTTCGTTGAATACGCCCGCTCGCACGCCCTTGCCCGCTCTGCCTTGAAGCGGATATTCGTCGATGTCGCTGCGCTTTCCAAAGCCGTTTGAGGTTACGGTGAGTATGCTGTCGCCCGCGTGTACCGCCGTGCATGCGACGAGCGTTGCGCCGTCCTTGAGGTTCATCGCCTTGACGCCCATAGCCGTCCTGCCCATGGGTCGTATCGCGCTCTCGTGGAAGTGTATCGCATAGCCCTCGCTGCTTGCAATGAGTATCTCGCTGTCGCCGTTTGTTATCATCGCGTCAAGCAACTCGTCGTCCTCGTTGAACTTGATGGCGATCTTGCCGTTTTTCTTGATGGAGTCGTACTCCTCGAGCGGCGTCTTTTTGATGAGTCCCTTCTTTGTGGCGAGCACGAGGAATTTGCCGTCCTTCTCTTCGGGCATACGGATGATGGTCTTGATCTTTTCGCCCTGCTCGAGTTGGAGCAGGTTGACCGCCGCCCTGCCGCGGGAATTGCGCGTCGCCTCGGGAATCTCGTACGCCTTGAGCGTGAACACCTTGCCGAGCGTCGTAAAGAACATCAGCCTCTCGTGCGTATTGGACGTGAAGATGTTCTCCACAAAGTCCTCATCCTTCGCCTTGTGCCCCGTGACGCCCATTCCGCCGCGGTGTTGAGCCTTGTACTCGCTGACGGGGATACGCTTGATGTAGCCGCTGTGAGTCATTGAAATGACAACGTCCTCCTGCTCGATGAGATCCTCTATGTCGATGTCGCCGTAGTCGTAGGTCAGCGTGGACATACGCGGAGTGTTATATTGCGCCTTTATCTCTGTGATCTCGCGAATGATGATCGCCTTGACTTCCTCGTCGCTTGAAAGCACGAGGTTGAAATACTCTATCTGCTTCGCGAGGTCTGCAAGCTCTTGCTCTATTTTTTCCACCTCAAGTCCCGTGAGGCGTTGCAGGCGCATGTCGAGGATCGCCGCCGCCTGTCTGTCGCTCAATGCGTACGCCTGCATCAAGTTGTTCATGGCGTCCTGACGATCGCGCGATTTTTTGAGCAATTCCACTATGGCGTCTATATTTTCGAGCGCGATATGCAAGCCCATGAGGATATGCTGTCTCTCGAGCGCCTTTTCGAGGTCGAAGCGCGTACGGCGCACGATGACGTCCTTTTGATGCGCGACGTAGCACTCCAGAATTTCCTTTAGGTTGAGTATGCGCGGCACACCGCCCACGAGCGCGAGCATGATCATGCTGAAGCTCGTCTGCATGGCGGTCTGCTTGTACAGCTGGTTGAGCAAAACTTGAGGATTGACGTCCTTCTTCAGCTCGATGACGATGCGCATGCCGTGACGGTCCGTCTCCTCGCGCAAGTCGCTTATGCCCTCGAGTCGCTTGTCTTTGACCTGATCCGCTATGTTCTCGATGAGTTTTGCCTTGTTGACTTGATAGGGTATCTCGGTGACGACGATACGGCTCTTGCCGTTTGGCATTTCCTCGATTTCCGCCCTTGCGCGCAGTATAGCCGCTCCTCGCCCCGTGCGATACGCCTGTTTTATGCCGTTCCTTCCCAAAATGAGCGCGCCCGTGGGGAAGTCCGGCGCGGGAATGTAGCCGATAAGCTCGTCAATGGTGATGTCGGGATCGTTTAAAAGCGCCACAGTTGCGTCTATGACCTCGCCGAGGTTGTGGGGCGGGATAGAAGTCGCCATGCCCACCGCAATGCCGTCAGAGCCGTTTACAAGCAGATTCGGGAAGCGAGAAGGAAGCACCGTAGGCTGTTCGCGCGTGTCGTCGAAGTTGGGATAAAAATCGACGGTCTTTTTGTCGATGTCGCGTATCATCTCAAGCGCAATTTTGCTCAGCCTCGACTCCGTATAACGGTAAGCCGCCGCGGGGTCGCCGTCCACGGATCCGAAGTTGCCGTGTCCGTCCACGAGAGGACAACGTATCGAGAAGTCCTGCGCAAGCCTGACGAGCGCGTCATACACGGAGTTGTCGCCGTGGGGATGATACTTGCCCAACACCTCGCCTACGACCATGGCGCACTTCCTGTACGGCTTGTCGGGGGTGAGACCCAGCTCGCTCATGGCGTAAAGTATGCGCCTGTGCACGGGCTTCAATCCGTCGCGCACGTCGGGGATAGCCCTCGACACGTTGACCGCCATAGCGTATGCGATAAAGGACTTCTTCAGCTCTCCGTTTATCTCGACGTCCTTGACCGTCGAGTCCGCGATATGCTTTATATATTCGTTGTTTTTGTCATCTCTGATGTTCGCCATAATTCACCTCTTACACGTCGAGATCTTTGACGAGCAAAGCGTTTTGCTCTATAAACTCGCGCCTGAGTTCGGGCTGTTCGCCCATGAGGATAGAGAAAAGCCTGTCCGCCTCTATCGCGTCGTCCATTGTGACCTTCAGCAGTGTGCGATTTTGCGGATCCATAGTCGTTTCCCAAAGCTGTTCCGGGTTCATCTCGCCGAGGCCTTTGTATCTTTGCAACTCGCCGCTCTTGCGCCCGAATTCCTCATAATAGGCGTTGAGGCTGTCGTCGTCATAGAAATATTGCTCCTGCTTACCCTTCGTGATCTTATAGAGCGGGGGAAGCGCGATAAATACGTGTCCGTTTTCTATGAGCGGACGCATAAAGCGGAAGAGGAAGGTCAGCATGAGTATGCGGATATGGCTTCCGTCGACATCGGCGTCCGTCATGCAGATTATGCGGTTGTAGCGAAGCTTGCTCTCGTCGTACTCCGCGTTTATGCCGCATCCGAAGGCGGTGATCATCGCCTTTATTTCCTCGTTTTCGAGGACTCTGTGCAGAGGCGCCTTCTCGACGTTGAGGATCTTGCCCCTCAAGGGCAATATCGCCTGGAAGCGGCGATCCCTGCCCTGCTTTGCACTGCCGCCTGCAGAGTCGCCCTCGACGATGTATATCTCGCAATTTTCGGGGTTCTTGTCCGTGCAATCCGCAAGCTTGCCGGGGAGCGTGGTGCTTTCAAGCGCGCTCTTGCGCCTTGCGCTCTCCCTCGCGACCCTCGCCGCCTCGCGCGCACGCTGCGCCGTAATGGTCTTGAGTACAAGCTCCTTTGCCTCTCTGGGATGCTCCTCGAGATAGGTGCCGAAACCTTCCGTAACGCCCTTTGCGACAGCGCTGCGCATACTGCTGTTGCCCAGCTTCGTCTTTGTCTGTCCCTCGAATTGAGGCTCCGCAAGTTTGACGGAAATGACCGCGGTCAAGCCCTCGCGCACGTCCTCGCCGCTCAGCTTCTCGCTTCCTTTCAAAATGCCCGCCTTAGTGCCGTAGTCGTTGATTATCTTCGTTATCGCCGACCTGAAACCGTCGAGGTGCGTGCCGCCCTCCTCGGTGTTGATGTTGTTTGCAAACGCGAGAATGGTGTCCGAATAGCTGTCGTTGTACTGCATCGCGACCTCGATCTCGCTGTCCACATACTTCTCGTCGAAATAGATGACTTCGGGGAAGATGGTCTCCTTCGTCTTGTTCATTTCCTCGACAAAGGACACAATGCCGCCCTCATAGCAGAAAGTTTCCCTGCGCTCAGGCTCGCACCTCAAGTCCGCGATGTCGATGATGAGGCCCTTGTTGAGATAAGCAAGCTCCCTGAGGCGCGTCTTCATGGTGTCATAGTTGAACTCCAACGTTTCGAATATCTCGCTGTCGGGATAGAAGGTTATCGTCGTGCCCGTGTCGCTCGCCTCGCCTACCACCGCGAGAGGCCGCTCCGCCACGCCGCGATTGAAGCGTATCCTAAAGAGCTTGCCGTCCTGCCTGACCTCGGCAATAAGCCACTCGCTGAGCGCGTTGACGCAGGATACGCCCACGCCGTGCAGACCGCCCGAGATCTTGTAGCCGCCGCTTCCGAACTTGCCGCCCGCATGCAACTTTGTGAGGACGACCTCCACCGCCGACTTGCCCTCCTTCTCGATGATGCCCGTCGGAATGCCGCGCCCGTTGTCCGTCACGCGCACCGCGCCGTCCTTCAAAATTTCAACCGTGATGTGCGTGCAAAAGCCCGCAAGCGCCTCGTCAATGGAGTTGTCCACCACCTCGGTCACGAGATGATGAAGCCCCCTTGAGTCCGTCGAACCGATGTACATACCGGGACGCTTTCTGACGGGATCGAGTCCCTCGAGCACCTGTATGTCGCCGGCATTGTAGCTGTGTTTAACTTCGTCGCTCATTTCTCCTCCATAATCAAATAGGTATAAAAATAATACTTATTTTATATACAATAATATAAGATTAAAAATATTATAACATATCACGCGCGCGAATGCAACTGTTTGTACACAATTTGCGCGGGAGCACGGATCGCCGTCGCACTCCTAAGCGGACGCGAGATATGCAAGCCGGGAAACTACCTTTTGATAAATAGCGTTTAAATGATATGAAAGCGTATCTCAAGCCCCTACTTCAAAACCCGCAACGCCTATTAAAGGTTTACTTTTGAACTATTTGCGAGCGACAAGGTCTCATTTGCGCCTTAATACGCAAGAATACACCCGAATATGTTTTTTTAGCACGCACATAACATAAACTCAAAAGCCTTATATCCTCGATAAACTTACAATAAGATTTATTGTCGTAGAGGCTTATCTTTCGGGCGGGCAATTACCGTCCTCTATCACCATTTTGCTACTAAGCCGAAAATCGTTCGAGCAAACATTATATCCTCGAAATCATGACTTTTTGCTCTTATACAACAAAAAACCTTGTATTGTAGAAACGTTTTTGCGAAAACCCCGCCCCTCTTTGCGATTTTTCGTAGGTTTTTTCATCGCATACTTGATTTTGGTGCACAACATACATCATAAGCTCCCCAAAAATCGAGAATAGCAGCTTTAAAGTCAAGACCAAATAGATAAATGGAAATGAGCATATTGCAAAAATCACGCCCGTCGTCCATAGTCGATCGCAAAATAGGCGCCGATTTTAAAGAAAAACAAGCGCGACAACAGACATCAGGCGCACTATTGTACTAAACGTGAAACCGCATTAAAAATATCAAAATTTTGCGAAACATTTTGCATAAATTGTGACGCAGAAAAATTTGGGTGAAAGCTTCTGAAAAAAATTTGGGTCAAAGAATGCAAAGTAATTTGAGCAACCTAAAAAAGCCACTGTTTAGTAAGGTTTTCGTGGTTTAGAGTTTCACGTGAAACCGAACGACGGGTCAAAATGTTTCACGTGAAACATATATTTTGATTTATTTTTAAATCATTTACATTGATTTTGTAAAATAGCGCCACATTTTGTATTTTTAATGGAAACCAATCATTCAACAACAATTCGAGCGCAATGTCTTAGCGTTTCTGTCACGCAATTTTGCTATATCACACAAACCCGCGAAATAAATAGTTTTCCGAAGCCTTGTCACACACCACCATTTCATACCCTGCTTTGTCATGCAAACAATAACGGCTAATGTAACCCTATTAGTTCGACTTATCTATCGCACGAAGCAAACAAGCCCTTGAATTTTGATTTAGAAAAACAGTGTTTCACGTGAAACGAACATTTTTATTTAACATAACAAAGCCAGTATGAGTCGAAACTGTAGTTGAAAAAGTCATGTACGTACGTATGCATTTATATTATATTGCCGAAGTTTTATTGTTGAAATTTATTTCCGGATTTTAGTACTATTTTATGTTAGATTAGATTATGATCTTGAAATATTTAATACAAATTTCATGTATGTAAAATTATGAATTTGTTACTCTCCTGTTGGTAGAGGACAAAACATGCATGTAATAGGCGATCGCCGATGCGTGGCAGGCGGCAGACAATAGAAAAAAGTAAATATCCAATATAGTCTAAAAACAATAAAATTATCCATAGATTATTTGACCGCTATTTAAGAAAGCAACAGGTAATGCGCTTGTAAGTTTAAAAGACTGTACGCTTTCGTATATTTTTGCTTTATCGTTGTAGCGTTTATCTCGCCAAATGACATATCCGCAACGCGCCAAACTGTATGCCCAATTCGCACCGATATGCGCCCTAAAGCGCAAACAAATGACCCGATTGCGCCAAAACCGTGGATGGGGTTATTTATAGAATAGTTGTTTCTTGACATGTTTAAATCATAAGTTTTAATTCTATCAAAATTTTGAGAGTCTGCCCATACAAATTATCGAGTGCTAAAAACAGTTTGGCTCTCTTTCATAGTATATCAAATTTACCGCCGATTTTTCATTATTGTCTTTTTTTTAGGTATTTGATCCATGTGGCTTCAACACAATTTTCCAATTTATATATAATTTTACAAAAGTTAAACGCGGCTTCATTAGTGATTTTATAGAATCAAATTCTATTCTTACGAGGTATATCTGCTTTAGTGGTGTAGACGAAGGCGACTCTGCCTGCACGCGAGGCGCGATTTCGACGTTTTTAATGTCAGCCTCCGCTTTACAACATCATTTCTATTTGCATTTCTATATGTGCGCTTCGGAAGGGCAAGACAACATCTGTATTATATGAATTTTCACTTATTGCGTTTTCTTTCCCACATTTCCGCTCTATGTTTTCTTTTTTCCTTGTTCTCTGCTTTTTTAGTTGCTCGCTATTGCCAACATTCGTTTTTCTATGTTCGGCGAAAAGAAATTCTATGATTTAGTTTAATATTAAACTAATTTTGCCGCAAAAATAAATTCGCTTCGGTCGACTGCCTAGGCGAATTTTGCTTTTGAAATTCGCAACTTTTATATTGCGGACTTAGCGCTTTATGATGTTTTTGCCCGCTTGCTTCCTTCTAAACGCGTGAATGTGCCCTGCCGTCCCTTCGATTTTGCCGATTTTGCCGTATGCGTCAGGGGAGAGCGCGCCTATCTCTTGATAGGAGGCAGGGGGGAAGCTTCGCCCGTGACCGCGGCGATGATGTCGGGCAACAATTCCTCATATTTGGTCATGGCGTTTTTGACAACCTCGGGGAAGCTCATCGGGGAGCTTTCGTCCGCGCTGTCCGACACGACTTTGAGGCTGAGCAAGGGGATGCGATTGCGCTCGCACACAAGCGCAAGAGCGGCAAGCTCCATCTCGCAGATGTCGCACTCGAACTCTTCTCTAAGGCGTTTTTTCATCTTCGCGTTTGCCACGAAAACGTCTCCGCTTGCGACGGTGACCTGTCTTAGGGGCTTGCGCGTGGCGAGGAGCACTCTGTCGATCAGCGCGCCGTCAAGATAAAAATATCTGTCCTCTTTGCCGTCGTACTGCCCGGGGACGGTGCCGTCTATCGCCGAGCTGTCAAATTGATAGTGGCACACCCTTCTCGCAAGCAACAGATCTCCTTGCTTGAGAGACGGATCCAGCGCGCCCACAAACCCGAAGTTGAGCGCGACGTCGATGTCGAACAGATCCTTCAACATCTGCATCATCATTGCCGAACGTATCTCGCCCACGCCTCCCGTCGCAAGATAGACGGTATGCGCGCCCAGTTGCGCTTTGCACACGTTCACGCCCGATATGGCGCTTTGCGCGACGATGTTTCCAAGCTTGTTCAAAATGGGGAAGGTCTCTTCCGCCATAGCCGTAACAATGCCGATCCTCATATTTTTGCCTCCTTATATATAATAGCACAAATGCGCGCCCTCGCTCAACATTTTTTGAAATTTGCGAATATTCTTCTCCCCCTCGTTGCGCCGCCTAAAAAACGATTGCCTTTGAAGAAGCAAAATGGTACACTAAGGGTATGGAAAAGCAAAACATACAACTGCTTGTCGACACTCTCGGCGCGTGGGGCATTCCCCTAAACGACGAGAGTCTAAATGCGCTCGTTCGCTTTTACGAGCTTGTTTCGGACGCCAATTCGCGCTTCAATCTCACCGCCATTTCCGACGAGCGAGACTTTGTCATAAAACACATTCTCGACTCCGCCTCCGCCTCTCCGCTCATAGAGCGGGGCGCGCGGCTCCTCGACATAGGCGCGGGCGCGGGATTTCCTAGCTTCCCGCTTGCCGTACTGCGCAAAGATATACTCGTCACCGCCCTCGACTCCACCTCAAAAAAGATGTCCTTCCTCTCGGCAAGCGCCTCTTCTCTGGGGGTAGAAAACCTAAAGACCGTCGCGGGTCGCGCAGAGGAACAGACCTCTTTATTCGGCGCATTCGACGTCGTGACCGCGCGCGCCGTCTCCTCCCTGAATATACTTCTCGAACTCGCCGCGCCCATGCTTAAGACGGGCGGCATTTTCATAGCCTATAAATCCGACGCTAGCGAACTCCTCGGCGCCCAAAACGCGCTGGACGCGCTAAAAATGCGCCACATATCAACAAAAACTCTCGACATACTCGGCAACTCGCGCGCACTCCTCACGTTTGAAAAGCTCGCACCCACGCCCAAAGGCTACCCTCGTCGCTACGGCGTCATAAAAAAAGCGCCACTGTAAAATCCTATGTCGGCTACTCGCCCCGCACCCTTCTTCGTAATGTTGTAAGTGGGCTACTCGCCCCGCACCCTCGGCAAGGGACTTCGTCGCCCCATGCAGGGCTACTCGCCCCGCACCCTCGGCAAGGGACTTCGTCCCCTGCACCTCAAACTAAAAAAGAGCGAATGTGGCTCTTTTTAACCCCGCAAAATCACTTCGTAATTTTGCGGGGTCCCCTTACATCGCACACATTCGCGCTTTTTAATTTTGTATGCAAGTGCCAAACTCCTGCGTGAGAGCTTGAAATATACGTTAGCTTTGTCCTAGCATATACTTCTCTGTGTCCGAGAGGTTTATCTTGTCATAGACAGGCAAGCTTGTACACTTATCGCAATTTGTGAAACAAATTGTGAAACGAGGTTGCCTTGCTTTGGAGATTGTGCTAAACTAGGTGTATGGCAAAAGTCATTTCGTTCTCAAATCAAAAGGGCGGCGTCGGAAAGACTACGACGTGCGTCGATCTTGCCGCGTCGCTTGCGACGATGGGGAAGAGGGTGCTTGTCGTGGACTTCGACCCGCAGGGCAACGCCACAAGCGCGTTGGGCATATTCGACAAAAAGCTGAAGGCTTCGATATATGGCGTACTGTGCGACGCGCTGTCCATCGAGGAGGCGATCATTCCTTGCAAGCCCGACGGCCTATATCTTGTCCCGTCGTCAATAGATCTCGCCGGGGCGGAGCTTGAGCTGAGCCAGATCGTGATAGGGCGAGAGCGCGTGCTCGAAGAGAGGCTGGACTCATTAAAGGACAAATTCGACCTGATATTCATAGACTGCCCGCCCTCCCTCGGTCTGCTCACCGTAAACGCGCTGACCGCCTCGGACGGAGTGCTTATCCCCATACAGTGCGAATTTTTCGCTCTGGAGGGGCTGAGCCAGATGATGAACACGGTCAAGCTTGTAAAAAAGCATCTCAACGCGTCGCTAAATGTGACGGGCGTCGTCCTCACGATGTACGACGGGCGTTCAAAGCTTTCAAAAGGCGTGCTGGAGGAAATAAGCAAATTCTTCGGCGACAAGGTGTTCGCGACAAAGATCCCGCGCAACATACGCCTTGCGGAGGCTCCGAGCTATGGTAAACCCATAACGGAGTATGACAACCGCTGTGCGGGCGCCGTTGCCTACAGAGCGCTTGCGGCGGAGTTTTTATCGCGCGAGATGTGAGACGAGTGCGACATCGCATACGTTTGAAAACAAAACGGCGCCGTAAAATTGCGGCGCGACCAAAGATCTGAAAAATAATCGGAGGATATTATGGCAAAAATAAAAGGCGGCCTCGGCGCACAGGGTCTTAGCGGACTTTTCAACGACAATCAGACGAATGTATCCGTTCCCACTCCCGACGACATCCCCACCCAGGAAATAGACATCACGCTTATCGATCGCAATCCGTCTCAGCCGCGCAAGACTTTCAATGAGGACTCTCTGCGCGAGATGGCAAATTCGATCGCCGCTTACGGGGTGTTGCAACCTCTGCTTCTTGTCAAGACGGAGGGCGGCAGATACCTTATCATCGCGGGGGAGAGGCGTTTCCGCGCAAGTCTCCTCGCGGGATTGAAAAAAGTGCCCGCGATCGTGAGGGAGTTGTCTCCTCAACAGATACAGGAGATCTCGCTTATCGAAAACTTACACCGTGAGGATCTCAACGCGATAGAGGCGGCGGAGGGCATGCGTGAGCTTATGGAAAGTCACGGTCTCACGCAGGAGGAAGTCGCTCAGCGCATAGGCAAGTCCCGTCCGTACGTCACAAACACGTTGAGATTGCTCCAACTCCCGAAGGAAGTGATGGATCTCGTCCGCTCGGGCGAGCTATCCCCGGGACACGCGCGCTCGCTCATATCCGTCGACGACAAGGCTGTGCTCATCGATATGGCGAAAAAGGCGGTACAGCGCAAAATGTCCGTGCGCGAACTTGAGCAAGAGGTGCGACTTTATTTCACGCGCAAATCAAATGTAGGCGGCCCGCGCAAGAGGATACAAAGCCCCGAGATACGCGAGATGCTCAACGATATGAAACGCGTTTTCGCGACAAAAGTAAAACTGCGCGGCAACGAGTCCAAGGGCAGGATAACCATCGACTACTTCACCGCGGACGACTTAAACCGCATCTACGCGCTCGTACAGCAGCTTAAACAGTTCAAAGACTGACTCACCGTTTGAAAATAATTTTGAAAACACCGTTTGAGCCTATGTCAAACGGTGTTTTTATTCTCATTGTTTCTTGATTTCTTTGAGAATAAAAAGCGTATCGCCTATATCTTCGTCTATGGCGAAGCTTTTTGTCCCCAACCGTTCGGGGCAAAACGCTTCTCCCTTATTGACGCAGACATACGTCGCGTTTTTATTTTCAGAAGCCATCTTCCAAAACGGATATTTTATGATCGCGGGGGTGTTGTATCCCACGCCTAATTCTAAAAACAGCACTTTATCATGCGTTTTTGACATTATAAACCGCTTATATCGTTCACATGCCGCATACCAGCCGTCGTCCTGCACAAATTCGTCGTCATGGGTTTCCCGCATACGGGGCAGTGCGGAATAAGTTTTGACGGGACCCGCATGTCTTTTTGATCGTTGACCATGCGCAGAACGATATCTCTGTTGTCGTATGTTTTGTTGTGGCAAGGCGTCGAACATTGAAAGAGTCCGTAATCGCCCTGCGTGTAAAAGAGGCGAGCTTTGTCAAACCCCGCCTTTTGAAAACAGTGGTCGACGTTTGTCGTGACGACAAAATAATTTTTGTCTTTCACAAGTTCGTAAAGCGTTTGATAGACGGGTCTCGGAGCGTCTGAATATCTGTTGATGAAAATATATCTCGACCAATACGCCCAAAATTCTTCGGGGGTCGGATAGGGATAAAAGCCGCCTGAATACATGTCGTGAAAGCCGTATTTTTGCTCAAAATCAGAGAAATGCTTTTCAAATCGCTTTCCCGAATATTCAAGACCCGCCGTCGTGGAAAGTCCCGCGCCCGCGCCGATGACGACGGCGTCCGCGTCGTCGAGAACTGCCATCAACCTATAAATTTGCTCCGAGCGCTCTTGCGTAAATTTCATAGTCTTGCTCCTTAAACACGTCGAAAATGACTTTGATCTTACTGCCCGTCTTTCTTTTATACTCCGATACGACGCTTATTGCGATCTCGGCGGCTCTGTCGTTGGGAAAGTGAAATTCTCCAGTGGAAATACAACAAAACGCAAGGCTGTTGAGACCTTTTTGATCGGCAAGCGCAAGACAGGAGCGATAACAGCTTTCAAGAAGTTTCTCATGTCTTGTCGTCGGCTCGCCTCGCACAATAGGCCCCACGGTGTGTATGATATATTTGCACGGCAAATTGTATGCGCGCGTCAACTTTGCCCCGCCTACGGGTTCGCTATGTCCCTGCGCGCTCATGATCTCCGCGCACTCCTGCCTCAATTGCACTCCCGCAAACGTGTGTATGGCGTTGTCTATACAGCCGTGATTAGGACAAAAACAGCCGAGCATCTCGGAATTTGCGGCATTGACTATGCCGTCGCATTTCAAGGTGGTGATGTCGCCTTTGAAAAGATATATATCCGGCAAAACAGGCGACATGTCTTCAATTTCCGTTATGCCTTTTCTTTTCGATTCCTCTTTCAGATATTCGTCCTGCACTCGCAAAAACTCCTCTCTCGCTTGCTTTGGCTCTCTCACGTTGAAAAGTGCGCGAAGGAGCGCTTTTTGATTTTTTTCATCGCGAGGAATTTCTACTTCTTCGCCCCTTTCGGCAAGCAAATATTTTATGAGATAGATCCTCTTTTCTTCATGCGTCATATATTTTACCGCCGTCTTACTTAAAGAGCGACGGAAGGCTGCCTTTCCTTCCGCCGCACCTTATTATCTCTTTACTTTATCCGATGATTGCGTCCGCCGCCGTATATCCGCCAAGTGAATTTGCTTTCACCTGAATGCAGATATATTTGATGTCGCTCTTGTCCGAAGCGAAAAATCTGCGTTTTGCGGCAGGGGATACCCTCAACCAATCGCCCGTGGCGAGAGGAATGCTTTCGCCGTCTATGACCGCGACTCCTTCGCCTTCGAGAATTCCGTATATCTCTTCATTCTCTTTGTGCGCATGAACAAAGGGGACGCTCGCTCCCTTAGGCAGAATGTTTATACTCACTTCCGCGCCCGTGAGACCAAGCGCGTCATGCAACTCCGTACGCGCCCCTTCTTTTACTCCGATCTTACTGTAATTGCTTGCCATAATACACCTCTCGATTTTTTATTTTTTCGACCTTTTTTGATCTTATTTTGATTATACCATATAAAAAATCAAGCGCAATACAGTTACAAAACTATTATCTGATAATAATTTCGAAACTAAGTTTTAAAATTAAACTATTGACAAATAAGACTGTTTATGACATAATTATCGAAGTTTTGAAAAAGGTAGGGGTTTAAAATGTTGACGAGAGAAGAATTGCCTGAGTGTCCCGTTGCGACGACGGTCCGGCTGATCGGAAACAAGTGGAAACTTTTGATTTTGCGAAATTTGATTTTCAACGGCACACAACGATTTACGGATTTTATGAAAACAATACCGTCTATCAGCAAAAAGGTGCTGACCGACGATCTGCGCGCGCTTGAAGAGGATGGTCTTATAATAAGGAAAGCGTATGCTGAGGTGCCGCCGCGCGTAGAATATTCTCTCACGCCTCTCGGCGCCTCTTTAAAACCCATACTCGACGCGATGTCAGCGTGGGGGAAAGAATATAAAATCAATATTTTATGACATATATATCGTATATTTGTCTGAATTGTTTGATTTTTTTCGTCTTTTGTATAATAATAAGCGCGATATGGCAGAAGTTTTTCTCGACGCATTTACAGACAGTCTCAAGCTACTTTTGGTGGTGGCTGTCTTTACTTATATCATCGCGCTAATAGAGCCGAAGCTTTCTGATAAAGTGCGCCTCAAAGGGAAATTCGCGCCGCTCATCGGGGTTTCATTATCCATGCTTCCTCAATGCGGGTTTTCGGTCGTCGCTACAGATCTTTATCATAAGCGGCACATAACTCTCGGCACATTGATAGGGGTATATCTCGCCACTTCCGACGAGGCGTTGCCTGTATTTTTGACATATCCCAAAATGGCGCTCCACATACTCCCAATTCTGGCGGCAAAGTTTGCGCTGGGACTGATATTCGGATATTTGATAGACATTATCTACAAAAAAGGCGCAAGATCGGTGCAACATCACATCTCTCATTGCGAGGATGAGTATAAGATCACTTTGATGGAATACGAGGGCACGCAGTTGGTCGAGAAATGCTCTCATGGCGCGGGAAACGACTGCAATTGCGAAGATTGCATAAAAAGCGATTGTCCTCATCTTCATTCTCATTGCACGTCCGATCATTGCGAGCATGATTTGAGCGGAAAAGGGATACTTTTTTATCAACATCAAAAAGCTTTAAAAAATAAAGCAAAACGCGCAAATATAAAACGTTTTGCAATAAAACCGTTGCTTCACTCAATTGAGATATTCTTGTATGTGTTTATAGTCAATATAATTTTCGGAATAATTTTATACTATATCGGCGAGGAAAGGTTGGTTTCATTCCTCACTTCAAACAAATATACGGCTCCTCTTTTGGCGGTTATGGTTGGCGCTATTCCAAACTGCGTATCCTCAATTGTTTTAAGCGAACTGTACATAATGGGCGGACTCGGTTTCGGCGCGACTTTGGGCGGACTGTGTATAAACGCGGGCGTCGCGTTTTTATATCTTTTTAAGGACGCCAAACACACTAAACAAAATATAGCCGTATTTTCTTTGATGTTTTTATTGAGCGTTTTCATCGCTTATATTTTCTCTCTTCCTTTCTCTTTCGACACTCTTCCTATATAGTGTTTATAACTTTTTTAAATGTTGTCGTTTTGTGGAAAACTCAACTTTTTTATCCACATTTGAAATTCTTTTAAAACACAATATATTCCGCAAATTTTATTTTTTAATAACAACGTATTGTTTTGCTAAATAAAAATCCACTTGTCAACAGCGCTTATTTATGTTATCATTATTAAAGATAAAAATAAATAGAAAATAAGGGACAGGTCGAATATGAAAGTTATATGTCAAGGAAACGAATTGAGCGACGCGCTCTCGAAAGTTGTAAAAGCTCTTCCTCAAAAGAGGACTAATCCCATACTCGAGGGAATAAAGATGACGGCGGAAGGGGAAACGCTTACGCTTTTCGCCACCGATCTCGAACTCGCCATAGAGAAAAAGATCAACGCGAAAGTTTTGATAGACGGCGAGGTCGTCATTCCCGGCAAACTTTTCGCCGATTACGCAAAAAAGATAGAGGAGGAAGAAGTGGAGCTTGACGGCACTTCATCCTCTAAACTCATAATAAAATATCTCGAAAGCGAGCTTCAAATAAAGACGCTCCCCGCCGACGAATATCCCATCTTTAAGGAAGTCAACACCGAAAATTCCTTCGTTATTCTCAAAAAGGAACTCAAGACCATCATCAACAAGGTCATCTTCAATGTTTCCGTAGACGAGGCGCGTCCCACATTGCGCGGAGTATGTCTCAACATCAAAGACAACGAAGTCGAAGCTGTCGCTTCAGACGGCTACCGCCTCGCGCTTACAAGAGCGGTCATCAAAAACAACGGTATCATAGACAAGATCGTCGTTCCTTCAAAGAGTATGAATGAGCTTGCACGTCTCATTGACGACGGCGAGGACGCAATCACTATTTATGTCGACAAAAACTATATCATGGTGGATCTCTTCCATACAAAACTCGTATCCCGCCTCATCAGCGAGGAATATATCAATTATGAGAAGATAATACCCGTCTCTTTCACCACCGAAGTGACCGTCGACAAAAAACTCTTTGAAAACTCCATCGACCGCGTTTCTCTCATAAACCGCCTCGACAAACGCTCCTATGTGAAAATGGAAATTAAAGAGGAAAACCTCTCTCTCAGCGCACACAGCGAGGACGGCGAAATAAACGAGAAACTCACGATAGGGCTGAAAGGAAAGGATCTGACGATAGGCTTCAACGCAAAGTATATCACCGACTGTATGCATGCAATAGACGAGCCTTTCATCACACTCAACTTCACATCCTCTACAGCCCCAGGCATCATCAAAGGCGAATCAGACCGCTGGCTTTATCTCATCTTGCCTTTGAGAGTTATAGGATAATTTCAAGTGGGGTTTTACCCCGCATCCTCGGCAAAGGGCGATTTGCCAATTGGGTCCCAAGCTAAAAACGCGAGCTAGGCAAAAAATTGCCTTTGCTCGCGTTTTTGATTTTGTGTAAAGTACAAACTCCTGCGTGAAAGTTTGATATTTACATTTGCATTGTCACGGCGATACGAAAATCAAAACAAAAGATTTAAATAAGGCGCCTCTCCGGTTGGTCTCAAAATGCTTATAGACTTTAAAGAAAATCAAACAAAATCACTTTCTTCGGCGTCGTTTGGTGATAAACACAATGATGGGAATTAGTATTATGCAAGCAATTGCCAAAGACGCGACAACTATGATGCCGATGCGGGTCTGATAATATTTTTCATCTCTAACCCATTTTGCATAGAGGGTGAGGTCCTTTGTGACGGATATATTTTCAACTCTGTTTGTGAGTTGGGGGTCAAAATACCACCCCTCCAAAATATAGCCGTCATGTTTGGCGTTTACGGTCTCGTTGTCGGGCAGGGGAATGATTTTTCCATAGGTCAACTCCATTTTTGTGATTAGAGAATCTTCCGTATAGAATAGGATGATGTACGATCTTAAAGTCACTTTGGGTAAAAACGTCATATTTTGAGACAAAGTGGAATTTTCAAAATTAAAGAGCAAAACCTCATCCATATCCCGCGTGTACCAACCATGGAAATAATATTGCGCCGTGTTGAGAGTCGAATAATCTGGCGGAGTTATTTTTGAATTTTTCTCGTATTCTTCAGAGAATAAAACATTGCCATCGACGTCCAAAAAAGTAGCGGTGCAATAGGCGGAATAGGAAACATATACGGTCAAATTTTGCCTTATTAAGTTAAAGGCAGACTCGTCAAAGTCGGAGCCGTCTTTATTTTGAAGCTTTTTAAATTTATAAGTGCATTCCGAGGTGACTTTGTCGCTTTGAATATAGTCTTTTATATTGTTGTAAATAAAGTAATTTCTGTTGTCGTCCAAAATTTCATAATAAAGCAAGGAATTATCCACTGTATTTATAAATGAAACCGTTTTATAATCATCCGAATTCAAGCCGACTTTTGATAGGGCAAGCAAGATATTATCTTTCATCTCGGAAGAATAGCCGAGCTGAACGGCGGAATAAAAGAAAGCGTTTGCAAAATCAATAAACCCCGAAGTAGGAGAAAGTTTGAGTAGCGTTGTAAACCAAAGCGTCCCAATTCTCTCCCTTGTAAAAAATTGAGGAGCAAGCGCGCTCAATTCATATTGTATATGCGAGATTATAGTGCTGTTGTAGTGCACTCCGTTATAGTCGCAATTGCCATCGTTTGAATGTTGAGGATCTTTCCCCGTATGTATTTTGCAAACAAACTTATCATCCATTGAGTAAATTTGATCTTTTGTGCCGCCTTTTAAAGAGCGAATCGCCAAACTTTTATCGCCGTTTGGGTTGTATACTCCGTTTTCGCCTATCGTCCAAAACGCGGAATTGAGATCGGAGGGATTGTTTCCTTCGATAATGGAACCGAATATATCCGAAAACGCCTCGTCGAGCGCTCCCGATTCCCCTTCATATCTCAAATTTACAATATTTCTTGTGACGCCATGTTGATATTCGTGCGCGATAACATCAAACGCTTTTCCTTGCATATACAATCCGCCTATGGAATTTTGAGTGCCGTTGCCGATATAAATATAACCTTGCGTATCCGTCCCCCAAGAAAAATAGGCGTTGTTGTTTTGGTCCGACGTCGGTTTATTGCTCGAATAATTCAAAAACACAAACAGAGAGTAGTCGTCGCTTGCGACGTCATTATTGTTTTTGTTTGTGATGCCGACAAGCGAAGTGCCGATATTTTCTTCTTTGGAGTAAAAATCATATGTTTTTATCATGTTGTCGTAAACGGTCACCGCAAGAGGATCGAAATCCTCGCCCGAACTTGATGAAAAAACATCTCTCAATATACTTTTCTCGTCTATTTCCGAATTTCCTTTTGCGTCTATGATGTAAATTTTTCTCAGATCGTCTTTTAGAAGAAACTTCCCGTTTTCATATGCGACGTCGATATTTATATCTTTTTTAAAAGCGTCCTCATTCGTCTTAATTATAGATGAGGTTTGAGAAGAATAAACGATATTTCCCGTCTGTTTTGATACATAATAAGTTTTGAAATTGTCCGCATAAAGTTTGTATACGTCGAAAACTTGCTTTCCGTCGTAAAAATAGACGTCGTCGCTTGCCACAATGTCGCAATTCTCTTTTCCAACCACAATATCGACGGCTTTATCCAAAGATATTTCGGCCGAAGAAAAATTCGGAACAAACACAAAGCGCCCGTCATGCGACAACACATTGTTGTTTTTATCCGCCGTGACGGTGATCTGCGCGCCCTCAACCGTCTTTCCGAGATGCACCTGTTGAAAACGCAAAATTTTGCCGAATACCGTGTCAAAAGCGTTCACATACTTATAATTTTCCGGTGCGTCCTCTCCGACAGCCGCTTTAAGAAGGTCGTATTCTTCGCTGTTATAAGAGGTTTGGTCAAATTTGGACGCATATGCGGGCAGTATTGAAAACTCCGCCGCCGCAAACATACTTAAGGCAAGCAAAATCAAAACGAGAGCAAACGCCGATATTATTACGTTTATTTTGAATGAAGTTTTCCTCATTACCCGACCTCTTTTTATTATCATACCACACCTTGTTTATTTATACAAATCAAATTTGACCTGCTTAAGGTTTTCATTGAGTTTAATAAAAAGCGGGCGCATTGTCCCGCATGACGATACGCTTGCTTGTCAATGGAATGGTTATATCAAATCAAACGTTTTTATCTCTCGTCGCGCTTCCTTCGAAAATCAAAAATTTTGTAGCGGGGCAGGGCAGGTCGAACTCCGTGCAAGTGAGAAACGTCTGGAAGCCGCGCGTCATTTTAAGAAGCAGGTTTTGGCGATTTTCATCCAGTTCGCTAAGCACGTCGTCAAGCAAAAGCACGGGAGGTTCGCCTATACCGTCGCGGTAGATGAGCACTTCGCCGAGTTTCATCGCGAGGGCGATGGTGCGCTGTTGTCCTTGAGACGCAAACTTGCGGCTGTCCTTGCCGTCTAGTTCGATCTTGATGTCGTCGCGATGAGGACCGACGGTGCAAAAACCCAACTCTTTATCCTTGCCCCTCGCCGCCTTAATCGCCTCAAGCAGTCGCTTTTCTACATCCTCGCCGAAATCATTGCCGCTCATGCCGCACTCATAGGACAACTTAAGTTCCTCTTTTTGTCCGCTTATCGCGCTGTGAAATTTGCCCGCCGCGTCGTCCAGCGTAGAAATATATTCCACTCTGCGCCTTATTATGATCGCTCCCTCTCTTGCAAGCCCCGCGTCCCAGACGTCCAACATATCGTCTATATTAGCATTCCCGCGGTAGTCTTTAAGCAGGTTGTTTTTCTGTTTTAGGGTTTTATTGTAGCGTTGTAGCGCGATAAAGTAGCTTTTCTGCTGTTGAGAGAGGCCGACGTCCAAAAATCTGCGTCGTTCGGCGGGAGACTCTTTTACAAGTTTCATCTCGTCGGGAGAGAAAAAAACGACGCCCAAAAATCCCAACAATTCGCCCGCGCGATCTATAGGCAAGCCGTCCACGGCGACCTTTTTGTGTCCCCGGGCGTCTATGTTGAGATGTATGGTGTGTTTTGAAAATTTTCGCTCCACAACAAGTTTGACAGTCGCGCATCTTTCGCCGATCTTCACAAGCTCCTTATCCTTTGTCGTTCGGGGGCTTTTGAGTATCGAGCATAGGTATATGCTCTCGAGGAGATTTGTCTTGCCGCTCGCGTTTTTTCCGTATAAGACATTCAATCCGTCCTCAAACGAGACGGACGCGGACGCATAGTTGCGGAAGTTTGAAAGCTCCAAAGAACATATCCTCATACACAACAAGTATAACCCGCCGCCGATTTTTTTTCAACATATTGTGTTTAGATTTCTTTTTTTGTTTTTTGCTTGCTATTTTTGCTTTTTTTGATATAATCAAAAGCATGCTGGATCTCAATCTGTTTTGGGCGGATGCCAAAAATCAACTGTCGATATCCATGAATGCGATAAGCTATGAGGTGTGGATAGACAAGCTCGAACCCGTGTGCGTCGTAGGCGGCAAAACACTGGTTCTTCTAACCATATCCGAGACGTCGAAGCGCACAATAGACATGCGCCACCTCGACAAGATCCGCGAGGTCGTCTCCTCAATAAACTCCTCCATAACGGACGTTGTCATCATCACGCCCGACAAAAAGGACGAGTTTTTGAAAAACCAAAGCATTTTCATCGAGGACGAGGGGTTCATTGCTACGTCCGTCGACGTGAACAGGGCAAAGAAGAAAAACCCATTTCTTCCGAAATACACCTTCGAGACTTTTATAGAAGGCAAATCAAACGCATATGCGCTTGCCGCGGCAAAGACCGTCGCGGAGGAGCCGGGACTTCAATACAACCCCCTCTTTATATATTCGGGCGTCGGTCTGGGCAAGACGCACCTTTTGCATGCGATAGGCAACTACGTCTACAAAAACAAACCCGAAAAGACCGTGCTTTATGTCAGTGCGGACACCCTTATCACTGAGTTTTTGTCCATTATGCATCCAAAATCGCGCGACGACGCAATGAAACTTCGTGAAAAATATACAAGTTGCGACATTCTTATGGTAGACGACATACAGTCCCTCATCAACAAAGAGGCGACTCAGGAGCTGTTTTTCAACGTTTTCAACGACTTGTATCACAGAAGCAAGCAAATCATTCTCACATCCGATCGCGCCCCGAAAGACCTCACCACGCTTGAGGACAGGCTCCGCACACGCTTCAGTTGCGGCTTGACAGTGGACATCCAGATCCCCGACACCGAGACGAGAGTCGCCATACTTAAAGATAAGGCGGCGCAGGCAAAATTCGCGCTTTCGGACGAGGTCGCGGAATTTATCGCCGAAAGATCCACCACCAACATACGCGAAATGGAAGGACTTCTCAACAAGATCGTGTTTTTCAGCTCGCTCGCAAATAGGGTAATAGACACCAAAGAGCTTGCTTACGAGGCGCTCAGCGATTTTATCGAGGATAAAAAGGAAACCATCGACGCAAGCGACATCGTGAATGCCGTCTGCAAATATTTCAACATTTCTCCCGCGGAAATAGTTTCCTCACGCCGCACCAAAAATATAGTGGAGCCGAGAATGATCGCAATTTATCTTATTACGGAACTTCTTCCCATGCCCCTCGCCCAAATAGGCGAGATGTTCGGAGGCAAGGATCACACAACGATCATCCACGCCCGCGACAAAATAAGCGAGGAAATAGCGACAAATCCCCGCATCAAGATCGCCGTCGCCGACCTCAAAAATATGTTGCTCAACCGTTGATATTTTGCACCCCATGTGGGCAACGCACCACATTCGTGGGTTCTCGCCCCGCACCTTATGCGGAGCGCCGCTCCACGCCTCGGCAAAGTACTTCGTCGCTCCATGCGGGGCTACTCGCCCACGCCTCGTCACTCCATGCAGGGCTACTCGCCCACGCCTAGGCAAAGGGCGATTTGCCCTTTGCAAACCCAAACTAAAAACGCGCGAACGTCGCAACTTTATGTTGCCAGTTTGCGTGCTTTTTGATTGTTTGCAAGTGTCAAACTCCTGTGTGCGAGCATTATATTTACGTTTGCCTTGTCTGAGTGTTTCTTTTATTTTACCTAACTTCTGACTGTGCGTTTTTGTAATAAGCGTCACGCATTGTCCGAGTGTTTCTCGGGACCCCCACCACCCGCTATTCAGCGGGAGCCTCCCCCTAAAATCACCCCATAAAATTCGTTCCACTCACGTAATGGTTATTTAAAAAGTGACATCGTCACTCATTATTATGGGGACCCCCGATAACGTTCCTACACTCACGCTGTAAAGGGGTATGCCAAAAGCGGATAATTAGATGATTGTCCGAGCATATAACGAAAAACTATGTCTAAGCGTAGGCATCTCCCTTGATTTACCCCACGAAAAATGCTTTTCGTGGGGACCCCGATTTTGCTCAGACAAACGTGAATATAGGGGGAGGCTCCCGCGAAAATTTCGCGGGTGGTGGGGGTCCCGTAATAAATAAGCGGGCGTAAGCCCGCGTCCCCAAGCGCAAAAGGCGCAAGCCATGAGCATTTCCAACCTTGTCAGTCGTGTCCGAGCGACGTAGTGTTCTTGAATAATAAAAGTCATACTGTTTAAGAGGAAAAATATGGTCGAAAAATAAGTAGTAAAAAAGTCACCACTCACGAGAAGTGGTGACCATTTTTATGGCGCCTGTTGAGGGACTCGCTCCGCTTGGCTTAAGCGTAACAGCTCGCACAACGAGGGGAGTCCCTTCGGGTTCCCCGTACAACACTACGTTGCCTGCGCTATCACGCCTGCCGCTAAAAACAGTTCACCGAACTGTTTTCTTAACGCGGCGTTCGAGTCCCTCAAAACATGGTATAGAAATCTAATAAAAAAACTCACCACACGAGGTGGTAAAGTTTTTTATGGCGCCTGTTGAGGGACTCGAACCCCCGACACTTCGGTTAACAGCCGAATGCTCTACCGACTGAGCTAAACAGGCACATTCAATGCTTGATTATAATAATATCTGCGGAGGCATTTTGTCAAGCGGTTTTTATGGAATAGTGAAAATTCCGCGGATATGTAAGTTTTTATGTCGGCATAGGGATAACCTAGGCGATGTGTTTTTCATCTTAATGAGAAAATTTGCACGCTGTACTTGATCGGCACGCAAAATTTTGAGAGACGTCAAGCATAAGACGACATTATTATGTCGGTTTGATCATAAACGCGACATTGTAATGTCGCAAAAATACACAATTGCCGACATTTTCAACATGCTAAAAAGATAAGGATCCGTCGGCGGAGCTTGTCACTTATCCTTATTGTGGATCCAGCCGTTTAGAAGCGGCGCGATGTCGAAGCCCTGCGTTTTAAAGGCAGAGGCGAGAGATTCGGCGGTCGCGAAGGAAAACTTGTTTGACGAGTAGTAGTTTTTCATTGCGGCAAGAAATTTCTTTTCGCCGACCACGGATAATATGTTTTCAAAAAGCAACGCTCCTTTTTGATAGGCGACGGCGACATACTCTCCGTTTGAGGAGTAGGCGCTCAAGGGACGCGCCATGGACGCGTCAAAACCTACGGGGCGCATGACGGAGGCAAAGTCGCCGTATGAGGCGGAGATATTCGACATGGCGGACAAAAAGCGCGACGGCGCGCCGTTCAGTTTGTAAAAATAGTAGGTGCAAAACTCGCTCAATCCCTCGTCCAGCCACGCGTTGTTGAGCTGGTCGTTGCCCACTGCCGAATACCACCACTGATGCGCTGTCTCGTGCGTAGCGGCGTCGAGGTAGACGTCGAGCGAAGCGGGGGAGAGCGTTGCAAACGCGCCGTATTCCATGCCTCCCGCGCCGTCCAGCGGGCACTCCGCGACGCAAAACGCGGGGTAGGGAAATTCGCCGAAAGCGTCGCTGAAGCGCTCTATCGACTGCGCCACTCTGATCAGCGTGTCGTTGGGCGCGGGATCCGAGAGGTAGAAATAGGAGACGGAGACGTTTTCGGACGGCATGCGGACTGTCGTCGTAAGCGAGGAAAAATCGCCGACGACCAACCCGAGGTCGCGAATATTTTCGGCGCACACTTCAAGCGTTTTATAGGACTTGCCGTCCTTTTCAAAGACGGAAACGGTCTCGGTCTTGCCCGAAACCGCCGCCTTGAGAGAGGCGTCCATGGTCAGCGAAACGTAAAAGTCCGCGCATTCCGAGAGGAAGGGGTCTCCTACGTTTGAAAACTCGTCCTGCCTCCAGCCGTCATCGTACACGGCGAGTGAGGGATAGAAAAAGCAGAGCGACGCGCACTCGTCCCCATAGCCGAGCCGCGAAGGGGAATTCGGCAGGCGCACCTCGTATTCAAACGCTACGCCGAGAAGCTCGTGCGACGGCGCGCAAAAGATCTTCAATAAGGTATTGTCTTTGCCGCAAATCTCATATTCCGCACTTTGTCTGTTTATTTTGACAGATGAAATGTCGATAGCGTCATTATCCGCGCACATTCCGTTTGCGTAAAGTCTGAAGAGGACATAGTTTTCCGTCATATTTCGAGGCGGCAAAAACAGCACTTCCTGCTTTGCGGATATGGCGTGCGTCTCGTCGTCATAGGTCATATTTATGTCGTAGGCGGGCGTAGTTTTCCTCTCGTCGTGTTGCTTCCCGTCGCAGGAAGAAAGAGCCGCAACTAATACGGCTACGACAAGCGCGACAAGAACCGCAAGATATGCGGAGCGAAAATTTTTATGGGCGAAATGTGACATAATTTTTTGCATTTTGCACTGCCTATGGGATATTCTGAAAAGTTAGACTATGTCGAGCGGTCAATGTTTTTGCTTGACGCTGTTCAGGGTGAGGTCTACAAGTTTGCCGTGCGCGCGGGCGAGTTCCACGATATTCGCCGTGATGATCGCGCCTTTTGGCGCAAGAAGATCTCCCGTATACGTCAAAAGGTCCGCGCCCAGCGTGCGCCCGAGCAAAAACTCGTAGTCGCAGATTATGCGCGTCGGGTTGTGGCTGTCGTGGTCCGAGAAGTATGCATCTCCGTCTAGCACGGCATTGAGCGCTCCCTGCGAAAACAAAGGCTCGCCTTTCCCGAGCGCTACAGCGGGCTTGGGCGGAACTGTTCCGTACGCGGGTACGGCGCCGAAAGCAGAAGAGGCTTTGTCGTCTCTTTCGCTCGCGTTGTCGTTTTGGGGCGGAAAGTTTGCGCCCTGCGAAGCGGCGGCTCGCGACCTATCCGCGTCCCGACTCGTTGCTTGTAACTGCGGCATATCGGGCTGTAAAGACGAGACGTCTTGCAATTCGTCGCAAGAGACGGGCGCGCCGCCGTTTTCGGTTTCGGAGTTTGCAGGGGAACCTTTTTTTAATATTTGCACGGGATAATCTTTTTTTGGGCGGGGCACGCGAGCCGAAGTTCTTGCGCACTTGACAAGCACGACGTCGCCTATGCAGGAGATCTGCGAGGGGGGAATGTCGCCGTCCGAAAGTATCAGCCTGTTCAGCTCGCCCTCGTTTGAGAATTTAGCGTCCAGCACTACGCCTTTTTTGTCGCCGCTCAGGGTATAGGCGGCAAGCCCGAGAAGAGAAGCGGAGAGAGCGGAAACATCTACGTCCTCTTTCAGCGTCGCGAGAGCCGCATCGTCCAAAAGCAAAGCTTGTTTGGGCGTCGCCGCGCCCACGGGCAAAAACAGACGTCCGCCTTCCGCTGTCTCTATGCCGAAATATACAAAATTTCGTACGATTTTGTCAAAATATACATTTTTGACGCGTCCGACAAGTCTGCCGTCCCTCTTTACGACGACGGGGACATCCATACATTCCAAAAGCCAAAGCATAAGCCACTCCTCAAAAAAAGATATGCCCCCGACTCTCGCGGTATTCCCGCTGTCGCATGAAAACAAATTTCCAATCGCACAAAACTCACGACAAGGGGTGTATTTTGTCATGTTTTGCCGAAAACGGCATAGCGCGTCTGCCGAGCAAATAAAATGTACGGCAAATAGAAATGCGCACTTTTCCACCGACTTATCCACAATCCACCCCAAAATTGTGGATAACTTTGTGGATAATACTGCATTTTTATACTCTAGTGAATATTTTCAAAACGGAAACGGTATGCATAAATGTGCGAGAAATGAGACTTTGTTCAAGTGGAGCGCCGTCGCGCTGAGTATAGTTGTCGCTCTGTTTGCCATAGGCGCGCCCATTCTTGCCGCGACGATAAAAAATGCGTCCGCGACATACGTCGTCGTGGTGGACGCGGGGCATGGAGGCGCGGACGCGGGCGTCATAGGCGTGCGCACGGGAGTGAAAGAGAGCGCGCTCAACCTCAAAGTCGCCATGTTGCTCGGAGAATATCTCGAGGGCGGCGGGATACGAGTCGTTTACACTCGCACGGGGGACGTCATGCACCCGCATCCCGACGTAGCGGGCAACAGGAAACGCGCGGATATGTTCTATCGCGGCGACGTAATAAAAAAGAGCGCGCCCGACGCGGTCATCAGTATACATATGAATTTTTATTCTGCCGCGTCTCGCCGCGGGGCGCAGGTTTTCTTCGACAAGCACAACGAGCAGGGCAGGCAGTTCGCCGAGATCGTGCAGGAAATTCTCAATCGCGACGTCAATCCCGAGTTGGGCGGACGCGAATATTCCGCCCTCAGCGCGGAAAAATATCTGCTTGAGTGTTCCCCCCGTCCCGCCGTCATCGCCGAGTGCGGCTTTTTGAGCAATCCCCTCGACGAAGCCGCCCTCATCGACCCCGCCTTTCAAGCCCGCCTCGCCTATAGCCTCTTTCAAGCCGTCGTCATCTTTTTAAACGCCGCCCGCGGATGACGCGGAAACGCTCGCGCCGCCCGCCCTATGCGAGGTTCCGCGCCTCAAGCAGGGCTTCTCGCCCCGCGCCCTCGGCACCCATGTGGCTACTCGCCCACGCCTCGGCAAAGGACGATTTGCCCTTTGGGTCCCAAGCTAAAACGCGCGAATGTCGCAACTTTATGTTGCTGGTTCGCGCGTTTTTGATTGTTTTGCAAGGGCCTAACTCCTGCGTGAGAGCTTTATATTGTCGGACGCATTGTCCTGGGTTTTTACTATAAAACCGGGGGATTCCTCGACTGCGCTGCGCTCCGCTCGGAATGACAATATAATCGTGTCATTTCGAGCGTAGTCGAGAAATCCCCTTGTTCGAGCAATTAACGCAACCTCTGTCCGCGCTACACGGGGTCCCCGCAAAAACACTGTGTATTTTTGCGGGATAAAAAAATAAGTGCGCCGCAGTGGGCGACGCACTGCAACCTTGCTTCGCTCACAGTTGCGACACAGTTCCTTAATAATGAGCACTATACTACTCGCATGGGAAAAAGAGCACGGCAAGAATTGCCTAACTCAACATGCGATTAGTATGCGCATATGTGCATAAATTAAACTGTGTCGCAAGGGTTTTGTAGCACACGCTCTCGCAAACAGCAACAAAAAATTCTTACGGAGTTGTATACTCGGCGGCATTTTGAGGTCTATACAATATAAATCCGTATACTTATTTATTGCCTACGCTTGATTTATGGCGGAAAGAGGGCTATACTTGTGCTATGGCAAACGGGGGCGTTCACGACGGGCATCGTCAAAGAATGAGAGATAGGATCGCGAAGCAGGGCATAGAGTCTCTTCAGCCACATGAGGCTCTTGAGTATCTGCTTTATTCTTTTGTTCCGCGCAGGGACACGAACGCGCTTGCACACTCGCTAATAGACAAATTCGGCTCGCTTGCGGGAGTGTTCGGGGCGGACGCGGCTCTTCTGGAGGAAGTCCCCGGCATGACGGCGAACGCGGCGCAGTTTTTGAACGTGCTTCCCGGTGTATTCAGGATGTATCTCGACCAGCGCACCGTGCAAAAGACGTCACTCAAGGGAAGGGCGGCGGCGCGCATGTTTATGGGCAACAAGCTTTTCGGAATAAAAGAGGAGCAGATCTATATAGCGGCGCTCAACGTACACGAGGATCTCATCTGTTGCGACCGTCTCGCGACGGGAGCGGGCGACGCGGTTTCCGTTACGGTGCGGAGTATAGTTGACTACGCCATAAGAAACAAGGCAAACGGCATTTTGCTTGCCCACAACCACCCGAGCGGCAACGTTAATCCTTCACATGCGGACGTGGAGTTGACATATACCATTCTCGATACGCTGTCGAATGTAGAGGTCAAACTGCTGGACCACTTCATATTTTGCGGCACGGAGTACTACTCGTTTGAAGAGGACGGCAGGCTCGGGCGCATGCTCAAAACAAAAACAACTTTCAAGGACGGCATAGATTTTTATGACTGAAAAAGTGAGAACAAGATTTGCTCCGTCGCCGACGGGCTTTATGCACATAGGCAACCTGCGCACGGGGCTTTACGCCTATCTGTATGCGAAGAAAAACGGCGGGACGTTCATTTTGCGCATCGAGGACACCGATCGGGAGCGCAAGGTGGACGGCGCAGTAGAGATGGTTTATCGCACTCTTTCGACGGCTGGCATCGTCTATGACGAAGGTCCCGACAAGGACGGCGGCTACGGTCCGTACATCCAAACCGAGCGCATGGGGCTTTATAAGCAGTATGCGGAGGAACTCGTCAGGCGCGGCGGCGCGTACTATTGTTTCTGCGACAAGGAGAGACTTGAGAGCCTCAAGGACGAAAACGGAGTGCACACCTATGACAAGCATTGCCGCAATTTGAGCAAGGAAGAGGTCGAAAGGCGCCTCGCCGCGGGCGAGCCGTACGTGATAAGGCAGAAAGTGCCCGAGGGCGTCGTAAGCGAGTACGAGGACATGGTTTTCGGCAAGATAAGCGTGGACAGCGCGGACATCGAGGACGGAGTGTTGCTAAAGTCCGACGGGCTTCCCACCTACAACTTCGCAAACGTCGTGGACGACCATCTCATGGGCATAACGCACGTCATTCGCGGCACGGAATATTTGAGTTCCACGCCCAAGTACAACTTGATTTACGACGCGTTCGGGTGGGAAAGACCGAAGTATATGCACCTGCCGCCCATTATGAAGGACGCCACGCGCAAGCTCTCAAAGCGTTTCGGCGACGCAAACTTCGAGGACTTCATCTCGAAGGGCTATTTGCCGGAGGCGATCGTAAACTATATCGCGCTTCTCGGCTGGTGCCCAAAGGACAACCGCGAGAAAATGACCATGCAGGAAATGATCGAGGCGTTCGATACGGACGGCATTTCCAAAAGCTCCTCCATTTTCGACGAGCAAAAGATGCGCTGGCTCAACGGCGAATATCTCAAGGCGATGACTCCCGAGGCGTTTTACAAAGTCGCGGAGCCGTTTATCGACAAGGCGATAGGCGACGCGCCGTGGGACAAGAGAGAGCTTGCCGCCCTCATGCAGACGAGAGTGGACGTGCTTTCAGACATCGGCGAAAAGCTTGCGTTTTTGAATGAGTTTGGCGAGTACGACCTCAACATGTACGTGCATCAAAAGATGAAAGTGGACTTTAGCGTTGCAAAACAGGCGGTTAAAGTGGCGATTTGGGCGCTTGAGACGTTTGATGACTGGACGGACGAGGGCATAAAGGAGTGCATACGTCAGGCGGCGGAGAGCGCGGGCATGAAGGCGGGACAAGTGATGTTTTCCATGCGCGTCGCGCTCACGGGCGCACCCGTGACGCCGGGCGGCGCGATAGAAATGGCGAAAGTGCTCGGCAAGCAGGAAAGCTTGAGAAGATTGAAGTATTCGCTGAGCCTGCTTGAGGCGGCAAACTGATCCGAGCGTTTTTTGTGGAGCGCCGCTCCACACCTCGACAAAGGAGCCTATGCGGGGTTCCGCCCCGCTCCCCGGCAAAGGGCGATTTGCCCTTTGCGATCCCATGCTAAAAACGCGAGCGACGGCAAGCATTTGCCCAGCTCGCGCTTTTTGATTTGTATGAAAGCGCCAAACTCCCGCGTGAGAACTTAATACTTACGTTAGCATAGTCCGAGCGTAACGTAACGCTTGTCCGAGCGACGTCGCGGAGCGAGCGGTTTTACGCTAGGTGCGCAGTGAGGTTTTCGGCATAAGCGTCAAGGGCAGATATTGCTTGAACATCAATATGTGGAAGGGGACGGAAACGACGAATGTCAGAAGATCGGAGATCGCTTGCGTCGCCAAAATTCCCGTAAGACCGAGGTACGAGGGCAGGACAACGATGAGCGGAATGAAAAATATGCCCTGTCTGCAGGAAGCGAGGAATGTCGCGGGCGCGACGAAGCCCAGACATTGATAAAGCTGATTGACGAATGTGGAGTAGCCGAGAAGGGGCAAAGCAAGGCTCAAAAAGCGCAACATTTTGCCGCCTATGGCGATGACTTCAGCGTCGCCCGCTCTGAAAATGCCCATGATCTGTCCCGAAAGCATATAGAGTATGGCGGCGGCGACGACCCCGTACACCGTGCCCAATACGACGGCGCAATCAAACGCCTCGCGCACGCGGTCGTAAAGCCTCGCGCCGTAGTTGTAACCCGCTACAGGTTGGAAACCCTGTCCCACGCCTATTAGCATGCTTCGAAGCAGGATATAGATCTTGTTTGCGATGCTCACGGCGGACATTGCCACGTCGCCGAAGGGACGCACCGCTCTGTTGAGCAAAGTCGTCGCGACGCTCCCGAGGCTTTGGCGAAAGACCGTAGGCAAGCCGACGCAGAAAATCTTGACATAGTCGCCTATTTTGCGGCTCGTTTTGAAGATGTTTATGCGCACTATGGAGCGTTTGAAGATGAAGAAGGAAAGCAGTATGAAAAAGGACAGGCACTGACTGATCATTGTCGCGATCGCCGCGCCCGCGACGCCCATATGCAAGCCTAAGATGAACAGCGCGTCAAGCCCTATGTTGACGACGCCGCCGCTGCAAAGCCCCACCATGGAATACATAGCCTTGCCCTCCGCGCGCAGTATGTTGTTCAGCACGAAGGAAGAGCAGAAAAGAGGCGCGCTTATCAGCACCCAAAAGCCGTAGTCGCAGGCGTAGGGCAGGGCGGTGCTCGTCGAGCCGAATATGCGCATGAGAGAGGGCAAGTTGATGAGTCCAAGCAACATAAAGCACCCCATGAGGAAGGCGGCGATAAAGCCCGAAGTGCCGTACAAATTCGCCTCGTCCGTCTTTTGTTCGCCCAGCTTACGGGATATGAGGCTCTGCGTGCCCATGCCGAAGCCGTAGCCCACCGCCTGTATTATCGACTGTATGGAAAATACGACCCCGACCGCACTCGTCGCCGAATTGCCGAGAGAGGACACGAAAAAGGTGTCCGCGATGTTGTATATCGAGGTGATGAGCATGGAAAAAGTCGTGGGTATGGACAGGCGGAGCACAAGCCCGAAAACGGGCGACTTCGTCATACGCTCATACTCCTTTTTCTCTTTTTGCACTGCGTCGAAATTCGTCATTTTTCACCTCGTTCGACGGGAATTTCCGAGACGGTTTGAGCGGAAAATGCGGACATGTCGCAAGTTTTCGCGGCATGAACGTATTCGGGGGCGGAAATCAGCGCCCGTCTGTACTTGCTTGCCGTCTTAAAGCACAACAGCACGAGTACGAGCATAGCGGCAAAGAATATCGTAAGATAGAGAGGCATGACATCAAAACCTACACTGCTTGCGATAAGCCCGAACAGCGGAGGCATAAACGTGTTGCCCACATACGCAAACGCCATTTGTACGCCGATTATCGCACCCGAATTTTCCGCGCCGAAGTTGACGGGAGCGGAGTGCACGATGCAGGGATATATGGGCGCGCATCCAAGCCCCAATATCAAAAACCCCGCAAGGGACAGCGCGTAGCTGTTTGAGGGGATAAAAAGCAGAATTATGCCGACGCTCAGCACAGCGGTGCCCGAAAGTATCATTCGCTTGTCGCCCAGCCTGTCAGATATGAAACCGCTCAAAAATCTGCCCGCCGTCATGCCGATATAAAACAGCGAGGCAAATTTTGCGGCAAGCTCGCTCGCAAGATGTTTCGCTTCCACAAAGTAGGTGCTCGCCCAATACATAGCCGTCGCTTCCGCGGCGCAATACGCAAAGAAAGCGAACATAATAAAAAGTACGCCTTTGATTTTGAACACCTCGACGAGGCGCAGTTTTTTCGGCTTGTCCTCGGCGGCGGAAGCGCCCTTCTTCTTCCATATGGGAAGAGAGAGCAGAAGTATGACGCCTATCGCAAGCTGTACGTAACCTATAATGCGGTAGCCCTCTCTCCATACCGAGTGAGTGAGGGCAAAACTCATCACAAACGGACTGATTATAGCGCCAACTCCCCAAAAGCAGTGCAACCACACCATCTGCCGCGACTTGAAATGCAGGGCGACGTAGTTGTTCAAGGCGGCGTCTATCGCGCCCGCGCCGAGACCGTAGGGGACGGAAAAGACAATGAGCGTCCAAAGTTTGCTCGAAAATGAAAAGCCGAATAGCGCGGCGGCGGTCATAAATACGCTTATCACCGTCACCCACCGCGTGCCGAATTTGTTTATCAGCGCGTTTGAAAGAAGGCTCGAGATTATCGTGCAACCCGCAATCACCATGGAAATTATGCCCAAATACGAGACGGGCACGCCCATCTCGCCGTGCATGACGGGCCATGCCGCGCCAAGCAGGGAATCGGGCAAGCCGAGGCTCACAAAAGCAAGATATATCACGGCAATAAGCAGTCCCGCCATAGCTCCTCCAAACTTCCTATATTATATTGTCGCGCGCGTTTAAAGGCAAGGGATTTGAGCCTTAATAGGCAAATTTTTGACGTATGCGGTTTGAAAATGCCGCCGTTTGGAAATATTCGGAGTATGAGAGAGATAGGTCGTACGATCGAGTGGGTCAAACAGCGCGTCGCGGGACTCGTAGGAGTTCCCGTCCTCATCAAGATAAGCTCGGGCAGGGGAAAGAGCGAACTGCACCGCGGCGAAGTCGGCGCGATATATCCCGCCGTATTTTCCGTCACGCTGGACACGGGCGAGCAAAAGACCTTTTCCTATGCGGACGTCCACACCCGCAACGTTATGTTTTTGGACCCCGACAAGACCAAGTAAAAACCCGTTGCTCCACGAAAAAACAACGCTCGGACTAGAGGATGCTTCGACAGGCTCAGCATGACAAATATAATAAAGTTGTCATTCCGAGCGATATGGGGTCCCCGAAAAATTACGAAGTGATTTTTTGGGGTAAAATTGGGGTCCCCGAAAAATTACGAAGTGATTTTTTGAGGTAAAATTGGGGTCCCCAAAACAGTTACGAAGTGATTTTTTTGGGTAAGGCGTCGAGGAATCCCCCGGTTTTATAGTAAAAACCTCGGACAAAACGTCCGTCAAAATCAAAGCTCTCACGCAGGAGTTCCTACCTTGCAAACAAGCAAAAAACGTCGCGTTGTGCGACGTTTTTATGTGATGTCACAAGTTTTTTGCTCTTACGATTTTTTAAATCACTCTTTCTCGTACTTGACGTTGTAGTCGCTATAGTAGTTTTTGGGAGCGCAGTCAAAGACGCCGTCCTTGTCTATGGAGATGTAGGTGCAACCGCGCTGGGCATGATCCTTGACGCTCACGTAGGCGAGATAGTCTATGCTCATGCCGTAGGTGAGGCGGACGCCCATATATTCGATCGAGAAGTTGTTGTAGTGGTCGTGTCCGCAGAATACGCCCTTCAACCCGTGGGTGATGCCCTCCTCGAAGAAACGGTCGTCGTGATAGCCGCAGAAAACGCCGTAGTTGGCGACTCCGTTTTTATTGCTTTGGCTTTCGCCTCTGACGCCGTAGAAATATTTTGCTTGCGCGGCTTTCCTCACGCTGCCGTCCTCCTCTGTATATTCAGGGACGTCCGCGAGAAGTCCTTTCTCGAAGGGATCCTTTGTATCCTTGCCGTTTTGGTCGAGGAAAGCTTTCCAAACGTTTCTGTATTCGACAAGCGGAATGTGGAAGAACGCCATATTTTTGACATATTCGTCCGCAAAGCCGTTTTCCTTGTTTTTGGCTTTGAGTTTGTCCATCTCTTGCGTGTACCAATCGACCTGCGACTGATGGATGTTGTCGTATTTCCACACGATTCCAAAGTAGTCGCCGTCTATGTAGGAGTGGCTGTCGAGGATGACGAGGGACTGGATGTATTCGCCTTCTTCGTTTTTGACGTTGATGATGTGATTGCCAAAACCTCTGTCGATATGGCTGAAATCGTCGTCCTCGTCCGCAAACCCGCGCTCGTACAGGCAATATTTGAAGTTTTGCTTTTCATAATATTCGCTTATCTCTCTGCGCGAGTACATGCTGTACGCCTCTGTGTCGTGGTTTCCAAAGGCAAACGTCCAATATACGCCGAGTTTTTCCATCATGTTGGCGAATATCTTCGTCGCGTTGAGGTTGTTGAAGGTGCCCGCCTGGAAGGGCACGGGGTAGGCTATGTCGCCCGTCACGACGACAAGGTCGGGTTGCTCGGCGCGGATCATGGTCGCCACGGCATTCATCGCCCATGCGTCCTGTTGCTGTGAGAAACTGCCGCCGCCGATATGTACGTCCGTAAATTGCAACACCTTGAACTCCGTCCTGTCGTCGGGAAGCACAAAGTACGTCCACTCTTCATCGAAGTAAGGCTGTAGCTGATCGTGCTCGTTGTATACGACGGGATCCATACCCTTCGCCTGCTTGATGAGCGCCTTTGTGCCTACAGTGTTGCCGATCGCTACGCCCGACACGAATATCGCAAGCACAAGCACGATTGCGCCCGTGATGATGAGCGCTTTTATTGTGCGCTTCTTTTTCTGCTCGGGAGTCAGCTTTTTGCGCTCTTTCTTACCTCTCTTTCCCTTGCCGTCCCCGTTTTTCTCGGGTGTGTCGGAAGGCGCTTGCTCTTCTACCGTTTCCGAAGCTCCCTCGGTCGTATCCGAAGATCCTTCGGTCGTATCCGAAGATCCTTCGGTTGTTTCAGAATGCTCCTCGGATCTTTCGACAGCCTCTTCGTTTTCGACGGACGTTTCGTCTTTCACTGCTTCTTCGTCATTGACAAGCTCTTCGTTTTTGATCTCTTCGCTCATAATAATTCCCCTATACGAAGTTATATTATATTCATTATATACCGCTCTCGCCCTTATTTCAAGAGCGGATTTTTGAATTGACTTAAATTGTATCTGTCGTCTATAATAAATGTGAAAAAACGCAAGGACGAAAACATATGTCATCAACGGATATTTTCGATGTGATAATTGTCGGCGCGGGACCTGCGGGGCTGACGGCGGGGATATACGCTTGTCGAGGCGGGTTGAAGGTTGCCGTCGTCGAGGGCGGAGCGGTAGGCGGGCTTGCCTCAACCGCGGCAAATGTGGAAAACTACCCGGGAGTGGAAATCGCGGACGGTTTTTCGCTGTGCTATACCATGCTCGAGCAGTGCAAGGCGGCGGGCGCTCGGTTCGTCTTTGACAGGGCGACGCGGTTCGACCTCGGGGGCGAGATCAAACGCGTCGTGCTTGCGGGAGGCGGGGAACTTGTCGCAAGGCGCGTCATACTCGCCGTAGGAGCGTCTCCGCGCAAACTCGGACTTGAGGGAGAGGACAGGCTCGCGGGGAAGGGCGTATCATACTGCGCCACCTGTGACGGAGCGCTGTTCAAAGGTAAGACTGTCGCCGTGGCGGGCGGCGGCAACACCGCGCTTGAGGACGCTTTCTATCTTGAGAAGCTCGCGGCAAAAGTGTATCTCATACATCGTCGCGACGCACTGAGGGCGGACGCGGTCTATGAAAAAAGGCTCAAGACAAGCGGCATTATTCCCGTTTGGGACAGCGTGGTAAGAAAACTCGTCGGAGACGATAAGTTGACGCAAATCGAAGTTGAAAATGTCAAAACGAATATATTAAGTACGCTTTTCGTCGATTGCGTGTTTGTCGCGATAGGGCAAACGCCCAACACTTCGGGGCTTGAGATGCTCGCTAGAGACGGATTTGGATATGTCATAACAGATGAAGAAATGCGCACGAATGTCGACGGAGTGTATGCCGCGGGCGACGTGAGGCATAAGTCGCTTCGCCAGATCGTCACCGCCTGCGCCGACGGAGCGATCGCCGCAAACACCTGCATAAAAAGCATGATGCGAACAAAAAAATAAAAGAAACGCGCGGAATTTTCCGCGCGGTTTTGTATGCGTTCGATATTTTGTGACGGATCAGGTCTTGTTGTCAACGTCTTGCGGCGTTTCGTCCGCGGCGGTGTTGTCTTGCGAGGGGGCGTTGTCCCTTTCTACGTTCGCGCACGCGCGATCGGAAAGGTCGCCCTTTACGTCCTCTTCGGATGGGGCGGACAGCAACTTTTGAAGTTTTGCGCTTGATGTGGGGCGGAATACGGTTGTTATGGAGACCGCTTTGAAAGCTTGTTTGAATTCTCGGCGCGACTTCGACAGTCCGATCGCCAGCAAAATTATGCCCAGCAATACAAATGCAAAGACGACGCCTATTACGGAGCCGAAGAAGTCGATGAAAACGTCCGACCATGTGGCGTATCTTCCCGCCGTGACGGAGGGGAGCTGAAGCGCCTCGGACGCCACGGACAGCCCAAAGCCGGAGACTATTGCAAGCGGAAGGGCAAGCGCGCGCGGCTTTATCATAAACACATAGGTATACGCAAGCCCAAAGCCTATGACCATAAACAGCAGGAAGTGTCCCACGAGTTTGCGCATGGACGCGGCAAAGTTTTCATACATCACGACTTTGAGGGTGTAATCTGCGTGCAGGTCGGGCGCATTCGGGTCGTTCGGATCGTTGTAGGTGGCGCGCACGGTGACGTTTTTGCCGAGCTTAAGTCCGCTCAGTTTGCCTGTTTTGGGGTCTATCGTGCCCGAGCCTTTGACAATGCTCCAGGTTATATCTTCCACATAGGTTTCGTCTCCTACGACTTTCAGCGTATAAGACTTGTCGTATTGTGCGCGTCTGTTTTTGGGGCCGTTTACTATGGTCAGAGAGGATGGCCGCGGCACATAGACGTGCACGTTGACGGTCGCCACGCAATCCTCGGCATATTTGGTGTATATTTTGATCGTTCCGTCCGAGACGGCGTCCGCCGTCACCCTGTCTCCCGTCAGTTTTGTAAGCTCTTTTGAAGGTTCATACCGCAATGAGCTTATTTTTGCGCCGCTCGGTTCGAGTTTTTCGATGAGATCGGGCATATACAGTTCGTGTCCCACGGGCAGGTCGTAGCTGTCCGACTTCGTCACGATCTTTTGAGGCGCAACAAAGTCGGGGTTGTGCAACACTGTCACTTTATACGGACCGAAAGTTTTTGCCTCGTAATCTTTCTTGCCCAAATTTGTATTCAATTTGAAGAAAACGTCCGTGGAGCCTTCTATGAAAGCGTCTATTTTGGCGTTTGTAAACGACAAGAGCGACTCGTCCTTGACTGTGGGCGTAAACATTTTGAGCGACAACTTTACGCCGTTTTGATCGGTTATGTTAAATTCGGAATTTCCGACGAGAAAGCTGTCCTTCTCAAGCGATACGGACTGTATTTTTGACGGATGCGTGCCTAAGCACGTCATCGTGGCGGAACTTTTTATGCTCGGATCGCTTTTCAGCGCGACCGTGACGGATGCCGTGCCCGTGGAGTGCATTGTGACAGTCCCGTCCCGACTTACGGAGACCACCGATGGATCCGATGAGTTGAATGTGACGCTCTTGTCCGTTGTGTCCTCTGGAGTAAACTTCACGTCCAGCTTGTAGCTTTCGCCGATGAAGCCGAGTTTTTCGCTTTTTATCGCCACTTTTTTGCTCTCTACTTTTTCATCCTCTACGTCGAAAACGTCCTTGATTTCGTTCGCAACTTGATTTGACTGTTGAGCGCTCTTCTCGCCGGGCGTAGCGGAATATATCAACATTACGGCGATGACGGCGACCGTACACACGAGCGCCGCGACAGCAATTATTCTTAAAAAGTTGAAAAATTTTTTGGTTTTCATAATTTTCCCGTTTGCGTAAGCGCCTTATGAAAGCGATCCGTTTGCCTTGCGAAAGTTTTGCATATTCAGGTGCGCGTCCGAATGTTTTTTGCAAGTCTTTTGCCGCCGTAGATCCGAAACAAGCTCCTTTTCGGACGGGGCGGCGGCGCGCTTACAGCTAAAATCTAAAGAAATGTTTATATTATGGCACAATTCTAAAGATTTCTTAAGATTTCTCTTATATCATAATATAATACGCCTCAATTTGCAATAAGGACAATTTAAAAAACGCAAAATATGCAAACATTTGTGCAGAGAAGTCAAATCAAGATGGCGGTCACATTCAGCGGGGAAGGGCATATATTGTATGCGAGGCAAATTATGAAAGTTATCCTTGTGGGTGCGGCCGGGAGAATGGGTCTGCAGATGACGAAAACGCTTGAGGAAAACGGCGAAACGCTCGCGGCGGCGGTGGATACGCTCGGGCTGAAAGAGGGCAGACCGTGTCATCGCGATATTTTCGAGGCCGAAGAGGATGCGGACGCGATTTTGGATTTTTCTTCGGCGCGCGGCACGCAAAAGCTCGTCGAGTTTGCGCTTAGGCGAGATCTTCCGCTTGTAATCGCAACCACGGGACAGAGCGAACGCGAAAAGGATATTATCGCGGAAGCCTCGAAAAGAATACCGATATTTTTTTGCGCGAATATGTCTTTTGGCGTCTCTTTGTTTTCCTCGCTTGTGGAAAGGGTCGCGAAAGCTTTTCCGTATGCGGACGTCGAGATCGTCGAGACTCATCACGCCTCGAAAGCGGACGCTCCGAGCGGCACCGCGCTCATGCTTGCAAACGCCGTCATCGCGGCGCGAGGGTTCGGGCGTATAACAGGCGGAGCGCCGCGCGTCTGCAGACAGGTCGGCGACGTAGGGATAAGCTCGCTGAGGTTGGGCGAGAGGGCGGGGACGCATGAGGTCATCTTCGACACGGGGTTTCAGCTCATTTCCCTAAGGCACGAGGCGTTTGGAAGAGAGCTTTTCGCGCGCGGCGCCCTAAACGCGCTGAGATTTATCGTCGATAAGCCCGCAGGTCTTTACGGCATGAACGACATTCGCTCCTTGCGCGGAGAATAAATACCCTATGCGGAGCAACGCGCCTCGCACCCTAGGCAAGGGACTTCGTCCCCTGCACCCCGCTTGCATTTGCTCAGTGCCCGCGCCCATTACGAAGTAAGGGCGATAAGGGTATACCGCCCATTTACCCCGCAAAATCACTATGTAATTTTGTGGGGACCCCTTAGAGGCTCAGACATGCTTTGAATTTAGCGCGCAAAAAATGTACGCTTCACAATTCTCTTACCCCATAAAATTCGTTCCACTCACGTTATGCTTATTTAAAAAGTGACATCGTCACTCATATCTGCACCAAAAAAAATCACTACGTGCTTTTCTTGGGACCCGCTATGGGGACCCCAAAAAAACTCGGACAAATGTTGCGTTAGAAATGCTCATGGTTCGCGCCTTTTGCGCTTGGGGACGCGGGCTTTGCCCGCTTGTTTTCTCTGGGACCCCCACCACCGTGCTAACGCACGGAGCCTCCCCCTAAACGAATATTTCAATTCAACACTAATGTTATTGAAGGGAGATGCCTACTCTCAGACAAACTTTCATTTTTATCAATTTGTGGGCATACCCCTTTATTTACCCCACGAAAAATGCTTTTCGTGGGGAGACCAAGAGGAACATAACGACCATTTAATCCTTGATTTACCCCACGAAAAATGCTTTTAGTGGGGACCCCGATCATATACCCCATAAAATTCACTACGCTCATTTCTATGGGGACCCCGATTTTGCTCAGACCTACATATTTTCCGATTTTGGCATACCCCTTTACAGTGTGAGTGTAGGAACGCTATCGGGGTCCCCATAATAATGAGTGACGATGTCACTTTTTTAATAAGCATAACGTGAGTGGAACGAATTTTATGGGGTGAGGTATAGGGGGAGGCTCCGCCGTAGGCGGTGGTGGGGGTCCCGACCTATAAAGTAACGCTTGTCCGAGTGTTCTTATACCCGGAACTTGCTTTGTCAGAGATACCAACATATATCCCTAGTGCGCTCAGGCGCAGGCGAAACGCTTGTTTATACTTGCTTGATTACTAGCACCCTTTGTCCGAGCTTCCTTATACACAACCCTTGCCTATGATTTATAATACAATTTTCTCGAAAATTCGGGCAAAATGTGCAAACGTCGCGAGTTTTTGCGGCATATAATGCTTTGTATGCGCTATTTTGGGACGGACGGAATAAGGGGCAGGGCGGACGCGCTTGTCTCGAGCGACATTCCCTATCTGTTGGGGAAAGCTCTGGGCATGACGGGCGGCAAGATCATTGTTGCGCGGGACGTGAGGAAAAGCTCGCCTACGGTAGAGCGCGGGCTTGTGGAGGGTCTGCTTGAGGGCGAGGCGGAAATTTATCTGGCGGGAGTGCTTCCCACCCCCGCGCTCGCGTACATCGCGGAGGCGCATGACGCGCGATTTGCCGTTATGATAACGGCTTCCCACAATCCGCCCGAATTCAACGGACTGAAAGTCTTTTCGCACAGAGGAGGGAAACTTTCTTTGCGAGAGGAAGAGGCGCTTGACGACGCGATCGCCGCGCTCGAGAAGGATATGCCCATACGCGAGGACGCGCTTGAAGCCATTGCCGCGGACGCCTTTAAAGCGCTCAAACCCTTGCCCCCGCACAGAGTGCGCATATTGCATGACGCGGAAAAGGAATATTTGTCGCATGTCACGTCCATGTTTCCGCGCTTCGACGGCGAAAGCGTCGCGCTCGACCCCGCGTACGGCTGTATGGCGGGCATAGCGAAGCGCGCGTTTGAAGCGCTGGGCGCAAAAGTTGTGGCGATAAACGACGCACGCGACGGAGATAGGGTCAACGTCGACTGCGGGTCTACGCACATAGACTGTCTGCTTGCCGCCACGCCGCCGAACGCCATAGGTTTTGCCTTTGACGGGGACGGCGACCGCGTCATCGCCGCAATGGACGGACGCGAATACGACGGCGACGCCATTTTGCTTGCGCTGTCCACGCTCTATCGCGTCAAGGGCAAGCTTCGCAAAAAGATCGTCGTGGGCACCGAGCTTACAAACAGCAGACTGCAACGCGAACTTTCCGCCCAAAATATCGCGCTCTTGCGCACGCCCGTCGGCGACAAGTATGTGCGAGGAGCATTGCTTGAAAACGACTGTCCTCTCGGCGGCGAAAAGAGCGGACATATCCTCATGCTTGACCGCGCGAGCACGGGGGACGGACTCATAACCGCGCTTTCCCTTCTCGAGACAAAGCGGACTTTGGGCGCTCTTCCCGCCTTCAAACCGTACCCCATGTGCAGTTTCGACCTGCCGAGCGAGGATCCCTCCCGCGAGCTGAAAAGCGACGTTATGCAACAAAAAATCGCGCTCGCAAAAGAACGTTACGGCGGGAACGGTCGCTTCATACTTCGCGCAAGCGGCACGGAACCGAAGATACGCGTCGCATACGAGTGCTTTTCTTCCGATCATCAAACAATATTCAAAGAGATCGAAAACATCTTCAAAAGTTGAAATATGCGTCTCGCCCTGAAATATTTAAACCCCGCATCAGAGCGCGCTTAATTTTTATGCCGGTTTTTCAAAAGCCTTTTGCCTTTAAAAAAAGCGAAGATAGGGGAAGTTTTCCTCTTGAAATATATTCAAACAAGCTGTATTATATTATATATCAAGCCTCAAAGAGGCATTTGGGAGAAAGTTATGGAAGAGAGAAAATGGTTCAAAGAGATGTCGATGTATCAGATATGGCCCAGGTCGTTCAAGGACGGCAACGGCGACGGCATAGGCGATCTCAAGGGCGTGATGAGCAAGTTGGACTACATCAAAAGTTTGGGCGTGGACGCGATATGGTTCTCGCCGCTGTACACGTCTCCGCAGGCGGACTACGGCTATGACATAGCGGATTATTGCGACATCAACCCCGAATACGGCACTCTGGACGAGTTTAAAGAAGTGCTTAAGGCGGCGCACGAGCGCGGACTTAAGGTCGTCATGGACCTTGTCATCAATCACACGTCCGATCAGCACGAGTGGTTCAAGAAGAGCGTCAAGCGCATAGAGCCTTTCACGGACTTTTACATTTGGCGGGACGGGAAAGGGAAAAAGGGAAAGAAGGCGCCCAACAATTGGATGTCCACATTCCCGGGGTCCGCGTGGGAGTACGTCCCCGAAAGAGGGCAATATTATCTGCACCTCTATGCTAAGGAACAACCCGACCTCAATCACGACAATCCCGTCGTGCGCGAATACATCAAAAAAGTCATGCGTTTTTGGCTGGATATGGGCGTAGACGGCTTCAGAGAGGACGTCATCACGCAGATAAGCAAGGCGGAGGGATTGCCAAACGGTTTCCCGCTCATGCCCGCGTCCCGCGGAATAGAGCACTACAACAACGGACCGCATATCCACGAGTATCTGAGCGAGTACAGGCAAGTCCTCAAGGACTATGACGCCTTCCAGGTGGGCGAGGCTCCCATGCTCACGCCCGAAAAGGCGCTCACGTATGTAGAAGGCGACAACAGAGAGCTTGACATGTGCATAGGTTTCCAGCATATGGAGGCGGACTGCATAATGATAGGCTGGATAAAGACTAAGTTCTCGCTCAAAAAGCTCAAAAAAGTGTATGACAAATGGCAGACTATGCTCTATCAAAAGGGCTGGAATGCGAACTACCTCGAAAATCACGACCAACCCCGCACCATATCCCGCTACGGAAGCGAGAAGTACAGAGTGGAAAGCGGCAAGGCGCTCGCCATAATGTACTCCTTCTTGAGCGGCACGCAATTTATATATCAAGGGCAGGAAATAGGAATGACGTGTCCCTATTTCGACAAGTATCCAGAGGGGACGGATCCGTGGGCGCAATTTAAGGACGTATCCACATTCTGCGTGCGCGACCTCATGCGCAAGTTCGGCTTCAGTCAAAAACACATCCTCAAAGTCGCGCACACCGCCGCGCGCGACTGCGCTCGCACTCCCGTGCAGTGGACGGCGGGCAAGAATGCGGGCTTCAGCGAGGCTCAGCCGTGGTACAGCGTCAATCCCAACTACACCGAGATAAACGTCGAGGCGGCTTTAAAGGACCGCAACAGCCTGCTCCACTTCTATCGCAAGGTCATCGCCCTGCGCAAGCAGTATAAAGACGCGGCGGTGTACGGCAGATTTGAGATCCACCTCAAAAAGGATCCGCACCTCTTCGTCTATGACAAGATCGCGGACGACGGGTCCAAACTCACGATAATTTTGAACGTCAGCGAGAAGAACATTTCTTGCAAGAAGTTTGCGAAGTACATACCCGAAGGCGCGCAAGAGATACTTTCAGTATATGAGAATGCGTCTTTCGCCGCGGTCACAAAGCCGTACGAGGGCAAGGTGTTTTACACTCCCGCAAAGTGACGGGCGAGTTTTGAAAAAACAAGAGGCGCGGCGCGCATGCCGCGCCGTATCTGTCCGAGGAAGGAGAAAGCAAGCGCTTTTTGCGCTTGTTTGGGGCGGGTTTTGGCGAGCGAGCGACAAATTCGTTTGACACCGCGCCTTAAGAGATGTTATCATAATCGTCGCTTCGGCAATATAATGATGTTGCCGTAAATATGCTCCGCGCCGAGTGCGTGCGGGGGGAAAGCAAAGGAGCGCGCTTTTAAAAGCACGGAAAAGAACACTATGTGGCTGTCTTTATCCATCTGTATCGTTACATGTATAGTCATGATCTTAAGCGTGCTGTTTTTTCCTAAGATAAAATTCGGCAAGAAGTTTTCCGTGAGCACATATTGGGTCGTCACTTTGGCGGGCGCGCTGTTGCTCTTTGCCGTGGGCGAGGCGGACTTCAAGACGGTGGGCGAGGCGCTCATTGCGGACACGGCGATAAACCCGCTCAAGATACTCGCGCTCTTTTTGTCCATGACGATACTGTCCATATTCCTCGACGAGCTGGGCTTTTTCAGATACCTTGCGAGCGCGGTGCTCAAAAAGGCGAGGACGGGGCAAAAGAAGCTGTTTCTGTTTTTGTATCTCATCGTATCCGTGCTCACCGTTTTCACCTCGAACGACATAATCATCCTTTCGTTTACGCCGTTCATCTGCTATTTTGCCAAAAACGCGAAAATAAATCCCACGCCGTATCTGGCGGCGGAATTCGTCGCGGCAAACACCTGGAGCATGGCACTCATCATAGGAAACCCCACAAACATCTATCTTGCTACGGCATTTGACGTCGACTTTTTCTCCTATCTCAAGATAAGCATAGTGCCTACGCTCTTCGCCGGTCTCGTCGCTTTCGGCGCTCTGTATCTGATGTTCAGAAAACACCTTTCCGCGCCCATCGAGGGCGAGCCGGAGGACATAAAGATAGAGGACAAACTTCTGCTGTGGGTGGGCATCGCGCACCTCGCCGTATGCACGGTGTTGCTTGCAATAAGCTCGTACATCGGCATAGAGATGTGGCTCGTGTCGATATGCTCGGTGGGAAGCCTGTTTTTGTTTGTGCTTGTCATCTCGCTCGTCAGAAAGCAAAAACCGAAGGAGCTTGTCGGCTGTATAAAGCGCGCGCCATATCAACTTGTGCCGTTCGTGCTGTCCATGTTTATAATGATAGTTGTGCTGGGCGAGAAGGGCATAAGCGCGTCTATCGCGAATTTCTTCGGGCAAGACCTCGCCATTTTGAAGTACGGTACGACGTCGTTTTTGATGGCGAACATCATCAACAACATTCCGATGAGCGTGTTCTATTCCTCCATAATAGGCGCTATGGGCGGCGGGGCGGCGGCTCTGCAGGCGGTATTTGCCACGATAATAGGCTCCAACATAGGCGCGTTTTTGACGCCTATAGGCGCGCTTGCTGGCATTATGTGGAGTTCCATACTCAACGAGCACGGCTTGAAATTCGGTTATCTGGACTTTTTGAAGATAGGCATCTTGGTCGCAATACCCACGCTGTTCGCGGCGCTGGGCGGATTGTTTGCGGTGAGCGGACTGATGTGACGTCCCGCCGCATATATTATCGAAAATAAGGGCTTACGCCCGACATATATGGGAGAAAAAATATGGAAGAGAAAAAAGACAAGGTCTACGACGGAAATTTCGAAAGAATGGACCTCACGGCATATGAGGGAGACGAACCTTATATCTTCGTGAGCTATTCGCACGCGGACACAGAGCATGTGTATCGGATACTCAAGATCCTCGACAGGGAAAAATACCGCTTTTGGTATGACGACTCCATGGAGATAGGCGAGGATTTCAGGGCGGAACTCAGGACCAGGATAGAGCAGTGCAGCGCTTTCCTGCTTTTCATATCCGACTCCGCGCTCGAATCCAAATATTGCGGGATGGAGATCATCACGGCATTCAAAAACGACAAGAAGATATATCCCATATATTTGAAGGACAACGTGCAGATCCCCGCTCCGCTCAAGATGATCCTCGAAAATTTGCAACACGTCAAGGGCGTGGATTCGGGCAACTACGACAGGCAGATAAACAAACTCATCTCGGGTCTGCCCATAGAGACCATGCGCAGTCTCGAAGTCGAGGACGGGGTGTTGCTAAAGTGCAAGGACGGAAGCGTAACGCTCAGCGTCCCCTCGGGAGTCAAGATCATAGGACAGGGCGCATTCAAAAACTGCGAACACCTCGAAAAGCTCATCATCGGCGACGAGGTCGAGCAATTGAGAGGCGAGGCATGCAGAGGTTGCAAGTCCATGAAGGAGTTGCACCTTCCCGCCAACGTCCGCAAAGTGGGCGAGAGCGCGTTCAGAGATTGCATAGCGCTTACGACGCTCATCGCGGACAACGACGACCTCGAACTCGGCGAGCGCGCCTTTGAAAACTGCGCCTCCCTCAAAGACGTCGAGCTTCAGGACGGCATGACGGAGATATACGGCGGCGTATTCAACTCCTGCAAATCGCTCGAGAGCATAAAGCTCCCCAAAAAATTGACGATACTCGGCGAAAGCTCGTTTGCGAATTGCGTCAGCTTGAAAAAGATAGACATCCCCGAAAACGTCACGAAACTTGACGATATGGTGTTCAACGGGTGTATAGAACTAAGCGAGGTCAAGCTTAAAAACAACATCACAAAAATAGGGAAAAACGTGTTCAAAGACTGCAAGTCGCTCAGCACGTTCTTCATTCCCGCGTCCGTATCCAGCATAGGATCGGGTCCTTTCAGAGGCTGTTGCAACCTCGAAAGCATAGTCGTGGACCTCAAAAACAAGTGGTTCAAGTCGCTCGACGGCATACTCTTCAACAAAAACAAGTCCACGATCATCTGCTACCCCGCACAGCGCGCGGGCGATACATACAGCATCCCCGACTCCGTCACCGTGATAAGCGATTGGGCGTTCTGCGAGTGCATAGCCTTGAAGAAAATCGAAATACCCGACTCCGTCAGCGAGATAGGCGAGGGCGCTTTCTACAGCTGTTCCTCTCTCGAGGAGATAATTTTGCCCGACTCCGTCGTAAAGATAGACGACACGGCATTCAGAGGGTGCTCTTCGCTCAAGCGTATAGTCATTCCCGACTCCGTGCACGAGTTCGGTTGGGGACTGTTCAACGGTTGCGACGAAGTCGAGGTCGTCTGCGGAGTCCACTCGGACGCCGCCAAATATTGCGAGGTGAAGGGCATCAAGCACACCAAAGCGTAAACAAAATACAACTTCAAATCAAAAGCGTCGCGAAATCTCGGCATTCGCGACGCTTTTTTGACTGCGTACGGTATGGACTGTTGCGTATGAGACAGATGTCGACGGTCGCATGCCCCGAGTTTTTATTTGCGCTTTCATCACCTCGCTAAACTCCGAACTTTTCTTTAAACAAACAAATTATACCTCAAGCGTGCCCATATATGAACGGCGGTTTCCACTCCCGATATTCATGGATCGGGTATAAGCGATTTATAGTACATTTTTTTCGAGGGAAATTTATAACGCAACAAAAATCGGAATTTTGCAGTGGTGTTTTCATCGGCAAGTACTACAATTGCAGATGATTCGATCATGAATATATGCGTCGATCGACGATCGAAAGCGAATACGACAGAGCGTCAACAAAAAAATCCGGAGCTATTAAAAAAGAGGAATGATGGCGGAGGGAAAACTTATGATAAGTGAAAAAAAGAAAGAAAATTTCATCGATCTTTAAAAAATCATTGACAAGTTGACAGCTACGGAAGTATACTTTCAATACAAAAAAATATACGGGGGGGGGGATTATATTTTTGAGATATATTTTGCGCTCTTGCATAGACATGTGCAAAAGCGGAAACACTCAAAAAAGCAAGCACGGAGAGGCGAAATAAAGGAGGAAGCATCATGGTCTTTGAAGTGATTTTTTCCATGTCGGGAATTATCGTGGCGGGCGCGGCGATTGCGTCTTTAATGACGGCGGGCCTGCTGTCGTTTTTATATTTTGTCGTCGGCAGAAAACACGCGGCGTAATACCTGTCTTCGGAGGTCGTTATGTTGTATATTGCAGTAATAGTTTTGACTGTCGCGCTTTCTGAAGGCGCAACGCTTGCGGTGCATTTTTTTACGAACGTCATCACTTTGACATACGCGATTTGCGCTCCGTTGTTTTTGGTGGTATTCTGCGGGCTGTTGCTCGGATTTTTGGACGTCATCGTGCGCCTTTTGCCTAAAAACTTATGGCGTTACGACAAAAAGCCTTTTCTCGTAAATAAAAAGGAAGTAAAGTTTTACGAAAAGCTCGGCATAAAAAAGTGGAAGGATAAGGCTGTCCCGGAGCTTGGCGCTTCGGCGGGCTTTTCAAAGAAAAACCTCAAGGGTACGGAGCTTGAATATCTTTCGCGCTTTTTGAGGGAGACCTGTCAGGGCGAGGCGTTGCACGCGGGAGGCGCCGTATTTGCGCTTTTGTTTTTGGCGATATTCCCCGTGCGGGATTGGTATTTTGTCCTGCCGATTTTGGCGGTGAATTTTTTTATCAACGTCTTGCCATGCATGATACAAAGATACAACAGGTATCGCCTTGCCGTGGTGTACAAATTCAAAGCGCGGCATGCTTCTGCACAGTCTCGCGAGCAGGAGCGGACGGGGAGCGCGGCGACCGAAAGCGTGGATTTGGGGGATAACGACTTGCAACAGGAGAGGAAAAGCATATGAAGATCGCGATCGTCAACGATCTGCTCGGAAGCGGAAGCAACGGCACGTTTGTTGCGACCTACAATTTGGTCGAACACTTGAAAGGGGCGGGGCACGAGGTGCGCGTCATTTGTCCCGACCAAAGCAAGAAGGGAGACCCCGATTATTTTGTGGTGCCCGTGCGCAATTTGGGCGCGCCTCTCAACAGGTACGTGCAAAAAGTGGGCGTATCCATAAGCAAATGTTCGCGGAGGCTTATGGAAGAGGCGCTCGCGGACATAGAATATATACACTGCATCACACCTTTTCGTCTCGCGAGATATGCGGCGGACATCGCTTGCGAGAAAGACATACCCATTTCGGCGGGTTTTCATGTCATGGCGGAAAATATAACCGCGTATTTTCGTCTGGACAAGTTTACGGCGCTGAATACGCGAATTTACAAGCGCATGTATAAGGCTATGTATCAAAAGGTGGACGGAATACACTTTCCCACGGGCTTTATAAAATATCGTTTTGAATACAAGATAGGCAAACAGACGCCCGCCTACGTCATATCAAACGGCGCGGACAGGACCTTTCAAAAGAGAGAAGTAGCGCGACCCGCCGAGTTCGAGGGAAAGTATGTCGTCGTTTCAACGGGCAGATATTCGCGGGAGAAGAGGCAGGAGGCGCTTATCAAAGCAGTCCTTCAGTCAAAGCACGAGAGCAAGATACAACTTGTGCTTGCAGGACACGGCGCCAGAGACAAATACTATAAACGTATTTCGAAAAAGCTGACAAATCCGCCGATTTTGAGAGTGTTTTCGCGCGAGGATATGGTGAAATTGTTGAACATATCAGACCTCTACGTCCACCCCGCGTACATCGAGCTTGAGGGCATAGCTTGTCTGGAGGCTATGAAGTGCGGGGTGCCTACGATAGTCTCCGATTCGCCCCTCAGCGCCACATACGATTTCGCCGCGGACGAGGAATGTATCTTCGAGGACGGCAACATCGGGATGCTCACGCAACGTATAGACGCTCTTCTCGAAGATCCCGCAAAAATGGCGCGCATATCGAAAAAGACGCTCGCCGCCGACATCAAATACAGCGACGAATGTATGCGTCTTATGGACGCCATGATCGCCGACGTCATCAAGAAAAAACAGTTGAGTAAAAAACAGGCAATGTAAAAGCAAACGTCAAGCTTTTTTGCATGGGGTTTTACATGCATACAAAAAAACGCGGACCCGAGCGACCGAAAGCGCCGACGTTCGCGTTTTTTACTTGGGACCCAAAGGGCAAATTGCCCTTTGCCGAGGTGTGGGCGTGTAGCCCACACGGGGTGTGTGGAGCGACGCTCCACAAATATCAGCCTTCTTGTGACTCTTGCGGGAAGCCGATGCCGACCAGTGTCGGAAGGGCGTAGGGATCCTCGTCGTTCAGTTTCCAGATATTTTTGGAGGAGTCCTCATTGCCGCCTGCCCAGCCGAGGCGATCATTGACGTCGTCGGAATTTGTGCCAAACACGATTTCCTTGTTTGAAAAATCGGCTTTGTCGCGAGGCGTGCCGAGACTGAATATTCCGCCTTCTTCGGGAGTTTCTTCCTCATCGCTCGAGTCGGAGGTATCGGAGCTTCCGTCTTCGTCTTTGGGGTCGTCCTGAACATAGTTTATGCCATACTCGGCCTTGCCGTTGATTTTGATCTCGTTTTCCGTGGAATAGTAACCCGAAGCGATGGTCGCGCTCTTGTCGAGAGAACCGAACAAGAAACCCGCATGTATGAGGCTATTGTCGGTCGTATTGTAGTTTATGTCGAGGTTTGTAAGCGTAAAGTTGTTTGCAAACTTGCTGTGCCTGCTGAAGCCTATCATTCCGCCAACATACAGAGTTGCGGACGTGACCGCTTCGTCCACGTTCACCGTTATCTTTCCCGTCGAATAGCAACGGTTGATCGCGCCGGGACCTTTTTCCTTGTCCGATTGACTGTCCGCGCGCGCGGAGTTGTTGCCGCCCACAAGACCGCCTATTTGCGCCCTTTGGTCTGCGATCACTGTCAAGGCGATGTTCACGTCCGAATAGCTGTTGATGATGTCGCCCTCGTTGAGTCCTATGAGTCCGCCGACCGCAAGCGATTGAAGCGGAGCGATGGAGCCGAGGCTGAGAGAAGGCGCGGTGAATATGGCGTGAGAGCGGGAGACGCTGCCCGCGTTTTGTCCGAGCAAGCCGCCTATGAGAGCGGTGCCTTTTGCGGTGATCGCATTTTCGTTTACGGTGAGCGTAGCCTCGCAAGCGGACAGATCCGCGACGCTGTTGCCCGCGATGCCGCCTATCTTAAGTCCCGAGTAGGCGCCCTGTCTTTCGGTTGCGACGACGGAAGATGCGATCGTCAAAGCCGCGGTGCAGTTTGAGATCACCGTCGAGGAGCCGCTGTCGCCCACGATACCGCCGATGTAAAGCCCCTTTGCGGACAAACCGCTCAGAGAGAGGGTCACACTGCACTCTTTTATACTGCCCTTATCTGAGACGTTTGCCGTTCCGCTGAATTGTCCCGCAAGACCGCCGATGTAGGCAAGTCCCGCATTCTCGGCGGGAAGCGAGAAAGTGACGTCCTTAATGACGCAGTTTGAGAAGGAGCCGCGACTTACGCTTGCAAGCGCGCCGAGATAGAGGACGTTGTCGTCTCCGGTCGCTTTGATCGAAATCTGCTCAACGTTCAGATTTTTTATAATGCCGTCGACATAGCCGAAGAGGGAAGCGTGGCTCTCGCCCTCAATTTTTATGTTTGAAAGCGTATTTTTCCCGTCAAGCGTTTGCTTGTCCTCGGCGTCGGCGGTGTATTTTCCGCCGTCGATCATGCCTGCGAAGGGATGATCCGCGTCAAACAGGGGAGTAAGCGTTTTGCCGCCGAAGTCGATGCTGTCCGCGAATTTTATCGTCGCCGTCAAAAACTCGTCGAGGTCTTTTTGATCCTCTTCGGATAGAGTTTCGCCGTCTTTGAGCGCCGCTATTTTCGCAAACAGTTCGCCAATAGGCGTCGCAAGTTTGGCGTTGTAGTCCTCGGCGTTGTTTATGGTGATCATCTTCACCCAATTCGCGTACAGCTTGAGGGTAACGGGGCGGAAGTTTTGCTCCACCGCGGGGATGTTTTCGTCATGTGCCGCGTCCATGGGCGACGTGACGGAATCCTTGTTTAAGGAGTTGCCGTTTTCGTCAAAGGTCTCAAAGACGAACTTTTGCACATTGCGGACTTTTTCTTCGCCCTCTTCCTCGTTTTCGGTGAGGTAGACGAAATACCAATAGTTGAAATCATAATCCGTTTGATGGGCCGATGTTTGAGTCGGCAATGGGAAGAATTCTTCGCTTTCGGGAATTTTCTCGCCGAGGCGATATTTGAATTCGCCGTTTTCAATTTCCGTCTTGTTGAGAGGCTCCTCGCTCGTTTCGCTCTCGTAGTATTCCACCGTCACGAAAGGCAGGTCGCTCTCGAACATGGCGTACAGCGTGAGAGGATTGTCATAGGTGTAAGTGATTTCGCGCACCGCTACGTCCGTCGCGCCCTTAGACGCCCATTCGGAAAATTGAACGGGGTGTTGCAAGACCTTTCCGTTTGGGTTGCCGTCCTCGGTGACCGGGTTTCCGTCCTCGTCGAGGGTGTCCGTCATATAGTACCAGAAGCAGAAGTTGTCCTTCTCTTCGCCGTCGAGCGCCGGTCTTGACGGTACAGCCATTCTCGAAGGAGCGGTGGCGTTGTAGGTGGAGTAGAGCGTAGTGTTGGGTCCGATCGCATTCTCCGCAAACGTTATGTCGGTGTCGGGCACGCTTATGGTATTGCCCTTTCCGTCCTTGACTTCCTCGCCGAGAGAGTCGGTGAGTACGTTGTTGGAGGGGATAGGATCTCCGTTGTCATACGTTTTCGCGTGGCCGTTCTCGTTCAGGACATACTTGCCGCCCTCGTAGGTGACGGTGGTGTAGATGTCGGGAATGTGATAATATTTCTTTGCCACGAATTTCGCGCGGATCGTCGTGTTGGAGACGATCTTCGTTCCGCCCTCGCCAAAAACGAAGTCATCGTTGTTTGCCGTCCAGCCTTTAAACTCATAGCCTTCCTTCTGAAGCTCGATGCGCTTGCCGTCCTTGTCGAGAGGCTCCGCAATGGTGTCGCCGTACTTGACGCCCGTTATGGGCGCAAGCTCCTCTGGAAATTCAAACAATGCGCCGTTCAAATCGAAAGTGACGGTGTACGTGCTCTGAGAGGGATCCTCGGGACCGAGCGGGTTCGTAGGATCGGGGTCGCATGCGACAAGCGCCGCCGTCAGCAACGCTATAAGCAAGACAACAAATATCAAACCGATACGTTTTCTCATAAGATACTCCGTGCGCGCATAGCGCGCTTAAAGTGTATTATACATAAAAATGCAAATTATATTATACATCAAAAATCCGTAATATCAACCAAATTTTGCCTTTGGTTGCAAAAAATAAAGATAAATTAAGAAAAATTTCGCGATTTTGCTTATAGCATAGCGCCGTTTTACAAGAAATCACGGACAAGGGTAACTAAAGCTCAAGCAAGTATAGACAGCCTTTACGACTGCGCTTGAGCGCACTAGGAATATACGTTGGTATCTCGGACATTACGTCCGTCTGTGTATAAGTGCGCTCGGTCAGAGGTTACGTTATAAGTCGGGACCCCCACCACCCGCTTGCATTTGCTCAATACCCTCGCCCATTACGAAGTAAGGGCGATAAGGGTATACCGCAAAATGCCGCGCCACTCCGCGCGCAAAAAATGTACGCTTCACAATTCTCTTACCCCATAAAATTCGTTCCACACGCTGTACATTTCTGCACTGTTTTACATCGTCACTCATTATTATGGGGACCCCAAAACAGCTCGGACAAATGTTGCGTTAGAAATGCTCATGGCTCGCTATTTTTTGCGCTTGGGGACGCGGGCTTACGCCCGCTTGCTTTCACGCGGAGCCTCCCCCTAAAATCACCCCATAAAATTCGTTCCACTCGCGTAATGCTTATTTAAAAAGTGACATCGTCACTCATTATTATGGGGACCCCGATCATATACCCCATAAAATTCGTTCCACCGGCTATGCGTTTCTACACGGTGTTACATCGTCACTCATTGTTATGGGGACCCCGATCATATACCCCATAAAATTCGTTCCACCGGCTATGCGTTTCTACACGGTGTTACATCGTCAC
>CANQBO010000006.1 GCA_947589475.1 uncultured Clostridia bacterium
TCTTAAACTACCAAACAGCAGAGGACTTGTGGAATAATGAACTACAAAAAGTGTTGCACTTCATTTGACAATTTACCGCTCCATAGCGTTTTGCTGGAAGCGACGCATAGGACTCAAAAAATGCAAAAAGCGATACGTTTAGGTCCTAAGCGTCGTGCCGTTTTGCCGCGATCGCGTTTTTGCCATAATATTATTATTTTACATAATACTTTTATCGTTTGACAAAAGCCACGCGATGTGGCAATATATTTTTGTGCTCGCATTTCACGGGCTTAAAGAGAGAGAATTATGACATCGTTTCTACTTTCAAGCGGGCTGAGCGTCACCAACACGGTTGGTTGCTTGTTTTTGCTTGCTCTTGGAATAATCCTTGTAGTCAAGGGCGGCGATTGGTTTGTCGACGCGGCAAGCTGGATCGCAGAAGTCAGCGGCATTCCCACATTCATAATAGGCGCGACGATCGTCAGCGTCGCCACCACCCTGCCCGAGATACTTGTCTCGAGCATAGCCGCCGCACAAGGCAGCGCGGGGCTTGCCATAGGCAATGCGGTAGGCTCCGTCAACTGCAACATCGCGCTTATTTTGGCTATATCTTTGCTCTTCATACCCTCAAAATTCAAACGCAAAGATTATGCCGCAAAAATGGCGCTGTTGCTTGTCGCGATATCCGTGCTTTGGGCGGTCAGCGCGACGGCGGACAAGGTCGTGAATTGGTGGGAAGCCATCATCGTACTTGCGATATTCCTCGCATTTATGGTGGAAAATCTGCTCAGCGCAAAAAAACATGCGTCGCAACTCGCGCTTGAGACGCCCGTGGAGAAGCCGGACAGCGTGCAGGTCGCAAACTCTGTTTTTGCAAACGGAAACGGCGCCCTTTCCTACTATGCCGAGGCGCAACAGCGCAAAAAGCTCACTATAAAGCGCACGGGCATGGTCATCGAAAAGGCGGATATAGGCAAAAACATCTTGAAATTCATCATAGGCGCGGGGTGCATAGTGCTCGGCGCACAGCTGATGTGCGACAACGGGTCCGAGCTTGCGCGCATCGCGTCCGTGCCCGAGGACATCATTGGCGTCACCATACTCGCGGTCGGCACTTCCCTGCCCGAACTTGTCACGACGATAACTTCCATAATCAAAAAGAAGGCGGATCTGTCAGTGGGCAACATCATAGGCGCAAACGTGATCGATATATCGCTCATTTTGCCCCTCTGCGCATTCATAAGCGCGGGCAAATTCGGCACAACGCTCCCCATATCCGCTCAATCGGCGGTGATAGATTTCCCCTTCTGTCTCGCTGTAGCGGCGGTAGCGTTGATCCCCGCTCTCATAGCGGGTCGCTTCAAGCGCTGGCAAGGCGGAGCTTTGCTTGCGGGCTATGTCGCCTACATTACTCTGCTCGTGCTCAACACAGTTAAAGTCATACATATATTCTGACAACGCGTACAATCAAAAGTAAACCGCGCTTCGGAAGCACGTCTTTCGAAGCGCCTTTTAATTTAGCCGTACATATGGCGATGTCTGCATAGAATAACACGCTTTACAAACTATTAAAATTATGCTATAATTTTTTTAATAAATCGAAAAAGCGAGCATTTTTATGGAAAAATATGTAATAGCATACGATGTCGGCACAACGGGTCTCAAGACTTGTCTTTTCGAAATCGGCGACAGCATAAAGACCATCGCTTCCGCTTCGGAAGGCTACAAGTTGTACGTGCTTGACGACGGCGGAGCGGAACAGGATCCCGACGAGTGGTGGCAAGCGATGATAAACACCACGCGTCGCATATTCGAAGAGTGCGACGTGAAGCCCGAAAACATATCGGGGCTGTCATTCTGCTCACAGGCGCAGGGACTCGTCATGGTGGACAAGGAAAATGTCCCCGTACATCGCGCCTTCAGCTATATGGATCAGCGCGCGACGGAGGAATTTAAGGAAGGCATCGCAAACGGCATAAAGATCGCGGGCGGCAATATTTTCAAGATCATACCCGCGCTCATCGTGACGGGAGCCGCGCCCGTAAGCGTCAAGGACCCCGTGTGGAAATACAATTGGCTCAAAAAGCACGAGCCGGAAAATTATGCGCGCGCGTACAAGTGGTTGGACGTCAAGGAATATCTCATCGCGCGACTGACGGGCGAATTTGTGATGACGTACGACTCTGCTTTCGGCACCCTGCTCTACGACTATAAAAAGCGCAGGTTCTCAAAGAAGCTGTGCAAGATGTTCGGCGTCAAGTACGAACATATGCCTCGTCTCATCGCCTCGACGGACTGCGCGGGTCGCGTGACGGAAAAAGCCGCGAGAGAGCTGGGGCTGGCAATGGGAATACGCGTGTTCGGCGGAGGCATGGACGCAAGTCTCATCGGCGTCGGCGCGGGCGCGACGTCACTCGGCGACACGCACATCTACAGCGGCACGTCGGGCTGGGTAGGCACGGTGACAAACAAGTCCGTCGTCGACGTTACAAGCATGATCGCCGCGACCGTCGGCGCAGACCCCGGCAAATTCAACTATTTTGCGGAAATGGAAACGTCGGGCAAGTGCTTCGAGTGGGTGCGCGACCACCTCGCCCTCGACGAGATCGGCGTATACATAAAAAAGGAGCACGCCGAAAATGCGGACTTCGAGCAAAAAGTGCTCAACCTCTTCAATCATATGACGGACATCGTGGACGACATTCCCGCGGGAAGCGGAGGCGTCATATTCACGCCGTGGTTGCACGGAAACCGTTGCCCCTTTGAGGATCCCAATGCGAGAGGCATGTTTTTCAACATCAGCCTCGAGACGGGAAAGACGGAGCTTATCCGCGCCGTGCTGGAGGGTATTTGCTACCATAAACGCTGGATGCTCGAAGCGTCGGCGAAGAAGGTCAAGCCGTCGGGCACAATACGCTTTGTAGGAGGCGGCGCGCAATCGGACTTCACCTGTCAAGTGCTCGCGGACATCACGGGCTACGTCATAGAGACTGTCGACCACCCGCAAAACGTCGGGGCTTTGGGCGCGGCGGCATGCGTGGGCGTAGGCCTCGGATTGATACCCTCTTTTGACGACATCAAAAAATTCATTCCCGTATCGAAGTGCTTCAACCCCAACTTCGAGCTTAAGGAGAAGGTCTACGACAAGGGCTTCGCGGTGTTCAAAAAGCTGTACAAAAACAACAAGAAGTCCTTTAAACTCCTCAACAAGCAGTGACTTTCCCCTCGCGAGAATGCCTTAGGCGAAGAGTGGCTGCGCTTCCCTTCCATAGCGGAAAACAAAACGCAAAACATCAACGTCAAAACGTGTACTTAAAAATAAAACCACACTAAAAAGCCGCGACATAAGCCGCGGCTTTTGGTAATTTACAAATCGCGCGAAGCGTAAACTCGAAACGTGATCGATTTTAGATCGAAGCAGACGGTCAATCCGTACCCTCGTCGCAGTCCGTCTCAGTCGGGACTTCCTCGACCTCCAAACCGTCAATGCCATCGCCTTCCTCGGACGTTTTTAAAACAGGCGTTTCACTGCCGTCGGCTTCATTACTTTTGCCCTTCTTCGCCGCTTTCTTTGCAAGGCGCTTTTGCTTTCTCGCCTCGCGTTTTGCGGCAAGTTTCGGCAGTTTGCCCTTCCTCACAAGTATCTCGACGACTATGACGGCGACTATGACGGCGAAGATGACGGCGCCTATCACAATAAGCGCGATGTAGAGCGTCGGCATTTTGGCATTGACTGTGCCTGCCGACATGTAAAGCTCGAGATAATCGTCGATGTCGTTCAATTTATTCTTGCTCAGGGCGTCGAATTTGTCGAGGCGATAGTCGTCCGAAATAATATTCAAAATTTCCTGCTCGTTCCAGATATAGTTGAACCTGTCTATCGTTATGCCGCTACCCATGCCCGCGTCGCGCACATATTCCGCATAATAAGACTTCGCGTAGCCGTTGTCCCACACCTCAAACTCGCAGATGTATCTGAGATAGGATTTAATTTCCTGCCCGCCTTCCTGCATATCCTTTTGCGGCATGCGGAACCACTGCTTGAGAAGCTCGCTGTCCGCGTTGGGATCAACGGTAAAACGGACTTTGTACGCGCCGTCCGCCTTTGAGATGACGACGTCGTCGGATAGGATCTCCTCACAAAAGTCCATATTGTATATCTCGTTGGGAGCGTCAAGAATATTCGTCGCGTTTTTGAATGCGTCGAGATCGAAAACTTCCGCCTCTTTGATGAGTTTATATGACGAATAAGGAAATCTCGAGATGCCGCAGTCCGCCTCTATAGACGAGCTTTTTATGATGTTGAAATAATAGTCGTCGGGCGCGCTCTCGCGATGATAATTTATTTTGAGCATGGTCGAGAACATCGTCATAAGCTCCGCCATATATCCGCTGTCCTTGTCCACTTGCGCGACAAACTCGCCATACCAATCGCCGCCGTTTTTGAGGGTGAAGCCGTGCATGGTCACCGTTGCGGAAGTGGAAGCGAGAGTTGTGGTCGGTTTCACTTTGTCAAAAAGCCCCATTATGCCCATTTTGGAGTCCTGCACCGCCAAAGACGTGCCGTCCTCGATGCGGCTTGCATTTGCGATGTCGTAAAGCATCAACGCGGCTTTCTTTTTTGTCGCGACGTCCGCGTCCTCCGCGAGCGCGCTGTCGATGACGTCGATGTCGCTTGCCTCCATCCTGTTTTCAAGCACGGGTTTCAGACCCACGGGCAACTCGAATTCGCCGCCGTAGTCGGGCGCTTTGTCGTCGCACGCCGCAAAACCTACGAGCGCGACGAGCAAAATGCAGAGCGTCATCAAAATGCAAATTGCGCTTTTGAATGAATTTTTCATGATTTCCCTCTTATATGCGCACATTATCGAAAAATATGCCAAGCTCCGAATTTATTTTACAATAAATCTTTATTTACGTCAATATCCCATTTATTCGCGCGAGATCACAGCTTTACGATGAAAAACGGAATGGGCGGATCCTTTTTCCAATTGTAGAATGACGCCATGATGACTTGATATTTGCCGTCGTCAAGCGAGGCGAGATATGGCAACAGCGCGTCGCGCTCCTCATAGCCGCTGTCCCCGCCGTAATACACCGAAACGCACATTAAACCGCCTGTTTTGAGCAGTTTAAGTCCTTTTTCGATTGCTTCGCGCGTGCTTTCAAAGCGCGTGAACACGCTGTGATCGCCGCATGGAAGATAACCGAGGTTGAACATGACGCAACTCACGCTCCCTTCCTCGAAATACTCGTCCATAGTGGCGTGCGAGGCGAGTATGAGCCTCGCCTCAAGCCCCCTCGAGGCGAGCAAAGCGCGAGTGGAGTCTATCGCCTCTTGCTGTATGTCGAAAGCCGTGACGCACCCGCTCCCCGCAAGCGAGGCGAGAAATGCCGTATCATAGCCCCGCCCCGCCGTCGCGTCGATGCAGAGGTCGCCCGCCTTCACAAACTTTTTCACTGTTTCGTGTACCAAAGTCAATGCGTTCATAGCGTTATTATATCACTCCCATCGACTTCTTGCAAGCGCCGACCCAAAACGGGCGCGTATCTCACAATGACCGCTCCAAACCGAGGCGCAAAAAAAACATGCGTAGAAAAAATCGTGGCTCCAAAAAGCCGCGGATTAAAAACACAACAAAGAAAAACTCGAAGTAATACATAAAATATCCGCCCTCAAATGAGAGCGGATAACCTGTATTGAACGTTTTATCTCGCGATCAGATCTCTTCCTTGCGATCGTCCTTCCTCGGAATGTCGAGGTCGACTTTGACAGCCTTTGTTTCCTGCTTAGGAGCCTCAGGCTCAGTCGACTCCGTCTTTACATACGGAGCGGACGTGTATTTTTTGAAAGTGTCGCGAAAAACCATCTCGCTTGTCGAACCTTTTTCACAATACACGACGACGCCCTCTTTGTCTATGATCATATTTTGAGGCGCGCTGGTGGCGTTGAATTTTTCGCAGATGTTGTTATAGTCTTTCGGATTTCCGCCCTTTGGCGTCATATCTTGCACGGCGTACCAATCCATAGGCACATCAAACGGCTTCAAGAAGTCGCTTATTATCTTCTCGTTTGTGTCGTAGTCGACGCAGTCCATCATGACGACCGCCATCTTATCCTTGTAGATGTTGTAGGCGGACACAAGTCCCGGCATCTCGCTTTGGCATGCGCCGCAACTTACGAAGAAGAAGTTGAGCAACACAATATCTTTTTTCTCAAGCAATCTGCTCAGAGTGGTCGTACGACCGTAGACGTCGTTAAAGGTGTAGTCGTGCATTACGGAACCGAGGTTATAACTCGTCTTGTCCGTCGCTTGAGAGGCGGGCAACAATGACGAATGGATGAGAAGGTCCTTGTATACATTGCCGGGAGCTATTGTGTAAGAACTTTCGGCAGTGTATCCGGCGGGCAGTCCCGTGACTTCCACAGTGTAATTTGCGGGCAACAGATCGACGGTCATCGTCGCGTCGTTCTGGTTGAAGTTGGAACTGTTTGAGACCACGGGCAAACCGTCATCGCCGTTTACGGGGTTGCCGTTCTCGTCCTTCACGGCGATCTTTACGCCTGAAAGACCTATGTTGAGAGCCTCTCCGTTGAAGCGCGCTATACGCCATCTGTATGTTGCCTTCTGTCCTGAGACGAGCCTCGGCAACACTTCGTCGTCCTTTGTCTTTTCACAACGGTTGCAATGCACGGATCTCTTCCCCGCTTCATCGAATGTAGGATCCTTGTCAACGACCGCTCTCGCTTGCCAATCGTGTCCGAGCGCGGGACTTTCTATGATCTGCACGGCGGGTTTGCCGTTTTCATTGCCGTCGCAACTCTTGCGTTTGCAAACGATCTTTCTTATACCCTTACCCTCGCAACTCGCCTCCGATTCGAGGACGCTGACGCCGCTGAAATCGTGTCCGAGCGCGGGGACCTCGACAACGACATACTTTTTGCACATGTCGCACACGCCCTCTCTTGAACCGGGAGTTGTGCATGTGGCGGGTTTGATCTTGTCCAAAACCGGTTTTTTGATGTCGTGCGGTACCTTTTCAAGCACGACATCTTTCTTCTCGGTACAACGCTTGCAACTTGCCTTACCCGCTCCTTCTTTTTCGCAGGTGGCGGGAGTCAAAGTCTGGATGTTTTCCATGTCCCAATCATGGCCGAGCGCCTCGGAAGGCTCGCGCTTTTCATCGCCGCACACTTCGCACTTGCTGACGATCTCGCCCGCCTCGGTACAGGTTGCGGTGTTCTCCACTTCCTGCCACACGTGCTCGTGATCGTCTTTTGGGTCGCACGCGACGAACACCGCCGCGCACAGCACCACGATGAGCGCCGTCAAAAATATTGTGACAAATTTTTTTGTAGTTCTCATAAGCTTTACCTCGCTTATTGACTTAAACCTCAAATATGAGGCTTCATTGATATTCGATAATGCAACTATTTCCTTTTTTAGGTTGTCGTCGCGATATATTTTGCAATTTTCGGACCGCCCGCCGAGTTTAGACTTGACGGGCGCGCCGATTAAGCCTCATTATTCGCCTGCGGACTCCGAAGGCTCCGCGGGTTCCTCGGGAGTCGGCGGTGCGACCTCTATATGCCCTTTTTCTTCAAGACGGAAGGTGCCTGTGCCGCTTTCATTGTAGGCAAACGTAAATGTGAATGTGACGCCCGACCCGTCATAAGTGATCAGCATGATAAGCGCGCTGTCGATAACATCGTAATAGCCTTGATACACCACGCCGTAACGATCCGTAAAGGTGATCTCGCCAAAGCCGTTGATCGTGAGGTGAGACCAGTCGACCGCGTCGTATTCGCCCTCGACATATTGCTCGTATTTGCGGTACTCGAAATAGGTGCTTCCGCCTTCCTCGCTCTCGATGTAGATGGCGAAATAGAAGGTTTGCTCGGTGCTCTCATATTTATAGCTTGTCTCGCTTATCTCGGGAGCGGCTTCATAGGTGCCGTAGCCGATGATGTTTCCGTTTGCGGCATGCAATTCCGCATTCCCTTGCCCGTCGAGATACATGTATTCGCCCGTACGCTTGCCCACATCCCACGCCGCAAACGCGCCGAAACGGAGTTTGCGCTCTCTGAGATAAAGTATATCGCCGTAATCGTCGGTTATGGCGTCAAAGACAAAGGACGCGGAAATTTCCTCATTGACCTTGTAAGTGAACACGATGACGTCGCCGTCCTCATCGACCGTGTAGGCGTGAGTCTGAATGTCCTTCGGGTCAAACGTTGCGCGCACCATGAGTCCCGTATAATCGGCAATGCCGTCGCCGTCCACATCGTATGTCGCGGAGTTGAGACGGTAGCCGTTTCCGTGCAACACTCCGTAATCTTCCGTGAAATATTCTCCGCTGTATGCGTTGCTCTGCAAGTCGTACACGAGGTATTCCTCATGCCACACAGACACAAATCTTCCGAGCAAGACTTTGTAGACCTTTCCGCTCTCTTCCTCGCGGATCTCATATTCGCGGAAGTCCTCCGTCCAATTCGGAGTCTTCTTCATCGTGCCTTCGTACTTGTTTTCCAAATAGTCCTTTTGAATGTCCACTACTGTCACGCTTTCTTCGCCGTCATAGATGATATAATCCGTCAAGCTTCCGCCGTAGTCGGGACCGAACGTCTCGAAATTCACGGAATCTATATCGTAGAAATAATACAGTCCCGCGTCCTCGGATACGTTTTTCATCCTGTTGTTTTCGGCGTCCTCTTTGAGATAGTAGGAAGAAATGACATTGTTGTTGGCGTCGCGCACTTCAAACACGATGATTATGTCCATGTGGTAGAATGTGCCCTCAAGCTTATGACCGCTGTCCAGAGCGTACGTCGCTTTGTTGCTGTAACCGTCCGCTTTGAAGTTGTCAAGATCGAAGTACATTTTGCCGAGGTTATCGTTGAAAGTCTTGTCAAAACGCACATAGAACTTGCATGTTTCGCTTTCCTCGTCGTCTTCCTTTCGGAAATTGAAGCTGTTGTAGTAGGAGTGGAATGTCGTGAGCGACGATTTATATCCCTCGCCGCCGAAGAAATCTATCAATTTCGTATCGTCCAGCCAATCCGTAAATTCGACGCCGTACAGCCCGTCCGCAAGCATGTATGTGCCGAGTCCGACAAATACAGGCTCGCCTATAGCCATGGGAAGCGCGATGTACGCCGCGCCGCCTTCCGCAAGCAACAGCCTTGCGGGATAGGCAAACATGACGTCCTCGGTTTCAAAAGCATAATCGAGCAAGTTGTCTCTGAATATCTGCACAAAGTCTTCTGCGTCGCTCTTAATGTCGCGATAATAGTATAGTATGTGCTCGTCATCGATGCGGAATGTGTAGAATTCGAGATATTCGCCGCCCGAATAGGTGTATTTTACGTCGTCATGAGAATTGCCTTGATCGTCGATGTAGGTCGCGGTGCCCGTCGAAGGATGCACGGTGAGATTTTCGTCTATCTTGCGATCGGAACCTACGTCCTCGCCCGTGCTCGTCACTGCCTGAGCATACTTCATGCCTCCCTCTTCCTTCAAATATTTGAAGCTGAGTTGCGCGTCGTTTGAAATGGACACAAAGGTAAAAATTGCTCCCGTCTTTTTTACCGTGCCCGTGAACATAGGCGCATAAATGCTTGCCAACTCGCCCGAACCGAGCGTTTGCTCATCTATCTTGACAAGCACCATCGTATCGTTGTAGGCGTCGAGAAGGAACATGATAAACGCGTCGTCATATGTATCGCCGTCGAGAGTTATAGAGCCTTCAAAAAACCAAAGACCGCCGTCGTCGCCTTTTTTGACGCTGCCGAAATATTGCGCGAAGATCGTGCCCGATCTGTTCTGCTGTATCGCGTAATAGACGTCGTCGGTCGCGCCATCATAGGAAAAATCTATAAGCCAGACTTGATCCGCGTCTGCGGAATTTTGCGTCATCCAGAAGTTGTGGACAATGCTGTATGTCCCATTGTGTTGCGTGCCCGTCTTGTCGTCTTCGTCCGCATATGTGGTATAAGTGCCGCCGCCGAAGCCGTCAAGATAGAGTTCATCGGCAAGTTGTCCGTAAAATGTACTGCGCTCTATTGCGGTATCTTTTATATTTTCGTTTGCAAATCCTTCGGGCAGATTGCTGTTTTTGGACGGATCGATCTTTGTCTTGTCGGGCGCCGTTTCTTTCAGTATGCGGAATGCGAAATTCTCAAGCAGAGTATTCGGGTTTGTCGGGTCGCCCGCATGCATCGAACATTCATAATATCCTTTGTCGTTGACATAATATGTCCCGTTTGTCTCATACACGGGATCGTTTAAGATGTCGTAATATGTGGGATGATCGGGGTCGAAGAAGTATCTGAAACTGCCGAGGCCGTCGAGATAGATGAGAGGATAGCCGTCCGCCGCAGCATAATACCCCGCCTCATCCATATTTTGGAATGCGATAACGGTATTGCCTTGCTCGTCCTCCTCAAATTGGAAACGAAGCATAACTTTCTCCGAAGCGTCGACTTGCTCATCGTCGAAGTTTGCCGAAGTAAACACATAGTAGCCCCATTCGGTGTCGAATGTCACCTTGCCCGAGATCTGCTTCTTGCCGTCAAAGTATGTCGCGGTATAGTCGTCGCCTATCGTGATGGTTATATCGCCGTTGTCTTTGGAAGGATACGCAACTTTATAAAGCGTCTCGTTGTAATAGTAGAAGTAGTTGGTCTCGGTGTTCAAAATGCCCTTAAGAATGACATTGTCGTCCTCGTCCTTGAATGTGAAAACGTTCGTCTTGGGATTGAAGTCCCCCGTCTTTTCTTCCACGCGATCTCTCAAAAGATAAACTTTGCGCGCCGCTTCGGAATCGCCGCCCACGAGATAATCAGGCTCCGCAAACAGGTAGTCGCTTCCGCCGAGCGCGTCCACCGCACCCGGTTGCCAAATTGCGTACAAATCAAGCGTGTACTTGCCTGCGTCGAACCGAATTGGGTCGTCCTTCTTATATGCGACCTGATCCCTGCTCGGATCGAAAGAAGTACTCCAGTCCGCCCAGCCGAGGAAACGATAGCCCTCAAGGGTAAATCCGCACTCCGCGGCAAACAATTGTTGGTCATACTTTGCGATGCCCTCTCTCATCTCGCCTTGCGGGACAGTCCCCGTGGGAGCATTTGCGTGATATGTGACGTGATAGCCGTCGATGTCATAGTAATATTTCAAAACATTCAAAGCCGCATTTTCGGTGAGCGTAATTCTCTTTGAACTTTCGGACATCGCGTCATTGTAATAGTATCCCTCGATCTCGATGTCCGATTGATCTTCGGAAGCTTGAGCGCCGACAAGCCCGGACAAGGTCTTTGTCAACTCTGCCTTCTCTTGATATTCCCCGTCATAATCCTGCAAATAATAGGCGATCGTATAGGCGACGGTGTATTTTGCCGTAAGCGTGACGTCGCTGTCGGGCATAAGAGTGGAATCTTTGACGCGCTCTTCCTCCAAATACCAGGCGCTGAAGGTCAGATCTCCGCGGACGGTGGGGACGATGCCTTGCACTGCGTCGGCGATCTTAGCGCCTTGTTTGAGGTAAATATACAGCTGATCGTCCTGCAATTTGCCGCTGCCCGCATTCAAAGTGAGCCTGTAGCCTCGCGCCCAAACAGCATAATACGTGGCGTCGTAATTCGGAGCCTGAACGGGGCCGCGATAGATGTCGCCGCTCAGATCGCTCTGCATGCTCCATCCGTCAAAGACATAGGTTACGCCGTCGACCACCTTTTCAGACAACTCGGGAAGAGTGACGGTCGAGCCGCCCTTCACGGTGATCGAGTCCACCGCCTCGCCGCCGTTGGTCTCGAAAGAAAGCGTGAAGTTTTTCCCGTTGCACGCAACGAGCGTCGCCGCAAAAACGACGAGGAGCGCGACGATCGCCAAAATATAAATTGCTCTGCTCGATTTTTTGAACATCATAATGCTATTCTGTTCCTTATAAAATAAAATTTTATATTATAAGTATACATTATCCCCCGCAGATGTGTAAAGCACTTTTTCCAAAAAACACATATTTAAACCCGTTTTAAGCTAAAATATACATTCGCTTTCGCCTTAAAACAGGAAAATTTTGCCGCAAAACTTACTATATATGGACGATTTGTTTCGAAAATGCGGAAAATATGCGTTGCATAATTATGCAGTTTTATCTTAAAAAATTTGAATTTTTATAAAAAAATTTTTCAATAAATCAAAATTATCTCATCTTCTCCTTGCAAAAGGCGTACATATATGGCATAATAAAAAATAATATATACGGGTCTTTAAAACTGTAAATAGAGACCGAAATCGGGAGGTTCATATGAACAAGTCATTGAAAACGTCTCTTGCCTTAGGTCTTATTCTTAGTTTGATATTGTGCGCGGCTTTGCTTGCGGCGTGCGATCCGAAAGAGGATCCTCAACCGCAACCCAAAACCGAAACCTACACCGTCAACGTGACTTGCGAGGACAGCGCCGCGCTTGAAAACGTCAAGGTGCAGATCAAGGACGCAAACGGCGAAAAAGCAGACGAGAAAGATCTGGAAAACGGGAAAGCTGTTTTCGAGCTTGTGCCCGCAAACTACACCGCAACGCTTTCGGGCATTGGCGAAGATTACTCTTTCGAGGACGGCACGCTGTCCGCGACAGACAAAGAGTGCACAATTGAGGTGCTACACATCAACATCTACACCGTCAACATCAATTATAAAACGTCAAAAGACGTCTTTGGCAATACAGTCACTCAGGGGGGTCCTGCGGAAGGAGTCACGGTATCCCTGTACGTCGGACAACTCAAAGACGACAATTTGAGCAAGCTTGACAAACCTCCCGTCCTTGCCGCCACAGCTCAAACGGACGCAACCGGGAAAGCAATATTTAAGCTTTCCGGCGAAATGTACACCGTAGTGGTTTCAGGTCTCGCGGCGGGTCAAAGCATAAACTACAGAGTAGGCACCGATCCAAAAAATTGGGTGACGGCATACACTGTAAGCACAAGCTCCCCTAAACTAGACCTGCCGCTTAATGAGCCTACCCTCTTGGGCAAGGACACAAAAAATACCATCCCTTTGAAGTTGGGTGAAAACGATGTTCCTTTGTCGAGAAATGTTTTCATGGAATTGGATTATCCAGGGGTATTCTTCGTTTTCACTCCCGAAGAATCGGGCGAATACACTTTTACGACAACAAGCAACGCAAAAATCATAGATGGCGAAGGATTCAGCATTTACAACGAGCCTACGATATTGATCGACGGCGCCGGATCTTTTGTCCTATCTCTTGAAAAAGGCAAGCCCCATATGTTGGTGTGTACTGCAAACAATGAAGCAAGTTTGGCATATACACTAACCATTGAAAAGAGCGCTTGAGACAATTGACAGACGACCATAATGTTGCGTCGTAGGCGCAAAATCATTGCAACATTTGCGTCAAAACGGCGGGACAACTTCCCCGCCGTTTTTGTTTTGACTCTCCACTATTTTCAGTGCAAAACATTATTTGCTCAAAAATCAAAATGCTCGATGATAAAATTCCTCGCAAAAAATATCCCCGCAGAATGTCTCTCCTACGGGGATAAAATGCAATATGGGTCGTAAAATGCGCAAATGTCGTGAGTTTTTCCTCACTTGATCTGCTTGAGGGCGACCTCCGTCAAGCACTTCGAGACAAACTGCTCCACGGTCATGGCGCCGAGGTCTCCTTCGGTGCGGTGGCGCACGCTGACGACGCCCTGCTCCGCCTCCTTGTCGCCGATGACGAGTATGTAAGGCACTTTTTCAAGTTGCGCCTCGCGTATCTTTTTGCCGAGCTTTTCACTGCGCACATCCGCCTCCGCCCTGAGGCCTGCCATCTCCAGCTGTTTTTTGATGTCCTTTGCGTTGTCCATAGTGCGGTCTGTCAGCGAGAGCACTCTGACTTGCTCGGGTGCGAGCCACATGGGGAAAGCGCCGTTGTACTTTTCGATGAGCATGCCGAGCGTGCGCTCATAGCACCCGATGGAACTGCGGTGTATGATGTACGGCCTTGCCTTTTCGCCGTTTTCGTCTATATATATCATGTCGAAGCGCGTCGCAAGCGAGAAATCTATCTGCACCGTGAAAAGCGTGTCCTCCTTGCCGTGGACGTTTGCCGCCTGAACGTCGAGTTTGGGACCGTAGAAAGCCGCCTCGCCCCACGCCTCTTCATACTTGATGCCGAGGTCGTCGAGGATGTTCTTCATGGTGTTTTCCACTCTGTCCCAATCCTCTTTACTGCCCACGTACTTGCTTGAATTTTTGGGATCCCAGCGCGAGAAGCGATACCAGATGTCGTCCTCAATTCCAAACACCTTCGCCATATACTTGATGAGGTCTACGCAACCCGCAAACTCCTGCTCAAGCTGGTCGGGCGTGCATACGATATGTCCGTCCGCCAGCGTGAATTGACGTATACGGGTGAGGCCGTGCATCTCGCCGCTCGCCTCTTTTCTGAACTCTATCGCCGTTTCCGCATATCTCACGGGAAGGTCGCGATAACTCTTCAGACCGTTTTTGTATATCGTGAATTGCAACGGGCATGTCATCGGGCGCAAGCAGAGTATCTCGTCGTCGACATCCTCTTCGCCGATGTAGAACATCTTATCCTTATAGTGATCCCAATGTCCAGAAGTGATAAACAGGTTGTTTTTTGTCATTATGGGCGTCTTTGTCAAAAGATAGCCGCGTCTCTGCTCCTCGTCCTCGACGAAGCGTTGCATGATCTGAAGCACGCGCGCGCCCTTAGGCATCATCAGCGGCAATCCCTGCCCTATATTTTCGTCCGTCATGAAGAAGCCGAGGTCCCTGCCCACTTTGTTGTGGTCGCGCAACTTCGCCTCCTCCAGCTTTTGCAAATACTCGTCAAGGTCCGCCTTCTTCTCGAAACATGTGCCGTAAATGCGGGTGAGCATCTTGTTTTTCTCATTTCCGCGCCAATACGCGCCCGTGAGCGAGGTGAGCTTGAACGCCTTGATACGTCCCGTAGAGGTGAGGTGCGGTCCCGCGCACAAGTCCACAAAATCGCCTTGCTGATAAAAGCTTATCTCTTCGTCTTCGGGGATATCCGCAAGCAACTCCACCTTATAATTTTGCTTCATCTTGAGGAGCAACTTCTCCGCCTCCTCTCTATCGAGAGTGAACCGCTTGATGGGCATATTTGCCTTGATGATGCGCTTCATTTCCGCCTCTATCTTGTCGAAGTCAGCCTGCGTAATGGGCGTCTTGAAATCGAAGTCGTAATAGAAGCCGCCGTCCACCGCGGGACCTATCGCAAGCTGTACCGTGGGATATATCGTCAGAATTGCTTGCGCAAGTATGTGCGAACAGGTGTGACGATACACCTTCTTGCCTTCGTCGCTGTCAAATGTAAACAGCTCCAGCGAGCAGTCGCCGTCTATGACAGTGTCCATCGAGCAAAGCTTGCCGTCGATCTTGCATACGAGCGCCGCGCGAGCAAGCCCCTCGCTGATGTGTAGCGCCGCTTCGTAAGCCGTAACAGGTCCGTCAAGCGACAACAATGATCCGTCTTTTAGTTTGATATTCATAAAAACCTCCGCGCAATCAGCCTCACGAGGGCTGTACGCATACTAAATTCTCCGCTGTCTCACGGAGTATCAATAATTATAGTATCACCAAATGCCGTTGTCAATCGCTTTTTATCCTTTATTCCTCATATACTCAGGCGAACGCTTAAGCGGGTTTTGATCAAGAAAACATTCGCATTCGATTTGACATTTTCAGACGAATGACATGCGCATATCTTCAAAGCGCTTTAAGTCCGAGCGCGCGGCAGATGTCCGCAAGACTTTCCGTCGGGTGCAACGCCTCGTCAAGCGAGAATGCCGCGGAATTGTCGGACTTTGCCTCCGCCTCGCGAATTTTTTCCTTGAGTTCGGCAAGCGCAGAAGAATCCTGCGTGCTTCCGACCTCTTTTTTCACCCTGTCCTGCTCCTCCGACTGTTGTGACGTGAGGCGAGCGACTTCGCTCTTGAAATACATTTCCATCTCGTCATCGTCTGCGCCGCTGTTCAGCGAAAAGTCCTGTTCGAGCATCTTTTTGAGGTCGAGTTCGACGGACACCGCGACGCTCTCCATATTCAGAGCGTCCTTGTCGAAATGATACCTTTCTTTCAGCTGTTCGTAGGCTCCCGCCCACTTAGCGCGGAAGAGCTTGAGCCTATTAAGCTCCAGCGCATAGCGCGCCCGCACGTCCGCCGTCAGTCTGTCCGCGTTTTGAGTGGCGGAAATGAAAGCGGCTTTGATCTGCTCTTCCTTGCCCTTAAGCTCGCCCAGTTGCTTTTTAAGCTCCTCGCATTCCGCCTCGAGCGCGGAGATCCTCTCTCGCGCCGAAAGTTGCGCGCTTTCCGCACGACTTATTTCCGACGCTATATAGCCCTCGACCGCGTCGACGTCATAACCTCTTCTCTTGATGGGGAAACGCGACGCATTTTTTGTTCTTTTCATATTGAAACGCTCCGAGATATTTTCTCTGCTCATTATCTCAATAAAACGGGAGTTGTGCACATCATTTTTTGTCGATAAACCTCGCTTTTAGTCAAAAGCGCTTTGATTTGAAATGCAAACATGCGCTTATAGAGTACGTACTCGGCGTAGATTTAAAAACATTAAAACGAAAAGGTCAATAGAACTTAAGCACGTAAATAGTTGGTGGCTCTAACAAGCGTTACGTTTTAAGTCGGGACCCGCACCCATTACAAAGTAAGGGTGCGGGTCACAAGCAAATGCCGGCGGGGCGAGTAGCCGGCATATAAAAAATTCGGTCTGTTCCGCTCGGATACGAGCGGAACAGACCGACGCTTTACTTTCTTACATCACTTTTGCGAGGCGCGGAGGAGTTCCTGCTTAAGCGCCCAGAGTTTGTCGGAGAGGTCGACTTTATAATCCTGCGTGTTGACGACGCGGCGATACTCGCTGAAAAATTCCGATATAGAGGCGTCCTCATGCTCGGCAATTTCCTTGAGAGTGGGCATTTGGTAGACGAGCTTGCCGTCTTTGAATATGGGCACCATAAGCTCCTTCACCTCAAAATCGGTGAAAGTGGTACGCTTGTAGGTGAGTTCGGGATGGAAAATTGTGAGCGGCTTGCTCGCGTCAATATTCTCGTCATCGAGGCAGATGAGGTCCGCCTGCGCCATGCCTTCCTTATAGATGCGCACCACTTTTTTGACGCCGGGATTCGTCGTCTTTTCGTGGCTGTTGGACACCTTGATCTTTGGAATCAGCACGCCGTTTTCCTCGAGCGCGCACAGCTTGTATACCCCGCCCAAAGACGCGTTTTTGTAGCTTGTGATGAGTTTTGTGCCTATGCCGTACACATCTATCTTTGCGTCCTGCGAATGCAGTGAAAGTAGGATGTCCTCGTCGAGATCGTTGGTCGCAAAAATGAGGCAATCCTTGTGCCCCGCCGCGTCCAGCATAGCCCTCGCCTTACGGCTCAAGTACGCGAGGTCTCCGCTGTCGAGGCGTATTCCTATGGGTTTATGCCCCGCCGCTTTGAGTTTGTCAAAGACTTTTATCGCGTTGGGCACGCCGCTCTTGAGCGTGTCGTATGTGTCCACGAGCAACAGACAGTTGTCGGGATACATCTCGGCATAAGTCTCGAAAGCCTCAAGCTCGCTGTCGAAGGACATCACCCAGCTGTGAGAGTGCGTCCCCGTAACGGGTATGCCGAAAAGCTTGCCCGCCACGACGTTGGACGTCGTCCTGCACCCGCCGATGTATGCCGCTCTCGCGCCGTAAATGCCCGCGTCCGCGCCCTGCGCCCTGCGCAAGCCAAACTCGCTTATCTTGTTTTTTGTGCACTCCCTCAGCCTCGCCGCTTTCGTCGCGATGAGCGTCTGGTGATTGATGAAGGTGAGCAGAGCGGTCTCCACAAGTTGCGCCTGCCAAAGCGGAGCGGACACCGTGAGTATAGGCTCGTACGGGAATATCATCGTGCCTTCGGGCACGGCTTTTATGTCGCCCGTGAACTCGAATTTTTTAAGCGCGTCCAAAAACGCCTCGTCAAAAATGCCTAGCGAGCGCAGATATGAAATGTCGCTCTCGTCGAAATGCAGGTTGAGGATGTAGTCGATTGCCTGTTCAAGCCCCGCCGCTATAGCGTAACAGTAGCCGCCGCTACCCCTGTAAAACATGTCGAACACCGCCCGTCTCTCGCTCATTCCCGCCTTCAAATAGCCGTTCATCATCGTGAGCTGGTAGAGGTCGGTGAGCAAAGTCAGATTGTTTGTCTTTGTGCGCTCGGTGATATAGTCTTTCATAAATTTCTCCTTATCGAGAATTTTTTTAAAACCGCTAGGCTTAAACGGTTTTATATTGCGGTTTCAAGAGGCATATTCCCTCCTAAAGCCGTCTTGGGCATCGTCTTTGACGATACTTTTTTGCGCCCCATATCGTCATTTTCCGCTTAAAGCGGCTTACTGTCGCCGTATCGTATCTTCCTACGGAAGTGTTTTTATTTTGAACTTTCGCTTTTCAAGCAAAAGACTTCGGACTTTTGCATGCCGCGGAAACGCGCGCGGTAGTGTTTGGGCACGTGATAGAAATCAAGCGCGTCAAAGTCTACGTCGATATGCTCCTGCTTGCCGTACAGTATGCGAAGCGGATTTTTAGTCTCTTTGTATCCGCCATCGCCCGTTTGTTTCTCTTTCACGGCATACAGTTTTGAGACAAACGCATAGTTTTTGACGTCAAACTGCGTGAGCGGCTGTCCCTCGAGTTGTCCCGACTCCGCGAGCGAGCGCACTTTCTTGTACGAAAGTTTGCTGTTGCAGTAGACTACGTACGCCGCGCCTATCAAAAACGCAAGCGGAATTATCACGGCGCATGCGACCGTCGTCACGGGGACCGCGTCCAGCCTCAGCTGTTCCAGCCACACCCTGCCGAGGAAGTACCAGAAGAAGTAGAATATGAACATCAGCCCCGGGTACTTTTTATTTTTGCCCTTTCCCCAAAAGACGAGACACGCAACGAGACCGATGAAATTCCAGACCATCTCATAGAAGAAGGTGGCGCAGAACCAACCGGGAGTATTAGCGGCGACTATGTCCTTGAATTCGGGCGAGACGCCGCTCGGATCCGTGATGTAAACGCCAAATGGGAAAAAGTGAAGCTTTTCGTTCAAAATGGGAAGTCCGAAAGCCTCTTGATTTATGAAGTTGCCCAGCCTGCCCATTATCTGTCCCGCGAGAAGAGGCACGACGACGAGATCCGCTACGTTCAAAAAGTTCGTCTGTTTCCTGTGGCGCAAGGTGAAAAATACGCCGCCCAAAATGCCGCCCAAAATGCCGCCGATGATGGTTATGCCGCCGTCCCATATCGCGATCGCCCTCACAAAGTCGTCCCAGCTGTGCCACGGGAAATACTCGTCGATCCTGCCGGGGAAAACGTACAATATCCTTGCAAAAATGACGGCGAGCGGGATTATCCACAAAAACAGCTCCACCGCGTCGTCCGAGTTCAGATTTATCTTTTTTGCGTTTTTACAGGCGTAAATAAGCCCGAGCAACATCGCGATGACGATTATAAGCCCGTACCACCTCACCGTGAGCGAGCCTATCTGAAAGGCTACTCTCGGGTCGCTTGCGGTTGCGAAAAGCGAATTTATCATAGCTTACTCCAACTCAAGTCTCTCGGCGCCGCTCTCGCGTATGTCGAGTTTGAAAACGTTTTCTTCGCCGAACATGACGTTCAGCGCGCTCTTTACGCCTCCCTTTTGCCTGTCCGCAAAGACGAGTATGGTCCCCGCGAAGCCGCCGCCGTGCACCCTTGTCGCCTTTACTCCGTCAATGAGCACGACTCTGTCAAGCGCGTTTTCGAGGTTGTGATTTTGCCCTGCGGGAGAATATGTGTTTTGCAGTTTGAAGCGCGAGCTAAGCCCCGATTCCGTGACGGTCCTCAAAAAGCCTTCCTCGTCGCCCGCGTCTATCTGAGCCACCGCCCGCATGACGCGTTTATTCTCCTCGAAGAAGTGCTCCGCCCTGAGATACGCCCTTTCACTCACCTTTCCGACCGCGTTTTTCTTGTCGATTTCCCACTTCTCATATGGTATATCCCCCAGCAACTTTGCGCCGAACAGCGCGGCGACTTCCTTCATCTCGTGAGGAATCGCCGCATAGTCGTCGGTGAGGTTTGCGTGATCTCCGCCCGTAGCGACCACAAAGATGTCGAGATCATTGAATGTCCAGCTTGCCCTTTCGACGACAGGTTCCTCAAGGTTTTTGAAGTCTATCATATTCACGCCGCCGAGCGCGATCGCGCTTTGGTCCATAAGTCCGCTCGGCTTGCCGAAGAAGGTGTTTTCGGCATATTGGGACGCCTTAGCCTTGAATATGGGAAGCAGTGTGCCGCCGTTGAATTTTCGGTTTAGTATTTCCGCAATGGCAAGCTCGAAGGAGCTTGAGGACGATACGCCCGACCCTTTAGGCACATTTGACGTCATCGTCGCGCTGAAGCCTCCTACGGCTTTGCCCGAGCGCTTGAAATAGTCCACCACGCCCTTGATGAGCGCGGTCGAGGTGCCTATCTCGCTTGCGGAAAAAGTCGGCGCTGAGGTGTCCACCCTCAGCATGGGGTAGCCCTTTGATTTGACCTCTATAATGCCGTCCGTGCGGTCTGAGACCGCGGCGAGCGTATCGAAATTTATAGCCGCGCACAGCACTTTGCCGCCGTTATGGTCGGTGTGATTGCCCACGATCTCTATGCGACCGGGCGAGGAGTAAAACTCCGCTTCCGTCGTGTGGAAATGTTCGACATGCATAGCGATAAGCTCTTCAAACCTTTCTTTTGCCGTCTCCGCGTCCGCAGAATAAAGCCTGTCGCATATCTTACCGAATGAGGCTGATGCAAACTTTGTATCCATAGAGTTGCCCTCGTTACAATAAAAAATTTATGTATATTGTATCATACGTGCACGCGCAAATGCAAGAGTTGAAAGTAGGTTTTTCATTTCTCTTTGTATGCAGAATACTCGAGGCGCGCGAGCGGGGTTTGAAAATTTACGGCGGGAGCAAGCGCGGACATTTTTTTGCTCTCCTTGTGAACAAGCGGCATTGTGCGCGGCTTTAGCGAGGACTTTTGGAACTTTATCGGGATAATTTTTTTTATTTCCCGCTCTCTCGCCCGTAAAATTCTTGCAAAAGCCTGCCGCACATGCTATAATGGCGCATGGAAATCATTTCGCCCATCGGCATTTCGGGAGTTAAAAAAAATTATGGCAAGGATCTCTTTTGAGGAACAAGCAAAACAAAACGTCAACAAACTTATAGACTACGCGACGAAAAAGTTGTATTTGCATGATTACGACGTCGTTTATGTCAAAAATCAACTTCTCGACCTTTTTTCGCTTACGGAACCGTACGAGGGACAAATAAAAGACTATGAGCTTTACTCCGTGCTCTCGCAATTGTCCGACTATGCGGTCAGGAAAAAGATCATAGACGAAAACGGCAAACTGAATTTCGAGACGAAGATCATGGGAATGCTTATGCCTTCCCCGTCAAAAACTGTGGAAATGTTTGACGATATTGCCGCGTACAAGGGGACGGAAGCGGCATGCGATTTCCTCTTTAAGCTGGGCGAGGACAGCACCTATCTGCGCCGTCCCGACCTCGACAAAAATCTCATTTGGGAACACGAGGCAAAGCGCGGCAACATCATCGTCACGATAAACCTCGCAAAACCCGAAAAGACTCCCGAACAGGTGCGGCTCGCCAAACTCGCAAAGGGCGGATACCCAAAGTGTATGCTGTGCGCGGAAAATCTCGGCTGGGCGGGGAACGCCGCAAAACCCGCAAGACAGACCATACGCACCATTCCTTTCGAGCTTGACGGCGAGAAGTGGTTTATGCAGTTTTCCCCCTATCAATATTTCTCTCAGCATTGCATCGCTGTAAGCGAGGAGCATCGCCCCATGTGCGTGACGAGTTCCACCTTCAGGCGCATGCTGGATTTTGTGGATATGTTTCCGCACTATTTCATAGGGTCAAACGCCGCGTTGCCCATCGTGGGCGGCTCCATACTCGCGCACGACCACTATCAAGGCGGCAAAAAAGTACTGCCCGTGTTCGCTCGTCCCGCGCGCCGCACATATGTCATGCGCAACCTGCCCGAGGTCAGCGTGTCCATAGTGGATTGGTACAACTCCATAATTCGCATAGAAAGCAAAAACAGAGCGCAGGCGCTCGAGGCGGTCAACGCCTTCCGCACGGCATGGGACGACTATACGGACGAGAGCGCAAACATCATCTGCTCTACGACGCAGGACGGCGAAAAGGTGCAACACAATGCCATAACTCCCATCGCCTCCAAAAACGAGAGAGGCGAATATCAATTCAATCTCATCTTGCGCAACAACCGCACGGACGAGGCGCATCCCTTCGGAATATTCCACCCCGCGGCGGAACTTCACAACATCAAGCAGGAATCCATTGGCATAATCGAGGTCATGGGGCTGTTTATACTCCCGGGCAGACTGTCGGAAGAGGCGCACGCAATACGCGACATTTTGACGGGCAAGACCCCGCTCGACTTCAAAGCGCTGGCGGATGAGTCTCATCCCTTGCATAAGCACTTGACAATGATCGCGCAACTAGCGACGGACAACGGCACCTCTTGCTCCGAAAAGAAGGCGTCGGACGCAGTCACCGCCTACATAAACACCGCTTGCGAGAAGATCCTCGACACCACCGCCGTATTCAAAAACACGGAAGAAGGACAAGCCGCCTTCGACCGCTTCATCCATACGGTGATAAAGTAAATTTATCAACGGCGTGTATAAGGAAGCTCGGACAAAAAACGTAATCATCAAGCTCTCACGCAGGAGTTTGGCACTTGCAAACAATCAAAAACGCGCGAACCGGCAACATTAAGTTGCGACGTTCGCGCGTTTTTAGCTTGGGTTTGCAAAGGGCAAATCAAAAAAGCCGGCGAACGCCAGAGTATTCCAAACGCAAAAATAGCTAGATATGAGCATTACTTTGTTTGAATTTTGTATGACACTTATTGCGAATTGCGAAGCGTTTATTTTTTTGCGTGCGGAGTGGCGTAGCATTTGCGGTGGGCTTATATGGCACCTTGCTCTGCAATGGTGCCCAGCCCTGAGCAAATGCAAGCGGGGCGTGGGGTGAGTAACCCCACATACGTTTACAGACCCAACTTGCGGGCGGTGCGGGGGTCAAGGTTTGGGACAAAGGTACGCTCGTCCTCGCCGTGGTAGTCGCTGCCGCCCGTGGGCAGGAGTCTATACTTGTCGCAGAGTTTGAAAAGCGCCGTCCTATCTGAGTCGCTGTGTCCGGGATAATTGACCTCCAGCCCGTCAAGCCCGAAACGTTTCAGACCGCCTATCAAAAGCTCGAGCCTACCCTCCTGCATGAGTTTTTTCGGGTGCGCTATGCTTACGAAAGCGCCGTGCGCCTTGAGCATTTTTACGCCTTCGATGGGGGTGAGCCGCCTTATTTCGACAAACGCCCTGCCCCCTATTCCGAGATAACGGTCGAATGCCTCGGACACGTCGGAGACGAAGCCCGACTCCACCATTTTGCGCGCTATTATCATTCTGCCGAGACCGTCCGAGGCGTAGTCGATGTCCAGCTCGACGCCGAGGGAGGACAGTTTTTTCCCTATAGCCTCGTTGCGCGCTCGGCGCATAGCTTTGACAGTCTTAAGCTCCTCCTCAAACGCTTCGTCGGGAGTGAAGCCGTATCCCAAAATGTGCAACTCGCAGACGGACCAACAGCTGAGTTCTATGCCGTTTACAAAGCCTATACCCAGCTCTTTCGCCGCGAGTCCCGCTTCGGCAAGTCCGTCCACGGTGTCATGGTCGGTGACAGAAAGCGCGTCCATGCCGCGCGCCTTCGCCCACTCCACCGCCTCGCGCGGAGAAAGCGTACCGTCGGAAGCTGTCGTGTGTATATGCAGATCAGCCCTCATCATCGTCCTCCGAGTCGAAATCAATATCCGTATCCGCCGCGGCATAGTCGCCGTCGATGACGTCTATGGCGGGAAGCCTCGCGTCGTCGGACGCGGGAAGTTCGTCAAGATCGTCCTTTGTCAGGTCGTACACCTTGTCCAGCTTTTTGCGGAGTATAGCGGTGCGCGCCTCCGCTTGAGACAGAGTGTTGCCTACGGTCGTTATGTTTTTCTGCGTCTTTTTGAGCAGTTCCTCGAATTTTGCAAAATCGCCTATGAAAGCGCGGAACAACTTGCCTATCTCCTTACTGCGCTTTTCCACCGCAAGCGTCTGGAAGCCCATCTGCAAACTGTTGAGCAACGCCGCGAACGTAGTCGGTCCGCACACAATGACGCGATATTTGTTTTGAAGCTCGTCAACAAGAGTCGTGTTGCGCACCACTTCCGCATACAGCCCCTCCGTAGGCAGGTACATGATGGCGAAGTCCGTGGTCTTTGGCGGAGCGATATACTTGTCGCGTATGCTCTGCGCCTGTTTTTTGATGAAATCCGCTATGGCTTTTGTGGCGCTGTCTACCCCGTCGCGGTCGCCCGCCTCGGACGCGTTGACAAGCCTCTCGTAATCCTCGTTTGGAAATTTGCTGTCCACGGGCAGAAGCACTTCGCCGTCTCCCTTGCCGGGCATACGTATGGCGAAATCCACCGCCTCCTGCGAGCCGCGCCTTATGCGCACCTGTCTGTCGTATTGTTCGGGCGCGAGTATCTGCTCGAGAAGGCTGCCGAGAGCGACTTCGCCCCATGTACCGCGCGTTTTGACGTTTTTGAATATCTTGTTTAAGTCGTTCACGCCGCTTTGCAAACTTTGAAGTTCCAGAAACGTGCGGTTTATCTCTTCCAGCCTGTCGTTGACGATCTTGAAGGATTGATTGAAGCGTTGATCAAGCGTCGCGGACAACTTTTCGTCCACGATCTGCCTCACTTTTTCAAGCTCCTTTTCGTTGTGAGCGCGGAGTTCCGCCATGGACTGCGCGTTCGCCTGTCGCACGAGGTCGAGCTGAGCGGACAATTCTTTGGACACATCGGCAAGCTTGTTCACCTGCTCCGCGCGGAAATCGTTCATGCTCTGCAAAAGCGTACGCGCGATATTGTCTATCTTTTCAACGTTCGCATTTGCGATCGCCTCGGTGCGCGCCTGAAGCTGACGCGTACTTTCCACCTGCGCATTAAGCCCGCCTACAAGCGCGGAATTTTGCAACTTTATGACTTCCTCCAACTGCCTGAACAAAAGTTCGTTTTCCCGCATGAGTTCGGAGCGCAATTCATCGCTCGAGAGCGCGGAGCGCTTTTTAAAATGCAATATTATCGTGACGGCGATGTTTGCCGCAAGTGCAACTATGGCGACTGCAAGCAATGCATAAACAGCTTCCATTTTTATCCTCCTTGTATCGCGCGTCTGTCGCGCGTCTTAAAATCGAATGATCTTGATATTTCTGTATTATTCCTTTATGTTATGTCCCGCAAACCGACTCACGATTTTTTCAAATCGCACATATGTATGCGGTTTCAAAGCTTTGACGCCTTCTTTTTAAGATATTCGAGAGCGCGCTGTCTGAAGTTCAGCATGGGGTTCATCGCCGTGTCCGCAAGCAGCTCGTTGAGCAACGTCGCCCTGTCTTTCTCGGGCACTCCGAGAGCTATGAGGTCCTCGCCGTTTACGCAAAGCTCGGAAATTTTGAGAGGCACTTTGATGGTAAGCATGCTCTCGTATGCCGCCCGCACCCTGTTTGTGCGCGTAAGCTTGCCATTAGAAGCCATGCCATCCACATCAATTAGGGCGCACAGGTCCTCAATGATGTCGATGTGCTCAAGCACAAAACGCCTCAGTTTTGACTCGGACATATTGCCGTTAATGTCGACCATATGCCACCTGACAAGCTGTGAAACGCGGCGCACCGTCTCGTTTTTGAAGCGCAGACGAGTGAGTATTTCCTTTGCTATGCCCTCGCCGATGACGTCGTGCCCGTGCATATTGCCGTACATCGCCACCGCGGGCGCCTTGCCTACGTCGTGCAACAGCGCCGCCCATCTGAGATGAGGCGGAGCAAGCTCGAATGCCTTGACGGAGTGTCCGTATGCGTCGTAAAGATGATATTTCGGCGGTTGCGGCAAGCCCTTGAGCGCGGCGACTTCGGGGAGCAACATATCGACAAGTCCCAATTCGTCAAGAGCGGCGAACGCCTCGAGATGCGCGCCCTGCCTTTTGAGTTCGGGATGCTTAAGGTCCGCCTTGAAACAGCCGTCAAGTTCCTCGCGTATGCGCTCGGCGGTTATATCTTTCACCCGCCACGCGTTGCAATGCGCGCTTGCAAGCGTATCCGCGTCCGGTTTGAACCCCAGCTCCGCGCCGAAGCGCACCAGCCTCAATATCCTGAGTCCGTCCGCCTCGAAAACATCCTCTTTTGCGTAGCGGAGCGTCCTATTTAAAATATCGTTCATGCCGCCGAGCGGGTCGACGATCTCACCCGTCAAAATGTCGAGGTAGACCGCATTGCAAGCAAAGTCCCTTCTGCTTGCGTCTTGCGTGAGGTCGTTTGTAAAACTCACTTTCTCGGGGGAATGCGTGCCCCGCCCCGCCGTATAGCTGTCCTGTCTGAAGGTGGTGTACTCCGCCTTGAATCCGCCCGACTTTATTATGACGGTGCCCATGCGCAAGCTCTTGTCCAAAACTGCAAAATCCGAGTTTAAAAGCGCCTTTTTGACATCTTCAACTTTGAGTTTGGAGCAAATGTCTATGTCATGACATTCTATGCCCATAATGCCGTCGCGCACGAAACCGCCCACCGCATACAGGGTCGCATACGGCGAAAGTAGTTCTGCGAGCGTCTTAAGTTTGGACGGAATGTAAAAACTCGGCATCATACCTCTTACTTTTCGTACACCTCGGGAGCGAGCACGCAGACGTCGGGAAGATTGCGCATATGCTGGTCGTAGTCCAGCCCGCATCCTACGACGTATTCGTTTTCAATCTCGAAACCGACATAGTCGCCCTTAAAATCCACTTTTCGGCGGGAAGGCTTGTCAAGCAGAGTGCACACCTTGATGCACTTCGGCGCGCGCGCCTCGAGCATTCGCTTGAGATAGCTCAGAGTGACTCCGCTGTCTATGATGTCCTCGACAATGACGACGTTTTTGCCCGATATGGGCGAGCTTAGGTCCTTTATCATCTTGACCTCGCCGCTTGTCGTCGTCCCTCCTCCGTAGCTTGAAACGGCGATGAAATCTATTTCCATATCGCAGTCCATCGCGCGTATGAGGTCCGCAAAAAACACGCACGCACCCCTAAGCGTACAAACCATAGTGACGCTTTCGCCGTGCAGATCCTCGACGATCTGTCTGCCAAGTTCCTTCACTCTTGCTTCGATCTCCTCTTTTGAAACGAGTACCCTTGCGATCTGATTGCCGTACATTTTTTTGCCCTCTCTTGAATGATATTATTTCCTATGCGACGCTTTTGGGACATCGCAACTTTTTCGACCTATTTTATGACTGAAATTTTGAAAACTTCGGTCGTGGAGTCCGTCACGCGGCAGGACGAGGATATGTCCACTCCCGCGACGGCGAGCACCCTCTTTCCGACCGCGACGACGGCAAGCGAATCTCTCTTGCGCTTCGGCACTTTCTTGTCCGTCAAAAAATCGCCGAGGCTCTTGCTTCCGCCCCCGAATTTCGCGATGTTGTCCCCCTCTCGTCTATGCCGTATGACTGCGCCCGACGGCACGCTGTCCGCGTCGAGATAAAGCGTCCCGTCCGACGAGGCAAGCGACTCGGGAATATCGTCGCCGACCGACTTCTCTACACGAATGCCGAATTTCTCAAAAACCCCTTCTCCGAAGGGTATCTCATCCTCATGCGACTCGTCCTCTCTATGCGCAAAGACAAGGTACTCCCCCTGCCTGTGCACGTCGAGAGAATGCGTAAGCTCGAGATGTTTGCCGTTCTCCGCGTCCTTGAGAGCGAGTATGAGGGAGAAGTGCCTTTCCTCTATATCCTGCGTGACTCCCAGCCCTTCCGCCGCCTTCATAATGAGGCGTTTTGCGATCGCCGACTCTCTCAAATCGGAAATTTTGACGTACATCTCGCCCTCTCTATGTTCGGGTTCGGGCACGTGCGAGCAAATATAGTCCTCCGCCTCGCGCGCGTTTGCGCAAAGTCTCGCCACCGCGTCCGTAAGCGCGGGAAAGCGCGTCTTGAGAGTCGCGATCTCTCCCCTCAAAAAGTTGCGGGTGTAGGCGGGGTCGTCGTTTGTGGAATCGTCCACGTATTTCAAGCCCCGCTCGCGCACATAAGCGTCTATCTGAGCGCGCGTGACGCCGAGAAGCGGGCGGATGTATCTTCCGCTCACCGCCTGCATGCCCGTCAAACCCTTTATGCCCGTGCCGCGCAAAATGCGCATAAGCACGGTCTCGACCTGGTCGTCGAGGTGGTGCGCAAGCGCTACGAAGTCGCACTTCCCCTCATCGAGCAACTTGTCGAATATCCTGTATCTCAGTATGCGCGCGCCTTGCTCGAGAGTGTAGCCGTTCTGTGCGGAAAAAGAAGGCGCGTCCACATGGAAAGAGAAAAGCGGCACGCCGTAAGACGCGCAGAGTTCGCTCGCAAAGCGGCTGTCCGCAACGCTCTCCTCGCCTCGTATGCCGTGTTCGACATTGACGGCGAGGACGTCATGACCTTCCTCGCACAACATATCGAGAAGCGCGACGGAATCTCTGCCGCCGCTGAGCGCTACGCAAATTTTGAGTTTTCTTGCATCCTCCTCGCTCACGCCGAGCAACTTCGGAAGATCTATCAAACAGCCCATAAAAAAATTATACAATAAACCGCGCGAAAACACAATGCGCGCGGAAAGAATATTTTTATTTATAATTGCGTTTAAGGTCTTATTTAACAAAGTACGGCGAGGCTCGCGCATTATGACGTAAAGAGGCGCATTGCAAGCACCGTGCAGTCGTCGTCCGAACCTCTCTTCACCGCCTCGGCAAGCAGGCTGTCCGCAAGTCTCTGAGGGTTTAGCGTCCCGACCGCGTCCACGATGTCCGCCACGCCCTTTGCCTCGAGCACGTCGAACACTCCGTCCGACATCATGACGAGAGCGTCGCCGTCGTACAGCTGATACCTGCTTGTGAGCGGCTGAACTCCGTCGAGAATACCCACGGGAGGCTGTGTACAAGACAGTTGCTCTATGCTTCCCTGTCGCACTATGAAACTGCTTGACGCGCCGAGTTTTATGACGTCGAGACTGCCGCTTATTGTGTCTATGACCGAGATGTCGAGGGAGGAAAAACTGTCCTCCAGACTTATGCGGAGCAACTTGTTGATGAGGCTCAGCACTATGGCGCCCTCGAAGCCCGCTCTATAGAAGCCCTCTATCATCTCGACCGCGTCGCGGCTCGCTTTTGCCGCGCGCTCGCCGCTGCCCATACCGTCGCATATCGCAAACAATCTGCGCTTAAGGGACGGACAAAGCACGCTCTTGCTGTCTCCGCACTCATCGCCCTCGTTTTTGCTCTTTTCGGCGACGCCGTACGCCACCTCGTATGTGGGAGCGCTTTCGAGTGTGACTGCGCTTTGCTCCCCTCTGCTTTCGATGTTCGTCAGCACAAGCCTCATGCGCAAGGCGTGAGAAGCCACCTTCGCGACGGCAAGCTTGTTTGCGTCCTGCGCCCTGACGAGAAGGGTGACCGTGACGTTTTCTCCCGAGCCGTATATGACAGCTTCGCTTGCAACGATGTTATGCTTCAAAAGTTCGTCCTTCAGATATTCCGCGTCTCCGCCCGCAAAACTGACGGGTCTGGCGCAATCCTCCGCAAGCGAATCCAGAATGAGAGCGATCCCCGCAAATTGCTCGCTCAGCATGCGCTTGCCCACCATGGCGCTCTCGGAGGCGTCCCGCTTTTGTATGTACGCCTGCGCGCTCGAGTTTATCACGGACGCGAGCGTGTGCATCTTCGTACAGCGCGAAGTGATGAAGGGCGGCATGTCGAGGATGGTCACCTTCCCCCTGTTCAGCGCCGCCTCCGCCATAGGTTTCAAAATGGCGTAAGTGTCGTCGCCGCCAAGCGAATTGAAACAGCCCTCCCTGTCCGAACACTTGCCGCAATAGTTTCTCGCAATTTCGTGCGCGAGTCTGTCCGCATTGTAGACTCCCGAGATGTCCACTGTCTTTTGCAAGTTTTTGGAAAGTTCGTAAAACACGTCGCTCGCAGAGGTCAATCTGCCCGCCGTCACCCTTGCCTGCCTGTTGACGATGCCCGCATAGGATACGCGGTCGTCCGCCCCCGAGAGCGCGCGTATGCGTGATATTGCGCCTCTCGGCACGAATAGACAGGGTATGACGCCTATACCCGTCATTACGAGCGCGCGCCACCCCGCCCCGCCGTAGGCGTCGAGAAGCCACATTACCCCTTGAGCCGCGAGCATGGCAAGCGCTGACGACCACTTCGTAAACGGGGAAAATGCCACCGCCGCCACTCCGAGCACGGCTAGTCCCGCAAGACAGGCGATGTCGCCCATGTCGATCGCGACTCCCAATCCCAGAAGAAGGGATAAAAAAAGCGTGACTTGCGGCTTGAAACTCTGCGAAGAAATTATGAGCGCCGCGCCCGCGACGATATATACGAGCTTGAAGCCCCAAAAGTCCGCGCCGCTCAGCGCATATCCGAACGCCATCGTCGCAACTCCGCCCGCGATAAGCTCGTCCACGCTCATGCGCCCGAAACCTCTGACCAGAAGCGCGTACGCGACGATGCCCGCGACAAATGTGCCCACCAGCGCGATGAGGGCGGCGATCGCCACTTGAAAATATGCTCCGTAAAGCACGCAATTTACAGCGATATAGGGTATCATGCCGCCGACCGCCGTAAGCGCGACCGCAGTGAGCGGCACGTTGCGTTTAAGCTTGAAATACACAAAATACAGCACGACGAGGGCGATCATCGGGCACACGGAAAAGAGCAAGGTCCACAAACTCAGCGAAAATACGCAACAGGCGACGATGAAAGCGGGCGCAAGCGCTATTATATTTTGCCGCGCGTACACAAAACCGCAAAACAGAGCGAGCGCAAACGAAAATCCGAAATCGTCCACGGACGCCATGAGCACGAGACATATCCACTCTATGCCGAATTTGACCGCGGCGGAGGGGGTAAGCTTGTGTTCGAATGTCGGAAAAAATTTTCTCTCCGCCTTCAATCTTCCCTTTTTCATACCTCCATTTTAGCCTTGACGGTATGCGAAAAATTTCCGTTTTCGGGCGGGCGAAGTCGAAACATTTTATTTGCTGTCATATCAAATAAAAGGTTTTATGACTCAAAAATCAACATATATCGCGGCTTTTAAAAAAGACGCGCCTCGGGGCGCGCCATAAAAGTTTCGCAATCTGCCGTTTGTTTTGCCTCAAAGCTTTGTTTCGCAATAGCGGCATTTTTTTTCGCCGTCCTCAAGGGGCGTGCACATCATTTGAAAGTCGTACTCGTTGTTTGTGATGCATTTCGGATTTGGGCACTTTTCGGCGCAAATTTCGCCTTTGGGAAGGTTGGACGGCGCGCTCTTCGCCTCGTCGGACAGCAAGAACAACAGCAACGCCTCGCGCATGAGTTTGCCGTTTAGGGTCTGACGGAAATATGCCGCGCGCGGGTCGTCGTCCACGGATTTCGCGATCTCGTTCACGCGCGGGAGCGGATGAAGGACGCGCATGCTCGCTTTTGCGCTCTCGAGTTTGTCGGGAGTGAGCCTATAGCTGTCCTTGACCGCGTCGTACGCGTCCGGGGACGGGAAGCGTTCGCGCTGTATGCGAGTCATGTAAAGCACGTCCAAAGTCGGCATATACTCCTCGAGGGACGTCGTCTCTACGACTTGAGCGCCCGCCTCTTCAAGCGCGCGGAGCGTGTATTCGGGAAGCCTCAACGACTTGGGAGAAATTAGCACGAAGCGGATATTTTTGTAGCGCAACATCGCGTTTATGAGGGAGTGTACAGTCCTGCCGTAAAGCAGATCCCCGCACAGCCCTATCGTGAGGTCGTCAAGCCTGCCGATCTCCCTGTGTATGGTCAGCAGATCCGCAAGCGTCTGCGTGGGATGGCAATGCCCGCCGTCGCCCGCGTTTATTATGGGAATGGGGGACTTTTCCGCCGCCGCAAGCGCCGCGCCCTCGATGGGATGACGCATTGCGATGATGTCCGCATAATTTGCGACGACTCGCGCCGTATCCGAAACGCACTCTCCCTTTGAAGCGGAGCTGGACGACGCCTCGCTGAAGCCTATGACCTGCCCTCCCAACTCCAGCATAGCCGCCTCGAAGGACAGCCGCGTGCGCGTGGAAGGCTCGAAAAACAACGTCGCGAGCTTTTTCCCGTCCAACTTATGCGCATATTTTTCCCTGTTTCCCGCAATATCTTCGGCGGTAGCAATGAGCGAATACAGCTCGTCCACGCCGAGATCGCAAACGTCAAGCAAATGTCTCATTTTTTATCCACCTCTCGTCGGACGGGTCGTCGCGGAATGCGAGAAGCCTTGCGACGTCCTCCTCTTTTATGTAGCCCTCGTCCGCCGCCACTCTCGCGAGCGCGTCTAGATTTGAAAGGCTGTAATTCACTACATCCGCTTCTTTCAGCCTGTCCAGCCCTTTCTGCATGCCGTATGTGAATATGGACACTATGCCGAGCACTTCCGCGCCCGCCTCTCTCAGCGCCTCGACGACTTCTATGCAGGAGCCGCCCGTAGATATGAGATCCTCGACGACGACGACTTTCTGTCCCGCCTCAAGCTTGCCCTCTATGCGGTTGCCTCTGCCGTGGTCCTTATTGCCGCCGCGCACATAGCCCATGGGCTTGCCCGTCAGCCAACCGACTATAGCCGCATGCGCTATGCCAGCCGTAGACGTGCCCATCAACACTTCCGCGTCGGGGAAATGCTCCTCTATTAGCGCCTTAAGCCCCATCTCCACATCCCGTCTGACAGCGGGCGAAGTGAGGGTGAGGCGATTGTCGCAATATATGGGACTTTTGATGCCGCTCGCCCAAGTGAACGGCTCATCGGGGCGCAGAAACACCGCGCCAATTGAGAGCAGGTCTTTTGCGATGATTTTTTCAACGTTTTGCATATATATCTCCGAAAAAAATGTATTTTTGCTTTGCAAGTTGTCTGTTACGCTTTCCGAATATGATACGCCGAATTTTGCACCTGTAGTCGGTTTCGGCAGAGATCCTCGGCGTTTAATGTCCGTCGCGTTTTACTTTTCGCGTTTGCCGTACGTTGCGAATAGTAGCTTTTGCTTAGCCCATACCCGCAACATTTTTTATTTGCCCAAAAACTCGCTCACGGCGCGCCTGTACGCTTTGACGGGATCCTCCGCGCGCGTTATGGGTCTGCCCATGACGATGAAATCGGAGCCAAGCTTCCTCGCCCTCGCGGGGGTCGTCACGCGCACCTGATCTCCCCTCTCTCCGTCCGCAAAGCGCACGCCCGGAGTGACGGTAAGGAACTCTCCTCCGCATGCCGCGTGCACCTCGCCCGCTTCGAGGGGCGAGCACACGACTCCGTCAAGCCCGCTCTCCTTCGCCGTCTTTGCATAGTGCATGACGACTTCTTTGAGCGGTTTTTCTATCAATAGGTCGTTGTGCATGAGCTGTTCGCTCGTGCTTGTAAGCTGCGTCACCGCGATGAGCAAAGGACGCGTGCCGTCTTCGCGCGTCAAGCCCTCGATCGCCGCCTTCATCATCTCGCCGCCGCCGCCCGCGTGCAGATTTGTCATGTCCACGTCAAGTCCCTTGAGCACGCTCATAGCGCTCTTCACGGTGTTGGGAATGTCGTGAAGTTTGAGGTCCAAAAATATCTTGTGTCCCCTCGCCTTTATCTCGCGCACGACGTCGGGTCCCTCCGAATAGAACAACTCCATACCTATCTTGACAAAAGGTTTCTCGTCTTCAAACAGGTCGAGGAAGGCGAGCGCCTTGTTTTTGTTTTCGAAATCCAGCGCAACAATGACGTCTTTCATGCGTGCGCACCTCCTATAATATCTCTCAAATTCGCAATTCCGTATTTTTTCATAGTCGCGGGCAACGCCTCTATGATGTCCTTACAAGCGTATGGGTCCACGAGGTTTTGCGCCCCGACTTCCACCGCCGTCGCTCCCGCAAGCATAAACTCGATGACGTCCTCCGCGCTCGCGATGCCGCCCATGCCGATGATGGGAAGCCTCACCGCCTCGTACACCTCGTACACCATTCTAACCGCGACGGGCATTATTGCGCGTCCCGAAAATCCGCCCGCCTTGTTTGCGACGACGGGTCTTTTGCTCTTAAGGTCTATGCGCATGCCCAGCAGTGTGTTGATGAGGCTTATTCCGTCCGCGCCACCGTCCGCGCACGCCTTGGCGATATCCGTTATCGAGGTGACGTTTGGCGTGAGTTTGACGTACACGGGTTTTTTCACGACGTCCTTGACCGCCTTTGTCACCGCGTAGGCGCACTTCGGGTCCGTGCCGAAGCTCATGCCCCCGCCATGCACGTTGGGACAGCTTATGTTGATCTCAAGCAAGCCTATCTGCTCCTCTTTGTCCAGCCTCTCGGCGGAATACACATAGTCCTCCACGCAAAAGCCCGAAATGTTTGCGATGGCGGGTTTGTGAAAGCATTTTTTGAGTTTTGGCAGTTCCTCGTTTATAACCTTTTCCACGCCGGGATTTTGCAGACCGACGCTGTTGATAAGCCCCGCCGTGCACTCCGCGATTCGCGGCAGAGGATTACCGTATCTCCCCTCTTTGGTCGTGCCCTTGAGCGCGATGGATCCCAAAATGTTGATGTCGTAAAAGTCCGCAAACTCGTATCCGAAGCCGAACGTGCCAGACGCGGGAATGACGGGATTGTCAAGCGTAATGCCCGAAAGCGACACTTGAGCGGACGTTTTTGACATTTTATCTGCCGATTTTGTCATTTCGCACGATGTTTGACTCACCATATCACCTCCGCCGCGTCAAAGACGGGACCTTCCTTGCACACGCGCTTTACTCCGTTTTTCGTCATGACGCTGCACCCCATGCATGCGCCGAAACCGCACCCCATCCTCTCCTCCAAAGAGAGGGAGCCGCTCATCTTCAGCTTGGATACAGCCTTGAGCATGGGAAGCGGTCCGCAAGCGTAATAGTGGGAAAATTCGCCCTCTATGGCGTCCGTCACAAATCCTTTAGCGCCGTAACTTCCGTCCACGGTGGCGACTTTGACGTCCGCGCCGAGCGCCGAAAACTCCTTTTCGTAAAACGCTTCGTCCGCGGTGTTGAACCCCAAAACGACGGAGACTTTTTTGCCCTGCCCGATAAGTTGTTTCGCAAGCAGATAGAGGGGCGGGACCCCCACGCCGCCTCCCAAAAGCAGGGGGCTGTCCCCCGCGAGCGAGAGGTCATAGCCGTTGCCGAGGCCGGTGAGGATGTTCAACACATCGCCGCTCTTTTTCTGCGACATGGCGTCCGTGCCCTTGCCCACTACTTTGTATACTAGGGTGAGCACTCCGTCAGTAACGTCGCATACGGATATGGGACGGCGCAGATACAGCCCGTCGAGCGCGACGTTTACAAACTGCCCCGCCGCCGTCACAAAGCGCGTATCCCCCGCGAGCGTCATCTCGTACACGTTCGCGGTGAGCGGAATGTTTTCCTTTACAACAAAATCAACTGTCCTTCTCATATAGAATTTACAATTTCAAGCGCATATTGCTTTACGCACGTATGTTTACGCGTCTATCGTGGAAATGGTAATTGTGATCTCCTCAAGCACGTCGAGGAGCACCCTGACCGTATCGAGGGAGGAGAACATCGTCACATTGTTTTCGACGGCGCAACGGCGTATCAGATAGCCGTCGGACTCCTGCGAAAGGGAGTCTATGTCGCGCGTGCTTATGACGTAGTTGACATATCCCTTGCGAATGGAGTCGAGGATGTCGTCGGAGCCTTCGCTTATCTTCTGTTTTGTGCGCGTGCGAATGCCATGCTCCTTCAAAAACTTCGCGGTGCCCGCCGTCGCCTCGATGTTGAAGCCGAGCTTATAAAATCTGCGTATGAGCGGAAGCGCCTCCTCTTTGTCCTTGTCCGCGACGGTCACGAGAATGGTGCCGTAGTTGACGACGTTCATGCCGCTTGCCTGAAGCGCCTTATATAGCGCCCTCGTCAAGCTCTTGTCATAGCCTATCGCCTCGCCCGTGGACTTCATCTCGGGGGAGAGGTAGGCGTCAAGCCCTATTATCTTCGAGAAGGAGAACGCGGGCACTTTGACATAGTGCTTTTCCTTTTCCTTGGGATAAAGCTCCGTGAAGCCCTGCTCCTTGAGCGATTTGCCGAGTATCACGCGCGTGCCTATGTCCGCAAGGCTGAACCCCGTCGACTTCGAGAGGAAGGGCACCGTGCGCGAGGAGCGCGGATTGACCTCGATGACGTAAACTTTTTCATCCCTGTCCACGATGAATTGGATGTTGTAAAGCCCTACTATGCCTATGCCGAGTCCGAGCTGTTTTGTATACTGCAAAATTGTGTCCTTCGCCTTTTGCGAGACGCTTATCGTCGGATATACGGATATGGAGTCGCCCGAGTGAATGCCCGTCCTTTCGACAAGCTCCATGATGCCGGGACAAAACACGTCCGTGCCGTCGCACACCGCATCCACCTCAAGCTCCTTGCCTATGATGTACTTGTCCACGAGCACGGGCTGTTTTTCGTCTATCTTGACGGCTGTAGCGAGGTATATGCGAAGCGCCTTTTCGCTTCCGACGATCTGCATCGCCCTGCCGCCCAGCACATAGCTCGGACGCACCAGCACGGGATAGCCTATCTCTTCGGCGACTCTGACGCCCTCTTCCACGCTTGTGACCGCCATGCCGCGGGGCTGAGGGATTCTCAAACTTTCCATGACTTTTTCAAAGGCGTCCCTGTTTTCCGCGCGCTCTATGGCGTCCTGATCCGTGCCTATGATCTTGACTCCTCGCGCCGCAAGCCCTCCCGCAAGGTTTATCGCCGTCTGACCGCCCAAAGACGCGATGACTCCGTCCGGTTTTTCAAGCAGGAGTATGTTCATGACGTCCTCTACCGTGAGAGGCTCGAAATACAGCTTGTCGGAGCAGGTGTAGTCGGTCGAAACTGTCTCGGGGTTGTTGTTGATGACGATCGCTTCATATCCGCTCTCTTTTATCGTCTTGACCGCGTGCACCGTGGAGTAGTCGAATTCCACGCCCTGCCCTATGCGTATGGGTCCAGAACCCAGCACTACGATCTTGTGCCTGTCGGACACGACGGACTCGTTTTCGCGCTCGTATGTGCTGTAAAAATAGGGCACGTAGCTCTTGAATTCGCTTGCGCAGGTGTCTATCATCTTGTAGACGGGCATTATGTTCTTTTGCCGTCTCAGCTCATAGACGTTCTCTTCGTCCGTCTGCCAAAGTTTGGCGATGTAGGCGTCCGAAAAGCCCATGCGTTTTGCGCCGTACAGCGCGTCCGCGTCGAAGGGGGAAGCCTCAAGCACCTTTTCATAGTCCGTTATATTCTTGAATTTTTCGAGGAAAAGCGGATCTATCTTTGTGAGTTTTGCAAGTTCGTTGACGGTGACGCCGCGCCTGAGCAACTCCGCGAGCGCGTACAGTCTGTCGTCCCTGCCGTCCTTGATGTACTCCTTGAGTTCGGGTATGCCGAAGCTGTCGAATTTTGCATGGTATATGTGGGTCACGCCCACTTCCAGAGAGCGCACCGCCTTCAAGAGGCTTTCCTCTATCGTCCTGCCCACGCTCATAACCTCGCCCGTCGCCTTCATCTGCGTGGAAAGCTTGTTTGAAACGGAGCTGAATTTGTCGAATGGGAAGCGCGCTATTTTTGTCACGACATAGTCGAGGGTAGGCTCGAAGCAAGCGGGAGTGTTGGCAAGCTGTATCTCGTCGAGCGTCATTCCGACCGCTATTTTTGCGGAAACGCGCGCTATGGGATAGCCACTCGCCTTTGACGCGAGCGCGGAAGAGCGCGATACGCGGGGATTGACCTCTATGAGGAAATAGTCGAATGACTGCGGGTCGAGAGCAAATTGCACGTTGCATCCGCCCTCTATCTTCAGCGCGCGGATTATCTTGAGCGCGGAGTCGCGCAACATATGATATTCCTTGTTGGTGAGCGTCTGCGAGGGCGCGACGACCATTGAATCGCCCGTATGTACGCCGACGGGGTCGATATTCTCCATATTGCAGACGGTGATAGCGGTGTCGTTTGAGTCGCGCATGACCTCGTATTCTATCTCTTTGAAGCCCTTTATGGACTTTTCGACAAGCACTTGATGCACGGGAGAGAGCATGAGCGCGTTTTTCATTATCTCCCTAAACTCCTCCTCGTTGTCCGCAAAACCGCCGCCCGTTCCGCCCAGAGTGAACGCGGGACGAAGCACGACGGGATAGCCTATCTCCTCAGCCGCCTTGACGCCCTCCTCCATGCTGAACGCAATTATGGAAGGAAGTACAGGCTCGCCCAAAGAGAGGCACAGCTCCTTGAACTTCTCTCTGTCCTCAGCCATTTCGATGGACTCGGGGCTAGTGCCCAAAAGCTCCACTCCGCATTCTTCCAGCACGCCCTTCTTCGCAAGCTGAACGGCGAGGTTGAGTCCCGTCTGTCCGCCTATGCCGGGGACTATGGCGTCGGGGCGCTCATAGCGCAATATCTTCGCCAGATATTCGAGCGTGAGCGGCTCCATATACACCTTGTCCGCAACAGTCGTATCCGTCATTATCGTCGCGGGGTTGGAGTTTGCAAGCACAACTTCGTATCCCTCTTCTCTCAAGGCGAGGCAAGCCTGCGTGCCCGCGTAGTCGAATTCCGCCGCCTGCCCTATCACAATTGGGCCGGAGCCGATGACAAGTATTTTTTTAAGATCCGTTCTCTTAGGCATGCTTGTTTTCCTCCATCAAATTTATGAATAAGTCGAAAAGATAGCTCGAATCCTGCGGTCCCGGGGCGCTCTCGGGGTGATATTGCACGCTGAACACCTTATGTTTTACGTCCTGCATGCCCTCCACTGTGCCGTCGAGCAGATTTATGTGCGTGACCTTGAGTCCCGTGCCTTTCAAACTTTCGGGAAGCACCGCGTAGGAGTGGTTTTGCGACGTCATCTCTATCTTGCCCGTTTCCAACCTCTTGACGGGATGATTGCCGCCGCGATGCCCGAATTTGAGCTTGTATGTCTTACCCCCTCTCGCAAGCGCGATGAGTTGATGTCCGAGGCATATGCCGAACATGGGATACTTGCCGTACAGTTTTGCGACGGTCTTTATGGTGTCGACATTGTCCTCGGGGTCGCCGGGACCGTTTGAGAGGAATATCCCGTCGGGAGAGAGCTTGACGATCTCGTCATACGTCGTGTTGTAAGGCACTATGGTCACGTCGCACCCGCGCGCGTTGAGACAGCGCACTATGTTCTGTTTCATGCCGCAATCTATGGCGACGACGCTGTATTTTGCATGCGGAGCGCGGCTGAAGTTGCGCTTTTTACTGCTCACTCTCGCCACGGCGTCATGAGGCACGGGCGATGCGGCGATGAGAAGTAGTCCCTCCGCCGTCGGCATGTCCGCGGGACATATGCACACCCTGCGCGAGCCGAAGTCGCGTATGGAGCGCGTGAGCATCCTTGTGTCCACTCCCGAAATGCCGGGGATGCCGTACTCGTCAAGCAACTCGCCGAGCGACTGCACACTGCGGAAGTTTGACGGTGCGTCATTGTAGTCCCTCACGACGAGCGCGCCTATAGTGGGGCGCTTCGTCTCGAAGTCCTCCTTTGCAATGCCGTAGTTGCCTATCACGGGATAGGTCATGACCACCGCCTGATCCGTGTAGGAGGGGTCGGATACGATCTCCTGATAGCCGACTACGGACGTGTTGAAAACGATCTCGAACACGAAAACGCCGTCCGTCCTGCCAAATGCGGTACCGTAATACTCGGTGCCGTCGTCCATGATTATCTTTCTGTCAAATTCCATACGGTCTTGCCTCCGAAATCAAGTTTAACGCATCTTCCCAAAACTTTTCTGCCCTCGAACGGGGTAGCCTTGCCTTTGGACAAAAACTCTGCGGGATCGATGATATATTCCTCGCTCACGTCCCAAAGCGCCTCGCCCTCGACGGGTATGCCGAAACGCTTCGACGGCGCGTAGCACATCATCTCCACAAGCCTCTCAAGCGATATGACGCCCTTTTTCACAAGTTCCGTGTACAGCACGGGGAAGGCGCACTCAAGCCCGACGACGCCCATAGCGCTACGCTCAAGCCCCTTCGCCTTCTCTTCGGCGGAGTGCGGCGCGTGGTCCGTAGCGATCATATCTATCGTGCCGTCCTTCACACCCTCTATGAGCGCAAGCCTGTCCTCGCGCGTGCGTAGCGGCGGGTTCATCTTGAAACGCCCGTCCTCGCGCATATCGTTTTCGTCCAGCACAAGGTAGTGCGGCGCCGTCTCGCAGGAGACGTCCACGCCCCTCGCCTTTGCCTCGCGGATGAGCCGTACGCTCTCCTTTGTCGAGATGTGGCACACGTGATACTTTGCGCCCGTATCCTCGGCAAGCTTGATGTCGCGCTCTATCTGTTTCCACTCGCTCTCGCTTGAAATGCCCTTGTGACCGTGCTCAAGCGCGTATTTGCCCGCGTGCACATACCCGCCCGCTCTAAGTTTGTCGTCCTCGCAATGCGCGGCGATGATGACGCCCTCTCGCGCGGCAAGTTGCATGGCGCGGCGCATGGTATCCTCGCTCTGCACGCCTCTGCCGTCGTCCGAAAACGCCACGACGCGCCCCTTGAGAGAGTGAAAGTCCACAAGTTCCTCGCCCTTCTCGCCCACTGTTATCGCCGCATAGGGGTACACCCGCACCCTCGCGTCGCGGGCGATGATGTCCTCAAGCGTCCTCAAATTCTCCTCCGAATCGGGCACGGGAGAGAGGTTTGGCATACAGCATACCGCGCTAAAACCTCCCCTCGCCGCCGCGAGCGTGCCGCTTGAGACAGTCTCCTTATAAGAAAAACCCGGTTCTCTCAAATGTACGTGTACATCGATGAGACCGGGCAATTTCAAATATCTATCCTCAAAAACGGGAGACTGAGGCGCTTTTACGCCCTCAATGCGGCAATCCTTTTGCTTGAATTTCGTAGTCATTCCCGCACCTCCCAAAAGCCGCGACTCGCACGGCGCGCAACGCCGCCTAGCCTTGAGCATTGCTATTGTTATAAACTTTTTGCTTTGATTTGTCAAACGATTTTAAGACAAAAAATATAGATATATTATATAAAATACAATATGTATTTTCTGTGCCGTTTCAAAGTTGCCCGCCGTCCGACATCGCCTCAATTTCCCGCCGCCTATCGCTTCGCGACAAAGAAAAAAGCCGCCGTATGACCGCACGGGGGATATTTCGATAAGCGGTTTGGCTTTTGCTCAAACCGCTTATCGAAATATGAAAAGGTCACCTCAAAAAGGATACCTTTATTTTTAGTCCGACGATTTGACGGAGGCGTCTTGGGTGACGGCATGTGCGATTTTTACACAAACTCGAAATTTTCCTTGCCCGCGCCCAACTCGAAGTGGAGCTTCGCGATGCCGAGGTCGGTTTCAACATAGGGGCCTGCGCCGTGAGATGCCTTCACCTTGTTGCCGTCAAGCTCAAAGCGGAACTTCTGCTGATTTATAGCCGTAGGCGCAAGCAGAGCGAATTCCACCCCTCTTTTGAACCATTCGGGACTATTTTCGTCCGCATTGCTGACGTCCTGCACGCTTTTAGAGCGGCGCGCCTTCCCCTCTGTTTCGCCGTAGCCGACCGTGATTATCATGTGCAACTTTTCGCCCTTTGCGATGTTAAACGCGCTTGGTATCTTTTTATACGTCCCCGCGACCCAGCAGGTGCCCAGTCCCAACTGCTTTGCGAGCAGAACGAGTTTCTCGCCGTAGTAGCCTACCTTTTCCTCGCAACCGTCCTTTGGCGCGACCATGGCGATATAGTTGACCGCGTTTTTGAAACTGCCGTATCTCGCAAGCATACAGTTCATCGCCTTAGGCTCGTCAAGCACGAGCTGAAGATGCAGACCGCCCTCTTCATTGCACTTTGATATCTCCTCTTGCAACCTGTCTACAGCGGCTTGCTCTATAGGCACAGCCTTGTATTGCCTCACGCTATGGCGCGTCCTCATTGCCTCGAAAATATCCATAAACACCTCTTTACATGCGCATTTTTGACATTTAAACCGCCGATTTTGCGCATATCTCAAAAATTTTTTATTGTCGAAGTTGCCTTGTTTTCGACTATGTTATACCACCGCGCGGACGATTTGTCAATATGTGCAAGCCCTAAACGCTAAGTTGCGTCAAAACAAAGCTTGCATGTCGTTTGCAAGCTTAAGATCATTCCACAACGGATCGTCGACATTTCAAGCGCAGAATGTCGCGCGCAAAGACGAGACGCACCGACAAAATTACTCTTGAGATTTTGTATCTCACATATACTCTTTCAGCGCGGTCTGCAACATTTGCAAAAATCTGCATATGCGCTCAAGCTCCTCCTTGCACTTCCCCTTTGCCAAAGCCTCCGCAGTCGCCACCGCAAGCAGATTACACTCAAGAGGCGTCCCCGTGCCGTCCTTCGCCGCTCTTCCGACCGCCTCCGCAACGTCTTTCATATCCTGTCCCATAGCAAAATTATATGCAATTATCGTTTGAATGTACTTAATTTGTGACCTGTCATGGAAATTGTGTAGGATATGGCTGTATATAGACGACAAACGCCCGCCTATGCGCTTTAAAGAAAAATGCGCAATGAAAAGAGCGCACGACATATGCGCCCTTTTGATGATTTAAGTTTTGTCTCGCCCAAAGATCTTACTTGCCCTGTCTCGACTCATAGTCCGCGATCGCGGCGCGTATGGCGTCCTCCGCCAGAACGGAGCAATGTATCTTTTGCGGGGGCAACTCGCCCAGCTCCTCGATGACCTGTTTATTTGTGAGCTGAAGCGCCTCCTCTATCGTCTTGCCTATTATCATTCCCGTCGCGGTGGAGCTGGACACGACAGCCGCCGCACATCCGAACGTCTTGAATTTTGCGTCGACTATTATGCCGTCCTCTATGCGCATGGTGATCTGCATGATGTCGCCGCACGTCTCGTTGCCGACGGTGCCTATGGCGTTGTAATTTTCCACCTCGCCCATATGCTGAGGATTTTTGAAAATTTCCATGACTTTTGCGTTGTACATATTATACTCCTCGGGTCTTGCCCTAAAACTTATTTCTTATGATACAGCGGGGACATCTCCCTAAGCCTCTTGACGGTGGAGACAAGCTGTTCCACGGTGTAATCGACGTCCTCGACGGTGTTGTGCTTGCCGAATGTGAAGCGTATGGAGCCGTGCGCCGTGCCCACGGGTACGCCTATTGAAAGCAGCGTCCTCGACGGATCGAGGGACGCGGACGAACACGCCGAACCGGACGACGCGCTTATCCCCGCGAGGTCCAGCGAAAAGAGTATGCTCTCCCCCTCTATATAGCGGAAACTGAAGTTGGCGTTGTTGGGCAGTCTCTTGCTCATGTCCTTAGGTCCGTTGAACAAGATGTCGTCTATGCTCGCAAGCACTTTCTCGACAAATCTGTCCCTCAGCGAGGCGACGTATGCCGCGTCTTGCTCCAAAGTTTGCATAGCCTCTTCGAGTGCGGTCGCCATGCCCACTATGCCCGGGGTGTTGCTTGTGCCGCCGCGATGCGCGCGTTCCTGCTCGCCGCCCGTGATGAATTTTTCCATCTTCAGCCCGTTTCTCAGATACAGCGCGCCCATGCCCTTTGGTCCGTAAAACTTGTGCGCCGACATAGACAGCATATCCACGCCGAGATCCTTGACATCATAGCGTATCGCGCCCGTCGCCTGCACTGCGTCCGTATGGAAAAGCGCGCCGTGAGCGTGCGCTATCTCGCACAACCTCTTTATCGGCTCTATAGTGCCTATCTCGTTGTTGGCAAACATTATGCTGACGAGGATGGTGTCGGGACGTATCGCCTTTTCAAGATCTTCGGGGGATACGAAACCCTCGCCGTCCACGGGCAGATATGTGACCTCATATCCGTATTTCTCAAGCTGTTTGCAGGTCGTATATATCGCGGGGTGCTCTATCATCGAAGTGATGATGTGCTTGCCCTTCTCTCCGTATTGCAACGCCGCGCCTTTGACAGCCCAATTGTCCGCCTCCGTGCCGCAGGAGGTGAAATATATCTCGCTCGGTTTTGCGCCTATCGCCGCCGCGATCTTCGCCCTCGACTCGCTGACCGCTTTCGCGCCCTCGCGCCCGTACACGTGCTGAGAGTTGGGGTTGCCGAACATCTCGCAAAAATAGGGCTTCATAGCCTCGAAAGCCTTCTCGCTGAGCGGAGTCGTCGCCGCATGATCAAGATAAATGCTCTTCTCCATTTTCACTCCTAATATGCCATATGCGCGAAACACAAAGTTTCCGCGCAAATTTTTTCAATAATGTGAAACATCTTTCACATTTGTCATATATGATATAGCACTCCGCCGCGCGTTTGTCAAGAGGAAATGTAAATATCCGACATTTTTATTTCTTGACGCGCGCCCGTCGCTCAAAATCAAGGCTCATTCCTCGTCGTCTATGGTGAGGTTGGCGTTGTGGTAGACGTTCTGCACGTCATCAAGTTCCTCAAGCTTGTCGATGAGCTTGATGAGCGTGGACTGCTGTTCGGGAGTGGGATCGACATAGTTGTCGGGGATCATGGAGACCTCTGCGGAGAGCACTTTCACGCCCGCCTTTTCAAGCCCCGCCCTGACATCCGTGACGATGCCGGGATCGGTGTACACTTCATACACGTCCTCGTCCTCGGTGTCGAGATCTTCCGCGCCCGCGTCGAGCACCGTGAGAGTAAACTCATCCTCGTCCGCGACGTCCTCCTTTGCGACGGTGATGACGCCCTTGCGCTTGAACATAAAGGATACGCAACCCGTCGTGCCCATCGCGCCGCCGAACTTGTCGAAGAGGTGCCTTACGTCTCCCGCCGTGCGGTTTTTGTTGTCGGTGAGCGCGTCGACTATTATTGCCGTTCCGCCCACGCCGTAACCCTCGTAGACCATATTTTCATAGTTTATGGAGCCTAGCTCGCCGCTTGCCTTCTTGATGCTGCGGTTGATGTTCTCGTTGGGCATGTTGTTGTCTTTTGCCTTTGCGATGGCTTGCGCGAGCTTACTGTTGGTGTTGGGATCGGGTCCGCCCTCCTTGACGGCGACTGCGATCTCACGCCCTATCTTTGTGAAGATATTCGCTCTTGCCGCGTCGGTTTTGCCCTTTTTCTGCTGGATATTGTGCCATTTGCTGTGTCCGCTCATAATTATTCTCCTATAAAGTCCGATACATTGCGACCGCAGCGGCGACCGCAACGTTGAGGGATTCCACCCCGTTGGACATCGGCAACGCATACACCTGCTTTGCCGATCTTTTGATGCATTCTCTCACGCCGTGCGCCTCGCTCCCCGCGATGAGCAGTACGGGGGACGCGATCTCGCTCTCAAGCAAGTTCTGCCCGTCCATATCGAGCGCCGCGCTGTTGAAATTCCTCACAAGCTCCATCGCGCGCATTATGTCCACCTCGTGCACCCTTATGCGGAATATGCCGCCGAGAGACGACCTTATCACTTTCGGCGAATACGCCTCCGCGCAATCGAGAAGATATACGTCCTCAAACCCTGCCGCCGCCGCAGTCCTTATTATGGTGCCGACGTTGCCGGGGTCCGCCACGCCGTCAAGCAACACAGCGTTTGCCGTGGGCGCGACATACTCGAGCGAAGGCATTTTTACGACCGCCGCTATGCCGTACGGAGTGACAGTGTCCGCAAAGCTTTTGAGCACGCTGTCCGTAACGCGCATCGCGCGCTCGTCGTCCTCGGCTATGCCGTACTTTTCAAGCAGGTCGAGCACCTCGTCGCGCCTGTCCGGAGTGTAAAAGACATATTTGACCTCTACGCTCGCGGGCATATCGCGCAACAAGTTTATGCCCTCCGCAAGGATAAGCCCGGTCTCGAGACGATGCTTCTTCTGCGAGAGAGAACGCGCAAGTTTGACATATTGGTTTTGCGATGATGTGATGATGTCCACTTTAAATAAAAAGGCGGCAAGCCACCCCTGCAAAGCCGCCTAAAAGCGACCTCAGAGGCAACGTTTCCGCCTTGTCATGCCTTTATGCAAGCGCCTTTTTCGCGCTCTCGCAAAGCGCGGCGAAGGACTTGGGATCGCTTATCGCTATCTCGCTCAGGACTTTCCTGTTGAGGTCGATGCCCGCGAGCTTAAGCCCGTGCATAAGCGTGGAGTAGCTCATTCCGTTGAGACGCGCGCCCGCATTGATACGTGCGATCCAAAGTTTTCTGAAATCGCGCTTTTTCTGCTTTCTGCCGATGTAGGCATAGACGCCGCTCTTCAAAAATTGCTGTTTTGCAACGCGGTAAAGGGAATGCTTGCCCGCATAATAGCCCTTTGCCATCTTCATTATTTTTCTGCGTTTCTTTGTTGCGTTGACCGCTCTCTTGATCCTCATAGCGTCCTACCTCCTTATTTGTAGGGAAGAAGTCTCTTGACTTCGTTCGACCTTGTCTCATCGATGTACTCGATGGAGCGAAGATCTCTCTTCCTCTTGCGACTCTTCTTTGTCAGAAGGTGGCTGTGAGCGGAATGGCCTCTCTTGTAGAGTCCGTTTGCCGTGGGACGGAAGCGCTTTTTTGCGCCGCTGTGTGTTTTCTGTTTTGGCATAGTTTGCCTCCTATATAATTTGCTACGCGCATACGCGCAATAAGTTTACTTTGTTGCCTTGCCGGGCGCGAGGATGGTGTATATCATCCTACCCTCTTGCGTCGGCGCTTTTTCGACTGCGATGGGAGCGCTTGTGGCTTGCTTGACCATCTCGATGTAGTCCTCGACGATCTTGACCGCTATCTCGGGATGTGCCTGTTGCCTGCCCTTGAGACGGATGGACGCCTTGACCTTGTTGCCTTTTTCAATAAACTTCGCCGTTTGTTGTGCAAGACGCGTCGTGTCCCCTATATCGATCGTCGCCGAAAGCCTTATTTCCTTCGTCTCGGTGACGGTCTGATTTTTCTTGTTCTCCTTGTCGCGCTTCTGCTGATCGTAGCGATACTTGCCGTAGTCCATAAGCTTGCAAGTCGGAGGTGTCACCCCGGGAGGAGTCATCTTGCAAAGATCCAACCCTCTCTCGTCGGCGATCTGCCGCGCTTCACGGATGGAAATGACGCCGTACTGCTGTCCGTCATCACCGATGAGGCGGACTTCACGGTCTCTGATTTGTTCGTTGATCAAAAGCTCTTTCAAATGCCACTCCTTTATCTTTTAATATTGTCAACATCTTCAGACAAAAAATGTCGGCGCACGCAAAGGTCTCCGACATCATCAAAACAACTCTCATTCTTGCTTGACGACCACTTAGCATAGCTCGTGGTGAAAGGGTTCCCTTTGCTTGCTTCACTATATTAGCAAAACAAAAACCTTGTGTCAAGCATTTTTGCCTACATTTCAGCCCTATTTTGCAACTATTTCAATACCGTTCAAGTCTCACTATGACCCTACGCAACTAATATTCAAAACCTAAGGCAATTTAAGATGAAACTTAACTCTCGGACAGAGGCAGACATCGGGTATAAGGACGCCAAAATAAAGGGTAAGTTATTTCACTTGGACAGGGAGATGTTTCGACTTCGCTCAACATGACATGAAAAAATAGTACGCTCAGACAGCGGTTGTGATATCGCTCAGACGCGCTTGATTGATAAAAACCGCGATATTTTGATGAAGAACAAGGAAGAGACGCCCCGCCGAACCGCCTAATGTACTAAAACGTACATGACGGCGAGGCGGGACGTCTCTGACGAAGTTATTCGCCAAATAGCGCGGTTTTACTCGGAGCGGAGGGCGATGGCGGGGTCCTTGTTGGCGGCGATCCTCGAGGGAATGAAGCCCGCGAGCATACTGAGGAGCATGCTTATGCCGATCATGAGCACGCAATGCCACCACGTGACCGTCATCAAGCCTGAAATTCCGAATACGACCGTGAGTATAGCGCTGCCTGCGAGCGAGATGAGGAAGCTGACCACCGCGCCGATTACGCCCGAATAGCCGCCCAAAATCGCGGATTCGGCGATAAACACGCGGGATATATCCTTCTTCCTCGCGCCGATGGAGCGCAAGACGCCGATTTCCTTGCGGCGCTCGAGCACGGACGTATAGATGATGATCGCGATCATTATCGTGGACACGATGAGCGATATAGCGGCGAACGCTACAAGCACTCCCGTTATCGTCGTAGCCATGGTGTCAATGAAGCGCATCATGGTCTGGAGCGAGTCGGTGTAGGTGATCGTCTTGTCCTCATCTATGGAGTTGTATCTTGCTATAAATTCCTCAACAGCATGCTTTGTGTCGAATGACGAGCAATAGAATTCTATTGATTGCGGATATTCTATGTCCGCAAGTCCGAGTTGCCTCAGTATTGCAAAGTGAGCGGTGTCGTGCGAAAGCTCGCTATTATTTGTAAAATCTATTTCATCGCCGATCTTGACATCTACGCCTGCTCCGCCTGCCGAGTCCTTATTCGCTTTGTAATAGTATTCTATAGGGCTTATATATTTGTAGGAGTTCGGGTCGCCATTTTCAAATTTTTCAAGAGCCTCATTAAAGCGTTTGTTCAGTTCGATGACGGCGGGATGTTCCGACGCTTTCTTAAACAGATAATCGGTGAGCTGGGAAGTGTATCCTATTACGCCCGTAATTGACGTTGCGACCGCGCCCTTCTTTGGTCTTACTACGCCCGAAACGCGAATGTGATCGCTCCCGTCGGGGAATTCCACAAATTTCAAGTTTTTTTCGAGATATTGTATGTTTTGCTCCGTGCGGGGATGCATGATCCATGTGTTCGGCTCTTCGCCCTCTTCAAGATAATCGACGTTGTTCATGACCTTGTATTCAAGTCCGAGAAGTTCGTCTATAGAATAATCTTCTTCGCCGAATTTACCTCCCGGAAGCATGGCGTTGACAACATCATCCTGAGACTGAAGTCCGAGCATAAACAGTTGATAGTCCATGAGGCGGTTGTTCTCGTTTACGACTATGACGACTTCGTCCGCGCTCCTCGGCCAATGCGACCTCGATGTGACAAGTTCATATTGACTTTGCAACATTTCCATATTGTCGGACATTTCGCTCCAAGCAGAACCCACAAAATCCGTCAAATACGAGAGAGCCTCGTCAAGTTCATATTCCTTGCCCATTATTGTTATTTTAAAGTCTTTAAGCATACCTTGAATCACAGGATTCTTCAACAATCCTTCCAAAACTGTCTGCATCGTCTCAGTGTAGGGATTGACCTTCATATATCTTTCCGCATTGCCCTTGTCCGCAACATAGCAGTTGAAAGTCGTGCCGTAGTTGTATTTGACATCGGCAAGAGTCCTATCAAAGTTTGCGTCAACATACTTTTTGAAGCTGTACAGGTCGTTTTGGGAGCCTTTGGTCATTGTCTCAAACTCTTCAAGCACATTGCCGAGCACTTTTTGCACCTTTATGGTGTCATCGGAGAAATGATCGTCATCGGACGCCATCGCATTCATCATCTTGCTTATGATCTCCATGCCGTCCATGCTGTTTTGGTTGACGGTTATGGGATAGCTTGAAAGCGCGCTCTCCTCAAGGCTGTTGATATAATCTCCCGCGCCGTTTGAAAGCGCAAGCACCAAAATTATGCCGATTATGCCAATACTGCCCGCTATGGACGTGAGCAAAGTCCTGCCCTTCTTTGAGATGAGGTTGTTCCAGCTGAGCGATATTGCCGTGCTGAATTTCATCGCCGCCTTGTCCGCTTTGCGTATCTTGCGCAACTTCTCCCTGAGCTTTGAAGTTTTCTTCTGCTTTGCCTCGCTCTGCTTTGACGGCGCGTTTTCTCCCTCGGAGTTTGCGTCCAAAACAGGCTCGCCGCTCTCGCCCGCAGTTTCGCCGCTTTCTTCGACTGCCGCGACGTCCTCGGCGCTTGCCTCTTTCTCCGCTCCGCTCTCTTCCTCCGCGCTGTCATAAGGCATCGTATCGCCCTCTATCTCTCCGTCTCGCAAGTACACGATACGTGTGCTGTACTTTTGAGCAAGATCGGGATTGTGTGTGACCATAATGACCAGCCTGTCGTCGGCGACCTCTTTCAAAAGCTCCATGACCTGAACTCCCGATTCGGTGTCCAGCGCGCCCGTGGGTTCGTCCGCCAAAATTATCTCGGGATTGTTGACAAGCGCGCGGGCAATTGCGACGCGTTGCATCTGTCCGCCGCTAAGCTGGTTGGGCTTCTTGTTTGCCTGCGACTCAAGCCCGACCTTCCTCAAAGCCTCCAGCGCGCGCTGTTTGCGCTCGTCCCTAGAAACGCCCGCTATAGTCAAGGCAAGCGCGACGTTTTTCAAAATCGTCATGTGCGGGATGAGGTTGTAAGATTGGAAAACAAAACCTATTCTGCGATTGCGGTAGGTGTCCCAGTCCACGTCGTCGTACTGCGTGGTGGAAATTCCTTCGATTTGGATGTCTCCCGAAGTGTAACGATCGAGACCGCCTACTATGTTGAGAAGCGTCGTCTTGCCGCATCCGCTGGGTCCCAAAATGGAAACAAATTCGTTCCGTCTGAATTCTATGCTTACATGTTTAAGTGCAAGGACGCTCTCTTCGTCGACCTTGTACTCTTTTACAATATCTATAAGTTTTAACATTATTCTATATTCCTCTTATATATTTTCGAGCCGCTTATCTTGCGCTCGTCGCCCCTATGCGGAGCTTGCAAAAGAGTATGGCTCAAGCACAAAACAGATGTCAGAATATAGATAAAAGCCACACCTCTTGCCTATATTTGCGGATATTATACAACTTAATTCAAGTTCGGTCAAGCAAATCAAAGCTACCGCGCTTTTTGGCGCAAATTTAATAATACAAAAATGAAATTTCTGTATTGTTATAATACATTTTGCAAAATAATGGCGAAAATTATATATATTTTTTATATATAATCAAATTGAGCGCGGCTTCCTCATTAACATTTGAAATAAAATCATAGCAAAATGGTACAATCAAAAATACGTTTTGTGTTTTCTAATTTTGACAATACATTAAAAACACAATTCGTGCTTCTATTTAAAACACTTAGCGTATTTTTATGTTTGATTTTCGATTTGTAGTAAATTTTTAATTCCATAGTTTGTCACATGTCTACGCAACGCGCGGCGAAGCTGTTTGCCTGCTTGCAAACATTAAATAAGAACCTCTCCGTCGCGCGTCGCATACTCCGCTCAAAAGCTATGCTTCGATCAAACTCAAAATATATCGTTTGCCGTCGTTTACGTCAATGTAACACACACATCCCATCGCTTTCTCAAGATAGGTCACCTCTTTCACGCTTTCAATTTCAGTCGCCACAACTTCTCCTATCGAAATAAACAGCTCTTCCATAATTTGCACCTCCTGTTTTTTAACATGATAACTCAGTAATATTAAAATTGTCAATAAAAATTTCAGTATCACTGACATAATCTAACTACAAAATAAGCGATATTTAGGTGAATTATGTCGAATTTGAGCGAAAGACTGAAATCGTTGCTTGAAGAGAGCGGTATAAGCGCGTCCGCGCTCGCAAAGAAGCTCTCGATAGCTCCCGCTACATTGCGCAATTGGATAAATTTCGACTGCGATCCGAAACTTATGCATCTTGTGCTTGTGGCGGATCATTTCGATTGCTCTTTGGAGTATCTTGTCGGGCGTAGCAACGACTATTCAAAGTCGGGTTTCAAACCTATTCCGCCATTCTCAACGCAACTAAGGAAAGTCATAGCCGACAGCGGTAAAACAATATATGCCGCATGCCAACAGACCTCTTTCAAATATCAATGCTTTGCGGATTGGTTTCATGGACAGCTTCCCCGCCTATCCTCTTTGATCAAACTCGCAGACTTCTTTGAAGTCACGCTAGATCAATTGGTCGGCAGAGAGTGATTGGGGGCGCTGTATGTCGAATATTCGCGAACGCCTTCTTTCATTGCTTGAGGAAAACAATATCAGCGCGTCTGCGCTTGCAAAACAGCTTGGTATGTCCCCTCCGACCCTGCTCAAGTGGTTGCATAGCGATGTTGACCCAAAACTTAAGCACTTGCTTATTGTCGCGAATCACTTTGATTGCTCGATCGAGTATTTGGTTGGCAGAAGCGACGACTACGCAAAATCAGGCTTTAGACCCGCGCCTCCGTTTGCCGTACAACTCAAGCGCGTAGTCGACGAAAGCGGAATTTCCATCTATTCCGCTTGCAAACATACGACTTTCGCCTATCGTTGTTTTTGGGATTGGTTTCACGGACAGGAGCCGCTGCTCTCTTCTCTCATCCAACTAGCCGATTTTTATGGCTTGACATTGGATCAATTGGTAGGCAGAGAGTGATTTATATTTTGAGCATAATAAATACTAAACAAATACTCGGACAGAGGTTTATATAACGCAAACACGTATAACGTTAGTAGCTCAGACAGTGCTGAAGTACGCGTATAGGGAAACTCGGACAAAGTTTGCGTTATGGACTCGGACATGGCAAACGATATGTATAAAAACACTCGGACAAGCGCGGTTTTAAGCAAATAGCGCGGTTTGAAAAAAACTGCTCAATTTGGATGAAGAACGCGAAAGCGCCCTTTTTCTGAACACGAGCGTACATGGACGTACGTGACCGTGAGGAAAATTGCTTTTGACGTAGTATTTGGGCAAATAGCGCGGTTTTTTTACACGCGGGACATGTATTCGCCTGTGCGCGTATCAATACGGATAGTGTCGCCCTCGTTGACAAACATGGGCACCATGAGTTCATAGCCTGTTTCGACTGTGGCGGGCTTGGTGGCGTTGGTGGCGGTGTTGCCTGCGACGGCAGGCTCACATACGGTGATGAGAAGCTCGACAAAGTTCGGCGGTTCGACGGAGAACGGAGAGCCTTGGAAGAACTTCATCGTTACGGGCATATTCTCCTTGACGAAGTTGAGCGCGTCCTCGACCTGCGAATGGTTGAGGGGGATCTGCTCATAAGTTTCCTCGTCCATGAAGTAATAAAACTCGCCGTCGGTGTAAAGATATTGCATCGTCTTTGTTTCGATGTGAGCAAGCTCAAACTTTTCGGTGGGGTTGAAAGTCTGCTCCAAAACAGCGCCTGTGACGACGTTTTTCATCTTCATGCGGACGAATGCCGCGCCCTTGCCGGGCTTGACGTGCAAAAAGTCGACGACGGTCATGATCTTGTTGCCGTCATAGAGGAAGGTGACGCCCTTTCTCAAATCGCCTGCCATAACTTGTGCCATAATATGATTCTCCTAAAATAAATTTGTATTCGGTAGGGTCTTGCCCTAAGTTTTATTGTAACACGCAAATTTCCGCTTGGCAAGAGCAAATGCCCTCTGAAGCGCAAAATCTCTCGCCTACGCGGAAAATTTGCACGTTGTTTTTGCGATTTCTTGCCTTATGCGGGCAGAATTATGAGTTTTGTATCCAGCCTTGACAGCTTGCCTTCGCCCACGACGAGGGTATCCTCGATGCGTACGCCCATCTCGCCCTCGATGTAGATACCGGGTTCGATGGTGATGACCATGCCGTCCTCAAGCAGAGTCTCTGTGCCCTTGCCGACGCGCGGATCCTCGTGTATCAGCGTGCCCACGCCGTGACCCGTGGTGTGGATGAATTTGTCGCCGTAGCCCTTCTCGGAGATATAATCGCGACAAACCGCGTCGAGGTCGTGGCAGGATATGCCCGCCTTTGTCGCGGCGACTCCGCGCTTCTGCGCCTCGTAAACGATGTCGTAGACTTCGCGTTGTTTGTCGTCTATTGCTCCATAGGCGAACGTACGAGTGAAGTCCGAACAATAGCCGCCGTATATCGCGCCCATATCTATGGTGACAAGCATGCCCGCCTCAAGCTTTTTGTCCGTGGGGACGTGGTGAGGTTCCGCCCCGCCCGCGCCAAAAGCGACTATGGTGTCAAAGGACAGCCCCTCTCCGCCGTGTTCTAGCACGAATTTTTCTATGAAATTTGCGACGTCAAGCTCGCTCATGCCGCCCTTGACCCATCCGAGCACCGCCTCATAGCAGTCGTCGATGATCGCAACGGCGCGCTTTATGAGCGCGATTTGCTCTTTGTTTTTGACGATTTCGCTCATATGCACCTCTTATTTGGCGTATTGCACGCTTCTGACCTCGCGAATGACGTTGACTTTGATCTGCCCCGGATACTCCATCTCGCTCTCGAGTTTTTCGGCGATGTCCTTTGCGAGGAATACGGTAGCTTCGTCGTTGACCTGCTCCGGCTTGACCATGACGCGTATCTCTCTGCCCGCCTGTACCGCGAACGTCTGATCCACGCCGTCAAATGATTTTGCGATCTCCTCAAGCTTCTCGATGCGCTTGACGTAGTTTTCCAAAGACTCGCGCCTTGCGCCGGGACGCGCGCTGGATATGGCGTCCGCCGCCTGAACAAGTACTGCGTCGATAGTCTGCGGGTCTATGTCGCCGTGGTGCGCGGCGATGGCGTGAATGACGTCGCTGTTTTCGTGATACCTCTTTGCGATGTCGACGCCCAGCTGGATATGCGTGCCCTCAAGCTCGTGATCGACAGCCTTTCCTATATCGTGCAACAATCCCGCGCGCCTTGCGATCTTGGGGTCTATCCCCAGCTCCGCCGCCATAATAGACGCCAAAGACGCGACCTCTATGGAGTGCTTGAGCACGTTTTGCCCATAGCTCGTACGATATTTGAGTCTGCCGAGTATCTTGATCAGCTCGGGATGCAAGCCGTGCACGCCCACTTCAAACGCAGCCTCTTCGCCCGCTTCCTTTATGCTTGCCTCCACTTCGCGGCGGACCTTGTCCACCATCTCCTCGATGCGGGCGGGATGTATGCGGCCGTCCGTGATGAGTTTTTCAAGCGTGATCCTCGCAACCTCGCGCCTTACGGGATCGAAGCTCGAAAGCGTGATGACGTCGGGAGTGTCGTCGATTATGAGGTCAACGCCCGTCGCGCTCTCAAGCGCGCGGATATTGCGCCCCATACGTCCGATTATCCTGCCTTTCATCTCGTCGTTGGGCAGAGACACCACCGATACGGTGTTTTCCGTCGCGTGATCCGCGGCGCAACGTTGTATAGCTTGCGAAATGATGTTTTGCGCTTCCTTTGCAGCGTTTTCCTTCGTCTCGGCAATGATGCGTTTCGCGTCCTGCGCGGCTTCCTTCTTGACGTCCTCGAGCAGTGCGGACTTAAGCTCCGCCTGCGCCTCTTCCTTCGTCATGCCGGCGATACGTTCAAGCTCCTGTTGCATCTTCTGCTGAGCGCCGCCGAGTTCCTCCTCGATAGTTTTGAGTTTTTCCTTCGTCTCGTCGATCTGCTTTTGAGCTTTGTCGAGTTCCTCCGCTCTGCGGTCGAGGGACGCGTCTTTCTTGTCCTGTTGTTCCTGTCTCTTTTCGAGTGCGGCTTCGCGCTGAGCAAGCTTTGCCTCGGTACGTTGCCACTCCTGTTTGCGCTCTTTTGTCTCATGCTCGAAGTCCGCGCGCATCTTCTTGCGCTGTTCCTCCGCTTCGAGCAGTGCGTCTTGACGGATTGTTTTTGCTTCTAATCTTGCTTCTTCGATAATTCTCTTTGCCTCTTCTTTGGCGTTGCCTATCTTCTTCGACGAACTCGAACGATACGCAAAGAAGAAAATGCCGATGCCGAGAAGTGCGCCCGCCGCCGCACAAGCCACCGCTATACCCGCGGTAGCGCCGCCGCTCAAGGCTGAAATGATGGTGTTGAAAAGGGCCATTTTCGACCTCCGATTTATATAATCAAAACCATGCTATAAAAACCGTGCTTAAAAACACAAAAGGCATTCGTTGCCCTGCATCGACCATTTTGCACGCGACCGTGCTTCGGGAATTACCCAAAAAAACAAATATAATCTATACAGTTATGTTTCTATATTATAGTTTTGTCGTAGAGTATTATATCCCATTATAATATCAAAGTCAATCGCTGCATAAAAAAAGTTGCGAAGTAAACGCATTTTCGACCCAAAACAAATTTTCGCGACTTTAAATCGCCGTCAACGCAAAAATCTTGCGCCGTTCCTCTCTCCCCATAACGTTTTTAAGTACATATGCGACTTTTGCACGCCGAAGCGACATGCCAGAGGGATGCGATATGCGGATTAACGCCCCAAGCACGCATAGCCGCCATAAAGCGTACATCTCAAATTAAAAAGCGGATAAATGACAAAAAGCGGGGTTTATACCCGCTTTTTGAGATGATAAACATGCTTTTCAGGCATTTTTCAAAATTTTCAAAATGTCAACGCCGTCGTCGGGCGCGACTATGGAAGCGGAGGCTTTGTCGAAGTCGAAAATATATCTCGCCGCTTCGAAAACGTCCGAGGCGGTCATAGAGTCTATGCTCGCGATCCTGCCGTCGAGGTCGTAAAGTTCGCCCGTCTCTATACAGTAGGATCCAAACGTGCGCATCATAGATGCGGTGCTTTCCTGCGCCAGCACAATTGCGGTCTTGAGCTGTTCTTTGCCCTTTTTAAGTTCCTGCTCGGTCACGCCGTCCTTGAGAAGGAGGTCAATCTCTCCCCTTATCGCTCTCACTGCTTGCTCGACGCTTTCGGGATTTGTCGCGGTATAGATGATGTACGCGCCGTTGTTCTTGTATGTGGACGGATAGCCGAGGATGGTGTAGCAAAGTCCCAACCTTTCGCGCACGCTCTGAAACAGGCGCGAGGACATTTCCGTACTGAAAATCGCGCTCATCAGCTGGACGGCTACCATGCGAGGGTCCGTAAACGAGTAGCACGGAAAAGCGAAGGCGAGATGAGATTGCTCTATATGCTTTTTCTTTTTGGTCAAGACGCAGTTCGTCTTTGCGCGGGGCGGCTCCTCGAAGCGCGCGCCCGAGGGCTTCATCCTGCTTTCAAAGCGCCTCCTTGTCAGCGCGATTGCGTCCTCTTCGGTGATGTTCCCCGCGATCGAAACGACGGTGTTTTCGGGGACGTACATCTGCTTATGGTAGGCTTTGAGAGTTTCGCTCGTCATAGACGCCAACGTTTTCTTTGTGCCCAGAATGGGTTTTTCAAGCGGATGTCCCTTGAAAAATGCGGTGAGCAACCTCTCGAGACAGACGTCGTCGGGGGTGTCCTCGCTCTCGTTTATTTCCTCGATGACGACCTTCCTTTCCTTGACAAGTTCGTCGTCGTCAAAGGACGGGTCGAAGTAAAGATCGGCGAGTATCTCGGCGCACTTGTCCGCGTTTGTATCCAAAGACACCGTGTGAAAACAGGTGTATCTCTTTGAGGTGTACGCGTTTATCTGCGCGCCTATGCTGTCGATGTCGTTGACGATGTCAAACCCGGAGCGCGTAGAAGTGCCCTTAAATACCATGTGCTCGATAAAATGCGAAATACCCGCAAGGTCTTTGCTCTCGCGTATGACCCCCGCGCCCACGAATACGCCTATCGCGACCGACCTCACCGTCGGATCGTACGCGTGCACGAGTTTAAGTCCGCTTTCAAAAGAAATGAGTTTTTGCATATGCATATTATAACACATAGTTTCCATTCGGCAAACATAATTTGTAACATGAAAGAAAGATATTTCCGCGCATTTTGGGCAAATTTTGTCATAGTCGCCGTGCTCGTCGGTACATTCGCTGTCGCGACCGCCGCCTCCATCCCCAACGTCAAAAATTCTGTCGTGACGGGAAACACCGCAATATACGAAGGAAGCGACGAATCGGGCGGAGTCGCGCTTATGTTCAACGTGTACGAAAACGCGGAGAATGTACAAAAGATCGCGGATATTCTGCTCGAGAGAGGGTGCTCGTCCACATTTTTCATAGGCGGGAGTTGGGCGGCGAAAAATCCGAATACCCTCCTGCGCATTGCCGCCGCGGGCTTCGAGATAGGCAATCACGGATACTTGCATCGCGACCATGCCGCGCTCTCCCTCAAGCAAAACACGGACGAGATACTTTTGACGGAGCGCCTGGTAGACAGCGTACTGTCCTCCCTGCCCGACTATAAAAACTGCAAGCTGTTTGCTCCTCCGTCGGGGAGCCTGGGCGACAACATGTTCGCCGCGTGCGCAAAGCTCGACTACCGCGTGATAATGTGGACGCGCGACACCATAGATTGGCGCGACCACGACGCCGACCTCATCTTCAAACGCGCTATAAAGGGACTGAGCGCGGGCGACCTCGTCCTCATGCACCCTACGGACGCCACGCTCGAGGCGTTGCCTCGCATACTGGACTACCTCGAAAGCGTCGACTTGCATGCCGCAAAAGTCTCGGACGTCATAGTCGCAAACTGAACCCCATTTTGCGTTTTCCGCAAAAAAAAGCGCATGTTGCGCATTTTCAAACTACGAAACAAACGCATCGCTATGCCGCAACAGAAAATGCTCTGCGAAAGCAGAGCATTTTTGTGACGCGAATTTTGATCGTGCCGCGTGCCGCGCTTTGGCGCGCGCATGCGCGCGCGATATATCAATATAATATCATTTTGTTTCTCTGAGTTTCAGCGCGATGTCGACGTTTACAAACTCTATGCGCATATACATCGTCTCCGTGCCGTCGGATTCGGTGTACATCGTAAATATCGCAAATGGTTGCGTATATGCGCTGTGCGCCGTTTCGCCGCCGATGTAGACGGCGTCATAAGGAGTGCCGTCGTTACCCGTCAGATGTACGAGGTTGTACTCCCAATCGATCGTGAGCGACAATTGCGTATTGTCGGGTATGAGGTCGAGCAAATTTGCGGGCAGGCGCATACTTTTGCCGCCCGATTTTTTGTAGTCCTTTCCCATTTTGACAGCCGCGTCCTTGAGCGGACCTTCCGAGAAGTCCAACCCCTCGAAATTCAGTCCCGTAGTATTTTGCAAAAGCTTGAAAGCGCCCTCGACGTCGCCGTCGCTAAGTCGCTCCGTAAACCCGGGAAGCAAAGGCTCGACATCCTCTTGCAATGTTTGAGCTATGTCTAAATTTCTCAACTGCGCGCTTACGCTCTCCCGCGATATATCGTTGCCGAATCTGCTCAAGGCGTCAAACAACGAATTTACGCTGAGAGGTATTGTTTTGAGCTGTCCGCGCACCTTGCCGTCCTTACCGAATTCGAAATACGACTCCTGTTTGTCGAGCAACAGATTCATCATAAGCGGCGCCATAGTCTGTCCCATGAGGTTTGTATGCTCTGTATCCAACTCATATATGCGCGTTTTTGAGAAGGTTTCGGGAGTGTACGGAGCCTCTGTCTTTTTTGCGTCGCATGCCGCAAACGCAAACAGGCAAGGACATATCAAAGCCAACGCGAGGACGGTCAACAGTGTTTTCGTATATCTTCTTTTCATGCCTCTTTACCCCCTCAGTAATTTATGGGCGTAAAGCCTCTGACGCCCTCAAAATATGCAAACGTAGCGACTTCCATGTCATTTGCCGCCTCTATCTTGCCCGCAATGCCGTCCACGTCCACGCCCTCGACGTCCGTATACATGCGCCTCAACTGTTCGAGTCTGAGCGCCTTATAGTTTTGAAGCGCGTTCGGGGACGCATATCCCAGCTCCTCCAGCAACTTTTGAGTCTCGCAAGCTATTATCGCATGTCCCAAGTTGGACGGATGCGTCCAATCGTTGAAGATGAGCTGTCTGCCGAGGCAATCGCCGTCCAGTCTCACATTGCCGTCCTCGTCTTTGTCCATGTTTGTAACGCGATCGAAAGCCGCGTTCACGTCCAGCACGTAGAAGTTATCGGGCTTGTACTCGTCTATATATTTGTATATGACGTTGTTCAAGACATCAAGCAAAGCGTCCGTGACTTTCCTGAACTGCGCAATATCCGTGATCTTTTTGCCCGCCTCTCCGAAGCGCCCCTTAACGTCCGTCACGTTTTTAAGTGCGTTTATGACGGAAGAGCGCAGGTGGGACGAACCCTCGAAGTAGGGATCGTATACGGTCTGGAATATTATCTTCGCCGTGGGATTGAGCTGTCTTATTCGCGCGATAATGTCTACGACGTCCCGATATGTTGGCGGAAAATCGTATGTCACGCGCGAATTGGAGTTTACGGTGCCGTCCGAATAAAAATTCGGACGATAATTCTTGCTGTCGTTCGCATCCAAAGGCATATACATTATTCTGCCGTATTCGTCAAGCAAAGGCTCTCCGTCCTCGTCCGTATACGGCTCGCGACTGCCCGTATAGAGCAAGTCGAGAAGCGTATCCCCCTCGCCCTCCTTAAAACGCTCTTCAAAATCTGGCTGAGCGACCTCATAAAGCAACAGTCCCAAATTGTATTGCAAAATGTTGTTGCCGAGCACGGAAATATGGATGATGTCCGCCTGCTCGAGATGCGTTTTCATAAGCGCGCCGTCCTCGCCGTCGCGATTTAGCATGCCGAGCAACCCTCCCGTCTCTTCGTCATATCCGCTCGCATACGAGGAGGTCTTGTGCCCCGAAACGGAATGATTGTAATATTTCATGCCGTTGATCTTGCCCAAAATCGCATAGTAGCCGTAATTGTCGCGCTCGGCGACCGGCGACGGACCGAGAAGCGCCTCGGCTATGGAATCGCCCAAGTACACGATGGAATAGGTCTCTGCCTCTTTTTCGTCGCAAGCCGAAAACGCAAGACAGCACGCTAAGATAAGCAAGACGGATACTCCAGCCTTCGCAAGCTTTTTAAACATAAGATCACCCCCTTGAAAGACGGTCTTTCCCATTTATGGACAGAAGTTATTTTTGTTTATGGACAGGCACATATTATTTTCATCTCGTCGGGAGCGCGATGTTCTTAAGCGTTTTTTCTTATACGCTCTTCCCATAAACGTCAAAATATGCGCCTCGCACTTTATATGTGCACGTTTTTACATCTCGTGCCTATGAATGTCGAAAGCGTGGATGTCGAAGTCGGCGCGCCTTAAAGTTACGCTTTCTTCACAAAATACACTTTTGCCATCTTTTGCTCGCGAATAGGTCTGTCGTTTCTCGACGTAGGCACGGAGGCGATGCTGTCCACGGTCTCCATACCCTCGACGACCTTGCCGAACGCGGCATATTGCCCGTCCAAAAACTTTGCGTCCGCATGGCATATGAAAAACTGCGAGGAGGCGGAATTCGGGTTTGAACTGCGCGCCATGGATATGACTCCCCTCTCGTGCGATATGGGGTTTGAAACGCCGTTTATGAAAAACTCGCCCTTTATGCACTCGTTGCTTCCGCCCATTCCCGTGCCCGTGGGATCGCCGCCCTGTATCATAAATCCCGCGATGACCCTGTGAAAAATGAGTCCGTCATAGAAGCCGCCTGCCACAAGTTTTTTGAAATTCGCGACCGTGATAGGCGCGGCTTTTTCATTGAGTTCGATGACGATACTGCCGCCGTTTTGCATTTCGATCTTTACAAGATCCGTCACTTCATCTGCCTTTTTATACATGATAAACTCCTTGTTTTGAATTTTTTACATATTTTTGTTTTTTGCATTGTCCGCTCAAAGCGCGTTTTTAACTATGCGCGTTGCCGCCGCCTTTGCGCTTGTCCACGCCCACTGCAGATTGTAGCCGCCGCTGTCTCCGTCGACGTCCACCGCCTCACCGACGGCATAAGCGTTTTTGCACTTGCGCGACATCATACCTTCGTCAAACTCTTCCACCTCAAGCCCGCCCGACATCACCTGCGCCAGACTTGCATCGCCTACGCCTTCTATGACGAGACGATAATTTTTTACAGCGTCCGCGAGGTCGCATATCTTTTCCTCCGCTCTGTCCTCGGCAGAACAGCCCGCCGCCCAAATGACGCGCTCCTGCAATCGGGAGTGGAATGTCCCGACAAGAAGTTCGTCCACAGTCGTCGTATCGCGCAGGCGCTTCTTGAACATCTCTTTCACTTCCGCCTTTGAATACTCGGGCATAAAGTCAAGCGTGAGCGCGTCGCCTGCCTTCGCTCTTCCGCGGGCGATCTCTCCCGCCATATCGAATGCCGCTATGCCGCTTATCCCTATGTCCTTAAACAACACCTCGCCGACCTCATATCTGCGTCCTATGCGCACGCCCGCCTTTACGCGCACACCCTGCAAACCCTTGAGCGGAGCCTTATTTGTGCGTATGGGCGCAAGAGACGGGGTCATCGGGCGCACCGTATGTCCGAGAGCGGCAAATAATCCCGTGCTGTTCCTGCCGAATGTCGCAGGGGATCCCGTCGCAAGCACAACTACGTCCGCATGGTAATAAAAACTCTCCTGCTTGCCGTCTTTTATCATCGCTCCGCTCACTTCAAATCCGTTGCGGAATTTTCCTATGGAGTTTACAGCATGCCCCGTGAAAATATGCGTGCCCCTCCTCTCGACCGCGCGACGAAGCACGTCGAGGACGGTGGAGGCGCACTCGCTAAACGGGTACACCCGCTTGTCTATGACCTTTGTCAAAAGCCCCATGTCTTCAAACGCGGCGATAGCGTCCTCGGCGCCGAAGCGCTCGAGAAAGCTCCCGACAAACTCGGGACGGTTGAAATGATCGGCGCTCATGTCGAGGTTTGTGAGGTTGCACTTTCCGTTGCCTGTCGCAAGCAGTTTTTTCCCCACTCTGTCGTTGCTTTCGATTATAGCTACTCTCAGAGCGGACGGCAACTGCGACGCGAGGAAAAGTCCCGCCGCGCCTCCTCCGATGATAATAACGTCGAATTTCCCTCCGTCCATATCCGATTCCTTCGCTCAAATTTATGCCGTGCGCACATTTATCCGCCGTTTTTAAAAGCTTCGCGCAACAATGATCGCGCCCGCCGACTTTGCGTACGGCGCCTTTTCGCAAATACAGTTTATCATAAAAAGCTCCCCATTGCAATTTTTTTATAAATTCTTGCAAAACTATGAAAAATTGCTTGTCAAAAGCCGCAAATTAGTGTATCATATCAATGCTTCGGAGGCATAGCCCAGTTGGTTAGAGCGCTACGTTGACATCGTAGAGGTCATAAGTTCGAGTCTTATTGTCTCCACCATACAAGACCTAATTCGAACACGAATTAGGTTTCTTTTTGCGCCGAATGATAATTTCGCTTTGCTCGATTTTGCGCAATCGTTGATCTGCTAACGACTTTTTTTTTGATAAGCAACTATATGTTTGACCTCGTTAGATATGCATTTATAAACAAACAGATGAGGCTTTCGCTCCGCGTGCGGGAGTTGCGTCCCCGACTCAAAATTGTTACGCGTCGGGCGCTGTGCTGTTCGCAGAGCTTAAGAGCACTCCGCAATTTATCGCTACTCCGCGCACAAAAATTTTAACGGCTCACAATATCTCACATAAAGATGTGGCTATGGCTCACCTGATTTTTGTGTTTGGGTGATAGGGGCAATGCTCCTGCTGTGCCGCCACCGCTCCCGTAAGGGCTGTGAAGCGACGGAGACCCCCCGCTTCACAGATTTTTTGTGTCATGCAATGCTATTTTGGATATCTGTCCAAAGACAAAACCAAAACTCCCCGCGCATTATTAGGTGGAGTACAACATTATGTTGGATATCTGTCCAAAGGGACAAAGTCGTGCACCTTCAAACCGTTTTCATACACCATAATATCCGCAATATCTTCGCCTGTGTAAAACTCGAAGAATACGACCTGCCATTTGCCGTCTATTGCTTCTTTTGACATAACAGCGCCAAAATCGCCGCGTTTTACGCCTGCTTTTGAATATGTCGGCTTTTCTACAATCAGTTCCACCAAATCAAGATATTTCATTTGTCACCTCCCGACCTTCAGGCGGAGTATTAAAACGCAATATTTCCGAATTGATTTTACACCTCATGCTTATAAAATTGCAAATTTTATGACAGATTTTTTTGTTAGATTTTGTTTGGGCGTTGCCCATTACTTGCAAAGGCACGCTGATATGGGCGCGCTTTTTTTAAAAGCCGCAAATATTGCAAGCCTATGACACGTCCCTCCGCATTTTTCAAAAAGAGTCGGGAGTTTAAAACTTCCGACTCTTTTGATTTTGATTCTACCCAAAAACATACGGTCTAATATTTTTGTGTTTCGACCGAGGCGCCTAAGCAGGCGTTTTCGGGGTTTTAACGCGCTTGTCGAAGTGCGGAAGCACCCGACGCTTTCTCCGCATGGCAACGCGCTTAGAATTGCTCACAAGCGCCTGTATGCGGGCTTTTGCCCGAGACGTCATCTGCGAGATTTATGCCTCTTGCGGTTTTTGCCGTTCCAACGAAGTTGCTCGGTCGATAAACCGCTTGAGAAATCCTTGTTGTCGCCTGAGTCGCCTTCCTCGTCTTTCTCGCCGTCCTCTTCGGGGCTTAAGCTGTCCTCTTTCGGAGCGTCCTCGCTGTCTGCATCCTCGAGTTCGGTCTCGGCGGCAACAGTCTCCTCTTCATTCGGCATTTCTTCTGCAGGGGTTTCTTCCGCCGAATTTTCCTCAATAGGAGTTTCCTCTACGGGAGTTTCCTCTACGGGAGTTTCCTCTACGGGAGTTTCCTCTACGGGAGTTTCCTCTACGGGAGTTTCCTCTACCAGAGTTTCCTCGGCTGTTTCGACGTCCTCGTTTGATGGCGCCTCTTCCTGAGTTTTGGTCTCTTCGATCGTATTATCCTCGGCAGTTGCCTCTGTCTGTTGTTCGTCTGCGGGAGCCTCGTCTGTCTGCTCGGAGTTTTCTTGCTCCGACTCGATCTTAAGAGATCCATCCGTTTCGGCTTCTTCAACAGGATCCTCTTCTAATTGAGTTTCATCGACATCTTGCGTCGGCTCCGTCGTCAGGTCGGCTATGCTTGCGTTTTCCTCTTCGGAAGGCGTTTCATTTGTCGCAGTTTCCTCTGCGGGCGCTTGCTCTTCCGCGGGCGCTTGCTCTTCCGCGAGCGTTTGCTCCTCTGCGTGAGTGTGCTCGTCCGTCAATATATCCTCGGTGGGAGCAGGCTCCTTGTCCGCCGCCGCTTCCGCCTCTTCCGCGGGAGCGCCTTGCGTGAATATAGCCTCGTCCGCTTTGCTCTTTATGACTCGCTTTGCAAGACCTTTATCTATGAGTTGGACGATGCCCTCATAAGGCAGATAGTAATCTTCCGCAATGCGCTCGACGCGCACGGCGCCCAGACGCTCCATGACGGTCGCGAACAGTTCGATCGCAAGGCGCACGCGCTTCTCGTTTTTGAGCCTGTACATGCACGGAGTGTCGACGTGGGACGGGCTGTCCGAAACGTCCTCTACCTTATATTTGCTGTCCACATAATCTGCGGGGTCGAGAGGCAGGAAGATGCACAACGTGTTGCCGCGATAGCCTAGACGGGCGACTGTCTCTCTGCCGAAGCGGAACGTCTCACGCTTCCAGCTCATGCGGGCTTTGACCTTTTTGTAGGACAACATCTCGTTTTTAAGTTTTGTGTACCATATCTTGATCTCATCGTCGGATTGTATAAATCTCGCAGTAAAGCTTCTGTCATAGCGCAGTACTCCGCCCTCGAAGAATTCCTCATCGCCGAGGTCAAACCCGCGCTTCTCGCGTTGCGCTTCGGGCGCGGCGGCGATGTTGACTCGATAGCCAACGGTGCGATCCTGATACAGTATCGATACGGCGGCAGTGCCCTCTTTGCTCATATCGGGAGCGACGACGGAATAATCGTCGATTTCCATCTCGAGAGGCTCGGTATTGAAGTGAGCCGTGACGACAAGACCGTTACAATCGAAGGCGTCGCCCGCCGTGAAGTCTTTCTTCACGTTGTCCGTATTGACAGAGATGTACACGAGAGTGCGCTCGGGCGCAACCTCTTCCTCCGCATCTTCCACGGATATGGTATAGTATGCGGTGAATTTGCCGTAATGCACCGTGACTGCGCGCTTGCCCGCCTCGGACATATCGGGCTTGATGACGTACAGCCCTTCAATCTTGTCTTCGGGCAACTCGTTGTACTCCTCCTCCGTCAACAACGTATATTCTATCAAGCTTTCCGTCATAGGATCGGAGTCGTAATCCGCAGTGATGAGCAAGCCGTCGCAATCGAATTCGTCGCCGACCGTAAACTCGCGCGGGACGACGCGTACATCCAAAGAAATGCCGACGAGCGTACGCACCACTTCCTCTTCCGACAGCGTATCCTCTTGCTCGGGTTCTTCGGCGAGCGCTTGCGGCTCTTCCTCGGGCTTCGGCTCATTTACGGCGACGGAATAAAGCGCGGTCTGCCCATTATATCTGACCTCGATCGCCGTCTTGCCGACGCTTGAGAGATCGGGAACGATGACATAGCATCCCTCCGCTTTCTCTTCGTCCGACAGCACGGCAAATTCATCCTCGCCTATTACGGTATATTCTGCAATGCTCTCCTTGCGCGGATCCGCGTCGTATTCGGCATTGACGATGAGACCGTCGCAATTGAACTCGTCGCCCAACGTAAACTCGCGCTGAACGATGCCGAGGTCCAAGTCGATGTTGATGAGCGAACGCGGCTTGATCTCCTCCGTTGCGATCTCCTCTAGAGGCGCTTCCTCCGCCTCTTTGACGACGACCATATAGACGGCGGATCTGTCCTTATATCTGATGTTCACCGCGACTTTGCCCTCGCTGTCCATATCGGGTTTGATGACATAGCAACCACTCAGCTCCTCGGAGGCGATACCGTCGAAGACTTCCTTGTCGATGAGTTTATACTCCGTGATGATCTCCTCAAGCGGAGCGAGGCTGTAATTCGCCTTGATGACAAGTCCGTCGCATTCGAATGCGTCGCCCACCGTAAATTCGCGCTTTACCACGCCCAGATCGAGAGTAAGTCCCGTGAGAGCGCGCTCCGCAACAGGTTGAGGCTCCGCCAAGGCGGTGACGACCGCGACGTTTTGCTGTTCCTGCTGTTGTCCCACTGCGATATAGTACATTGCCTGTTTGCCGCGATAGTTGACGGTGACGGCGATTTTGCCCTCTTTTGAGGTGTCCGGCTTCAATATGTAGCACTCCTCGATATGTCCGGACTTTTGCAATGTGTCAAGCTGTTCATGCGAGATGACGGTGATGACGGGAATAGGTTCCGTCACGGGATCGAGATTGAAGTTTGCCACTGCCGCCAAACCGTCGCAGTTGAAGTCCTCTCCCACGGCGAAATAGCGTTGCGCCATAGATGTGTCAAGCGAAACGCCTTGCAAGACGCGCTCGGCGGGCTTTGTATCCACGACGACTTCGTTCTTGCCGACTCGCTTGAGGAGAACCGCAAAGACGATCACGATCAACAGTATAACTGCCACCTGTGCGATCAAAAGCCAGAAAAGCGCGTTTTCAAGCGGCCAATCGAATTCTTTGCCGAACAAAACTATTGTGTTTAACAAATTGAGCATAATGGGTTACCTGCCTTTGTTATATATTTTTATTTTTTTTGTCTTTCTTGCGTTTGATGAAGATCAAAGCGCAAGCAAGTATGATGAACTGAGACATAAAGATGCACACGTAAGCCGTGACGTCCATGCCGTCGCTGAATGACAATGCGTCCACCACGTTGAGCGTAAACGACGTGACCGTGCCCTTCCAATTGTCGGCTTCGTCCACTATGACTTTGACATAGTACGTGCCCGCCTCGGCGTCGAGGATGTCGGCGAAGTCCGCCTTATGTGTCATCGCGTCGTCGAGATAGAATTCAAGGCGCAAGCTGTCGTTGCCCCAAAGCGCGGTCGGGAGGTCTCCGTCGCGGAAGTTGTCTCCCATATAGACCGTGCCGTTGCCGTCATATTCCTTTGTGAACAGGTTGTCCGCCTTCTCTATGGTGTACTTGCCATGCTCGCCCAAATCGCCTTTGAAGGTCACGGCATAGTTGGGATTGTCCCAAACGCCCTCTATCGCATACACGCCCGCATTGTGCCACTTGAGGTCCCTATCCTCGTCGCCCCACAGCACGCTGAGCACGATGTAAAGTTCGTCGTCGCCGATCAAGCCCTTGACCTCGCCGTGAGTGAGCGCGAGTATATCCTCGGAGTACTTGCTCGTCTTGCTGTCTATGGTCACGGTGACGGGCTTTGGCACTATGGTGTAATGTCCGTATTCGACGGAAATTTCATAATTGCTGTTGTTGTCGGTGTAGACCAGCTTATAGTTGTACACGCCCGCGTTTACGGGTTTCCCGTCCGTAAGCAGGATATTGTCGCCGTTTATGACGCTGAGGGTCAAGAATTGAATGTCATTATTTAGAATGGCGTCTCCCTTCGCGCCTTCGGTCGCGCGGGTCACTTCAAGCAATTCTTCCTTTATCTCGTTCGGATCTTCAAACGCTTCGCCGTAGGTCTTGACAATATCCCTCACGTGCACGGTGACTTTGCGCGCCACGACTTCGTAGAAGCTGTTTTCGGACGCGGTTATCTTATAATTCTTGCGTACCTGCTCCGTTCCCGATGTAGCCTGATCTTTGAGCCTGAGCGCATAGTATCCTTTGTCCGCAAGTTTTTGCCCGCCGTTTGTGGGATCGCCTTGAGCGCCCCACTCCCAATCGAATCCGAGCTTGTCGCCGTTGACGAGCGCGGGACCTTCCTTGCCGTCCGCGCGGTAGCTTCTGTCAAGCACATTGATGGGATCGCCGTACTCGCTCTCGCCGCCGAATTCGACCACGATGTTGCGCGGTACTATGGTGTACACCGCCGCGACCTCGGAATGTCCGCTTACGCTACCTCCGTATCTGCCGCCTTCAGCCGCCTCGTATTTGACGTTATAGTTGGAGCTTATATCCGCAGACTTCACGATAACGGCGTACTCGCCTACGGAGAATGTGCTGTCCACCGCCATGCCGCGGTTGTCCAAAACAGTGAGTTCAAGCGAGATCTTGTCGTCGTTTACCAAAGCGTTTCCGCTTCTGCCTTCGGGACGATCGACCGTCCAGCCGACTCCGTACTCGGCGCTTGCAACGACTTCATCGCCATACTCGCTCTGTTGCGTGCCGAGCAGAGTTATGACAATATCGCGAGGCGCGATGGTGTACGTGCCGTACTGCCTCTCGCCCTCTATAAACTCGCCTGCGATCTTCACGTCGTAGTTTGGATCGGTAAACTCCGCGTCTATGCGGTATCTGCCCGCTGAAGTGCGCGCATTGATTTCATCGACGAATACGAGTTTCAGGCCGGTGACGACGTTGTCGTTTGAGAATACCACGGCTTCCGTCTTGTTGGAGTTTGTCTCAAGCAAAGTGAATTCGTAATATGCCGCGTCGCTGCTGAGCGCGTGGTTCTCGCCGTATTCGTTCTTTTGACCCTTTATGGTGAGCTGTACTTTGCGCGGTACGACGTGATATTGCGCGTCGGTATTGCTCTTGATCGAGTAGTTGTCGTCTGAGCCGTTTTGCGTGTAGGACAGCGTATAGTCGTTTACGCCGCTCCTGTCGCTCAAGCCGTTTACGACCAACTTGATCTGTCCTACGATCGCGTCCGTGTCGGGATAGGCGATGCCGTTGCCTTCCTTGCCCTCTCCGACGCGATGAGCAGTCCAGCCTTTGTCGAGAGTCGCCGCGGCAAGGTATGCGAGATGATCGTCGCCGTACGGATGCGTCATATCAAACATCTCGAGGCTTATCTCTCGCGGGACGATCTTGTATGTGCCCTGGATGTAGCCGTCGATCACATAGTTCTTGTTGCCGGAAATTGCCCTGGTGATCGGATATGTGCCGACATCGTTTGTGCGGACCTTTCCGTCTACCGATTTGATAGCCTCCGTAACGAATGTGACGTGCAGATCTGCGTCGGTGTCGTTGCCCGCAAGCATATTGCCGGGGCCTTCCAAGCGAGTGAACGGTATCTCTTCATCGGGGATAATGTCGCCGTACTCGCTTTGTACGTTGCCAATAACGATAGACAAGGTGCGCGGTACGACTTCATACTTGCCCGCTTTGCCGACGTATTCGTCAGATGTATATTTGCCCGTTGCCGCCCATTCGCCTGCGAATTCCACGTCGTAGTTGTCGCCGATGTCGTCGGGCGTATCCGTCACGGTGCTCTTGCCTATGATGATATACACTCCGACGGGGTCGAACTTAAACTTATCCTCCACATCGCTGCCGAATTCTTGCAACGGTTTTGCGGTTTCCGCTTCAAAGATGTCGAATACGATGAAGTCGGGTCTGTCGAGTCCGATGCTTTCATAGTGGGACTTATCTTCCTGCGCCAAACCCGTGATATTGTAGTTTTCGGGCATCGCGGGGCGCATGTCGCCGTAGTTTACTTGCCTGCCGTGTATGGTGATGGTGAGTCTCTTTTTTGCGACGTTTACTTTGACGTTGTAGCTGCCCGCTCCTTCGGGATGTCCCTCCGCGTCCGCAAATGTCACGTTGTAGTTGGCGTTTTCATAACTGCAGACAACGTCGTATGTACCCGCTTTCAAATAGCCCGTGGCTGTCATCGCAGGATGTTTCACGCTTATCTTGAGGTCGATGTTGTCGCTCGGAAGCACCGCGATCTCGTCGGGACGCTCGCCGCCGTCGACCATATGCACGGCTTGATATTGGTTGGAGTCATCCGCGAGGTTTTCGTGGATGTTCGCGCCGTAAACGAAGGAGAAGCTCTTCACTTTGATCAAGACGTTGCGTTGAGTGATGGTGTATGTGCCGCTGACGCCCTTTCTATCTTCCGTCGCGCCGAAGCTACCCTCGAATTTTATATCGTAGTTGGTCGAAGTCGCTCTGCCGAATATCGCATACGTGCCCGCATTCACGGGAGCGTCGCCGTGGAATGAGAGTATTATGCCGAGAGCGGAGAGCGCCTCGCCCGTGCCGGGTACGACCTCGGGATGCGCGGCACCCGGAATGTCACTCGTCTTGATGTACCACTTTGTCGTATCAAGAGTGAATATATCGCCGTACTCGCTTGTTTGATCCTCTATCACGATCGTCAGCGTGGCGGGTTCTATGACGATGTACACATATTCGCCTACGGGAGTCGTATAGTTGCCTATATCGACATTCTTTTCGGGAGTCGGGGTGAGATTTTCGATTATCTCGAACTTGTAAGTGCCGACGTCATACACCTCGTTGCCGTCGACGCGCTCCCAAGTGCCGTCTGCGCCCTTCTTGTAGATGCGATAGCCGAATACGCTCTGATTGTCGTTGTTCAGCAAGACCTTATCCATCCATAAAATGCCCGACAATTCAACGTGCGGAACGACCGAGACTGCCCTATGCTCAAACTTGTACACATACTCGGGTCTGCCGTCCGCGTTTGTCCTCTGTTCGGACGCCTCGTAGCTCGGCTTCCAATCCGCCTTGAGTTGTCTCTTCGTCACGACGACGTTGTTGTAGTCGGCGCCGAATTTGATTGACATATTGTCGCCCGCTTGTATCGTCAACAAATAGGATTGTACGGTGAGATATCCGCCCGTACTTGCGTCCGTCGTTCTCGTGCTTATGGACACCTGTACGTCCGCATTGTCGAGTAGGTACGCAACAATATTTTCAATGGCGCCCGCCTCTTCAACGCCGCCGCTTGTGATGGCGCCGCCGACGCGCGTCTTGTCGAGATACTCGTTTGTCGCGAATGGCGCAAACAATTTGGACTTGAGCAGATTGTTGAGCGAAGTGCCTTTCGGGTCTGCGGGGACCACTACGTTGTCGTTTAGTTTATACTCCCCGTACGGAATGACGATCTCTTTGTTGTTGAGGTAGATTGTAATGTCTATGCGAGTGATGGTGAGCGTGAGCGTGAATGTCTTTTCCTTATGATAAGGCGCTTTAACGGTCACTTCCACGGTCCACTTGCCGACTTCCTGCTCTTCGGGCGCTTTGCCTTCGTCCGCCCATGCTTTGGGAGTGCCGTCATGCTGTAGATTGCGGTACGTCACTACGACCTTCTCCGCAAGTTTGGAGTTCTCATGCCCGTCAAAGCTTACGCTGTTGCCGCCGAATGCCACGTTGCCCGCAAACAGGAGATCCTTTTCGCCGACCGCCATGCTGTGCCACGGATTGTCGGGTTTGTTGCCGCTGAAAGCGGTTTCCCTGTTCCAATTGTCGCCGTGCCAATTGCCGTTGTTCTTGCCTTCGTCGTAGGACTGATCGTACGACTTCTTTTCGACTTCCGCTTCGGAGATCTGTATGACGCCGCAAGTGCCGTCTGCGGTCTTATCCTTGTTTTCGTACAGCGCGTCATAGCCGTATGCTTTGTTCGTCGTGTTGATGTAGTTGTTCCACTCGCCCTTAAACGTGACGTTGTAGTTGAACTTCATCCTGTAGTCGGTGGCATTCTTGTTGTCAAGACCATAGCCCCAATATCCGACGATGGGGTGACTTCCGACAAACGCATATGTTTCGGAGTTGTAGTCTCCGCCGAGGCGGAAGGACAAATAGCCGAGTTCGGTGGGCAGGAAGTTCTTGCCCTCTTCGGGGACATACTCCCAAGTGACGCCCTCGTCGTTGACAAGTTCTGCGCCGAAGTACAGCTTGCCGCCGTTTTTGACGTACGTGGTGCCGCCGTATTCGACGGAATTGTCTTCATCTCCGAGGTTGCGTATGTTTATGGTGATGTCGTACGGTTTGATGGTGAAAGTGCCGTCCTCGTCCTTTTCAACAGACGAGTAGTTGTAGGCTTCTTTTGTCTCGCGCTCGTACGCGAAGGTTATCGAGTAGTTGGACGCGGTGTTGCTTGCGACAAGCGCGTACGTGCCGACATAGGTGCCCGAACCCGTATTCTCGCCGTACGTTGCGGTGTCGGTGGCATTGCCCTTGACAAGGTTGACCCTCAGCGCTTCAAGCGTATCTTTGGGACCGAGCACGCCGTAGTCGTTGTTTGTTCCGCCATCGGGCGTCCACGTTGCGGTGTTGTTGCCGCGCCATGCGTACCAGCCGTGCTGATCGATGGTTATGTCATCGCGGTAGGTGATCGCTTGCGGCTTGATGACGACGACTATTGCGCGCGGAGTGATGGTCAGCGTGCCGCCATTGCCGTTGGTCATGCCTTCGGAAGCATTCCATGACCCGACAAAGTGCAGGTCGTAGTTCTTGCCGACTTCGCCGTTTACGGCGTATTGTCCGAGGATCTGATATCTGCCGGCATCGGTATATTCGTCCGCCGATGTGGACAATTTGATGCCGAGGGCATCTACAGTGTCGCTGCTGTTGGTGTAGACGGTATCGGGGTCTTTATTCCAATCGTCGGGCAGTTCCCAACCGCTCTTGTCATTGACGTTGACTTTTTCGCCGTACTCGCTCTTTTGGTCTTTTATCGTCACGTCCACACTCTTCTTTGTGATCTCGAAAGTGCCGTCAGTGAAAGTAATTGTGTAGTTTTCGTTGTCGTTGCCCTCGTCGGGATCGCCTATCTTGCCGATGAGCTTATAATACCCAACAGCGTTGCCTTGCTTTGCCTCCGTCGTCATGGTGAATGCGATGATGTCGCCGCTTAGCACGTTTGCGGATGTAAACATCTCTTCGGAGCTTTGATCCCACTTTTCGGAAACGGCGGCGAGGTACGTCGCAGTCGCGGCGCTCGGCTTTATTGATATGGATGCCTGGCGGGAGATGACGTCGAATTTGCCGTTAATCGCCGTAATTTCGTAGTTTTTGTTCTCCTTGTACGTCAGCTTCAGCGTATACTGTCCGACTTTCAGCGCTTTCGCGCGGCTGAGATTTGCGTCGACGTCCTCTATCTCGATCTTTATAGCGATGCTGTCAAGGTCTTTATCGAGAATAGCGCCATGTTTTTCGTCATTGTGCTCTGAAGTCTTGGAATTGCTGACGATCGCCTGGTAGTTGCCATTATCGGGTGTGGGGACGAGTACTACCGTATCCGTGCCGCCGTAGGTTGCGGAGGAGTCTTTTGCGGTGAGCGAGACCTGCCTCGGTACCACGGTGTAGACGCCCGCGCGCTCATAGAACGTAGTGCCGCTTTTATACGTCTCTTTTCCTTGATACGAACCTATAAAGTTGAATTGATAGTTGTGCGAGAGTTCCGTCGCCTCGGTGGGGTTCTCAATTAGGCGGTCTCCTATATACACGTGATATTCCGCGCCGAAGATGGGATATGTGCCCGCATCCAAAGACCAGCCTTCGTTGACGCCAACGGGATGTTCGCCCGTAATATCGCTGTCTTCAAATGCGGTCGTGACGAGGTCGAATGTAGCTCTGTAGTCGCCGATAAACGGGGTGTTCGTTGTGTTTGCGCCGAGTTCGATATTGTAAGCCTCTTCTCTACCCATTGCGCTGTTGAGGGTGAGGAAATCTCCGTATGTGCCGCTCTGGTTGTATATCCTTATGGTGATGGGACGTATCGTCACAAAGTACATGGCGTTGGGCGATTTGGCAAGCTCTTCGCTGATTACGGGCTTGACCACCTCAATAGTGTCCTTTGAAGTGGGCTTTCCGAAATCATCGAAGTCATCGCACAAATGTTTACGACCCTCAGTATCGTTGATGTCGGGCAGATAATTTTCCTCGACGACAACGGCATAGTTGTCGTTGCTTATGTTTTCAACTCCGATGCGATACTCGCCGCGCGGGATAATGCTTTCAAAGCCTTCCCTTCCGTACCAGGTCTTTGTGCCGTCCTCCGCCTGCGTATAGAGGTTTAGCGTAATGCCGGGCGTCTGACCATCGAGAAGCGTAAAGTATGTGCCTTTGCCTCCCTCGATGTCTTTCGGATCTACCCATGTCCACGCGGACGTTTCGCTTGAGACTCTGACATTCTCGCCGTAAATGCTGTATTGATTGTGTATGCGGATGAGGATGGTGCGCTTTTTAATGTTATATATGCCGTTGTGACCATCCTTCCAATTTCCTTCAAATGTCACAGCATAGTTGCCGTTTGAGGCACTTGCCGTCAATTCGTAGCCGCCTTCTCTGAAGTTTATGTCCGCGTCGTTTTTGCTGATGCGTATGCCGAGGTCGTCTGTATGACCGTTGCCCTCAATGATATTTCCGTCCTTGACATACCAACCGCCGCTATTTGCGTCGTTGCCTTGTGTTTCATCGACGTTTATAGTCTCGCCGAATACGCTGTGCTGGTCGTTGACATGGATGGTTATCGGACGTGGCGTAACTTTGTAGCGCACATTGCTGCCTGAAAGCTTCGTGAAGATGTAGTTGGAGTTGGCGTCCGCGGACAATTCAAGCGAATATGTGCCCACAGGATAATATCCTGTCGAGGTCAATTCTGCTTTTCCTGCCCCTGCATTTCTCCAAGGCGTGATGACAAGCTTTATTGTTTCGCCATTGTAGAAGCTATTGTCATCGCCTTTCGGGTTTGTACGACTAAATGTGTACGCAAACTTGGCTTCCTGATCATACGTCGTGCCGTAGACGTCTGTCGCGCATGAGTAGCCATCCTCTTCGACCTTCGGATCTTTCGCGGTGAGCGAGACATTCATCTCGCGCGGCTTGATGGTGTATGTGCCGTTCTTGAACGTAATTGAGTAGTTGGCGTTGTCATTGCCATCTTTTGCGACATAGCTACCCACGACCGGCGTTATGTCGTACGTCTTAGCGCCGTTGCCTTGACGCGCATCCGTAGTCATCTCGAAAGCAATGATGTCTTCGCCCACGCGTCCTTCATATGTGTAGCCCCAGGACTTTTCGGTGTTGTGGAAATCGTCAGTATCAAGCCCTTCGATCGGATCGCCGTATTCGCTTGATGGGTTCTTTGTTCCAAGCGTTACGTTGATGGGACGCTGCGACACGGTGTACACGCCCGCTTTACGGTCCAAGGTCGCATGCTCGCCGCCCTCTACATCCTGATACAAATTGCTGTTTTGGGTAGCTTGAGTGAGCCATGTTTCGGTATTGTCGGTCGTCCACACGCCCATGAAGGAGATGTCATAGTTCTCGTTATTATTCCATCTGCCCAAGATGGGATAAATGCCCGCCTTGAGTTTGCCCGCACTGCTGAGGTTGTAGCTTTCCATGCTGCCGACGATCTCAAATTCGATGCCGAGAGGGCTTCCCCCCGAAGTTCTGTCGTCTTTAAGTATCGGGTCGCCTGTCAGGTCGCCGACGGGTGACAATGTCGCTTCAAAGCCCGCCAACTCCTCGCCGTATCTCGAATTGAGATAGGTGATGTTGATCGCAAGCATACGCTTTGTCACCGTGTACATTGCGGTGATCTTTTCGCCCTCGACGTCCGTCTTGTAGTCCGCGCCGTTTTGCGTGCGGAACACAACGCTGTAGTTGTTGTTGATCGTCGCGTCGTCAAGCGTGGCGGTGATGTGATAGCTACCCGCGCACAGATATGTTTGCGTTTCTCTATCCCAATCGTTGAACTTCTTGTCCGCTATATCAAGTTTGACGTGTTCTTTGATTTCCGACTCATCGTCCGCCATTGCGCCGTTGATCGTGAAAGTGAGGTCCTCAAGTTTCTCACCATAGACGGACGACTTGCCGGCGACGGTGATGATAAGATCCTTCTTTGTGATCTCATATGCGCCTGTCTTGCCGTTTATCTCGTCCTTACTGCCGAAGTCTGCGTCGGTATAATCTCCCGCAACGCTGAGCTCGTACTTGTCGGACGGCGTGACGTTGCTCTGCTCGCTTATCAGACTGCTGTAGATGAGCGTCCCCATCTCGGAGGGACTGTTGTAGCCTTCATATATCTTTATCGTTATGGCGTACTTGCCCGCTTTGTTGTAGTTGCTTGTTTTGTCAAAATCGACCGCAACGGAAAGCACGACTTTAACTTTGTCTGTCGCGATGAAGGCGTTGAGGTTGACGGAGTCGTTGTCTGCGGACGCGGTGTAGCCACTTGCTCTGCCGTCATCGGTGGTGCCCGCCTTAAAGCCCGTCGTTTCGCCGTTTGTGAGTTTGCCGTATTCTATGCTCTGATTTTGCACGGTGACTGTGACCTGACGCTTTGTCAAGCCGAATATGCCGTGATCGCGCTCATATTTGCCCTCGCTTTCTTCGTTGCCGCCTACCCAAGTGACCTCATAGTTTTGGTTGTTGCATGTGCCTATGATCTTATAGTTGCCGGGCGTGGCAGTAGACAACCCGTCAAGCTTAAGAGATATGTTCAAATTGTCGGACTCGCCGACGAAAGGTATCGTTGGCTCGCCGCACTCATGTTCTTCGCAAATTCCTTGTTGTTTTGTGGAGTCAAAGCCTACGACCGTCCAGTCGCTCTGGTCGACGGGCGCATCGCCGCTGAAGCTGCCGTACACGCCGCTTTGATCGTTGATGTGCACTTTGATGGCGCGTTTATACACGGTGTATGTGCCGCCCGTACCGTTCGTCTTTTCGGGGTTGGAGGCGTTCCAACTGCCGAAGAATGTGACGACATAGTCGTCGCTGTTGTTGTACCGGCCCGCGATCTGGTATTTGCCCGCGCTCTGCTGAGCTTTGCTGTCGGGAGCTATGTCAAGCGCGTTTCGGTCTGTTTCGTTTATCCAATAGACGTCGTTGTCATCTGTGTTGGGGTTGATGACGGATATGGACCAATATTTTTCGTTGGGAGTCTTAGCGCCGTGACCGTCGGGCGTTTCAAGCCACCAATCGTCGCCATTCCACAGCGTTTCGCCATAGATGACGTATTGATCTTTAATCGTGACCTGAAGTTTGCGCTTATTTATGGTATAAGTGCCCGTGTTGAAAGTCACGTTGTAGTTGGGGTTGTGAGCATCGACAGCGGGATAAGTCCAATTGCCCAAAATGAAGTGTCTGCCCGCGCCATAGTCATCGCCGTCAAACGTAAACGTAAATTCAAGCAGTCCCTTGTCTGATGTCGCCTTATCCGCGTCCTCAAACTTGCTCTCCTCCTCTATCCACTTGCGACTGCTGTACACTGTGCCCGTAATAGTGTAATTCTCTTCGTCTTGCAAAACTGAAGGAGCTTTATTGTTGTACGTGCTTTCCTGCCCGTTGTGAGTGACGGTAATTTCCGCGGGGTTGATCCTCAACACGCCGAGAACACTGCTTTCGCCTGTGCTAAGCTCGTAGTTGGTGAATATGCTTTCGTCAACACCTTCGGTTTTGACGGTTTGTCTGTCAAGAGTTGCCTTTATGCCCGATTTGCCCTCGTAACGGCCCGCGGACCACATGCCCCACTGCTTCCAGACGTTGTACATATCGTCGCCATCGGTGGGTGCAACAAGTTCGAGCACGATGGCGTTTTCAAAGTCGGTTTGATCGCCGCTCAAAATTGCGGGCATATCGCCATTGATGACGTTGTTTGCACTCCACCAATCTTTGCCCGGCTTGAGCGTGGGCGCATTGCCGCTGTAAGTGAATGACTGCGGCAGTACCGTGATGGAGATGATACGCGCATAGATGTAGTACGCGTTGGACACGTCGTACGCGGTGACTGCGTCGCCTTCCATATGATTTGTGACTTTAGACGTGCTGTGCGTCTCGTATTCCTTGACGTATTGCGCCGTCTCAAGTCCACTGTTGTCGCCAACGAAAGTGACATTATAGTTGGGGTTGGAATAGCTCACGCGCACGGAGTACCAGCCGACATTCAGCTGACCCGCCTTGCTTGTCGCTTTGCCCTCGGATATGATGGTTATGCTTATGCCGAGGCTGTCGTTGTTGACGACGCCTTCGCCCGAACCGACGGTGCCTGTCTCCGCTCTCCAGTGCGTATTCTCGGTGGAGCCTATAGAGGTGTGCTGATTGCCGCCGTAAACGCCGCTCTGTCCAAGCACCGTGACCGTGACGGGACGCACCGTTATCTCGTAAATGCCCGCAGTGCCGTTATCGGGATCGCCATCTCTCGCTTCCGTGGTACTGCTTGCCTGCGTCCACTCGCCCTCGAACGTAACCAAATAGTTATTGTTGGAGAAGGAGCCTTTGAGATAATACTTTCCGACGTTCGCGCCGAATTCTTTGGTGAAGTTGATGTCCAAATCGTCCTCACCGAGGCGACCTTTCTTTATCCTTTCATTAAGGTCGCTGTTCAAATCATCCGTCCAATCTTCGCTTTCGCTGTCCTCTGAGAGCATGGCGTACCAATTTGCGGTTCCTATTTCTGCGGCAGACTTGCCCTCCGTCGTGCCGACGATGACATCGTCGCCGTACACGCTTTTTTGATCGTTTATATGCACGATTATCTTGCGCGGCGTGATGGTGACGCTGTTGGACGTGCCCTCAAATGTGACGTTGTAGTTGGGGTTGTCCCAGCTCGGGCTGACGGAGTACGTGTTCGCCCCAACGCCCTCATCCTTGATGAGCTTGAGTTTGAGAGACTCAAATCCCTCGCCTTCCGCGTACCAATTTTCTTCGTCATTTATGTTCGCGCCTTTTTCCGCGGTGAAAATATGCCCATAACGAGCCTCAACGCCTTCTTCGGAAAACTTTGTCGCGAATTTTTCGAGCATGTATTTCAGAATATCGCGTTCTGCATTCGGCTCCGCATGGTTGTACTCATACTTCAAAACATTGGGCGTGATCTTCAAAGTTATGTCGCGTGCTGTGACGGTGTACGTGCCGCCCGTGCCGATGGTGACAGCTTCAATCGCGATGCCTACAGGATCGTTTGTCCAAGTGCCTATGCCCTTCACTTTGTAGCACTGTGTGACTTCTGTAGCGTTTGCACCGTCATCGAGTTTGCCGATCGTGTCAGCCGAGACTTCGATCTTGTATGTGCCGACGGGCAGCCACTTTGAGCCTTCATAATCGTCACTGCCGACAATTGTCAAAGTTACGCCCTTCGTGACCGCCTCAAGGTCAGCTTCAAGTATAGCCGTAAGATCGTAATCGAACGTCGCCGTCCATGTCAGATAAGTGTCTCCCGCTTCGTTGTTGTTGTAGGTGTGTTTTGCGTTTCCGTAGACTATGCTGTTGTCCGCAGGCGTGATGGATATCTCGCGCTGTACGACTTGATAATAGCCGTACTTCGCAGTCTCGGGAGTTTCAAGTCTCTTTTCGGTGTTATAATCGCCGCTGAAAATAACGTTGTAGTTGTCATTGCCTTTGTAACCCGCAATTTGATATTCGCCCACAAGCAACGCACAACCATCTTTGTATACGAAATCGGAAGTGTTGTATTTTCCGTCCGCAATGGACAGGCTGACAGCCAAATTGTCGCCGTCATACATAAACTTCATCGCGTCGGAGCCGTTGAATTTTTCAAATGCTTCGATCGCTTTATTTATCGCTTCTTGATTTGCCGTGCCATAGCTTGCAAAGATAGACTCTTCTATCAACTCGTTTATGCGAGTCGCGGAAAGTTCACCCTCTCCTCCTGCGGCTTCATCCGGGATGATGTTCCAATCTACTCCTTTCTGTTTGCCAAGGTTCGAGGGAGTATTTGCTTCACTTCCGCCCAAACTCACGCCGTATATATTTTCTTTGCTGGACTCTATATGCACATTGACATCACGCGGTTGTATAGTAAACTTCCGCATTATCTCGCCTGAGAAGTTGCCACTGCCCGCGATGTACGCTTCCGCGTCCTCTATTGCAGTCATATCCCCGTCGGTTCTGCGTTTCACGTTTATATTGTTGTTGTAACGAGAGATCGTCAGTTCATATCCGTTATCGCCCAACAACAATTTGCCTTCACTCGCGTCCTTTGTCAGCAACACAAGCGTTATAGAGTTGCCGTCTATTGTTAATGTCGCTTCTTTGATATACGTCTTCATCGCCATGCCGGTGTACTTGACGTCGGGAAGCGTAGCTTTGAATTGCTCCGTGTCAAGGGACGAGATGTCAAACGGGTCGATGATGAATGATGTCGTCGAGGAGGGCTCAGAGCCGCTGAATGTGAAGTTGCTGTTTTTCAGCGTGACTGTCACGGTGTAGGTGCCCGCATTGAAAGGCTTTTTTGTATTGCCGAGTTGTGCATTGCTTTCTGCCGCCGCCACATAGCTTGTGACATTATAACCGCCTGTTTTAAGCAACGTCCATATTTCACTGTCCTCAAGCGTTGTGTCGCCGACTTTTGTGAAACTGCCCTCTTTGAACGGAGCTTCTTGCTCTTTGTTGTTGAAAGTGCCGTGGTCGAGCGTGCCGAGCGCGATCTGCGCGGGGTTGATGGTGAAAGTCAGCTCCTGTTCAGTCGCCTTGCCGCCGCCTGTGGAAATGAAGAAGTTGGCGTCCTCGAAATACAATGTGTATGTATATGTATGCGCATTTGTGAAGAAGCCTTTTTCTTGTATCGCTGTAAAATTGCTTGAGGTCGCATTGTCTTGCTCCTTCGCTTTCAAATAGAAGTTATCGGCAAGGAGGGACTGTCTGCCGTCCGTCGAATATCCGCCGATCTTGACCGTGACGGTGTACTCTTGACCGTCCTTATCATTTCCCGTGTAGCGGATGTTGTAGCTTATTCCGTCAAGAGACGTCGCGCCGCCCGAGGGCGAAAAACCGATGGTCCACGGACCGTTGCCGCCGTAACGGCCTCTCTCCGTAAGCCCGTACGGGTCGCCCATAAAGTGGTCTTTATTGTCGAATATGACGCTTGAAACCACTTGATTTGCATATACGCCGAGTTGCTCGATGACAAACAGCGCGACCGCGGTGATCGGGTTGCCGTCATCCGTATAATCCACGGTTTTGTCCTCGGTCTTTTCCCCGTCGTTGAAGCTGTGGGTATATTGCCCCTTTTGTTGCAACTTGAAGTTGTGCGCGTCGTCGCGCGTCAGCGTGATTGTGACGTCATAGTTGCCCGCATTGAACGGATGCCCGTCGCTGAGACTCGCGTTGGACGTTTTTTCTGTGCTGTCGGGTATCGTGGCGTCATAGGGCTTGAACAGCCATTGCGTTTTGCTTGTGTCAAACTTCGTATATTCGAAGCTTGTGGGAATGACGCTGCTTGCGGGGTCTGTGTTTTTGAAGTTGATTTGAGGCGTTCCATGCGCCTGACGATTGAATTGCTCTGACGTGACGGAATCTATCTCGACCGTCGCGGGGTCGATTGTGTAGGTGATTGTGACCGTTGTCGCGCCGACGTCTTTCTTGATATGCAAGGCGCGTTGTGTATAGCTTTCGCCAATCCAATCGACGGATGACTCGGAATTTTGCTCTGTCCAAGTTGTCTTGTCGTCATCCCACACAAAATTGGCGCTGTTGAGAGTAATTGAAATGGTATACTTGCCGACGTTTGTGCGCTCCTTACCGTTCGTGAAACTTTCGCCGTCAAATTGCGGCGGCGCAACGGTGTAATCGCCTGAATTGGGCATTGTGTAATCCGTGTAAAACACGACCCCCACAGTATGTTCGACGCCGTCGTAGGTGAAATGTATCTCGCCTTTTTCGTCCACTGTCGCTCCGTTGGGTTTCAGCACGACTTTGGACGGGTCTATAGTGTAGGAAATGCTGACCTCAAGCCCGCCGCCATCCTTATCTTTGACGTGCACCGCCGCATTTGGCTTGTCGTTCTTCCAATCGATAGGTTTATTTTCGTTGTATGTATTCCATGCTTCTTGATTTTCATTCCACTTAAAGTTTTTAGAGGCTTTTTCCTCGAATGTTACAGTGAAGCTGTATGTGCCCGCGCTTATTGAATCTCCTCCTGTGACCGAACCTATCACATACTCGCTCAAAAGCGGCGTCATGTTGTCTGAGAAAACCGAAACGTTCACGTTCTTTTTGTTGCGGTCATAGGTGATGTGGATCGAGCCGTCCTCTCCGACGGCGGCGCCTTCGGGCTTCAGCACGACCTCGGAGGGCGCGACGGTATATTTGATAGCAAGGCGTTTGTTCCCCTCGAATTCGGTATGCGGGAACAGCTGATCGTCAATTTGTGCCGATCCTTCATATCCGCCCCAGATGAAGTTTTCCGAAGTGAGATCGACGACAAGCCAATAGCCGCCCGCGTTTTTATATTCCTCAACGATACTGTCCGTGCTTGTGTATTCGCTGTCCTTGTCGACTGTTGCCGCGTTCGTATAGGACAACTTATATTCGCCCATGTTGCCGGAAGGAATGACGTTGCTGCTTTCATCCTTTATCCATGTGCCATCGTGTTTGACCCTGAAGAGGTCTGTCGCCGACAATTGCGGCACTTGGATGTTGCGGTTGTAGACAAAATCGTGGGTCAGATCTCCGACGTAAACCGTTGCGGGATCGATGACCAAATCGGTATTTTGATATATTGACACGACAGATCTCGAATCTTCTCCGAACACATTGAATTCTGCCGTAGACTCAAAGGTGAAGTTTGCGGACGTGGTGTACACTGCGACGCGATAATTGCCCGCGTCCGTGCGCGGTGTGGAGGGCCAATCCTTTTGATTTGCGCCCTCGGGAGCTTTGCCCGTGCCGTCCGTAGTCGCATATCTGATCGAAATATCCGACAGCGAATTGGGAATAGGTGCGGAGAACGACGGGGCGCCGTCGAGTTTCAAAATCTCGTTTATTTTGTCGTCATATTCGCTCGCATTTTCAAATGCTATCTCGACCTCGTGTTCATCTCTGTCGTAGGTGAAATTCTGCTTATTTGTGCGCGTGACCTTGATTTTGGCGGGGACTATCTTGAAATTGATGGTCAATGTGCCGTTGTAATTGTTTGAGAACTTGTCGTCGTTGTTGTCGGCAGCGGTGAGAATGACCTTTGCGGGCGAAGATTCCGTCGACACCACCAAGGTGTTGGAGTAGGTCACATAATAATCGTATTTATCCTTGCTTTCCGCTGTCGCGGGGAATTTGGCAAGGGTGATCTCACTTGTTTTGTGCGGGCCGTAAGCGTTCGTGGGCACTTGGACCGTGTATTTAAGCTCGATGGGGGGATTATATTCCTTGCCCGCGTACGGGAAGCTCAACTCCTCGTTTTTGTACTCTTCCTTGGAGTTGTTGAAATACGCTTTTACGTTGTTTGTGATATTCCTCTGCTCTATTTTGACGTTGAGTTGGCTTTGAGAGTCGATTATGAAGTTGGTGGCATCGGTTTTACCCGTGTTTGTGGAGGCGTGCGTCTGCACGTTTCCGACGGTAAGCAGCCACATAACGCCTTTTTCTTTAGGCGCTTGTTCGACGTCTTGGACGCCGTCAAAGCTTAATGTATTCAAATAATAGCTTGATTGATTGTAGTTTTCGTCGCCTGTCTGGAAAGCATACATACCCACGCCAAGCCTTATGTCGTGGTCAATAAATTCGTTGTTGGTATAATAGACGTTCACGTCCGCAATCGTATAGCGGCTTTGATAAAAAACGGTGTCGCTGTATGTTTTGCCGTCAGCCTCGCGCACACCCTGAATGCCACCCCAAATTTCGTCGAGGTAGCTCTTGTTGGTATCGTTGTATGTGTCATGTTGTTTCGAAAGCAGCTCGCTCGATATGGTTTGGCTGTCCTGTGCAAGGAAGAAGATGGATTCATACCACGCGTCATCCGGGCCATGACCGTCACGCGGAGGCAGATAACGTCCTCTGTCATACGAGCCGCCGTCATAGGTGTAGGACATGGACGCCCTTGCGGTGACGATGATGGGCACTATGCGGAAATAGACGTAGAACGCGCCCTTCTCGTCCTCGTACGCGGTGCCTTTCTCGTCTGCAGAGCCTGTCGTGAACTTCTTGTTGACGTAGTTTTTGTTTCTGCCGCCGAAGGTTATCTTGACGGCGAGGTTGTAGTCTCCAAACTTAAACCCGTCCACTTCGGGCGCGGAAGAGTCTTTATCCAGCCCGACGGACGCGTCAACATAGTTGAACTGCTTGTTTTCAGTGTCTTGCTTCTCGGCAAAGCTTGTATATTCGACGGTATAGTCCCCGAAGGTCTCCCCATCATCAAGCGCAAGCTCGGTATTGCCGAATTTTATTGTCGGCAGATTTGCGGTGGTTGCAAACTTGCTTTTCCCGTCCGGGAACTGTGTTGTTTCGCCATACTTATATTCATAGGCATAGCTGACGTTTTTGAAATATTCATCCTTGGTGATGGTCACCGAGGTATTGTTGCCGTCCGAGCTGCCCGAGCTGCCCGCGATCAACTCGTACGGATCCACTTCCGCGGGGTCTATGGTGAACCAATACGCCCACACATTCGACTGTTTTTCAGGGATGACATCTATGTTGACGAGGTGCGCGGGATCTTTTGTAAAGACGTAGTCGTACTCCTCATAGTTCATGTCAAGCTCAAGCGTGACAACGACGATATACGTGCGCGCATTTAGCGGATCCACCTGCGTGCCGGGGATAGTGTTTGGCGTGCCGTCCTCTTTGTAATTTTGAGCGGTGACATCGCCTTTGAGTTGGAAATCTTCAGCCAAGACATCTTTTTGGAGGTCTTCAAGCGAAGGTTTTTTGTTATCCTTCCAAATCTCCTCGTCATCATAGAGGAAATAGCGGAATATGACCGCGTCGTCGTTGACGGGAATGACCTTTGTGTCCGAGGTGTTGTCGAACTCCGCGATCTGCCTGTCCTCGTATTCGGTGCCGAAATATGTCAAATTGTTGCGCGCGTTGTCGGTCAGCTGAACTTCCGCATTTGCGGGCTTGACTTGCAAGCGAATTTCCGCATTGAACGCGAAGTTGTTGGAGGCAAAATACACGCCCGTGTCATTTGCCAAGCCGTTGGAGCTTGCGACAAAGGTGACAAGATATGTTCCCGCATGCTTGACGCCGTCAACATATTGACCTTCGACAACAGTGGTGCCCGGCTTTTTGTGCAATGTCTTATATTCGACGCCGCCGCCGTCGTGCGCGCCGAAATGCACGTCACGCTTTTGATTATCGTTATCTTTGCCGAAATATTGATTTGAGTAGCGGAATTCAAGCACGTATCCACTGAAACTGTCCCTCTGCATAAACAGGCAATCGCCCGACTTCTCGGGGTCGACCACGCGGATATAATCGGCATTATTATCGAATACGGATTCCGTAAGGCGCGGGCGGATATATCCCTCAAGGCCGCCTTGACTTGCATATTGTGTTACAAGATCGCTGCCCTTGATCGGATTGTTGTAGTCCGCGGAAAGCACGGGATAGTAATAGTCGCCGCGATACAGGAAGTACGGCGCATTTGGTTCTTTTCTTTTGGTCTGATCCTCGCCTATCTCCCACTCGAAGTTTGCATCTTCTTGCCAAGGAACAGGATCGCGCTTCGTCACGTCTCCGCCGTTGAAATAGCACGTGCGGGTCGCCTCGATGCCCACTTGCTTGATGTTTATCTTGAAAGTGGGGTTTGCATAGCGCGTGGCAGTTTTTGCTTGATACAGGAAAGAATACAGTCCCGCATAAGAAATGCTCTCGTCCGTCGCCTTGATGGCTTTGAACATTCTGCTATCGTCGGAAACTGTTGCATTTGCCCCATCTTCTTCCGCGGTGTTTTTGAACTCAAGATCCTCTTCGCCTAGTTTGAAGCGGAAGTTTGCTGTGTAGAAAGTGCTGCTTATGCCAAACAAATCTCCCGTATTTGTGACTTCCCACGAGGCAAGCGGTGATTGAATCGTTCCCGTCGCGGTGAAATCGGGCGTGTCGCTGTACACGGCAACTTTGGTGACGTTGAGCATGCTATATTCGAAATCGAGCGAGCCCGAGGTCGCAACAAAGCTGTCGTTTAAAATTTTAAGCAAGTCTTGGGTTTTATTTTTGTTTGAGAGTTCTACTTCTGCACTTTCGATTTTTGTACTTGCGGTGACTTGTGCAAGCGTATCCTTAAAATCGCCGCTTCCTGAACGGTTGGGGTTTTTATACCAATATTCAAGTGTTCCGTCCGGTTTTACGATGACGCGCAATGTGGAAAGTGCGGGCGCACCTCCAACCTCCTTTGTGTCCGCGTCTATGCCCATGCCCTCGACGACCCAAGTGAGCTGTGTCTCGGTCGCTTTATTATTCTTCAGCATGCCCTCATTTCCATTCATCTGAACGGAATAATTCGGGTTGTCGGACGTGAAGAAATAGTGCGCGGCGATGTCGTTGTGCGTCGTGTTTTCCGACAAGCTTTCTTTAAAAGAATATTGTTGCGTAAAGACAAGATCTTGCCCCGAATTGAACGGCGCGTTTGCCGCCTGCATGGTTATGCCTATGTTGGCAACTATGCCCTTTTCGATCAGCGGACCCGATATGACTATAGAGGCGTTAGAGTTCCAATCTACATCGTAGTTTTTACTCGCGGGAGAGCCGTCACCATTTCCGTTTTCATTTTTACCATTGTTCTTACCGTCTGATGTGTCATTTGTCGTAGTATTACTAGGCTCTGTACTTGTCGTCATTTCCTGCATAGGCAAATGTAGGTTGTCGGGGGCGTTGGATGGCACATATGTAATGTTGGTCGTATAATCGCCCGTTCCTTTCCAGTCGCCCGTTGAGTCCTTGTTTATGACGTTGTCTTTATAGTTATCCACTATCTGCAACGCGCCACGGAAACCTATGCGCGCGCCCGTGCCGCCGACAAACACGCCGCCTCCGCCGCCATATGGCGCGAAAGAGCCACCCTGTCCGCCGGGAGAACCGTAAGTGTGATTGTTCTTTATCGTCACGCCCGCAAGAGTACCGACTGCGGTGGACTCTATGTACATTCCTGCTCCGGGACCGTAGGAGTAATTGCCTACAAGCTCGCCGCCATAGAGGTTGCAATACGCCTTTGTGCGCAGCGCGATGCCGCCGCCGTAGTTCTCTATGGCGCGGAATCGCTTGAGTACATTCTCACGTAAGTCGTTTGATTTTTCCAAAGTAAGTTGTCCTGCGCCGCCGTAGTTGTAGCCAATGACGCCGTTGTACATCGTCAACACGCTTGCGCTGACGTCTGCAAGATATATGCCGCCGCCAATGCGGTATGCCTCGTTGTTGATGATGTAACCGTCAAACATCGTCATGGACGAGTTCGTCAACAAGTACACCGCGCCGCCGTATTGCGAAGCGGCGTTGTTTCCGCTTATCGTGCCGCTGTGCAGGACAAAGTCCGAATGTGAAAACAGGTGTATCGCTGCGCCCTTTGCTTGGTTTGTATCTGCGATCGCAGAAGTAAAGCTGTCACGAGTGACACCATCGTCTATATCCAATTTGCTGAGTTTCTTATCATAATTAGAGTCACCTATGTCTTTGTCCGCGCTACCTTCAGTAACTTTACGTCCGTTACCTTTGTCTTTTGTGAATTGGTGGGTGACATAGCCGCCTGTGATGGTGCCCACTTGATCCGTCGTCAGTCCGCCGTTCGTGCCGTAGTTTTTGCTTGGTTCATTCTTGTTTGCGCCCGAAATGTGCGTGTCGGAGGCGTTTTCAAAAGCAGTGCCGTCATACACTTCGAGGCGAGCAAATTCGTTGACCGAGAAAACCGAGCCGAAATATTGATACGCGCTGTTCTCTGCAGTGTCATCATACTTTTCTGCCGACAAAGCTCTGTCTATTTTATGCCCGTTGAGGTCAAGCACGATGTACGACCCCACAGGGACGTTTATCCTGCCGTTTGAAAACGCGCACAACTCGTTGTAAGGCGTAAAAGGCGTATTGCCCGTCCCGAATGGTATGGATGAAGCGTCGTAGAATAAAGTGTAACCACCACTTGTAGATTCCGTAAAATATTTTATTTTTACATCCTCGCTTTTCTTCTTTCCCACGTATGCGTCGTTTTCCGCTTTATACGCATTGGTATCTTCTCCGGTTTTCACGAAGTCAAACGTCGTCGTCTTGCCTTCAACAGTGTAAATGTCAGTCGTTATCTCTTTTGCCGTCCAGTCGCAGTTGAGGCGCACGGTGATATATTGTCCCATCAGCTTCGCGCCGCCGTATGCGCCTGTTGTGCCCCAACCTTCGTATCTGTCGTTTTCAATGAAGTAGTTGCCGCGATATACGGGACCGTGAACGTTCAGCGTGCCGCCTTCAGCTTCGGACTTCGTAAGTCCGGTTTTTCCGTCAAAATTGGGTACGTAATAAGAATATTTGACTTTGTGCCCGCCGTACTGCTCCACATTGTCGGTGTCGGATGTCGTGTCCCTCACCATTGTCTTCAAGACTTTGTCGTAATAGTAGGAACCGTTGTCGTTGACAAAAAAGTGAGCATAGCGTTGAACCTTCCCGCCATTCTGCACATATTCTGCGTTGCCGTCCTTTGGCTCTGCCTCGTTGTACTTTTCCCAAACTCCGTATGCGTCCGCCGCCGCGTTGTAAACCACGCTTCCGGCTTCTATCTCTTCCGGGGTAAGTTGTGTGCGGAAAATGTAATCGCCCTCTGCAAAGGCGTACATCGTTGTGTCGGGGATGAGCCCCGTATCTCTGTAACGGTCGTAATCTAAGTTTGAAACGAAAGGAATGTTCTCGGCGGGGCCAATGTGCTGAGTAAACAAAACAGCGTCCGCCCATACGCGCGCCGCCGTGCCCTCGTCATTGATGTTGAAAACAAGCTCCTTTCCTTCGCGGAAGCCATATTTCAGCGCGATACCCTGCGCTATGGTGTCGAAATACACCGCATTGCCGTTTGTGTCGACATAAATGGAATATTCCTCCCCATTGACCCTTTTTGTATCGCGTTTGTAGGTGAAAATGGGAGATTGCTCAAGAATTGTGTCGCCTCCGTCGTCTTTCAGCGTGGAGTTGACAGCTGTTTTGATAAATTTAGGCGTTATTTCATCGCTGGAGTCGCCTGACGTAACTTTACCGGTGCTGGAATCGACGTCTACATAATCGCCCGTGACCGCGGCGCCCCAATTGAATCTGCCACCGTTTTGCAAATTTTCACCCGTGGCGTCCCAAGACAAAAGCGCGTGCAATGGATGTTTGCCGATGTTGTTGTTTGTCAGCGAGCTTGCTGTGACTGCGTCTGTCCCTGCCGCAAATACCCCCGCACTGTTGAATATCCATGCGCTTGACACGATAAGCGTCAAAACAAGCATAGCTGTCGCCAATGTCAGCAGGGGCTTGCTCATCCGCGTGGTTGCTGCAGCCGTCCTTTGCGTGCGCGATGCACCGCGATGGGTGCGAGCGCTTGTGCGCGTAAAAGAAATGTCGCCCTCGTTGCGAGCGTCGTCCTGTGCGTCAAAGTCTTTTGATTTTGATGTTCTCATTTTCAAGCTCTCCCAAAAACAAGAATTGTTGTCGCGCCGCGCACGCCGAGTTTTCCACAGCGTATGCCGCGTCGACATGGTCGAGGTCATATTTCCACGATCTTGCAATAAATGTACACCCCCCCCCCGCCTTGTCAAGCATTTTCAACATATTTTTGACAAATGGGTGGCAAAATCGACATTTTATTGCATATTTGCCCCGTTTTTTGCCGTTGAAAACGGCGCTTTTATACACATTTTATGCACATGGGCTGGAAATTTTGCACACTTAGCCCGCCCAACTTGCAATCGTTTCACAAAAATTCTACCCATATATAACATTTAATATATGTTTATATATTGCAGAAAATATCCACCCTGTATCGCAAAAATCGATTTTGCGTCTATCTTCAATCAAACCTCGCTCGGACAAATGCAAACCGCGGGCATAAGGAAACTCGAACTGAGAAAATCCGCGGGCATAAGAGAGTTCGGACTGAGGGGATCCGTGGGCATAAGAAAGTTCGGGCATGGCAAACAGCAGATATAAGTGCGCTCGGACATGGGGGATGCTTCGACAGGCTCAGCATGACACTTAATACACATTGTCATCTTGAGCGTAGTCGAAAGATCCCCCATGTCTTATGCTGTCATGCTGAGCGGAACGGGGTCCCCGCAAAAATGCGAAGTGATTTTGTGGGGTAAAAGGAGGAATCCCCCGGTTTTTACGATGTCATTCCGAGCGCAGCGAAGCGCAGTCGAGGAATCCCCTGGTTTTTACGATGTCATTCCGAGCAACGTCGAGGAATCCCCCGGTATAGTGTGAGTGCCTCTATCATGGGGATGTTTCGACAAGCTCAACATGACACGTTATATATGCTGTCATTCCGAGCGGATGGGGTCCCCGCAAAATTACGCAGTGATTTTGTGGGGTATATGATCGGGGTCCCCGCAAAATTACGAAGTGATTTTATGGGGTAAAGTGAGGAATCCCCCGGTTTTTACGATGTCATTCCGAGCGCAGCGAAGCGCAGTCGAGGAATCCCCCGGTCCGAGCACACTTGCACATGTTGTCATTCCGAGCAACACGGGGTCCCCGCAAAAATGCGAAGCGTTTTTATGGGGTATATGATCGGGGTCCCCGCAAAAATATGAAATGTTTTTGCGGAGTAAGGAGTCGAAGCATCCCCATGATAAAGGACCCCCACCACCCGCGAAGCGCGGGAGCCTCCCCCTAAACGCATGTTTCATTTCTACACTAATGTTGTCGAAGGGAGATGCCTACGCTAAGACAGAGATTACATTATGTGAATAGACAGAGTTTTCTTTATTATCCGCTTGTGGGCATACCCCTTTACAGCGTTAGTATAGAAACGCCCTACATATTTAGGGGGAGGCTCCCGCTGAATAGCGGGTGGTGGGGGTCCCGACTTCCAACGCTACCTCTGTCCAAGCGTTTTTATACATGGAAGGACGCATTGTCCGAGTGTAGGCATACCCCTTTATTTACCCCATAAAAACGCTACATATTTTTATGGGGACCCCCATATCGCTCAAGATGACAGGCAGAAAGGAAAAACCTCGCCCATGGGACGAGGTTTTTTGAAAGAATGGCTTGTGTGCGAAGGGGGATAGATCACACACAGAGTTTTGAAATGAATTGCTGCCTGCCAATATACAAGGGGATGTTTCGACTGCGCTGCGCTCCGCTCAACATGACAGGTTATATAAGTTGTCATTCCGAGCAACGTCGAGGAATCCCCTTGTCCGAGCACACTTGCACACGATGTCATTCCGTGACAGTGGTCACGCGGCGAATTGCTTCCTCTCGGGGAGAGCGGTGGCGAGGAGGTTGGAAGCCTCGGTCGGAGGATCGAAAGGTTCTCCTTCGCTGTTCACGCCGGAACCGTCCTCCCATGTTGTGCCTTCCAAAGATTTTTTGAGATTATCAATATGATCCTCTCTCTCACCGATGATCGAGTAATCTCGATAAACTCTATTTGTATGCCACAAAATATGGTCATAGTTCTTTATAGGAGTTTGCCCATCGCTATCGAGCGTCTTATATTGGCACAACAAACGGATATATCTGCTCTCCGAGAAGAGTTCGTTCATATTGCGGTCGTTATAGTATTGAGAATCTCCTGTTTTTTGTCCTCCATCCAGCGCGACTGAATTATCGTAAACAAACACTCTATAATATCCCATTTTTAAAAAGCCATCCATGACTGCTTCTTGGTCTATCGGAGTTGCCAAACTGACACCATTGTCAAATGCACCGCCTTCCTCTTTTGTTTGATACTGTTGAGCATTATTATTCCAGTATTTGATTGTAAGAGTACTGTTTTGCTCAGTCTTATATCTATTATACAAAAATACGTTAAAGAATCTGCTGGTCAACCAAGGCTCCCGTCCATTGGTTATAGAGACAATCGTATTTGGTGTTTTCCCGAACCACTCCAAATATTGTTCATTTTTCATTATTTCGGCATCAAATCCAAGCAGTGCCATCATCCCCACTTGTTGATTTATAGAGTCTGCCAAACCCGAGAACGACATATAGTTCAACACGTCGACGAAGCCCTTAAAGTTATACACAACGTCATACCTGCCGTCTTGACTGTCGGACACAAACCCACCGACGCATTCATTGAGCACAACGTTTTCGATATAAGCAGTCGACGTACTGTAATAGAGCTGCAAGGCACATTGCGCGGCGCAACGCAACGCGGTGTTTTTGAGATAAATATAGCCCGGTGTGCTTGAACCAGCTCCCCAAGGAGATATTTTGGAATAGTATTCCACATCGCAATAATACGCATACTGCATTTCCAAAACCACAACGTGTTTGTACTTATCTATGATTTCGGTTGGCGTAGAAGCCTTTATTGTGGTATTGATAGCTTTTTGCACATGGACGCCGTTGCTCGTTCCTTTATCTCCCGCCTTTACCAATTCGGCATTTTTTGCTTCAAAATTCACCTGATAACCGTTGCCGTATATGGTGGTTTTTCCCAAGCCGGAAGAGTTGTTCAAGAACAAGTCGTTTGCAGTTGCCTTGTTGAAGTTTTCACCTTCTGTGCCAAGTTCGCCGGGGCCATACAAATTCTCATGCAAGACAATCTTGTTATTCGCATAATACCCCGTGGCATTATACACGTTGACAAGCGCGTCCGCGTCGTCTTGCAAGACGTTGAAGTTGAAGTGCGCGTTTACCTCTTCGCCGTCGCCGGCGTCAACGCGCAGATAGGAGAATGCGCCGCCGGAGGGAGTAAAGTTTCTGCCGCTGTTGTCATTTTGCACTTCGTTGGGCTTTGTCCAGCCCTCTTCCTCGGCAAAGTTGCCGAAATAGTCGTTTTGGACATCGACCTCGGAAAGTCCGACAAAGTTGCCGAAGTAGATGTGCGCATAGCCATTCTCGGCGAATGCGTCCACCCAGGGCACCTGCTCCGCGCCCGATTGATATACGCCGTTTTGAGCGATGATCTTTTCATCTGCGTCCTTAAGGACGGAGTGCCCTTCGCTTCCCTTTTCAATGGTGTAGCCGTTTTGTTTGTAGGTCACGCTTAAGCCGTCCTGCTGTACAAGCGTCTCGTGAGTGCCGTCTTTGCTGTTGTATTTTGTGAGAGTCCACTTGATCGCCAAAGGATCGGCGGGAGTGTTGAACACGACCTCGCTCAAAGCATTGACAGGCACGCGGATATAATCTACCTTGCCCTTCCCGTCGCCAAAGTCGCTGTGCTTTGCGAAAACTCGCACTTGTTGATAGCCCTTGTAAACGTCGCCGCCGTTGGACTTGTCGCCCATGTCGAAGCCGTCAAACTCGATCCTGACCAACTCTACACGACTCAGCGACAGCGTAACGCTGTTTTCGCCGCACGCAAAGCGCATCACCTTGTTTTTGAAAGCTTCGCCGCCGGATGGCGTTTCAACATAGTATTTTATCGTCCACGCGTCTGCTTCTTGCAAAACCTCGACGCGGTTTTCCCATACGTCGTCGTCAAATGTGACTTTGAATAGGTTTGTGATCTCTTCGTCTACGCTTGTAAGATCGAAGCCTTTGAAAACGTTTCCGCCGTCGAACACATCTTCGCCCTCAAGCTCGGGGACGTTGACAACAAGCTCAAATGCGCCTTGAAATTTGGCGGGGAAGTTGATCTTTTGCGTAGCGCCGTCCGAGAATGAGAACGCGTCAAGCTGTTTAGTCCCGTTGTCAAATGGATATTGCAAAACGAAAGTCTCAAAATCGTTTTGGTCGAGACTATGACGGTCTATTGTCACGGTGAAAGTTGTGTCTCTTCCCGTCTTGACCGTAAGCGTTGTTTCGCCGCTCTTCAGATTTTCAAGCGTTATAGTATCTTCAAGTTTAATTACGGGGTGCTCGCCGTCGCCAAACGAATAGGTGAAGCCCTTGACGGTGATTTCCTCGCCGTCCGCGCGGGAGATGGTCGCTTTGAAGGTGAGGTTTTTGAGCAACGTGTTGTAGGTCGTCCCGTCCGAAAGCGCCTTGAGCATGCCCTTGCCCGGGTCGTACTCAAGCTTGATTTGGTCCGCAAGCGCGTCTATCTTCACATTCAGAGTGAAGGAGTGCCCCGCTATGTTCAAATAGTACGGAGTCGCCGTGCCGAGGGTCTTTGTCGCGGTGAGCGTCACGGTGGCGTGCGCGTTGTCTTTGACGGTCACTTGAGATGTGAATTTGTCGATGTTGTCGGCTTCGGAGAAGTATATCTTCTTCTCGTCAAGAGTGAAGTCCGTCGGGTCGAGCGTCGCCTCTATGTCAAGCGTTATCTTGTCGCCGATGTTGCCAAACGAGATGTTACCGTCAAACGCTTTGCCGCCGACTTTAAGCGTAGGCGCGTTTTTCAAATTGCCGCGCGTTGTCTCTACGGCGTGGTCTTTGGTGAATATCTCGCCCGTCTTTTCCGCGTCGTATTCCTTGACGACTTCGGCATATCGGACTGCCACAGTGATGTTTTCGGTCTTATTTGCAAAGTTGTGCGTACCGACGTACTCGAGCACGTTTCCGTCTTTCGCGGTCGCCTTTTGACCGTCGATGTAGACTTCCTTGCCCTCCATAGCGTCGGGGTCTACGGCAAAGACGACGGTGTAGCCGACGGAGTTTTCCTGCGTGCGCTCGAGCGTGGGAGTTATGGTCACGTCATTCAAGCCGACGGGCTTGTCAACGTATATCTTGAGGATGATTTCATCCTCGCTCGCCTCGCTCGCGCGCGAAGCGTACGCAACAGCCGCCTGTATGGGGACAAAGGTTATCGTGACCGTCGCGAAACCGCCCTTCTTTGCGACAAGACGGACAGTGTCGTTGTCAAAATCGACTACTTCTTTGTTGTTCGATACATATTTCGCCTCTTTGCCCGCGGGAGGTTTGATGTCAAGATAGCAGGTGTCGGCGCCGCTCTCCGTGAAATTCAAGTTGACGTTGGGCAAATTGCCCTCCTCTGTCACCTCAATTCTTTTCTCTTCGGGCTTCGGCGCCAAATAGGACAGAGTGAGTTTGGCGTTGACGTCCTCATTGCCGTCGATGTACGCCTTTACGGTCACCTCGCCCTCTTTGGCAAACCGGAGATACTTGTTTTCGCTTATCGTCGCGTCACCGCTTGCGACGGACAGCAAATAGTCGTCCGTATGGTTGGCGGGCGCGAGAATTATGCCAATGCCGCTCGCTACGCTGCCTGTCTTTGTGGCGTCCGCAAAGGTCAGATCTTTCAAAGCGACGGTCTGCGCGGGCGTATCGCCGTTTTCGTCGATAAACTTTATGCTCTTCGTCTTGCGCGTGATCGTCACCGTGCACTTGTCGGTGTGCGTCTCGATGAGGCGCTTGTCGTCAACGCTGTACTTTTTGGCATTGACCGTGATCTCCACCGTGCCGAGAGGATAATCGTCGCCCACGCTGTTGAGCGTGAACGTGTTTGTAGCCTCGTCAAAGGTGATAAGCGCAAATTTGTCGCCGTCCTTGCTGTTGTAGGTCTTGTCATTGTGCTTATAGGATACGCTGACGATCTCGCGATAGGCGACGTCTTTGACTATGTTCAGTTTGATGTCCAGCGGTTTGTTTGCATTTGCGTCGTAATCATAGGCGTATTCGAGCTTGTCGCCGAACAGCGAGCCTATCTCGAAATAGCCGTCCGTGCAGTGATAGGATACGGAAACTTTGGACTTGTTGCCCTTGACGTCGGACGCGGTCGCCGTGATGATGACATAGCCCGCATGCTTGAAGGTGATGTGTCCCGTCGCTTTGTCGACTGTCGCGACGTCCTCGTTTGTGGAAGAATACTCGACTGTGTAGGTCGCGTTTAAAGGAGTGGGTACGATCTTCGGAAAGTCCGCCTCGAGACCCGTGACCAGCTCTTCCTGCGGGCCGTCAACGGATATGCTCTTGAGCTGTTGGAAGCAGTGAATGGTGACGACGTCCTCGACCTCGGGCTTCGCCTTCGACCTCGCCGTAACAGTCGCCGTGCCCGCGCCGCGGCAGACTACCTCGCCCGTAGACGAGACCGTGAGGACGTTCTCGTCCGAGGAGAGCCACGTTATGCTTTGGTCGTTCGCCTCTTCGGGGAGGACCTTGACCGTAAGGCGCTGAGAGTCGCCGTTGTACATGTTGTCAACAAAAGGCTGTATTTTGACTGAGTGCACCTCGTTGTCCGTCACAAGCACTTTGCGCTGTGCGACCGCCGCCTTGTTCTCCTTGCTGGAGACGGTGACATATGTCTCGCCGAAATACTTCGCCGTCACGACGCCTTCGCTGTCGATCGTCACGATGCTTTGATCCTTGCTTTCAAAAACTATGTCGCGATTTGTCGCCTTCAGGGGCAGAATGTTGACCTCGCACTTAGCCGAGGGCGGCGCCGCCTCGTCCTTCAAAACAAGCACCAGCGTGTCGTCCTGTACAAACTCGATAGACTCCACATATATGTGGGTCACGAGGCTCATGATCGCGCCGCTGACAAGCATTATCGCAAGGATAAGCAGCGGCAATAAGATAATAGTGGATATCATCAATTTTTTCATTGTTCTATCTCCCCTATCAGAATTCGATATTTCTATACTTTTTGTCTGCCGTGAAGCAGAATACAAGCACGTTGATAAGCGCGTATACGAAGCCCACGCCTACGCAGAACAGATACGCTATGAGCGCGCCGCGATCGTACGTGCGCGGGAATATGATGCTAGCCGTGCCGAGTCCCGCCGCGATGACAAGCCCGATGAGCAACATGTAGGTGATATTGATCTCCTCCGTCTCGCCGTTCGCCTTAGGCTTGAGGTTGGGGTTGGCGAGGTTCAAGTTTATGCCGTTGAATACAAGCCCTATCGCAAGCAACGCCTCAGCTACGAGCGCCACCGCAATTTCCTCGCCGTTGATGAACTCGAGCGCGCCCATGACGATAGCGCTTATTATGAGCGCGACAAGGCTGACGCACACGTTTAGAACACCCTTTATTACAAGTTGTTTGCGATACGGCACGGGTACGAGCTTCGTGATGTAAAAATTCTTGCCCTCCACGCTGAGCGCCGTCGCCGCAAACGAGCATATCATCGCCATAAATACGGATATGACCAAAATCGACGCGCCAAAGTTGATGCCCTTGCCTATCTGCGCCTCGCCGACCATCGTCACAAGCCTGTTGCAGAAAAACACCATGACAGGCGTCGAAATAGCCACGCCCAGATAGAAATAGGAATAGGTCTTTGTGCGCAATATCTCGCGGAACGTATATCTGAAGATGGCGCGCGTACTGCCGAAGTCGTCGATCTTGCTTAGACGCTTGTAGCCGCCGAAACCGTTCTCCAGCGCCTTAGTGCGCAGATCCGTGCAAACTACTCTCGCAACAGCTACGCCTATGCCCGTAAGTACGACGCTCCCGCCGAGAAGCCCTCCGAAACCAAGCCCGAAATTGTCAAAGAATATTATGTTCGCCAGATAATACGCGGGATTGTAGTAGCCGTTGAGTCCGTCGAGAAGCTTTTCCCATATCTCAAGCGTGCCCGTTTCCCAATCTCTGTGTATGAAGAATTTCGCGAGCACGGTGAGGATATAGTAGTAAAGCACGAAACAGCCCACCAAAAACGCGATGAAGATGACAAGTCGCACGACGCCGTACCTTTGAAGCAACGTGCCGAGGTAGACGATGGGAATTGCCAAAAACACTGACAGCGCAAACGGGAAAAGTGGCAAAAGCAAGGTGCCGAGGACGACGCCTACGACATAGACCGCGCTCATACAGCCCGCCGCAACTCCGTATACGATCATGATAGGCAACAGCAAAATAGCCGAATAGATGCTCAAATCAATGTAATTCAGTATGAGATAGCTCAAAAACAGCTTGAAGGGACTGAGCGGAAAACGCGCCGTTATCAGCAGATCTCCCGGCTTGTACAGCCTGTTGACCTGCATGCCCGTCGCCGCCACCGTAAGCCCTATCATGACTATTGTGATGTACAGTTGGGAAAGCTTTTTCACGTCCGTATTGAGGCTTGTCCTCAGCACGAAAGTAAGCACCCACACAAGCGCCAGCGCGACCGCGACCGCCAAAACGGAAGCGAACGCCGTCATGACAGCGCTTGTCTTGTCGTTGTTGCGATTGAAGCCCCATTTGAGTTTGAGCTGTAGACGTATAAATTGACTTATCATTCTTGTACCTCTTTAAGCTCCGTATCGGTTTCGCCCGCGCCTTGAGCGCTGTTGAGTTGCATATAGTAGTCTTCAAAGTCTATATTTTCCGTCTTTAGGTCGACGATCCTCGCGAGTTCGCCTTTGCGAATGAACACGACCTTGTCGCATATCCTCTGCACGACGTCGAGGTTGTGCGAGGAAAACAGCACCGCGCGCTCATTGTTGGCATAGCTTCTGATGAAGTCGCACAACAGCACCATTGTCTGGTGATCGAGTCCGACCATAGGCTCGTCGAGTATCCACAGCTTAGGCTCGTGCACAAGCGCGCCGAGGATACAAATTTTCTGTCTCATGCCGTGGGAGTATCCCGCGATCTGCATGTCGAGCGCGTGCTGTATCTCGAAAGTCTTTGCAAGCTCCTCAACGACGTACCGCTTTTGCTCCTTAGTGGCGCCGTACAAACTGCCGATATAGTTGACGTATTCCCTTCCCGTCAGCTTTTCGTACACCGAGTGATCGTCGGGCACATATCCCACAAGTTTCTTTGCCTTTTCGGGCTGTTTTGCGATGTCGTAACCGCCGATCGTGATGGTGCCTTGCTGAAACGGCAACACTCCGATTATGCTTTTGATGATGGTAGACTTGCCCGCGCCGTTGCTGCCGACAAGACCGACGACCTCTCCCGCTTCGACCGTAAATGTGATGTCATGCGCGGAATAGTTTGGGTTGTTGCGATACTTCTTTGAAAAACTGTTTACTTCGAGCATTTGCTTCTTCTCCGTTTTGTCAATATTTTTATTCGGGTCGCGGACATGTGGCCCGCTTTTTTAATGTTTCTCATATCGGCGCATACCGCTTCGGCTTTAGGCGCGCGCCTCTTATTAGGTTGCGCTGTAGGTCGCTTTATATGCTATTTTGTCGTATACAGTATAATTTATTCGCGGTTTTGACGTCAACAAATTCGCCCAAATTCAAATGTGAAATAAACTTTAGAAAACTCGCAAATTCTAAAGAAATCTTAAGAAATCGACACACATGTGCACATTTTGAGGTCAAAATGTGCCAAATTGCACCTCTCTTCGACATTATACGCGCAAGCAATGTTCCCCGTCGCGAGCACGAAACGGCGCGGGCAAAGACGCGGCGCCGAAAATGTGAAATTATTCTGAAAAATAAGCCGCGGCAATTAAAAATTTATTGATAAAGTTTGTCCGATTTATTATAATATTGAATGTTATCATAATGCCTTAGCAAAGCGCTTTTGCACGTTTTGTCCTCCTCGCCGCCCTCGCGCGGTCGAAATCTTAGAGCAAATAGAGCAAAAGTCCCGCGGCGCGCCGCGGCAAGCATAAAGGAGAGATGTATGGAAGAGACCGAAACTCACGCGACAAATATTGATGAAGTCCAAACCGAGTCGCCTGTATGCGACGAAATCACGGGCGCCAAAAACGGCGGCGCAAACGGTACAAAGCGGAAGAAGTTCGATTTGTTCGACTACTCCAAACCCCTGCCGAAATATCTCGAGAAGCACGGCAAGTTGCACGGCATATTGATGATGTTGTTGACGTTTGTCGTGGTGCCCATCGTCTCCATACTCATCGTCACGCTGACCGCAGGGAGCGTAGGTCTCAGAGTCGTGCAGACGACGGTATCCATGCTGGCGTGGTTCAACGGCAAGCTTGCCGAGGTGTACATCTGGGGGCTTATCAACATGGCGCTGTACGCCTATCTGCTGGTGCTGAATTTGGACTCCCAGCGATACGCAAAGCCCGCCAAGATCGCGTTTTACGTGCTGTTCGGCTTGAGCGCCGTCATTCTGCTCACGGGGCTGTCCCTGCGCTTTACGGAGGAACACACCCTGTCTCATATCCTGCACAACGACCTCGCAATCACAGGCTTCGTGCTTGCGGTAGTGTTGCTCATAGCGTTTATCATCACGCAATTTTGGCGCAACCTCACGCAAGCGGTCATAATGACGGCATTTTTGTGCTTTTTTGTGATCACGGGCGTATTTTCCATACCTCAGGTCAACTCCCCGGACGCCGACGCCATAATCACCGCCGCGTCGCAGATGTATATATTCGCCATGATGCACGTCCTCTTTGCCCTCAACTATTGCCTCGCGAAGATCCTCCCCGCAAAGAAGAAAGCTCGGCAAAATTCTAAAGCATAGAATTATAATCAATTAGATGTACGTTTTTCATATCGCAAGCTTTTTCTACGCATCCTTTTGTAAATCCCGATTTGGAAAATAGATAATAATGCACGTCTGTATAATCAAACAGCCCGGACTTATAGATAAGCGACTCAAGCACATTGATGTCGACTTTTTCATTCGTCCATTTGCACTCGGCAAACAGCGCCGTATGCGCGTCCTGCTCGGCAACTATATCGATTTCGACTTGTTTTTTTTGAACAGGATCGTTCCCCCACCACCTGCCCAAAGAAGAAAACTCGATGGGGCTTTGACCGTTCAATAATAGCCGCCATAGATATTGCTTACAGATTTCTTCAAACACCTTGCCCATATGGTCAGATATTTGACGGTCAATATGTCTATAGACAACTTCCTCGGCTCCCCTTGCTATTGCCGAATAGTTTGGCAAGACAAATCTATACCAAAATCTGAACATATTGTCATTGATAAGGTATATTGCCCTCTTCGAATTTTTTTCGCCATACGGAGTTTCTCTTTGAACGATCTCAAGTTCTATAAGCTGTTTTAGGTAGGTCGCGCAGACATTTGTTTCCACGCCGACTTTCGACGCGATTTCGGACATTCTCGACGCTCCGAACGCGATCGCGGAAACAATGGCATTGTATATCGCGGGTTCTCTGACCTCTTGCTTGAGAAGATTGACAGGCTCCTCATACAATGCGGAAGAAGGGTTTAAAAATGTATTTTTGACATTTTGCTCTACGCTTAGCTTATCATTTATCTGCAACAGATATTGAGGCGTTCCTCCGACCATGCCATATGCCAAAGCCTTTTGCTCTTTTGAAAAGTTTTTGAAATAATCGCATACCTCAAAAAATTCGAACGGCTGAAGCTTGATTTGCGCTGTTTTTCTGCCGTACAGGGGCGCTTTGTATGCGAGGACTTTATCCTCCATATATGACATGGAAGATCCGCACAAGATCAACATCAGCTTTGACGTGCTTTGATATCTGTCGATCAGCAGTTGTATCGTGGAAGCCAAACTTTTCTCGGCGCGGGCGACATACGGATATTCGTCTATCGCCAAAACAATACGCTTGTTTTGGGACAGCTTAAACACATATTCCAACGCAGACTGAAAAGATGAAAAAATCGAATCTACGTCGAAACCGCTTGCATATTCCAAAATACACTTGCTTAAATTTTCAAGATTTTGCTTTGCATTGCTCTCTACGCCCATAAAATAAATCGCGTCTTTGTCTTTGACAAATTGATTTATAAGCGCGGTCTTGCCGACCCGCCTCCGCCCATAAATGACAACAAATTCAAACTTGTTGCTGTCATACAAATTTTGAAGTTTATGAAGTTCGCTGCCTCTTCCTATAAACATAGCTACCTCCGCCATATAGACATTATATCACACGACAAAAAATAGTCAAGTACGATTTGGCAAATTATGATTTGGTATTTTGTCGAAATTTCCGAAACCTGCGCATTTCGTTGAGTTGCTTCATTCCATGCCATGTCGCGGCCAACTTGCGCAACGCTGTCCGAGCTAATTTCTTTTTACTGTCATTCCGAGCGGATGGGGTCCCCACAAAATTACATAGTGATTTTGTGGGGTAAAGTGAGGAATCCCCTTATCCTGTTGTCATTTCGAGCGCAGTCGAGAAATCCCCCGGTGCAAGGGTTCGTCCTCTACAATGGGGATGCTTCGACAGGCTCAGCATGACATGTTAATACGTTGTCATTCCGAGCAACGTCGAGGAATCCCCTTGTATAGAGTGAGTGCCTTTATCATGGGGATGCTTCGACAGGCTCAGCATGACATGTTAATACGTTGTCATTCCGAGCAACGTCGAGGAATCCCCCGGTGCAAGGGTTCGTCCTCTACAAAGGGGATGCTTCGACAGGCTCAGCATGACATGTTATATACGTTGTCATTCCGAGCAACGTCGAGGAATCCCCTGGTCCTGTTGTCATTCCGAGCAACGTCGAGGAATCCCCTGGTCCGAGCTTTTTTATATTTCCCTCCCCTGTACTGAGCTATCAACGCAACGTTTGTACGAGAGGAGCAAATCACAAAGCGGCAAACGCATGGGGGCACAGAGGCATACGAAAACGACGGAGCGAGCGCTCCGTCGTTTTTGATGTACCTAAAGTTCTTAGGGTGTTGTCGCTGAGGAATTACGCTTTTGCAGGTGCGAGGTCGATCTCGTACCACACAGTGTAACCATTGTACTCTTCGGCAATAGGTGTAAATTTGTTTGTTGCTTTAACAGACGCAGGTATATACATTGACGGGTTAGGAGCTGTAGTTTCAAAGGTGTACGCATTACCATAAGTTGTGATCAAAGTTTGAAGCATCGCGGTAGTATCGCCAAGTTTCGCCTTCAACTCGTCGCTCAATTTGCCAAAGGCAGTATCGAGAGCTGTCTTCTTTGAAGTGACGTCGGAATCGGAAATATGCTCCGCATTTGTCTTATTGCCCCAATAATACGACGCATAGGTGTCCAATGCCTTCAAATAGCCCGAATAGACGTCGTCTTTAGGAAGTTTGCCCGTGATTGCCGAGTTCGCCTTTGAATAATCCTGATCCAAAGAATAAGACTTCAAATATGCCGCGATATAAGCCTCGGTAAGCACAGCCTTTGCGTTGTCAGACAATGCGTCTTTTGCAGTATTGAGAGCATCCTTCTTGCCTTGCACTACCTCTTCGCTGTATGTCGGGCTGTCCGGATTCTTTGTGCGTCCATATGCATAAGAGCAATAAGAACTCAAAGCACTATTGAACTTAGATCTTAGGCTTGAATTTTCGCTCTTGAGAAGAGCCGTCAATTCCGCTTTCACTACATCGAAAGACTTTGCCTCAGCCAATTTAGCCTTGTTTGCTTCTGCCAAGGTTTGGATCATTTCATCGGTGATTGCTGTCTTTGCCGCTTCGGGCAACTTTGCCTGTGCAGCCGCAAGGTTCGCCTTTCTCACCGCGACTGTATCATCGGATTGCGCATATGCCGTGATATACTTTGTGAGAGCGTCCTTGAATGCGCTTACGTTTGCCTTTTCTTCATCAACGTGCTTACTGAAGGCCTCTCTTGCCGCTTTGTATGCATTTTCAACCGCTTTAGCAGCTTGATATTTAACGCTTATCGCATCGAAGTCTGCAGATTGATCTGTATTGTAGATCTTGTAAGCCTCGAGGCGAGTATTTGCGTAGCTATATTCCCAATCAGATCTGGCCTTTTTGACTGTCCAATCTTGATAGGTCTTATATTCGGGTATAGCGTGTGCAGTTTCCAAAGCCTCTGCATATGCTTTTGCCTCGGCGCCCAGCTCTCTCTTGTAGACCTCATACAACTTGTCAAAGGCTGCTTTCAAGTCAGCGGGGGTCTTTCCCGGAATATACATGCCGTTGTCTTCCCAATATTTTTCAACTGCTGCATAAGCGGCGTCCATCGCCTCTTGAACAGACGTATCGCCCTGTTCGATCACATATTTGTTGAGCCAATAATTAAAGCACTCACTCAGACCTTGTGCGCTAGACAAACCTGACGCGCTGCCTTTTGCCATATGAGGCTCAATGATGTCTTTTACTTCTTGCAGAGCGACGAAAGTAGTCTTCTTGTCGTTCAGCGCCTGTTGCTTAGCAGATAAATCAGCAGCTTGTTGACTTTCATCATATGACTTTTTAGCTTCATTAAACTTTGTTGTATTTTCGTCGGCGACCTTTTTGAGCTCTCCAACTTTCTTTTCAAGCGCAGTCTGTTCTGCCTTAATGCGATCCTTGATGTTTTGGACGGAAGTCGCTTCGCCGAAGCCTATGCGAGAAGTCCAATTGATTGCTACTGCGGGATCCTTGTGCAAGCCGAGGGTGATGTCCCAATTGAAACCGTTTGTGAAGTCAAACGCAACTTGAAGTGCGTCCGGATTCTCTTCAAACACATTGGCCAAAACATCATCCAATGTCTCGCCGCTTACGCCGTCAAAGGCCAGCAATGCCGCGCCGCCGATCATGCCGCCCGTGAAACCTCTTACGAGAGAGTCAAGCGTAACGGACGCCCAACCTATGATGCCTTGTTTGCTCCAGTCATAAGTCGTGACCTTTTGGATCTCTTCGTCCGTGGTCGTCAGTTTGCCGAAAGCAAGGAATTGCGCAAACTTCGCAACTGTGCCGAGGAGTCCGTCTTTGGAAGTAAGGTTGATCTTGCCATTTTCACCGGAGAGAAGTGAAAGCGCGTAAACGATCGTGTTGTACGGGTTCATCTTTGCTTCTTCTTCAGGTTGAGGATCAGCCGCGCTGCTGCCGCTGCCCATCATGCCGCCGATCATGTCAATAACGCCCTTTACTGTGAGGTTCTTCACGACAAGACCCTGGAAGTTGGTGTTGTATTTGCCGCCTTCGCCATTAGCATCGGGAGCTGTTTCCCAATAACGAGCGTCAAAGCCTGCTTTAGCTTCCTTCAAAGACGGAGCGGAAAGCAAACTGTCAATCAATTTGCCAATGGGACCGGAGAGGAGCATGTCATATGCGGAAATAGCCGCCGCACCGCTTGCGTTAAGCAAAAGTGCATTTGCGTCCGTTCTCACAGTGAGAGTATTATTTGTGTAGCTCAACTCAAAAGGCATGCCTGCGCCATACAGATACTCCTCTTCATATTTTGTGTCGAGGTGCCCTATCTTGAGCGCCGCATACAGCTCTGTGCCGTTGTGGGTTTCATTTGCAAGGTCGAGTTTCGCATTTGCGGTCACATAGATGTCTGTGGGCCATGCGCTTGCAAGACTGCCTGCCACGCGGAAACCTTCGAGCTCAATATGTTCCTCTACGTTCAGTTGCAAATTCTCCTTATACTGATCCAGATCATTGGGAGCAATAGATGCATTGGTAGCGTCGTGGATATTGAGGTTATGGATAGTGAGTTGGACGAAGGGGAATTGACCGGACTTAATGGAGGAGAA
>CANQBO010000007.1 GCA_947589475.1 uncultured Clostridia bacterium
GTCTTTTATATATTCTTTTCTTTCACGCTTCGGGAGCTGTTCGCTCTCGGCGTATATTCTTTCAAAACATTCCTTTTCAGACATAATCTCTTTGCGCTCATCGCAGGACAAATTCGCTTGTTTGCTTTCTACATTCTCTTTGCGTTTCTTGCAATATTTCCTATGGCTTGTTGTGTGCGGTATGGCGATATAATGACTGCCGTCCGAGTAGATTTTTGCTCTTGGGTAAATCATACTTTTCATACCTCCTCGCTTTGATTTTTCTGCTCCGCTGTAAGCTGCCTTTTGCGCAGCTCCAAAATACGCACAAGCATTTGATGATAGAAGTACCTTTGCTCGCTTTCGTCAAGCAGGGACACTTCGACATCGCCTTGCGGTATTGCCTCGATCGCTTTCAATAAACATCACCTCCTTATTTTTATTATGTTTGATTAAGATTGTAGCGGCATTTTGAAGCCTTTACAAGGAACTAAACCCAGCTAAAAAGTAAGGTTTTTCCAAGATAAAATGCTCAAATCCAAATGCAGACCCAATACGAAATCAGCCATTCGCAAGCCGAAATACGACCTTGTATTATCATAGCAATTCGCCCGTCCCGATTTGAAGTGAGCAAGTGGTAGCATTTCCGTATCTTCCTGTATAGGCCTGTATTGCCGCCGTCTTTTGAGATGAATGATAGACGTTAAAGTTGCAGGTTTTTGACAACTTTGAAAAAAAATTTATAAAAAATTTTAGGCGCACAAAACGCAGTCTATGGCACACATAGCAACGAGGGGCGGAGAGGACAAAACAAACGCATTATTCGCATAACAAGCAGAAAATGAAAACAGACGCGCGGATCTGAAAGGCCCGATTCGCAAGCGGGATAGCGCGAACGGCCTTTCCGCACGGCTTTCGTCTCTACCGATATTCCTGTTTTTCTGCGCCTCTCTATGTCATTGCGAGTTTGCTTTTGTCCGCTCCTGCCACTCTTGCGATTGCAGTCCTATCTGCGCTATTTAACATACAATTTCATTTGAGGCATCCCTCTTGTTTATGCTTTTCCTGTGTGTTTACTTCCATTCGCCTCGTCCCGTATCTTTGCCCGCGCATTTGACCCGTTTTGCTTGTGCATAGCAAAAGGCGTATGCTTGTCTGGCGGTGCGCAGCACCGCCACTTGTTCAAGACAAGCATACGCTTAACTGCCAAATTCTTTAATAATATTTTCTTGAGAATGAGCATTAAATTGTCAACTGCTTTTATTTCAATATTAATTTTAAAGCTATTATAGTATTGCTTTTTTCTTTCAAATTTAGTATTTGACAAATGATAGTCTTTGATTTGAAATTAAAACTATTCGAGACAAAATAGATAATTCCGAAATATTGCAAATTGTTCCAAATAGTGCTAAAATATTTCAAAAGGAGTTAGTTTATGATAGGTTCGCGTGGATCGGAGTGGAATAGATGGGATTTTCACATTCATACCCCAGGCACATTAAAAAATGACCAATTTACTGGGATGACTATTGATAAAAAATGGGATAATTTTTACAATGATATTATCTCTTATATTGATAGTGAGCCAAACGGTCAGCATAAAATAGTCGCTGTCGGCATTACTGATTATTTGTCTGTAAAAAATTATTTAAAAGTAATCTCCGACGGTGTTTTACCTTCAAAAATTCCTTTTATTTTTCCAAATGTAGAATTACGAATCATGTTAATGGGAGAAAGAAGTCCCATAAATATGCATTGTTTATTTAATCCTAAAATAGCAAATGAGTTAGAAGCTCGGTTTTTTAGCAAGCTTAAATTCAGTAGAGGTGATACCTGTTTTAGTGCTGCCGAATCAGAATTAATTCGTTTTGGAAATACTATCGATAAATCCTTGAATAATGAAGCTGCGCTTCGTTTAGCCGCTAATCAATTTTTAATTCCTCATACTCAGCTTAAAGAATTATTTGAACAGGATATAGAACTGAGGAAAAATACAATTATAGCAATATCCAATAAGTCTACAGATGGGGCTTCAGGAATTGCAAATCAGCCTGGCAACAGTAGCAATTCACAGTTATATGAAACTAGAGCAGAATTATATCGCATGTCAGATTTTATTTTTTCTGCAAACGAGAATGATATAAAATACTTCCTAGGTGAAAAAGACGAGAGTGCTAAAACAATCTGTAGTAAATATGGGAAACTGATGCCTTGTGTTAATGGTAGTGATGCTCATAAAAATAGCGATCTTTTCGAACCGTCTGGGAAAAAATATTGTTGGATTAAATCAACCCCCTCTTTTGAAGGGATGAAAGAAATAACATTTGAGCCTAAATCTCGGGTGCGAATACAAGAATTAAGGCCAGAACATAAGCCAGACTATTATGTAATTGACAATGTCATCATTAATGATGAAGATTTTCCTTCTGAGCCTATACCACTCAATGAACAACTAACATGTATTATCGGTGGAAAATCAACTGGGAAATCTTTACTATTGCATAATATGGCAACAGCAATTGATTCAAGACAGGTAGCAACAAAATTAAAAGTCACGAAATCCTCTTATTATGCAATAAACAATATAATGGTGAATTGGCGAGATGGTGTTATATCTCGTAAAGATTTAACTGATGTTGAAAAGAAAATAGTTTACATTCCGCAAACATATTTAAATAAATTAAGTGATGAATCTGAAGAAAAGACAGAGATTGATGAAATTATTCAAGATATTCTGTTACAGAACTCAGAAATCTCTACCCTGTATAAGACCCATGAATCAAGATTATCTGCTGAAAAAGTAAGAATTGATAAAAAAATTTATGATTTGCTTCATCTATTTCATGAAATAGATGAACTAAAAGCAACAAAATTAGAAAAGGGAGATACAAATTCCGTTCAAAAAGAAATAGAAAAACTAAAAGCACAAAAAGATACATTAATTAAAGAAAATAGCCTTAAAGAAGAGGATATTTCTACCTACGATAATTTACTGAAGTCTCTATCAATTAAAAAGAATGAAATTTCTTTGCTGGAGAAAGATAAAGTACATATTCAATCTATTGAGAAACTTATAGATAGAAAAGAAATAGCCGAAAACATTAGTGAAACTTATAGAGAACTTCTATATGCCACTCAGAATCAAATTTTAGACATGGCACAAACGGAATGGAATAAAAGAAAACTTCAATTAATTGAAAAAATTAATGCCGAGATTTCAGCATCGCAAAAATCCGTAAGTGACATGGAAAAGGTAATCGCAATTTTGAAGCCAAAAATTGAGGGTAATGCAGCTATTGACCAGTTATCTAAAGAACTTTTGTTAGAAGAACAGAAGTTCGATGAACTATGCTTATTGGATAAAGAGATTGAGAAGTTAAACGCTTCATTTAATAATGCTTTAAATGAGATTGCTCACCTTACGCTTTCTTTTAAATATATACACGACGAATATATTAGTGCAGTTAATTCTCGAGCGGACATAAGCAGTGGAGACATGGAATTTATTGCGGCTGATCCTTTTAGAACAGAAATTTTTATAAATACTATTTTAAGTTATATAGATAATCGAAAAATGAATCAAGTATTTGAGCGAGATGATAATGGTAATATTAAATTTTTCGCAAATGATTTTGATGAAGATTTTGTAAAAAAATTTATATCAAAAATTTTAGATAATAGCAGTAGTCTCTTAAAAAGATCCGTGCGAGATGAAGATGTTATTAGGAGTGTAGCGAGCGACTGGTATAATATTACTTACACTATAAAACTTGATGGAGATGAAATACAAAAAATGTCTCCTGGTAAAAAAGCACTCGTTCTTCTTAAGCTATTAATAAATTTGGCAGAATCAAAATGTCCAATATTAATTGATCAACCAGAAGATGATTTGGATAATCGGTCTGTCTACAATGAACTCGTGGGCTTTATAAGGGAGAAAAAAATTAACCGACAAATCATTTTAGTTACACATAATGCAAATATTGTTGTAGGCTGCGATGCCGAAGAAGTTATCGTGGCGAATCAAGAGGGAAATAATTCAAAAAACAATAAATATAAATTTGAATATAGAACAGGCGCAATAGAAGATATTGACCCAGTTGTGGATGACTCGAATCGAGTTTTAAATGGAATACTCTATCAAACAGGAATACAACAACAAATATGTGAAATTTTGGAAGGAGGAAAAGAAGCGTTTGCCGTACGAAAAAATAAATACACCATCAATGCTTAATAGTATTAGAATTAATTGCCATTATCCATTTCATATTATAGATGTCACGGATTATCCCTTTTGTCTTAGTGTGTAATATACAACATCACTTGGAAGTTTAATGTTGGGAATCCAAATCTGTTTGCCGTTCCAACCCTTGTTCCCAGTCACTTTATACATAGTCAATACAGTTGTGTCCGTAATGGAATCGCCGAGTTTTCTATCATTCTCGGAAAGCAAAGTGCCTGTCCCCTCTGCAATATCACGACCTCGACGAACAATAAGTTGTGCTTGCGCTGACGAGTTTTCCGCGAGGATAGCTTCTAAAAAGCCTATAAATGTTTGCGCAGACCAATCGCTATCGCTTTCTATTTGTTCTAAAATATTTATGACAAGATGTAGGTTGACAGTATATGGCTCATTTCCGTCAAAGTTTTGCAACATACTATCAAGCAATGCAATGTCTTTATTTTGCGGAGCGAATGGGAAATAATTAACTCCGCCACCGAAGATAGTGACAAAATTATTATCTATCACATTTTTGCGAGTTGGCTTCAATTGTGGCGGATATGCAAGTTTTATGTCTTCAAAGCCTTTTCTCTTTTGTATTTGAGCGATGATATTATTATTTGTGGAATTGATGTCTGCAAATAACTTATAAAGTTTCGGTGGCATAAATATGCGCATCATTTTAGGATCGCGGTCGTAGCCAAACATCCTCGCATGTTGCCACATAGTATCGGCTTGTGGACTTTTTACAATTCGGCAATAATAAATAGTCTGCAAACGAGGGAATGTCACGCCACGTCCCAAACTGTTTCCTCCGACAATAATATTTATGCCTCTATGATATTGAGTGTTTTCCTCAAGTTGCGCATCTGAATTGATAGTGTAAATATTTACTCCGTCGTCATCTTGCAAAGTTTGGCAAATGAAAGCATATATATCATCAAAGGGCAAAATATCAGTCTTAGTTAGCGAGAGATCGGCATAAGCACTTAAAAACATTTCTTTCATTGACTCGTCGTCACATGATTGAGACAATTCGTTTAAGTATGCGCCTACTTTTTCCGCGAATACTCTATGTTCTGCTTTTTTTATACTGGGATGAATCAAAAAATTGCAGACATTACCGCCATTCAGAAAGATTTGCGCAGATGTTATAAGATGAAAGACGACCGCTTTTATAAGACCGTTTTCGGGGAACTCATCATCGTCCAAAATATCTTTGGCTTCCTCGTTATCCGTAAGTTCAAGCATGTGATTTTCGGGTGCAAAGATGACATTACCGCCAATATAATTATTGCCTGGCTTGAAATAATAAATGAAATAGGGCCTCCATCCGCTTTGCAAAGTTTGGAGTATGATTGCTTGCGGAGTTCCCGTCACTTGCAGATAGATACTGCATGATGAAGTCTTCTTTATTTCAGACAGTAATCTGTTTATGGTGCTGACTTGTCGTTTATTAACTTTTGTGTTCAAACTTGCGGCGTCTGCTTCATCGTCAATAATAAATAGTGGATTTCCAATGCAAAATTGAGTTGAAGCAAGATTGTTTTTCCATTGCCTCAAAACAGAACTGTTCTTTTTTAACACAATAACGCAAGGCTTTGTCATGCCGTTTTGCACGAACTTTAAATAATCGGTTTCATCACAGATACAAAAATCTCGCAAATCCATTTGCGCTCGTTGCAATGTCTGTTGTTGCAGTATGACATTATCGGTGGTTAAAAGGATAAATATGTGAAAGCCTTCATCCGCCGCAGCACACATAAGTCCAAACATATGACTTGTTTTTCCGCTTTGAACATCTCCGACCAACAAACTGACAACGTGTTCACGGAAAGAAAAATTGCTTATGTATTGCGGTACTATGTCGTCTGTAGTTTTTTTGATTGCATAAGAAAGTTCTTGAGATTTTGATGATGTGATATATGTTAAATAATTGTTCAAATAAATGCTCATTTTTTACCTCTAAAATCCATATACCAAAGATTTGGAATTGTCGTTTGCGTTAAAGAAAATGAATCTCGACCATATTCTTCAAGCACTTTTTTTGTAACAGGCTCTCCAACAACAAGACATCCATCATTTTCAAGTCGTCCTTTTATCCATTTGCCGAGGATACACAAATCGCTGTCCGATCTGAAATTTTTACTGTAATCTCCGCTTACTCTGCATTGAAATTTCCACATATCATCCGTTATGACCTGAAAAGATGCGGATATGGTATTCGCTTTCGGATAAAAAGGCATAGATGTTATCTGTTTGGAAACAATAATTTCCGCTTCATACCAATGGCGCGGTTTTACAACTCCTGTCCGCTTATTTTCACGTCCCTTCCCAAAAAATGCATTCAAATTGCTTTTTCCTTCGGTTTTTATTGGGATGTCAAATGTTACGTTTGTTCTCGCTTTAAGGCACATTTCGAATTCTGACGGTGTAGCGCGCTCGACATAATCCTGTCCTTCTAATAAAACGTTAGTTTCATTAAATTCTCGGATTTCAACCTCGCTTAAATTTACGGAGGCTTTTTCATAAAGGTCACTGAAAAATCTATCCATTGACAGCAAAGAATGTCTATCTTCAAAAATACAAGCCGTCTCATAAGCACTGCATTTTTCTGTGATACTGCTTAAATTATTTGAGCCAACTATCCCCGCAAAAGGCATGTTTTGTGCATAGAACGAATACAATTTTCCGTGAAATCTGAAAGCAGTTACCAGGCGCACTTCTCCAACATGGTTATATGTAAGAAAATCATTTAGCTTTTTAGTCGCTTTATATTCAACGGGAGTGAAACGGTCAAAGTAATGCATACCGATGATAAGATTCAAGCGGTCTACATTGTTTAGTTCTATTGCTTTTTGCAGTTCAACCAACGAATCGGAAGTAATATATCCAACAGCAATGTTCAATTGCTCTGTTCTCGGAAGTAAATTATAAAATGTATCCGCAAATGTTTTTTGTTCCGTCCGAAGTGGCTGAAAATTTGAAAATAAGAAATCCATATCGTTACTCCATTTCTTGCGTGACTAAATCCAACAATTCTTTCACCGAAAGGGTTTTAAAATGCTCATACTCGGCAAACAAATCTATAGGAGTATAGTCGCCTGTAAAAAGAGGCATGAGGCGTTTTGCAACAGCTCTGACGCCTGCAGGCGGAACAGCATTGCCTATTTGACGTCTGACTTCCGTGATATTCCCCATAAACTTAAAATCATCTGGGAAAGATTGAAGTCTTGCACGTTCTCTGTTTGTCAAAGGACGGAGATCGGGATAGTGATAACCCCAAGTGCCACCGCCACCGGCGGCAATAATAGTTTTAGCGGGCTGATTGCGGTCAATCCTTCGATATACATGTGAAATCATGCCTTTCACATACAAAGGATTATCTTTTGGAATATCTGTAAAATTCCCACCTTCGGGAATCAATTCAAGCATACGTTTGGTTTTCTCTTTACATGAAATTTGTTCATTGTTATATGGCACATCAAGCGCACCTTCCAACGCTTCTCCCGCTGTTACATAGGGAAGCTGTCCATTTGGACCATGCGTGGGCTTTGGGTGTTTAAAATCGAAACCCGTGTCTATGCGAATGCCTACAATCAAAACTCTTTCACGGAATTGTGGTACGCCATATTCGGCAAAGTTGTAAAGGTGTGGCTTTACAATATATCCAGGTGCTATATTTTCAAAATCCTGTATTATGGTCTCTATGGCTTTATGCTTGTTGGCTGTAAGCAAGCCTTTTACATTTTCAGCTACAAATGCCTTTGGCTTTTTTGCGTCAACGAACTCCAAAAAATGACGATATAAACCTCCGCGCTTACCATTTAGTCCAGGCTGTTTCCATATTACAGAGAAGTCTTGACAAGGAAATCCTCCCAATATCAAATCACAGTCGGGAATGGATTTATCGGTGTATGGATTTATTTTTGTGATGTCTTTCAAATGTATAACATCGCCCAAATTTTCACGGAATGATGCGACTGCCCATTCGGCAAAGTCATTCGCCCAAATGGTACGGTATCCTTCCATATGAAATCCCAAATCCAATCCTCCGCACCCCGAAAAAATTGAGACGATGGTAGGATGCTTTGTATCGGAAGTAATTTCCATATCTTTATCCTCGCTTATATTTAATGTGCAAAAGCATAATCATTATATTGCAATTGCATATAAAAGTCAATGCGTTTGCAGATTAAAATGATGTGCAAATGCATAGTATAATATCTATATGGATGTATTGAATAGAATCCGAAATTTGCAAAGTGAACGCAATTGGTCTGACTATAAACTCGCGCAGGAAGCGGATATTCCAGTCGCTACTTTGTCATCGCTGTTTCAACGAGGAAATCAACCCAAAATCGAAACATTGCAAAGTATCTGCAACGCATTTGGTCTTACTCTCGCACAGTTCTTTTTAGAAGATGAGTCGATAGAAATACTGAGCGAATTGGAAAAAGAAATGCTTGTCACATTCAGAAAACTTTCATATAATCAGCAAAAAGCATTGATAGATGTATTCCGTGAATAAGCAATCATTTAAATTCTTTCCATTGTTGTCTTAAATAACTTTGATAATACAAAAATCCCAACCTATCGGTTCAAGATAGGTTGGGATTGGCGTACCAAAATAAAGGAACAAGCTGTAGGCTTGCTCTTTTATTTTGTTTACTCGTGTAAGGGTACCAAAATAAAGGAACAAGCTGTAGGCTTGCTCTTTTATTTTGTTTACTCGTGTAAGGGTACCAGAAAAATAAACAATGCCCATGCATCGTGTATTTTTTATTTTCCCCCTTAGGAAATCGAACGGGATGAAAAGGCGACAATCCTATGAATTGTCGCCCCGCCCCGGCGTGATAGCGAAGGCAACATAATGCTGTGCGTGGAACCCTGAGGAACTCCCCTCGCTGTGCGGGGCAAATAATTTTAAGCCAAGCGGAGCGATTCCCTATGGGGTTACCATCTAGGTTGGTCAAAAAGACCGACTTGTCAAGAATGTCACCGAATATCGCACTGTTCAGTGACATTTTTGCTATATTTTTCTTCCAAATTCGCTTAAATACTCTTTCTTTTCATACAGCTGTAATTTTGTGTTTTTGCACAAAAACAAGACTTGAACTTACATTTCATCGTCGGTCGGATCTAACGCCTCAATTAAAATAGGTTTTTCTTCCCCGAAGTCGTCATCATCGAAGTCCATAACTTCGTCAAGTTTATATCCCGCGGGGATCACTACTTCGGGCATTTCTTTTTTCTGTTTCATTTTTTCTCCATTTATTACAATTTATACCATTATAATGTACACATTATACTTGACTTTGGGACATTATAATGTTATAGTTTACTCGCAAGGAGATTTACTATGAGCAATTTGATCATCTATCACGGGTCGGTTTCCGTCATCGAGCGACCCGAATATGGCAAGGGCAAGCCGTACAATGACTACGGTCTCGGCTTTTATTGCACTCAGTCGCTTGACCTCGCCAAAGAGTGGGCTGTCGATAAAGACCGCGATGGCTACGCCAACAAGTATGCGCTTGATATGTCGGACTTGAAACTTCTCGACCTTTCGGACAAGGGATTCACAGTCCTGCACTGGATAACGCTGTTGCTTCAAAACCGCATCTTCACCCTCAAATCGGATATTGCAAAGGTAGGGAAAGAATATCTGACCGCCAATTTTGCCCTGCCCACCGCCGATTACGATGTCATCAAGGGATATAGAGCGGACGATTCATACTTTGCATACGCCGAAAGTTTTTTGAACAACACAATATCCGTGCAACGCCTTTCGGAGGCTCTGCGCCTCGGCAACCTCGGAGAACAAATTGTGTTGACCTCAAAAAAGGCTTTCACAAAGATACAGTTTTTAGGCTACGATTTAGCCGACGCCGCCACATACTACCCTCTCCGTAAGGAACGCAACGATAAAGCCCGTTTGAAATTTCTGTCCAATCGCAGGGGAAATCCCACGCCCGACGACTTGTACCTTAACGACATTATCCGAGGAGTGAAAGCCGATGATCCACGCATACAATGACGATTTTCTTCCAACCATACAAGGCAAACTTGCCTCGATGTTTGAGATAGCCGTCCTCAAAAAGAATATCCCCATTGACGATTTTGCCGAGAGGTTTCTCGCCTCGCCCGTTTGCCGCGCTTTGGAAACCGCCGATCCCGTGCTTGCCCTCGGCAAGTCCGCGATAGAACTTTTGAGTATAGTTCTCGGCGACGCGCCGATTGCTATTGAAACAAACAGCTACGCTTCCCCCGAATATTGGGTCGGTTACACGCTTGCGTATATGCAGTGGTACTTTAACAAGCCATATTCCCAACTTATTGCGGCGTTACCATGCGGCGAACTGCTTGCGCATTACTTCCCCTATCACGAGATGGATATACGGCAATCTATAGACTTGTTCACGTCCGGACTTCATCCCGTTTGCGCCTTGAAGCGGCTGCGCACCGCAAAAAATCTGTCCCAACGCGACCTTTCGCTTTTGAGCGGCGTTCCCGTGCGCAACATAAAGGCTTACGAGCAAGGAGAAATAGATATAAGCAAGGCGCAAGCCGACACTCTGTATGCTCTCTCAAAAGTTTTGAATTGCTCCATAGAAGATTTGATCCTCTGAATTTTCGCGGCTACCGACTATTCGGCAGCCGCTGTTTTTCTGTTTCATTTTTCCTCCGACCTCTGATTTTTCTTAGTAATTGATTGACTTACAATTCTGTTTCGCCAAAATTGCATTTGGTCAAATCACGATTTGACAAATCACGATTTGACGATCGTTTTTTTTCGAGGCACACAATGTGCATCGGTCAAAAAAACATTATTCGGTTTGGGAAACAATACAGTCGATGATACTTCATTCTTACAAATCAAAATCGTTGCCTCGATGGATGAATTCCCTTGTAAAACTGCAAAACAGCGCTCAAACTCAAAAACTATTTTTCCGCTCTTTAGCATACATGGCACAAAATAAAGGGACAAGCTTTTTGCTTGTTTTTTTGTTTGCTTACTCGTGCAAATGTGAGAAAATAAAGAGCGGGGACAATGCCCCGCCCTTATGATTGATGATGAAGTTGTCGACGAGTGCAAATTACGCTTGCGGGCTTCCTGTGCCAAATGTGTAGGTTGTATCGCTGACAGTGATTGTGATGTTGATGATGAGTATATGTCCTGTATAGTCGTTTGTTACATATTCACCAATCGTGCCGTTGAATTTTTCTTCGCCTATGGTTATCTCAATTGTTCCAGCCTCGATGTCGAATGTATATGTGAAAGATGTACCATTCCATACACTATCACTCTTCCAAAATTCAGATGAGCCACTAGTTGAGCCAAGGTGCATATCTTCAAACTTAGGATACTCATCTTGCGCACTTTTTTGAACGTCCCAAGTGTCATCAAACAATGCTGTGATGGTTGTTGCTTCGGTGAGTTCAATAGTATCATTTCTACCCTTACTACTGCCACTGACCGTAAAACGTCCTGTCAGATAATAATACTTGTTCTCGCCCTTGAATGTCGCTTCAATTGCCGTCAATATCTCAGAATATTTATGCTCTTTACCGTCGAGAGGGAGCTCAAACACATAGGAGCCTGTGCCATGCTCGCCTGCATTTACTGTGATTTTGACAGTCTTTGCGGGTTCGGTGGCAGAGCCTTGCTTTGTGAGCGTGCCAAACTCAGTAGGATTAGTGTAGCTACTGGATGTTGCATCTGCAACAATCAAAGTACCTTCATCATTGCCGTATTTGATAACTATTTGAGGATATTGACCTCCCCTGGTGTCTGCCAAAGAACCGTCATCGAGCTTGAATAATGCAAGAAAGCCTGTATAACCATTTTCTTCTGCGTTTGAGCATGTGGCTTTGATTGCTTCTTCTTTACCGGAGACTTTGAAGTAAAGAGTATTCAAGACATCGGCTTTGTCAAATTTGATTTCAACAAGAGTCCAACTGCTATAATAATTCTCTATTTTGATTGAACCGGTGTATGTAACATCTTCATGTTCAACAGGAGGCTTCTCTTCCTCTTCTTTCAAGGTATATTTGCCACTCCAGGTGCCATATGTGCAAACTATTTGCAGACTACCGTCCTCGTTGATCGTGATGGTGAATGTGTCAGGCTCGTTTTCATTGTCCTCGCCTTTGAAAGCATTTGCTGTGGCGTCCCAAGAATAGGTGCCGTGATAAGGACTTATTGTCGATCCGCCTGCACAGAAATCGAACTTCCAATCTGCCATAATCACAATCGTGTGCTTTGATGTACCTTCAATAACATAGGTACCTTCGGGGATAGGAGCGTGTGTCGGCTGTTCTTCACCCTCTTTGTGGAAGCTGTCGCCACCGTTGACAAGCTCATCGCACTGATATCCGGTGTAGATGGCGATCGAGCCATCATTGAGGATAGCTATGGTTGCGCCATAGTTTTTACTTATAGACTGACTATATTCAAAGCTATACGCACCTTTCAAATTTTTTGCGCCTGTTGCATATTGTGTGTCGTCATCGAAATCTGTGATTTCCCAAACGGTTTCGTCATCAAGTGTGATCGTGAACTTTTTGGGTGCGTCAAGATTGTCGATTTCAATCTTGACCGCTGTCACTGAACCCGAAATTTTGCCGGGAATTGTCGCGGAGCCGACATACACGGTGCCCTCGGTGGGTTCGGGTTCTTCCTCGCCACCGCCTGTGGTCAAAGTGCCGTCCTTTTCGTCACTGTCATAATTGTAGATGTCAATTGTATTGTCATCAACAAGCACAAAGACGAATTGAGCTGTCTGTTGCGGGTTTGCAGATTGTGAGATCTTAAACGTCTTGCCCTCGGGATATTTGTTTTGATAACTATAAGACTTGAACGTATTGTTGTCTGCAATGAACTCATATTTGGTCACTTCGGCATCATTGAAACCCATCATCACTTCGGCATACGTGGGGTTGGTAAGCGAGTTGATGACAAGTTGTGTAATGTGGATCTTAAGACCTGTGTTCATTGTGCTTGTGACATCACCTTTAAATGTGTAAAGATTAGTTTTGTCAACATATTGTTGCGTTGCATTGAAGGTTATGCCTGTCTTGGGTGCCTTCTCAGGCTCAACATAAGTACCGACAAGAGTCTTCACATCGTCTTCGGTGTGCAATTGCAACAGATAATAGTAGGTTGAAGATCCTGTGGGTTGGTAGAACAGATAGATGTAGTCACCAATGATCTCACAGTCTGCTTTCTTTGCATCATGAGTATATGTGACATTCAGCAACTGTATACTCCAATATTGTTGATTGTCACTACGCTCCCAATATCCCGCAAAATCACTAAAACTTGCAGTCGGCGCTTCTTCATCGAGCGTATAAGCGTCCGTGCCAATTGTGATGGACTTGTCGGCTGCTTTGTAAGTCGCTGTAAGCTCGGTCGTCTTATCGCTGCGAATACCAAACAATGTGTAGCTGCCGTCTGCCGCGGCTGTAAACGACAGGATGGGGATAAGCTCGCCATCATAGAGGAGCGAACCCAAATAGGTGTCATCACTCAATACCTTGGAGGTATAAATGATACCCCCCCCCGTAGCCTTGTAGCCGCCGATGATATCGGCAAATTCAATCGTTGTTGCACCGCCCTTGTCCTCTGTGAAAGTTGCGATGTACTTGCCGCTCTTGTCGGTTATGACGACTGTACCGTCCTCATAAATTCCTATACCGAAATTAAATACTGGGTTAAGCACTGCACCGACTCTAAGAGAGCAATAGCCGTGCTTTACAGTTCCCTCAGGACCATTTGTAATTTTCTCGGGGGTATCATTGCTCAAATAAACAGTCACAGTTTGATTTTTATCCTCGCCTTTGTCATACGTGACCGTGACTTGAGTAGGCTCTTTGAAGTCGTCAAACTCGATTTTTGTGATGATTGACTGCGACGCCTCGTCAACTGTTGCCGAGCCAACATAAATGTTGCCTTGTTCGGGCGTGGGTGATGGATCCACCTCGCCGCCTTGCTTTTTAAGCGCGACATTTTGATAATAATCACTGTCAAGAGTGAGAGCGCCTGACGCCTCTTTGATGTAGTAATAATGCGCATACTTTGCCGTAGAGCCTTCCACAAACATGAGTCTGCCGCCATCTGTTTCGATGAGGATGGTTCCGTCTTTAATGCTTGCATTGATCGGGGACGGAATGGTCTCGCCATCATCAAGATACGTAAGGTTTGTTGTGCCTTCGGCTGCGTTGATTGTCAACGTAAAATCGCCCCAAGGCGTGCATGTGCCTGTAAAGGTGCCGTCATATTTTGAGTCAATGCTCTCTGCGGGAGTTGCAAACGCTTCAATTGCAATGTAAATCGAAACACTTTCCGTGAAAGTGTCCATCGGATCAAACTCTTCACCCTTGTGATCCGTTTTGTCCGCATCATAGTGATAATACTTCAACTTTGTGCCAAACTTATATGCTTCCATAAACGTGTCAAGATCGCTTTCGAGAATAGAATTTTCGGGCATGTCTGTAATCTCAAACGCGTCGCCTGAAGCATTCACCGCGGCGGGCGCGGACTTCAACTCGCCATTCAACAAATAGTAGACTGTTGCAGTGACTTTGGGACCCGGCTTCTCAGCGGAGCTAAACACATATGAGCCACCCTCAAAAGAAACGGTCATCGTGCCGTCTGCATTCTTTGTGATATAGTAATAGTTGTAGCTATCGCCAAAGAACGACTCCTCAAGCAAAATGAGCGATTGACCATTAGATGACATGAAGATCATTGAGTTCTCGACGCTGGGTTGTTGCGTTCCTATACTTTGGACAATAGGATCACCCATGCCACCTGTCACATCAAGTTTGATCGTGCCACCGTTTTCATCACTCAGCTCAAGTATAAACTCCGAACCTTGAAGATTTTGTGCGGTGTAATAGCCCATCCATTCAGAGTTGATAAAGCTTGCAGGCTCTCCGATAGACTCTATAATTATTATTATAGAGAAGTCATTAGCATCAAAAGACTCCGAATAATCAAATGCCGCTCCCTTGTGGTCCTCAGCCGCCGCGTCATAATAGTAATATGCATACGCCTGTGCTTTGCCAAGTTGTGCCTCATACTGATCATATTCTTCATCGGGAACATAATAGTAAGGTTCTTGAAGCAACATGTACTTGCCTTCTTCTGCTTCCATAACGTCTGCTACAACGCTCTTAAGCTCCGTGCCGAGAGTGTAATAGATCGTCACCTTCGGTTTGCCGCTCTTTTCCCACTGCGCGGTGTAAGTGATGTCGGCGTTGACCTCGACCTCTGCGCCCTGTTGAAGCGTCTCGCCTTCGCCCGCTTTCCAGCCCAAGAAGGTGTGATCGTCCCACGTCACGCCCACTTGAGGCAGAGTTGTGGTTTTGCCTGCCTCAACTTCCTGCGCGGCGGGCGCTGTGCCTGTGCCGTCATAATCGCCAAGTGAATATGTCACGGTATACTTTGTCGGCTCATTTGGATCGCAAGCCACAAACATACCTATGCAAAGCGTAAGCACAAGCGCAATTGCCAGAACAGAAATTAAAACTTTTCTCTTCATTTTTTGCTTCTCCTTTTTTTAGTTTTTATATAATTCAAAATTATATACCTTTATTTTGCCCCATAAAATTCGCTACACTCATTTCTATGGGGACCCCGATTTTGCCCCACAAAATCACTGCGTAATTTTGCGGGGACCCCGATTTTTTGCCCCATAAAATTCGCTACGCTCATTGTTATGGGGACCCCGATTTTACCCCGCGAAACGTTGCGAATGTTGCGGGATATTGTTTGCCTCATTCCTCGTTATAATGACGTACAATGGTGCACGTCCTCGCATCAAGATCCAGCGTAAGCAGATATTCTCCGCTCAGCGGACCAAGCGTTTGCACGTACGTCTCGGTGTTCGGGTCATACTCGACAACGCGCTGTTCCGCCTCAACAAGGTAGCTTCCGTCCGCCTGAAGCGTGAACTCGCGCACATACAGCGTGTCCGTCCCGTCGCCGTACGGCAAAAGGAGGGAAAGACCCAAAATGGTTTTGCCGTCCTTGTCAAGCAGTACGACAACCTTTTCCGCACCGGAGCCGCTCAACACAACACGGGAAGCCGCCTTCTCCGCGCTGTAAGTGAATGTTTTGCTTGCCTCGTCCAACGTCACGGTGACGTAATATCTGTCGCTGAGCCAATTGTACACGAAAACGTACGTATCGTCCGCGGGTATGTCTATCACTTGCCATGTGTCAAGCGATTCAACAACGATCGGCTCGCCTTTCACATTCACAAATTCTTTGAGGCAACCCGTCATGCAAAGGCTCGTCGACAAGAAGCGCCCTCCCGTGCCGTGATACACCAGGTTGATGTAGCTGCCGTCCGCCGCGGTGTACGGACCGCGCACATCGTTCAACTCCGTCGTGTAGGTGAAGTTGCCCGCAGAGCCGAGTTTGAGCGTCAAAGCGCATTTGATGTCCTTATGTTCCTTGTCTTCTATCGTCACGCTGTCAAGTTTCAGTCCCGTAAGCACAAGTCTGTTGCCTGTGACCGATATCACGCCCTCTTGACCTTCAAACGTCGCGCCGACCGTTATCCTCATCGTGGAGGCATAACCTTCGCTACTTGGGATCTCCTCCACATTGTAGCTGTCAAGGTCGATGACAAGAGTCTCACCTGCGCTCGACTTGTAATTCAGCTTGCCTTCGAGTTTAACAAGCGTAAAGCTTTCGCCGCTGTCCTCAAAGGATATCCTGCCGTCCTTGTAGGCGCCGTTCACGGTGGCGTAACCGCCTGTCTCGCCGTTGTACTCATAAAGCGTCAACGTCTCGCCCGACAAACTGTAGACGTATGTGTTGTAGGTAGTTTCAAGCCTGCCGCCCACCGTCACGGTGCCGAGAGTCGTGACGTCTATCCACTCGCCCGCTAGCGCGCTCTTCTCATTTGCGCGCACAGTAGCGCGACCCGCGTACTTATTCCAGCCTCTGCCGCTCCCGTCGTAAAGCGCAAGCGCGTCCTCGACCGTCGCCACGCTCACGCGGAAACCGAAACATCCGTGGAATATGTCGTCGCCCATGACGGGGACGTCCGCGCCGTCCGCAAGTTCCAGAATAAACAGCGTCGACATTTCCGTCGTAGCGCACTCGCTGAACGCCCTGTCGCCTATACGCTGTATCCCTGCGCCAAGCGAAACATGTTCCAGCTTCTCGCAAGCCGCAAACGCCTGATCGCCAATCGACTTCGCCGCGGGAAGAGATATGCTCTCAAGCGACGTGCAAAGCGCAAACGCCGCCTCGCCTATCGTCTCCAGCTTGCCCGCGGTCACGCTCTTGAGCGCGCCGCATCCCTCGAATGCGCTCACGCCTATCTCTGTGACATTGTTGAGGTCCACGCTCGCGATGTAGGATATGTGCGCAAACACGCCCTTCGCCACCGTCTTGACCTCGTCGGTAAGCTTGATGGACAGGTTTGCGGGGTTTTCCGTCTTGCAGTTGTATGAAAGCAACACTCCGTTTTCGTCAACTTCAAACTCGGGCTTGTTGTTTTCCTCAAATACGCTTGTGATTTTGTATGGGCAATCGCTCCACGCCGCCCTGTACGCCTCGAGCGCCTCGTTTGGCACGTAAATTTTGAACGCGCCCTCGCTCGGCCAGCGGAATGGGTTGGCTGCATTGCTCCAATCTATGCCCTCGATGGGCGTCGTGCCCTCGAAAACCACAGACGTGAGCGTATAATTGTTTTCAAATGCGCGCGCGCCTATCTTTGTCACGCTCGCGGGGATCGTCACGTGCGTAAGGCTGACGCCCGTATTGTTGTATTTGAGCGCTTCCACCGCGATCTCCGTCACGTCATCGGGTATTTTGACGACCGATGAAGTCCCGACATATCCCGTTAGAACACCGTTTTCTGTCAAAAGTCCCGTCTCATTCTGTTTGAAGGTCCTGCCAATCCAATCGAGGTCGAAATTTATGGAAGGCTGTGCCTCGCCGTCCTCGTCGTAAGGGGTGAAACGCAACGTCGACTCCCCAAGCATGGCTATTGCGCCGCTCAGAGTCGTCGTTGTGCCGCCAATCGCGTACTCCGCGCCGTTGTAGCCGCCGATCGTCAATCTGCCGCCGTTTTCGCCCTCCTCAATAAACACCGCGTCGAGTTTTTGCTCATAGCGCATGTAGATCGGCGTGAAGCTGTCGTCGCCTATGATCGCGTTCAACATAAACTTGAAGCTCTCGCCCGTGGGCGCGCCCTTGTCGTCCAGCGGTTGATACAGCCACTCGCCCATATAATCGTAATAGTTGTTTGTGCCGTAATAGATGCCCTCGGAAATGATCTCGGTGTAGTCTTCCGTATCGAGGTCGTATCCCATAATGCGCGCGCTACCGTCGCCGAAAAGTTGAAGTATCTCGCCGTCATTCATCTCGCCGTCGAGGACGCTGTATTCGACAAACTCGCCGCTCTCGGCGCCTTCCAAAATGAAACTGCCCGTGACATGTTCATCTGTTATCTCTTCGGGTTTTTGAGTGGACAGCGTGAAATAATCGGTGCCTATGCGCTCATTCGTCGCGGGATCTATGACATCGAACTCGTAATCGTATTGTTGCTCGGACAACTTATAATTGCCCGAACGCAACACCTGAATCGCGGAACCTGCGCCTATCTCGCTGTAGGTCGCAAACCCGAAACCGTCAAGCGAGAGCACGTGCGCAAACGCATAGTAACTGCGCGTGATATAGTCGTAACGCACATAAACGCCCGCCTCTTCGCCGCACACTCTGAAAGTATTTTCGCCTCTGTAAAGTCTGCAGATCTTCTCGCCTTCCTCGCCGTCGAAGACAAACTCGTCAAAGCCGTATTCCGACATAGACATCGTAAGCTCAGCGCTCTCGCGCGCACCGTCGGTCATGCGATAATATGCAGTACCGTCAAAATACACTACGTCGCTTTCGTCCGCCGCATTTTTATAGCCGATGTGCCAAGTCGCCTTGAAAGTCGCGTTGCCGACGATCGTAAACGCTATGTTCGGAATGGGATCTCCATTGTCATAGGAGCATTCAAAACCCGCGAAGCGCCAGCCGTCGCGCGTGAACGCGTTTGCAAAATTGCCGCTCACGGTCGCGCCGTAGGGATAAGTTTGCGCTTGCATTTCGCCAGCTCCGCCGTTTGCGTCAAAGCGCACCGTGCAGATTATGCGGTCAAAATACACTTTGAGCACGTTTTTGCTTTCGTCCTCGCCGAGAGTGAGGCTGAGTTTTTCGTTTCCGTTTGCCTTGCGTACAAAGCCTTGAGGCGCATTCTCAAGCGTTTCGGGCACGGAAACCGTAGTGCCGGGGGCGCCTTTGAAACTGAAAGTGCCGCCAAGCTCATATTCATTGACCGCGGCAGTCTTTTCCGAATTCAGCTTTTGGAGATGATATTCAAGCGTATACCCGACGTTTGCGACATATTTTGCATAGTATGTCGCGTCGTGCGCGGGCATGACGTCGGGAGCGAGCTTAGCGCCCTCGCCGAAATCGGGGTCGTCATACCAGCCCTCGAAATTGAGATCGTCCTTTTGCGGCGCGGCGGGAAGCGAGACCTCGCTGCCCTCTTTGCCTTCAAATGTGGCAATGACCTTGCCGTCGGCGACAAATGTCAAAGTGTAGGAGGCTTCGTCGCACGCGAAAAGCGTCGTGACGAGCATTATGCACGCGCATATAATAAAAATGATTATAAGGGAATTTTTTATAAATTTGCTCTTCATAAATTGAACCTCCGAAAATCGCCGAATGTTATGCTCGCTCAGCCTACGACGACGCATATGCCGACGCGCATAATAACAGAGAAGCCGTGTCTTGACTCCGCTTCAATACAAACTCGATCAAGTTTTTTCACAAAACGCTTCATAATGCTCCTTCACGGAAATTCATTTTGTTATAGCACAATGATACCCTACATATGAATTTCTGTCAACTTATTTCACATACATTTTCTAATATTTATTAAATCTTGCATAAAATTATGCAACTGCGCCCGAGATTTATGCAGATTTAAAAGTAAAATTTTGCATAATTATAAATCAATGAATAATTTTGCATATTTTTCACATTTAAAGCATTATTTTTTCGTCGAAAAAATTTCCGACAAAACTTCAAAATTTATTTTAAATTTTATTGGGTTTTTGTTGAATTTTTCTTCAAAACGCACATAAACGCTTATATCTCGCAAGAAATGCTTTCACATATGCGCGCTTTTAAACATTATGTCTCTTTCGTTTTTCGACGGTCATTCGACGGTTCGAAGCATAACCGCCAAAATGTCGTTTGTCCCCGACGCCGCCTTGGAAACGATCAAAAATTTGCTCTTTTGCACACATCCGAACTATATGACGCGATTTTTTTAGTTTTCCGCGGGAAGTATTAAGATTTTAGCAAATATCCGCCGACAACGTAAACATTTGCCCTCAATGTAAAAAAGCTGTTTGAGAGCTAAACAAAAATGCCCTCCCGTCAAGCCGCATGACGCGCATTTTTTGCGTCGCGGCGAGGCGAGAGGGCGTTGATCGCATATTATTTTGAATACGGCGCGGGTCTTACTTCTTCGTCTCTTCTTCGCGCTTCTTCGCGTCGGCGATTATCTTGTCGTTGTTTGTGGAGGGGACTTCCTCATAGCGGACAAGCTTCATCTCGAATTTGCCTCTGCCCTGCGTCATACTGCGCAGATCCGTCGCATAGCGGAACATTTCGGCTTGCGGGACTTCGGCGGTGATGATCTGTTTGCCGTTTGCCATATCCGTGCCGAGGATCCTGCCGCGGCGTTTGTTCATATCGCCGAGGATGTCGCCGAGGAACTCGTCGGGAACGATGATCTTCGCTTCCATGATAGGCTCGAGGAAGCAGGGAGACGCTTTGGGTATCGCCGCTTCATAGGCGAGCCTTGCGGCGGTGATGAACGCGATCTCTTTGGAGTCGACGGGGTGATATTTGCCGTCGTCGAGGGTCGCCTTGACGTTGACCATGGGATAGCCCGCGAGCATGCCGTGCTTTATAGCCTCTCTCAAACCCTTTTCGACTGCGGGGATGAACTGACGCGGGACAGCGCCGCCGACGACTGCGTCCACAAACTCGAACACTCCGTCCTCCGCGCCCGGCTCGAACTTGATCCAAACGTCGCCGAACTGACCTGCGCCGCCCGATTGCTTTTTATGTCTGCCCTCTTCGCGAGCCGCCTTACGTATGGTCTCTCTGTATGCGACGCGAGGCTCCTGCCACGTGATGTCGATGCCGAGTTTCGCTTTGACGCGCTTGCACATGATGTCGAGTTGCGCCTCGCCGAGACCGCTTATAAGCACGTCGCCCGTCTCGATGTTCTTTTCGACTTTGAATGTCGCGTCCTCGTCCTGCATCTTGATGAGGCCCTGTATCGCCTTTTCCTCATCTTTGAGCGCCTTGACAGCGTAGGAAATGACGGGCTTCGGGAACTCTATCTTTTCAAACTCCAGCTTGTTGTCGGGAGCGGCGAGCGTATGGTTTGTGTTGGTGTATACAAGTTTTGCGACGGCGCCGATGTCGCCCGCGTTGAGGCTGTCCACCATTTCCTGCTTCTTGCCCTTGAGCACGTAGAGCTGACCTATTTTCTCTGCCTTGCCCTCGGTGGTGTTCAAGACGGAGTCGCCGTTTGACAGCTTGCCCTGAATGACCTTAAAGATGAGCAACTTGCCCACATACGGGTCGACGACGGACTTGATGACCTGCGCGCTGAAGGGAGCGGTCGCGTCCACGGGGACTTCGACCTCGCTTCCGCCCACGATCGCCTTGATCTTGTGCGCATGCGTGGGAGAGGGCATGATGTCGAGGATATAGTCCATAAGCCTCTTGACGCCCTTTGAGGTGAGCGCGTTGCCTGCCATGAGAGGAATGAAGCTGTCGTCCATTACCGCCTGATGCAGACCTTTCTGTATCTCTTCCTCCGTGAACTCCTCACCGTCGAAGAACTTCATCATAAGCTCCTCATCCGTTTCTGCGACAAGCTCCATAAGTTTGGACTTGAACTCCTCTATCTCGCCGTTGATTGCGGCGGGTATAGCAAGCGTAGCGGGTTTGCCGCTCGGGTCGAAAGTCTGTCCCGAAAGCACCGCGACGGAGCCTATCATCTTGCCGCCTTCCATGATGGGCAGCTCGAGAGGAACGACCGCGGGATATTTTGCCATGATAGCTTTCGCCGTGCCGAGGAAATCGGAATTCTCTTTGTCGACGGCATTTATGAAAATGAAAGCGGGAGTCTTTTTCTCCGTGCACATCTCAAGCGCCTTTTCGGTGCCCACGGTGACGGAACCGCTTGCGGATGTAACGACGACGGCGCTGTCAGCCGCGTGCAGAGCCGCGACCATCTCGCCCTCGAAATCGAAGAACCCGGGGACGTCGAGGATGTTTATCTTCTTGCCCTGGTGAATGGCATAGCCGAGCGAAAGAGAAATTGAAATCTTACGCTTGATCTCCTCATCGTCATAGTCCATGGTGGAGGAACCGTCGTCGACCTTGCCGAGACGGTCGATCGTCTTTGTTTCGAACATCATAGCCTCGGCGAGGGAGGTCTTGCCCTCTCCGGAGTGACCGATGAGCGCAACATTGCGGATTGACTCAGTATCGAATACTTTCATAAATACCTCTATATTATAAAATTGCGTGATATATAGATTTTATCTTATTTCGATACAAATTTCAACTGTTTTGCGGACATAATTTTCAAAAAATAATAAACGTAGCGCTTAATCTCCCGCGTCTTTTTCCGAGCGCGGCTTTTCATTGATAAGAAACATCGATTGAAAAAGCGCGTGACAAAGCGCTTTTCGAAATTGACAAAAATTCAAAATTCGATATTCTGATCGGACGTATTTTCAAAATTTCATCTCTTCCGTCCCCGAAATATCAACAATTATACAAAGTCTGAAAATTTGTCGTTTGCAACATTCCATGTCATATTTGACCTCTTTTTTGAATACAACGAAGTATGCGCACGATAGGCATCTATGACAGCGGCATCGGCGGGCTGACCGTCCTAAGCGGGATATTGAAAAATTTTGCGGGCAACGCCGTATTTTATTATGCGGACAACGCGCACGCCCCGTTCGGCGCGCACGACGACAATGAACTTGCCGATATTCTTGTCGAGGGACTTGCCGTCGTACAGGCGAATTCGGACATTACCGTAGTCGCATGCAACACCGCGTCCTCGCTTTTAAAAAATCTCGCGCGCGGCACAAAGTATGAAGATAAAACTCAAAACGATGTGTTTATCATGCCGAAATGCGAGGATAAACCGCACATCAAACCGATATTCGGGATATTGCCTCCGCTTACGACCTACTCGCTCGACAGCCTTGTCTGCGCCCCGCCCTCCAATACGCTTTTGCTTGCGACGGAGGGCACAAAGCGACATCTGCGACTGCCCTACGGCATGCAAGTCGCGTCCACTCCCGAGCTTGCGACCAAAATAGAGATCGCCTTGACAGACGGCGACGACCTCTCCTCGCTTTTGCCCTATCTTTTGGAAACGCTCTCGCCCTTTATAGGCGTGAAAAACGTGATTTTGGGCTGTACGCATTACCCGCTCTGCAAGCGGCAGATCGCCGAAACGCTGGGAAGAGTGCGCTTCTTCGACGGCACTCGCGCGCTCATAGGCGCAATGCAAGATTTTGTCAGCCCCGACAAAGACCTATCCGCGCCCGTAAAATTCGCGTTTTCGGGCGCCGACGAAACTCAAAAATACTCCCGCATTTTGGAAAACCTTGTAAACAGTACCTATTAAAAATATCTTTAGCGCAACATTTTTTACGTATGCAAGCATAATACGTGCGATTTGCATACTTATATGAGCCACTTATCCTGTCCGAGCGGCGTCGCGGGGCGAGCGGCCTTAAAAAATTACGCAGTGATTTTACGGGAAAAATATTAAGCAAATGCGTCGTTGATGGCGTCCGCGATGATGTTTGCGGCGTTCGTAGCCATAAAGTCTATATCTTTTGGCGCGACGACAAGCCCCGACAGCTTTTTGTCCGCCATGGTCTCGCGCAATTTGAATTCATTTACGGGCGCGCCCTGTCCCTCGCAATACTCCTTGACAAAGCCGTACAGCGCCGTGCGCAGTGAGAGCATGAGCGGCACTCCTATGGCAATGACGGGCACCCCGAGCACACTCTTGTCTATACGCTCCTTGTCCTGTCCAACGCCGCTTCCCGGGGCTATTCCCGCGGTGGACACCTGAAACGATGTGCCGACGCGCGTCACATTTCCCGTCGCGAGGCTGTCCACGAGTATGACGAGGGATGGTTTTATCTTGTCCGTGACCGCGCTTGCCAGCTCCGCAGACTGTATACCCGTCCTGCCCAGTACGCTTGTCGCAAAGGCGCATACGCTCTGTTTGCGCACTTCGGAGATATTCTGTCTCGTGACCTCAATGCCGTCCGCGGTGCGCTGTCCCAGCGAATCCGCCGAGATGTCCGCATTGCCAAGACCTATCACAAGCACGGGCGCCGTCTTTTTCAGCGTACCCGCAAGCCGCGATATTGTGTTTGCCAAATACCCCTTGACGGCGGACGCTGTCCTTGTAGACGAATGCACGCTCATGGGGCAATCGTATGTGATATACACGCCCCTGTCCCTGCCGACCTGCCTTGCAAGCTCGTCGTTTTTGATGTTCAAAGTGTGCCTTACAATGCCCATAGCCAGCTCGAAGTGCTCGGATAGATCGTACGCTCCCTGCCCTTCGGCTGCCTCCAAAACCATATCGGTGACAAAATGTGAACAATTCATAGCCATATTTTGTGCACGATTTGAAAAAATAAAGCAAAAAACGGTTGCAAGTTTTTGCACTTTATGCTAATATATCACAAGATACCCATCAGAATACGAGGAGATAATAATGCCAAATATCAAATCAGCCAAAAAGAGAGTCATCACATCTCAAAAGAGCAACGCCATCAACACCTCCAAAAAGTCCGAGGTCAAGACCGCCATCAAAAAGTTCAACGCGGCAATCGAAGCAAAGGACGTCAAACTTGCGGAACAACTCCTCAAGGAAGCCTACTCCGTCATCGACTGCGCGATGAAAGACGGCATCTATAAAAAGAACACGGCGTCCAGAAAGAAAGCTACGCTCGGGAAGCTCCTCTATCAGCTTCAGTCCGAGGCAAAGTGAGTTTATTCTCGTAAATTCTGTATTCTGATATATTGCAAAAAATCGTCCTTGCAGACGATTTTTTAAATTTAAATTTGATTTTATTCGAGGCTTTGACAAAGTAGTTGGATAGGGTCTTTTATCCGACAATCATTGTTTTTGGGCGATGTATTTCTTTGTGCCCGCAACAAGCCTGTTCATGCCGTCCTCAAGTACAGATCGCGGACAAGCGATGTTCACCCTGACGAATGCCTTGCCCTCTATGCCGTATGCCTCGCCTTCCTGCACATACAGTCCCGTCTCTTTGCGCAAAAACTTTTGGAAGTCCGTGGCGTCCGATGTGACGGCGGAACAATCCACCCAAAGCAGATAGGTGGCGTTTGCTTTGACAAGTTTTAGTTCGGGGACTTCATTTTCGATACGAGAGGCGCAATATGCCCTGCCCTCGAAAACGTACTTGTCAAACGCGTCGATCCACTCCTCGCCCTCGTTGAAAGCGGCGATGGCGGCGGGTATGGCAAACACGTTTGGCGAAGCGACATGGTCCGCATTCAGCGCGGCGCGCACCTTTGCCCTGAGCGCTTCGTCCGCGACAATGGCGACGGACGTCTGTATCCCCGCGATGTTGAACGCCTTTGACGGCGCGCAACACATCACGCAATTTTCAAGGCACTCCTCGGACGCGGCGGCATACGGAGTATAATGAAAGCCCGGCTGAACGATGTCGCAGTGTATCTCGTCCGAAATGACCGTGACCCCGTACTTCTTTGCGAGACTTCCTATTCTCGCGAGCGTCTGCGCGTCCCAAATGTTGCCCGTAGGGTTGTGCGGATTGCAGACGATCATAAGCTTGACGTCCTCTCGCGCTAGGCACTTTTCCAGCGCGGCAAAATCCACGCCGTAGACTCCGTTTTCATAGGAGAGCGGACAGTCCGCGACCTTTCTGCCGTTGTCCACTACGCAACTTATGAAGCAATTGTACACGGGCGTTTGAAGAAGTACGCTCTCCCCGGGCGCCGTGAAAGCGCGCACCAAAGAGGATATTGCGGGCACGACACCCTCGCTGAACAGCATCCATTCCTTTTTTGGCGTAAATCCGTGACGGCGGCTCCACCAGCTTTGCACTGCACGGTACCACTCGTCGTCCACGACGGCATAACCGAATACGCCGTGTTCGAGACGCTTTTTCATAGCCTCATAGATGGGAGGAGCGGCGGCAAAATCCATATCCGCCACCCACATGGGAAGTTCGCCGTCCGCGACGTTCCACTTTAGGGAGGATGTGCCGCGGCGGTCTATAAATTTGTCAAAATCGATATTCATAATTATTACCCCTTTGTTTTATTATAACAGGACAAAGGAGCATAAAGCAAGGAATTCGACAAATATTTGACGGAAAAATGAAAATATCGGGCGACTATTTTTTGTTTACATTACTTTTCTTGGCGCGAAAAGAGCCGTAAACCCGCACAATTACGAGGATAATGACGATCAAAACGCTTGCCGCGATCAGGGCATAAGCGACATACGCTAGGGTCTTGTCCGCCTTGAATTCCACAACGCACTTGCCCGAACTAATACCGTTTACGCTCACGTATATCTCATACTTGCCACCGCCGTCCGGCTTGAAGACCACTTGCTTGCCCGTGCCTATCTGCTTGCCGTTTGCGTACCACCGTATGCCCTTCGCAATATCGGGATCGAAGTTGTCCGCGCCCTCGAAAGTGAGGACGTATCCCTCTTTTTTGTCGAATGGGACGCTTGTCAGCACTTCTCCGCCCTCGCCCCTTATCCCTAATTTAAGCCTGTCGACGTTGCCTTGCGTAAACTCGACATATCTCACAACGACGGTACGACTTGCCACGACTTTCCGCTCTTCCTCGTCCGTATCCGGCGTCCAGCGCGCATAGACTACAATGTCCGCGACCGCATTTTCGGGCGTAAACGTAAACTCAAATCCTTCCCCCGCGCATTCGCCGTCGGGATCGTTCAGCGCCCACTCGACTCTGCCCTTCTCGTACAATGTCGCGGGAAGCACATTCAACTTGAGCTTGACGGGGGACACATCGCCCAAATGCTGTTTCTCCTTGCCCGACAGTACGTCCACCTTCGCGTATATGTCATCTCGCGCGTCAGCAAGCCACGCCATATCCAACACTTTCAACTTGCGATCGTTTTTTGTTATGCTTGATGAATATGAAAATTTTACGATCTCTTTGACCTCTTCCACGCTTTTTGAAACGTGCGTCGCCGCCTCCGAAGCTCTGAATTTCAGCAGAGCGAGCGCGCTTGCAAAAGCCACGACGGGAGCCGCCATCGAAGTGCCCGATTTTGAGACATAGTCGCTTTCGGCGCCCTTCGCCGCCCCGAAAAAGTCCGAGCCGGGCGCGCACAGATCGTATGCGTCGCCATAGTTGGAGGACGCGCTCAGTTTAAGTCCTCCATCCTCATCTCTTTCGTTTGAGATGTTCATCACTCCGATAACGTTTTCGGAAGCCGCGGGGTAACACTTTCTGTATGCGCTGTCATAGCCCTGTCTGCTTCCGAAGATACTTCTGCCGTTTCCCGCCGCGGCGACGAATATCGCGCTCTTTGCCCACTCGTCGCTTACGATGTCGAAATCGGAGCTTGTGGACTCTATGGACATATTGACGACGTCCGCGCCGTGCTCAAGCGCAAATTCTATGCCTTCTTTGACGTCCGCCACGGCGAATGACGCGCCTCCGCCCACATCCGACGTGCCCGCCCTGACAGGCATGATCTTGATGTATTTTTCAAGTCCCAGCGAATGGATAAGCGTCGCCGCGATGCCCGCAACGTGCGTCCCGTGTCCGTCTTTTGCGACATCCGAAACGTTTCGATCGTTTTGGACGGTATTTCGTCCCACGACATTTCCGTCGTTATCGCGAAGCAAAACGTCAAACTCGCCCGCGCTCTCGTCGGTCTTTTCTTTATCCCCCGAAAACAGATCGTGCTCCGCGTCTATGCCGCTGTCAATGACGGCAATTACGACAGGCTCGAGTGAGGAAAAGTCGTACATCGCGTCGTTTTCAAACCAGCCGTCCACAGTGCTTTTGACTTCGCTCAGCGCAAGGATGTCGCTCCACCACTCGTATCCCGCTTCCTGCACTTTATCCACATAAGATGAGGGAAGCCGAGCATACGCGACCTCGGGCGCAAGCAATACGAGCGCCGCAACGATGATAAGCCCTATGGCAAAAATTTTGATTTGCGCGAATTTTCTTCTCGACATATTCCATTTCTCCGCTCAGGATACGCGGTCTCTTCTTAAGTAAAATATAGTACATTTTATATCTTTTGTATAGTTTCGGGCTGAAAATTGTTAAATTTTTTATTCGAATTTTCAAATATAACGCCGAAAACGTTCGGCGCACAAAAAAGCGATGCGCGAGGCGTCGCTTTTCACATGTTTTGTCTTAAGATAAGTTCAGATCTTTACAAGCGTGCCGTCCGGGGTGATCGTCGACCACTTGCCGTCCTTTTTGACCTTTGCTTCGCCGCCCTCGAAGGGGGAAGCCGCGTCGTAATCAAAGCCGATGACGACCTCGTTTTGCTTGTTGATGTAGCCGCATTTTTCGCCGCGCGCCACCATTGCGAGACCCTCCGAGAAGCTCATCGCAAGGTCGTATTCGAGAGGAATGACGACATTGTTTTCGCTGTCGATATATCCGCATTTGCCGTCGATCTCCACAGAGGCAAGTCCTTCTTTAAAGGAGAACACCTCGTCGTACATGGGCGGAATGACAATCTTCAGACCGTCCGAAAAACCCCATTTGCCGCCCTTAAGCACTTTGCGCCAAAGCTCTGTCGGAAGAGGCTCCGGGACCTTGACGGGTCTTTCGGGACGCGCCGCTCTCGATTGCTGTTTCGGAGGTTGTTTTTGTTCTCTTCTGTCGGCAAGCCCGAACTTTGTGACATGTTCCTCCCGAGTGCTCCCATTCCCCTGTTCCGATTTGCTTTCGGGGGTCTGTCTTTCAGGCTTTTTCTTGTCGGCGGAAGGTTGATTTGCGGGCTTTGGAGCTTCGCTCTTCGCGCCGTCCTCGCCGCTCTCCGTCTCGGGCAGAACATATAAAGTCATTCCCTTCGCCTTGAGCGCCTCTTTGATTTCCGCGAGGTTGCGCTTGTTCAGCCCCTGCACTTTGTACATATCCTTTTCTGTGCGGATGACAAGGTCCGCCGCCGTCAGGATGCCGCTGCCCGAGAGCAATTTGACCGTGCCTTCGGACAGTCCGAGGTCCAAGAGCGTGAGAGAAAGCTGTTGCTCGCTCAGGTCCTTCAGAGTCTCGATCCTCGACTCGAGACGATTTTTGGAGGATGATTTCGAATGGTTGCGATGATAATATTTTCTGTTTGCCATAACTACCTTTTTAGATAATATATCATACTCTCCGTGTTTTTTCAAGCAAAGCGCGCATAAAATTATTGCTTATTTCGCGCGCGTGGACGCGTTTTATATTGACTTTGGTCTTAAGATTTATTATAATTTGATTATGTATAATAAAAAATTGTCCGAAAGCGGAAAAATTTGCATATATATCTTGACGGCGGCGATAATGGCGCTCGTCTTTATCTTTACTTTTGGAGCGACGCACGGCGCGTATGCCGAGGCGGGAGCGAGCGACGCGTTTGAGATGGTTTTCCCAACCGCAAACTATTTCCAATCCGAACAGCCCACGCTTGTCGCCGCAAACGAAAACTTCCTTACGGTGTACGACTCGGCGCAAAACAGGCTTTATGTGCGCGAAATCGGACTTTCCACCTATTATTACGATTTATCGGCAATTTTGACTCTCCCCTCGGCGGGAGGTGAGGAGGATGACGACTCTCCGACGCAAAAAGCCGTCGCGGGCATTTATACTGTCGGCACGCACGCGATCATCGCCGTGGAGGACGATCCCGACTTCGAGATATACTCCATCGATCTGAAAGACGCGTCCGCCACGCCCGAAAAGAAGGAACTTCCCTCCCCCGAACGCGTCTACTGTTTTGCGAGCGACGGCGAGAGGCTGTATGCGAAAAATGCCGCGGGCGACATCACTATATACGACGAAGAGATGTCCGTCGTCAATGACGAAATATACAACGACGCGCTTGCGGGCAAAGCCAGCATAGCTTGCGACGGCGAAAATATATATCTTTTCCCGACTGTGCAAGGCGTCGCGCACCTCTACATCTACGACGTCGCCGAAAACGAACTGTCGCTTGACATTGAGTCCAAACTTGTGAGCACCGCATACATAGGCGACGTGATATATGCGCAAATATCCTCCGCCGAGGATATAAACAACAGCAACAAAATAATCTGCCTCGACAAGGAAACGGGCGAGGAACTTTACACCTCGAATTTTATGCCCGAGAGTTTTTGCGCATACAAAGACAAACTCTATTCCATAAGCGGCGGCAAAGTCACGGGATACCGCCTCAAAAACACGAGTGAGGACGAAGACGTCACTTACGTGCTTGAACCCGAAGAGACGCTAAGTATGGCGGGCAGTGACTTTATGCACTTGAACAACCCCGACGACGTCGTTTTCACGGACGGCGCGCTCATCGTTGCGGACAGGGACAACTCTAGGCTCGCATATATCGATACGACATCTCCGTCCGCGTCCGTAGTCCCCTATCAACTCGACAGCAAACCCGTGCGCGTCACTTGCGATACAAACAAAGTTTATGCCCTGCTTCAAAGCGGCGCCATAGTCTGCTTTGAGATAGAGGACGGCGCGTTGCTCCCGCAAAACGACGTATATACTCCCGAGGAGGGCGAGCCAGAATTCAATGATATAGTCTGTTTCCACTCCTATCTGTATGCCATAGACGACGAAGCGCTCTACATACGCATAGTCGGGAAGTTCGACAAAATTGCGGATATTTCGGGGGCAAAACGACTGACTTTCGCAGACGGCGGGCGCTGTCTGTACGCGCTCACGGACGACGGGATAGTTATGACGGACGAAAACGGCGAGATACTTCCCTCGAGGTCTACGGGCGATTTTTCGGACGCAGTGGATATTGCCGCGGACTATGCGGGCAACGTCTTTATCATGTATCCCGACAGGGCGGAATATTATCATAACGACATATATTCGCTGAAAAAGACATCTACGCACGCCCTAGCCCCGTCGACATACAACGCGACGGCGACATCGTGCGCGCTCATAGGCGACGTGGTTTATTTCTCGGCGGAGCAGAGTTTGATAGGCAAGTTCAACGTGAACGCGGTGACGCATGAGGGATATGTTCCGCCCGCTCTCCCCGTACTAAAAGAGGACTCGACTTATCATTTTGCAAAGCTCAAGGAGGGGACATCTTCCTACTTTATCCCCGCCGACGACTTCAGAGCGGACAGCGCCATTCCCGCAAACTCAAACGTATTGCTCGTGCTTGACGATCCGACCGCTCCCGAGGAGGGACTTGCATACGCGATGGACGGCGACAAACTGTACGTCGTTCCCACCGATGACTTCGAGGTCGTATTACCTGCCGCGCTCGAAAAAAAGGCGTATCTCATGAAGGACGACGGCACGCTCTATCGCCTGCCCTATCTTGAGGACGGAAGCGTCGCGCTCGCAAAGGGCGCTCAAGGCATTTGGACGATTTCGGACTGCGCGGGCTATGACGATGACCGCTGGCTTATCGTGAGTTACGACGGCAAGAGCTATTTTGTCTCGGCGGATATTATAGAAGAAGATCTCGCTCCTCCCGACGACCCCGATCGTCCCGAATCGCCAAAGGAGCCTGACGCGCTGTACGGCAGAGCGAAAGCGTCGCGCGTAGGAGGCACTGTGGACATCTATTCGGATATGTCCGAGACCGATGTGCTCGTCAGCGTCGTGGACGGCAAGAAAGTGGAAATTCTCGCCGCATATTCAAACTATTATCAAGTGAGATACGGCGACGTGGTCGGCTTTATGCGCGCCTCGGAAATAAAGATAGGCGGCTTGACAACGGTGCAGATCGTGGCTATAGTGCTTTCGGTGCTCGTGCTCATCGCAGGCACGGGAATAATGATCTCCATATTCGCAATTAAGAAGCGCGGCGATGACGAAGCAAATAAAACGTACTGATTTAACAAATCGACGTTCGGACGCATTAAACGTAACCGCATTAAAAGATAAGTCCCGACTTCATCGGGACTTTTGCTTTGTTGTTTTGAAACTGCAACGCAGTCTGAATTTGCAAGCATTCTTTTCATTTGCAATTGCCGAGCGCAACTATACAGTCTCGCTTGCCCTCATATCCACTCTTCGCTCGCAGCTAAATCACCTAATATTGCACAAACGACATCGATATATTTCCGTCTTAATAGCGTAAGCGCAATCATCCTCTTTTCATCTTATGCCGTTGAAAGTCGAGGTGTATTGACCTATATACTTTTCCAAAATGGCGACGGCTTCGTCAGCCGTATGCACTCCGAACACTCTGTCCTCGGGGATATTTTCATAGCGTACGCGATGATCTATGCGGGTGTCGGCAACTTTGCCGCTCCAGCCGTCGCAGTCCGCATACGCGAGCATGAGGCGCTTAAGCGTCCATGCGGTGGATATTTCCGCAAGCGTGCCGCCGCCTCCGCCCACCGCGATGACCGCGTCGGAGTTTGCGACTATGACGTTTCTATAAATATCCAGACCCGTAGCTATGACTATGTCCGCATATTTGTTTGCGCTTGCCCTGTCAAACGAGGGGACTATTGCCACTGTGTCACCCTCGGTGTAAAATTTCGAGGCGTGCGCACCCTCGAAAAAAGCCGCCATAACGCCCTGCATGCCGCCCGAAGCAACTCTGTATCCGTTGTCGATAAGCGCCTTTCCAAGCGAATATGCAAAATCAAACTTGTCTCCGCCCCTTTCTATCGAGCTGTCTCCCAAGATCGAGATCATCTTTTTCATAAATATTCCCTCCAAAATAGCCGTTGTACTCTTGAATATATTTTATATTGCAAAAGAGTCTATGTCAATATTATATGCAAAAAGCAAAAGAGGCAACAAAAACTTGCTTTTTTGTGCGCGAGTGCTAAAATATATAGTTGAATTGCATATAATGGAATGCATCGGGAGGCGCACATGAAAGACATAACATCCCTTCTGAATCCCGTCGCGCAAGCCCTGCCCATGAGCGGCATACGCACGTTTTTCGGCATAGCCGCCTCGCGAAAGGACTGCATATCTTTAGGCGTGGGCGAGCCTGATTTCCCCACTCCTCCCGCGTTTTGCAAGGCGGGGATAGACAGCGTGGAGGCGGGGCGCACGGGCTATACGGCAAACGCTGGGCTAAGCGAGTTGCGCGTGGCGATCTCAAAATACACATCTCGCTTTACGGGCGTTGATTACGACCCCGAAAGCGAGATCCTTGTGACGGTTGGCGCGTCCGAAGGCTTGGACGCGGCAATACGCGCCATATGCGCGCCGGGCGACGAGATCCTTGTGCCCGAACCCTGTTTTGTGTGCTATGCTCCGCTCATCTCGCTTGCGGGAGGCGTCCCCGTACCTATTGCGTGCTCGATCGAGGACGATTTCAAAGTTACGCCCGCCCTTCTCGAGGCAAGCATAACAAGCAAAACTAAAGCGCTCATTCTCGCCTACCCCAACAACCCTACGGGCGCTATAATGCAAAAGAGCGACCTCGAACTGCTTGCGCCCATAATAAAGAAGCACGACTTGCTTGTGATAAGCGACGAGATATATGCCGAGCTTACCTATGACGACGCAGAATTTTGCTCCGTCGCCTCTCTCGAAGGCATGCGCGAGAGGACTGTCATCGTGAGCGGATTTTCAAAATACTTCGCTATGACGGGCTGGCGCATAGGCTATGTGTGCGCCCCCAAACAGATCTACGACGTAATATTCAAAATCCATCAGTATGCCGTGATGTGCGCGCCTACGGTGGCGCAATACGTCGCGCTGGAGGCGCTTGAGCTGTCATTCAGAGACAACTTCGGCACGGTGAGACAGATGCGCGACATCTATGACGAGAGGCGCAAATTCCTGCTCCGCAGATTTGACGAGATAGGTCTGCCCTGCTTCCGTCCGAGGGGCGCGTTTTACGCATTTCCGAGCGTGGAACCGCTTATGACAGACGGCGACACCTTCGCCTACGGCTTGCTCGACGCAAAGAATGTCGCGGTAGTGCCCGGTTCCGCATTCGGCTCCCGTTCTCAAAATTTCCTGCGCATAAGTTACGCCTACTCCATTGAAACGCTTGCTCGCGCCCTCGATCTCATCGAGGAGTACGTCAACGAGCTTTTGACAAAGTAGATCGAACTTTCTTGCAAAATAACATCTGAAAAGAGCCGCCCGCGCCTATGTTGCGAGCCTTTTTTAATTGCGAGATTTTCACTGAGCTTACGCGCATTTAAACATATTTTCAAAGACGTTTTCCCGCCGTCCTGTAAATAAAATTTAAAAGCCGACCTCATTTTTTACGACATCAAATCGCGACATGTCAAAGGCTTTTCCAAAAAATGCGGCTTTATTTTTCGCACCCATATGCATATTTCCGCCAAAAATCTTGCCGCTTGAATTCGCACATACGCACAATTTCAGACAAGCGCGAAAACGGCGCAAATCGCGACGGCGGAAGCGGCTCCTATCAACCCGCCGCGCAGCTTGTCTTTGCGCGGCAACAGTATGAAGCGAGAAAAGAAGATTGCAAGCATGAGATAAAGCGCTATTGCGGGGACGGATATTGCGGGAAGAGACAGCATATTTCGAGTCAGACCCGCCGCCCAGCCCACATATTGCTCAAACGGGAAGAGCAATATCCTCATCACATAGACGACGGGAGCCGCGGTCGTCACAAGCGAAAAGAGCGTGACGACAAGCAACGCTATATAGCATATCATAATAAACGGCACGAATATTATATTTGACACAAGCTGAAGAAGAGGGAGCTGTCCGAAGAAGTACGCCACAAACGGACAACTCATTATCGTCGCGGACAGCGTAACGCAAACGAGCGATACGATCCTTTTGCCGAATTTATGTTTGGGACTTATCTTGCATATCACCTTCTGCCCCGCGTCGTTTAAGCTCTTGTGGAAGAGGAATATTCCGAGCATGGATGAGAACGAGAGCAAAAACCCCACTTCCAAAAGCGCCGTCGGACGGAAAGTCAAGATGAGTATCGCCGCAAACGACAACGCGGAGATGTTGTCCCGTTTTTTCCCGAAGCTTGACGCGAACGTAAACACAAAACTCATCACGAACGCCCTCAGCGCGGACGCGGTGAAAGAACAAAGCGCGGTGTACAAAAACGTGAGCGTCGTCACGACGATGAGGCTCGCCCACGGCTTGACTTTGAGTTTTCTCAAAATGAAATAGAGCACTGTAGACAGCGTGGATATGTGCAATCCGCTCACCGCGAGCACGTGCGACAGCCCGCTTGCCGCCACTCCCGACGACAACTCGTCGCTCATTCCGAATTTGTCGCCCAAAAGCAGCGCGGTGCATATCGAGGCGCTGTCCGCGTCCATATTGCCGTAAAATATAGATTTTATCCGATGCTGTATATTGCGCGGGAAGGACAGTTTGCCCTCGGCGAGCTTGCTTATCTTCGAGATATAGAGATGATATGCCCGCCTGTTTGCCAACGCATTTGCATAAAAACCGTCGAATTTTTCGTGAGCGGTTCCCTGCACATAGCCGCGCATATATATCACGTCGCCCGCATTGAAATCAGGCTCGAATTCGAAATATACGTGCACAGACGCGTCGAAGTCCATCTTTTCGCCGTCGACATAGAGGTCGTGCACGTAAAATTCCGTACCGCCGTCCTCAACGGTAATTAAACCCGAAACAGTCGCTGTCATTTCCACTATGGGCGAACGCTCCACGTAGCGTACCTTCGAATCGTACATAGCGCCGCTTATGGTCATCGCGGAAAAGCCCACGAGCATGATAAGCGGGATATAGAAAAAGCGGCGCGTCCTCTTAAATGCCGAAAGCAAGACGATCGCCGCGACTCCAAACGAGAGCGGAATGGCTATGAAAGCGAGTTTTCGCCGTAAATGGCTTCGGCTATGACAATTCCGCCTATAAGCGCGAGCGCGGCGCAACACATGGGACGATAGTTGAATATCCGACTCTTTGCCTTCGCCATGCTCACCTCTCAAAATTCCAAAAACAACTTTATTTGCGCGTTTTGTCGTGATAAACGCTCGTTTTTGTCAACATCCGCTTGTCGGGGTGCCCGTGATGACGATGTCCGTTTCAAGTCCGTCCAAGCTTGCGTGCAACCTGTCCCCTATCTTCGCGTCCCTGCCTATCGTAAGCGTGCCTATGTACGCGACGACGTCGCTCACGCGCTCCTTAGGTACGGGCGCGTCCGTCTTGCATGACGCAACTCCGCCGCCTTCGAGTTTTATGAGCGTAGTCACGGTGCGCACGGGGTGCGTAAACTCCGCCTTGCCGTACGCCTCTCCCCGCTTGCAAGTGTTGCCGCTCACTCTTATTTCCTCGCCGACTTTCTCTATTTTCAGCCCGCATCCCATCGGACACATTATGCATATCGTATTCATTTTTCCAACCTCACGACGATGTCTCCGTCTATATCCGATCTTTCGATGTCCACGCTTCCCATCTCTCCCGGGGCGAGCATCTGAAATTTCCTGTTTGACAGCGTCTTGCTTCCGCTTTCCACGACCAGCCTCACACCCTTGTACACGTTGTCCACCCTGAAAAACAGTCTGACTTTGCCCTCTCCCCTGTTTATGCGTTGAGGAAGCGCGTATCTCACGCCGTCCTTCGCCGCAACGTTTACGCACTCGCCGCTTTTAAGCTCGCCTTTTGCATATCTCGCCGCCGCACTGCCCGCGATAAGAGCCTCTTGAGAGACGTTGTCCACGAGGTCGTGCACATGCAACACGTTGCCGCAGGAAAATACGCCATCGAGAGTAGTCATTCTGTTTTCGTCCACCGCCGCGCCGTTGGTGACGGGACTCATTTCCACTCCCGAGCCGTTTATGAGATCGTTTTCGGGTATAAGCCCCACCGAGAGCAACAGCGCGTCGCAACTCACAAATTGCTCATTGTCGAGAATAGGCTTCCTGTCCGTGCCGACGGGCGCATAGTAAAGTCCCTCTATTCGTGGACTGCCCACGACGCGCGTGATCGTATGCGAATATTTTATGGGGATGCCGTAGTCGTCGAGGCATTGCACGATGTTGCGCTTGAGTCCGCTTGAATACGGCATGAGTTCAAGCACAAGTTTGACCTTCGCGCCCTCCGTCGTCATACGGCGCGCCATGATGAGACCTATGTCCCCGCTGCCCAAAATGACGACCTCTTTGCCGACGAGGTAGCCGTCGATATTGCACAGCTTTTGCGCCATACCCGCCGTGTAAATGCCCGCGGGACGCGTCCCCGGAAGCGCTATTGCCCCCGCCGTACGCTCTCTGCAACCCATCGCGAGCACTATAGCCCCCGCCTTCGCCTTGACAAGCCCGTATTCGGGAGAGAGCGCGGTGACCGTCCTGTCCTCGCCTATCGCGAGCGCCATTGCCTCAAGCATGACGTCGATGTCCCTCTTCTCGACCTCTTTGCGGAAGCGGTCGGCATATTCCGGACCCGTCATCTCTTCTTTGAAGTAGTGCAGACCAAAGCCCTGATGTATGCATTGATTGAGTATACCGCCAAGCCGCACGTCGCGCTCGAGTATCAGCGTTTTCGCGCCGCCGTCGCATGCCGCGATCGCCGCCGCCATGCCCGCGGGACCGCCGCCTATCACAACAACGTCGTACTCTCTCATCACTCCACCTCCTTGACGCGGTAGCGCGCAATGTTGGCGCCCAAACCTTTGTTGACCTCGGTGAGAGGAATATCCAGCTCCCTCGCGAGTATCTGCATCACTCTCGTGCCGCAAAAACCGCCCTGACACCTGCCCATGCCCGCGCGACAGCGCCGCTTTACGGCGTCCACTGTAGTCGCGGGAAGAGGCGAGTGTATCGCGTCCACAATTTCCCCTTCCGTGACTTTCTCACAGCGGCACACTATTCTGCCGTAGCGGTTGTCCTCGGCGATGAGCTTTTCTATCTCCTCTTCTGAAAGCTCCTTAATACGCTTATGGCGAGGCATTACGGTCACGTATTCCGCTTTTTTATCGACATGCAGCGTTTCTTGCACCATTGACATTATCTCGTCCGCTATGGCGGGCGCGGAGGTCAGCCCAGGCGAGCATATGCCTATCGCCATGATGAAGTTCTCTTTCAGTTTGGACTTGCATATAACGAAGTCGTGCCCTATAAGAGTGCGCAGACCGCTGTACACTCTTATGCACTTGTTGAAAGCGGGTCGCTTATAAGTGAGCGGCACGCTTGCGCGCAAGATGTCGAGGCTGTCAAGCGAGGAAGCGACGTCCTCGCTGTCGTCGGTGTCTATCGCGGTGGGACCGTATATCACGTTGCCGTCCGCGGTGGGCGCGACAAGTATGCCCTTTCCCGCCGCCGTCGGAAGCGGGAATATGACGGTGTTCACATTTTTGCGCTCCGTACTGTCAAGCACGAAGTAATCGCCTCTGCGATATGTCGTCTCGAAATGCTCCGCCCCCGCGAGGTCGTTTATGTCCGCGCCGTGCGCTCCCGCGCAATTTATCACCATGCGCGTCGCAACCACGCCTTTCGGAGTGGTAAGAAGGTACTCTCCGTCCTCGAAGCTTATATCCGATACGGGCGCTTCGAGCGCTATTTTCGCGCCGTTTGTGACCGCCCTGTCCGCATATCCGATCGCCATTTGATAGGGCGACACTATGCCCGCCATAGGCGCATACAAGCTGTAGACTATTCTGTCCGCGACGTTTGGCTCCAACTTCAAAGTCTCTTCTCTGTCCAGAAGGTGCACCTCGACGCCGTTCGCCTTCGCCTTCCTTTGAAGCTCCTTAAGTCCCTCGAGTCCGTCCTCGCCCGCGACGACGATAGAGCCGCACTTGAGGTGCGGCACGTCAAGCTCCTCCGCATCCTTCCATACGAGGGGATTGCCAAGCACGTTGTACTTCGCCTTGAGCGTGCCCGGTTCGCAATCGTAACCCGCGTGCACTATGCCGCTGTTCGCGCGCGTAGTGAAAGAAGCGACGTCGTCGCACTTTTCGACCAGCAACGTCTTTAGATGATAACGCGAAAGTCTGTCCAGCACCGCCGTGCCGACGATCCCTCCGCCTATGACCGTAACATCGAATCTTTCCATATGAAAATTAAAAATTATTCCCGCCCCATATGCTTCGGGCGGGAGGCATGTTTATATGTTGAATTTCTTTTTGTATGCGGCGATATTTTCCTTGATGATAAGCTCCGCGTGCTCCCTGCCCTTGACATGGAACACCGTAGTGTGCTTATCCTCAAGTTGTTTGTACACTCTGAAGAAGTGCGACATCTCGCTCATGATATGCTGAGGAAGTTCGTCAATATCCTTGTACACATTCCACGTCGGGTCCTTAAACGGTATCGCGATGATCTTGTAGTCCATCTCGTCGTTGTCCTGCATCATTATGACGCCTATGGGGTAGCACCTCACAAGAGTGAGAGGCACTATAGGCTCCGAGCAAAGCACAAGCACGTCGAGGGGATCGTTGTCCTCCGAATACGTGCGCGGAATGAACCCGTAATTCGCGGGATAATGCGTAGACGTATACAGCACCCTGTCCAAAATGAGGACGCCCGTTTGCTTGTCAAGCTCGTACTTGTTTTTGCTCCCCTTTGAGATCTCAATGACGGCAACGAAATCCGTCGGCGACACGCGCGCGGGATCTACGTCATGCCAGATATTGCTCATCGCTCAATTCCCCCGAAGATGATAATTATATTATAATTATAATGATTGCAGTTGTAAATGTCAATAAGACTTGCGTACACGTTTGACCTTTTTACTCGGGGAATTTCAAGGGCATGCGGCGCTTATGCTCGCTTGCGGCGCGCATTTTTTCTATCTTCGCAATCGTTTCGGGCGAGACCTCTCCGCCGCGCAGGTAGGCGTCCACGTCGCTGTACTTTATTCCCATCTCGGTCTCGTCCGTCTGTCCGGGATACAGTCCCGCGGAGGGCGCTTTGCTTATGACGCTCTCGGGGCAGCCGAGGAATTTCAAATGCTCGAATATTTCGCCCACCGTGAGGTCCGCGATGGGGTTGAAGTCGTACGCGCCGTCCCCCCACTTCGTGAAGTAGCCCAAAGTCGCCTCGTCAAGATTGCCCGTCCCCGCGACGAGATAGCCGCGCGCCTGTCCCAATGCGTACAGCGTCGTCATGCGCAAGCGGGGATTTATGTTGATGGACGCCATGTGTTTCGCGCTCTCGCTCCCCGCAAACTTGTCGCCAAGCGCGGTCATAAACGTATCTTTTACGCTTGTGAGGTCCACCTCTATCTGCTCTATGCCGAAATGTTTGCCCACGGCGAGCGCGTCGTCGCGGTCGGACGTGTAATTCTGTTTTGAACTGCACGGCATGATGACCCCGAGCACATTGTCCGTTGCCATCTTGCAAAGTATGCTCACAAGCGAGCAGTCCTTTCCGCCGCTGTTTCCGTATATGACGCCCTTCGCGCCCGCGCTCTTTAGAAGCGCCTTTATCCACTCCACTCTTGCCGACACAGATCCTCTTATGTCCATATGGAAAACTCCTTTTAAGATGATAATACATTATAAACGACCTCCCCGCGATTTGCAATAAAAATTTAGCAAGTGCGAAAATTTGCAAAAATGCGGATCTTTGACGAAAAATATATCAAAATTTGTGTTTTTGTGCAAAAAATCTTTTGCAAATACCCAAAATTTAGCAAAATTGCTATTGAAATATGAATTTGGCGGTTATATAATATAATCATCAAATAAACCTCAAAAAAGGAGAAACTTTATGAGAAAAGCATTTATTTGCCCCACAAAGTATGTCCAGGGCGAGGATGAGCTCCTCAACCTCGGATATTTCGTAAGAACTTTCGGTAAGAAAGCTCTGCTTATCGCGGACCCGTTCGCGCTCGGTCTCGTCAAAGAGAAACTCGAAGCTACACAGGCGAAATTCGGCGTTGAATTCGTGCTGAGCGGCGACCTGTTCAAGGGCGAGTGCTCCCGCAACACCGTAAAGGCTCTGCAAGAGTTTGCAAAAGCCAACAAGTGCTCCTGCACCATCGGTCTGGGCGGCGGCAAGGCGATCGACACATCGAAGTGCGTCGCGGCGGGCAGCAACCTCATCATCTGCCCCACCATTGCGGCGACGGACGCTCCGACATCCCACTCCGCAGTGCTGTACACGGACGATCATCACTTTGACGACTATGCATATTTCAGACAAAGCCCCAGCGTGGTGCTCATCGACACGACTGTCATCGCAAACGCTCCCACGCGTTTCCTCGTCAGCGGCATGGGCGACGCCCTTTCCACATATTTCGAGGCGAGAGCAAACGTCCGCTCCTGCTCCAACGTCAATGCGGGTCTTCCCTGCGGCGCAAACAGAGCAAAGGGCACGATGCTCGGCTATGGCACGATGGCGGCTTTCGCGCTTGCGGAACTGTGCTATAAGACCCTTCTCTCGGACGGCGCAAAGGCAAAGACGGCTTGCGATATGAACTGCGTCACACCCGCGTTTGAGAGAATAGTCGAAACAAACATCCTTCTCTCCGGCCTCGGCTTCGAGAGCGGCGGACTTGCCGCGGCGCACGCCATCCACGACGGCCTCACTCTTCTGCCCTCTCACACGAAGTATTATCACGGCGAAATGGTAGCCTTCGGCACCATCTGCCAACTCGTGCTTGAAAACAGCCCCGAAGAGGAACTGTACGAAGTCCTCGACTTCTGCGAGACAGTGGGACTCCCCGTCTGCTTGAAGGACCTCGGCACTGACGAGATCGACGACGAGATGCTCACCGCAATTGCCGAAAAATCCTGCATCCCCGACGAGTCCATTCACAACATGCCCTTCCCCGTAACAGTCGACATGGTCAAAGCCGCCATCAAGACTGCGGACAGAATAGGCTATGAATATAGATACGGCTGCGATTGCTGCGACTAAGCGACAATAAATGAGGGTGCTCTCCCCAAAGGAGAGTACCCTACTTTTTTTGAATAAGGAGAATATTATGAAAAAAATAATGAACACCCCCGAGAGTTTCGTCTATGATATGTGCCACGGCCTTGCGGCGGCGCATCCCGAACTCGAGTTTGTCGAAAAGTTCAAGATCGTAAAAAAGAAGGACATCAACGACGAGAAGGTCAGCCTCATTTCGGGCGGCGGCAGCGGACATGAGCCTGCGCATGCGGGTTTTGTCGGCAAAGGTATGCTTGACGCGGCGGTATGCGGCGACGTATTTGCCTCTCCCTCTCAGGTGCAAGTTTACAACGCGATCAAAAAGTGCGCGACGGACAAGGGCGTATTGCTCATCATCAAGAACTATTCGGGCGATTGCATGAATTTCAACAACGCAATGGCGGACGCGCAAGAGGACGGCGTCAAGGTCGACGCGGTGTATGTCAACGACGACATCGCCGTCAAGGACTCCCTCTACACCGTCGGACGCAGAGGCGTTGCGGGCACAGTGCTCGTGCATAAGTGCGCAGGCGCGGCGGCAGAACAAGGCAAGGAACTCGAAGAGGTCAAGCGTATCGCAAACAAGGTCATCGAAAACGTGCGCTCCTTCGGTTTCGCGTTTACGTCCTGCACCGTTCCCGCGGCGGGACATCCCACTTTCGACATCGGCGACGACGAGATGGAATTCGGCGTGGGCATCCACGGCGAACCCGGTCGTTTCCGCGAGAAGATAGACTATTCAAAGGGCACCTTCTCGGACGACCTCGCGCGCAGGATCGTCACCGACCTCGAGGAAGATCTCGGGCTTAAGAAAGGCGAAGAGATCGTGCTTCTCATCAACGGTTTCGGCGGATCCCCCCTGCAGGAGTTGTACATCCTCAACAATTCCGTCACAAAGGCGCTTGCCGCGGACGGCATAACCATACATCGCACGATAGTCGGCAACTATATGACGTCCATCGACATGGCGGGCGCTTCCATTTCCGTGCTGAGAGTAGACGCGGAACTCAAAGCTCTCATAGATTATCCCGTTTCCACACCTGCCCTCACCTGGGGCGCGGCTATGGATGAGCAAGCGGAAGCGGCGCTCGAGGCTATAAAGGCAATAGGCAAAGCGCTCGGCTACGCTCCTCAAGAGGCACAGCCCAAAAAGGCGAAGAAAGCCGCGGCAAAAGAAGAGACAGAGGATAACGCCACTTACGAAGTCGTAGGCGAGCCTAAGATCGGCGAGACAATAAACACTGCCGCATTCGTCAAAATAGTCGAGAAGATGGCGGACATCGTCATCGAAAACGAAGTTCCCTTCTGCGAGGCGGATCAAATGGGCGACGGCGACTTCGGAATGTCCATCGCAAAGGGCTTCAGACAGCTCAAGGCAGATTGGGCGACCCGCAAGAAAGGCGACATCGGCGAATTCCTCGTCAGTTGCTCCGAGATAATCAAGGAGTACTGCGGCGGCGCGTCAGGTCCCATCTGGGGTTCCGCGTTCAAGTATGCGGGCAAAGCGATGCTCGGCAAGACGGAAGTCAGCCTCAAGGACATCGCCTTCCTCTTCACGGAGGCGAACCGCGGCGTGTATGAGACGGGCAAAAAGTCCTTCGGCAAGGGCGCGGACATCGGCGATAAGACGCTTGTCGACGCCTTAAAACCCTGCGCGATCGCGCTCACAAAGGCGGCTGAAGAAAACAAGAAACTCATCAAGGGTCTCGAGCTTGGCGCAAAAGCGGCGCACGAAGGCGCGGAAGCCACAAAGACTGTCGTCGCAAGACTTGGCAGAGCGGGCACCGTCGGCGAACGCAGTATAGGTTTCCCCGACGCGGGCGCGCACGGCCTCGACGTCATCTTCAACGAGCTTGTTGCCTACATCAAGGCATTCAAGTAAGATTCGACAACTTAATATACAGATTATAACCACCTGTTTTTGTTTGTAAGGAAAAGTTATATCCTGTCGGTTCTGCAAAATATCCTCTCCGAACGGAGAGGATATTTTTCACATCGTTTTATTCGTGTTTTGCAAAACGCGCATTTTAAATTTGCACAACGCAATGTTTAAATGCCTAATTTGCAGAGTCAAGCGCGCTTTTGCACATCGGTCTGCCCTATTCGAAATACTTGACCGCGCTTTCAAACAGCTTCATGTCGTAATTGCCCGGGACGTTTTGATACAGTCCCGCGCCCTTGCGCTCCGCATGTCCCATCTTGCCGAAAACTCTGCCGTCGGGTGAGAGTATGCCCTCAACCGCGCAGGTGCTGCCGTTTGGAGCAAAGCGTATGTCCATAGTCGCCCTGCCTTTCAAATCTACGTATTGCGTCATGATCTGCCCGTTTGCGGCAAGCTGCCTCAGCAACTTGTCCGAACACACAAATCTGCCCTCGCCGTGGGATATCGGCACGTTGAACACGTCTCCCACATTGACCGCGCTCAGCCACGGCGACTTGTCGGAGGCGACTCTGACCTGCACGATACGGGATTGATGCCTTCCGATGTCGTTGTAGGTGAGCGTAGGACAATTTCTGTCCGTATCTATTATCTTGCCGAATGGCACGAGTCCGAGCTTTATGAGCGCCTGAAAACCGTTGCAAATGCCGCCCATAAGTCCGTCGCGGACCTCAAGCAATCTCCCGACTTCCTCTTTTATTCTCTCATTTCTGAAAAACGCGGTTATGAATTTGCCGGAACCGTCGGGTTCGTCGCCGCCCGAGAAGCCCCCGGGGATAAACACTATATTAGCCTCGCTCATGCGCCTTGCGAATTCCTGCGCGGAGTACGCCACGTCGCTTGCGGAATTGTTTTTGATGACGAAAACATCCGCCTGCGCGCCCGCGTCCTCAAACGCCTTTGCGGTGTCGTACTCGCAGTTCGTGCCCGGGAATACGGGGATCAGCACCTTCGGATGTGCGGTGGAAATCGAACATCTAAACGGCTCGAATTTGCCGTCATACGACAACGTGCTCACGGGACGTTTGGGAGGCGTTATATTGCAGGGATAAACGCTCTCAAGCTTTCCTTCGTATATGCTTTGCAGTTTGTCAAGCGAAATTATTTCCTCTTCGCGAGCGAGTTGATATCTCGCCTTCGTCCTGCCCAGAGTCTTGCCCACGCGCGCCGCGCCGCCAAGTTCTATGATGAAGGAGCCGTAGCGATACGCAAACAGCGTCTCGTTGTCTATCTCCTTGTCAATGGCGAAGCCTATCCTGTTGCCGAGGCACATCTTGAGCAGTCCCGCCGCCACGCCTCCGTAGGTGGGCGTATATACGGCTTTCGCCTTGCCTTCTCTTATGAGTTTTGTGACCTTTGAAATGTTTGCGACAAGCGATATTGCGTCGGGCAGACCGTACTCGTCGTACTTCGGCTCGATCAAAACTACTCTGTGCCCCGCCGCCTTGAATTCGGGAGATACGACCTCCGACGTCTTGCCCGTCGTCACCGCAAACGAGACGAGGGTGGGCGGGACGTCGATATTCTCGAAAGTGCCGCTCATACTGTCCTTGCCGCCTATCGCCGCAATGTTAAGATCGCACTGCGCCTTGAATGCTCCGAGAAGTGCCGCGAGAGGCTGTCCCCACCTTGTTGCGTCCTTGCCGGGTTTGAGGAAGTACTCCTGGAATGTGAGATAGACATCCTCATAGCTCGCGCCCGTAGCGATGAGCTTGCATAGGCTTTCCACAACGGCGAGATATGCGCCGTGATACGGGCTGTTTTCCGCTATGTGCGGATTCCCGCCCCAGCTCATATATGAAACCGTGTCCGTGTGTCCCTTCTCGGTAGATATGAGGTGCACCATAGCCTGCGGAGGCGTCTGTTGATACTTGCCGCCGAAGGGCATAAGCACCGTGCCCGCGCCTATCGTCGAGTCAAATCGCTCGGAAAGTCCGCGCTTAGAGCACACGTTGAGGTCGCCCGCAAGCGTTTTCATACCCTCGACAAAGTCCGCGGGGATCTTTCTTCCAAACTCTTTTATCTTTGCGGGAGCGATGTCGATATGTTTTTCCGCGCCGTTGGAGTTTAAAAACTCGCGGGAAATATCCACGACCGTATGCCCTTTCCATCTCATCTTCAGCCTCGGCTCCTCTGTGACAGTCGCGACGACGGTCGCCTCGAGGTTCTCGCCCTCGGCAAGCTCGATAAATCGCGCCGCCTTATCCGCCTCCACTACGACAGCCATGCGCTCCTGCGATTCGGATATGGCAAGCTCGGTGCCGTCAAGTCCCTCGTACTTTTTCGGCACGAGGTCGAGGTCTATCTCAAGCCCGTCCGCAAGCTCGCCTATCGCGACGGACACACCGCCCGCGCCGAAGTCGTTACAACGTTTGATGAGGCGCATCGCCTCGCTTATTCTGAACAGCCTTTGAAGTTTTCTCTCTTCGGGAGCGTTGCCCTTCTGCACTTCCGCGCCACACTCCGTGAGAGATTCTTGCGTATGGGATTTTGACGAACCCGTCGCGCCGCCGCACCCGTCTCTGCCCGTCTTACCTCCCAAAAGTATCACCTTATCGCCGGGAAGAGGCGTTTCTCTGCGCACATTTTCAGCGGGAGTAGCGGCGATGACCGCGCCTATTTCCAGCCTCTTTGCGACATAGCCCTCGTGGTACATCTCGTCCACCTGTCCCGTCGCAAGCCCTATCTGATTGCCGTATGAGGAATATCCCGCCGCCGCCGTCGTAACGAGCTTACGCTGAGGAAGCTTCCCGGGCAAAGTATCCTTCACGGGTACGAGGGGGTCTCCCGCGCCCGTCACGCGCATAGCGGCATACACATAGCTTCTTCCGCTGAGCGGGTCACGTATCGCGCCGCCTATACAGGTCGCCGCGCCGCCGAAAGGCTCTATCTCGGTGGGATGATTGTGCGTCTCGTTTTTAAACAGCAACAGCCAATCTTCCTGCTTGCCGTCGTGGTCTACTTTTATTTTGACGGTGCACGCGTTTATCTCCTCGCTCTCGTCCAGCTTGTCTAGAAGCCCGCGCTTTTTGAGCAACTTGCATGCGATGGTGCCTATATCCATGAGGTTTATCGGCTTTGTGCGCCCTATTTCCTCGCGCGCGGCGATATAATCTTTGTAGGCGTCCTCAAGCAGTTCGTCCTCGAATTTTACGCTGTCCACCGTCGTCAAAAACGTGGTATGGCGGCAGTGATCGGACCAATAGGTGTCTATCATGCGTATCTCTGTGATGGTGGGGTCGCGCTTCTCATCTCTGAAATAGCTTTGACAAAACGCGATGTCGTCGATGTCCATCGCAAGTCCGTAATTTTTGACGAATGCCTCAAGCCCCGCTCTGTCCAGCGCGTTGAACCCCGTGAGAGTCTCCACCGTCTCGGGCATATCGTATTCGACTTTGAGCGTCTTTGGCAGTTCTAGCGAAGCCTCTCTGCTCTCTACGGGATTTATGACATACTTTTTCAGCGCCGAAATGTCCGCCTCGCTCACGTCGCCGTACACGAGATACAGCTTTGCGGTGCGTATGAGGGGACGCGCGCCCATCGAGATGAGCTGTATGCACTGCGCCGCGCTGTCCGCCCTTTGGTCGAATTGCCCGGGCAAATACTCCACGGCAAACGCGGTCGCGCCGGACATATCCACGCGCTTCAACGCCTTGTCCATCTGCGGCTCGCTGAACACCTTTGCTACGCAGGAGTCGAACAGCTTTCCATCAAGTCCCTCCGCGTCGTAGCGGTTTATTACGCGTATCCTCTCTATGCCTTTAAGCCCCAAAAGCTCGCGACAATCGGCAAGAAGCGTCCTCGCCTCGTGGTCGAAACCTGTCCTCTTTTCAACATAAATGCGATAAACCATTATTTTTCCCCCAATGCGGCGAGCGCTCTTGCGCCTATATCGCCGCGCATATACGCACCCTCGAAGCGCACCTGCTTTGCAAGCGCATACGCTTTGTCTATTGCCGACCTCAAGTCCTTCGCCCTTGCCACCGCGCCGAGCACTCTGCCGCCCGACGTCACAAGTTTGCCCTCGCAAAGTTTTGCGCCCGCAATGTAAATGTCCTCGTCCTCGGCGGGAGCGGGAAGCGACATTTCGCACCCCGTATTGTATTTTTTTGGATAACCATTCGACGCGACGACGACGCAACACGCGCTGTCAGATGAGAATTTCACCATATTCTCGTCTAGCGTTCCGTTGCGCGTGGCAAGCATGATCTCAAGCAAGTCGCTAACGAGAAGCGGCAAAACCACCTGCGTCTCGGGATCGCCGAAACGACAATTGTACTCGATCACTTTGGGTCCGTCCGCCGTGAGCATAAGCCCGAAATACAGACAGCCCTTAAACGTCCTGCCTTCCGCGTTCATCGCCTCGATCGTGGGCAGGAATATCTCATCCATACAGCGCTTTGCGATGTCGGGCGTGTAGTACGGATTCGGCGCGATAGTGCCCATTCCGCCCGTGTTGAGGCCCTTGTCGCCGTCCAGCGCGCGCTTGTGATCCATAGATGATACCATAGGAATTACGCGCTTTCCGTCCGTGAAAGAGAGTACTGAAACTTCCGGTCCCGTCAAGAACTCCTCAACGAGCACTCTGCTGCCGCTCTCGCCGAATATCTTGTCCAGCATCATATCCTTGATCGCCGCCTTCGCCTCGTCAAAGTTGTTTACTATGACGGCGCCCTTTCCCAGCGCAAGGCCGTCCGCCTTTATGACGGCGGGATAGGTCGTATCTTTGAGATATTCGAGTGCTTCGTCCGCGCGCGTGAAAGTTTTGCTCTTTGCGGTGGGGATGCCGTACTTGTTCATAAGCTGTTTTGAAAACACCTTGCTCCCCTCTATAATAGCCGCCCTCTTGTTCGGTCCGAAACACGGCACGCCTATGCCCTCGAGCGCGTCCACCGCGCCGAGCACGAGCGGGTCGTCGGGAGTGACCACCGCAAAATCGACTTTGTGCGACTTTGCAAACTCCACGATGCCGTCTATGTCCGTAGATTTTATCGAATGACACTCCGCGTCCGCCGCGATACCTCCGTTTCCCGGCAAGCAATATATCTTGCCCGCCTTAGGACTGCTTTTGAGAGCTTTTATGACCGCATGCTCTCTTCCTCCGCCTCCGACGACCAATATGTCCATAATTCCTCCTGCAAATTTTAAAATCAAAACTTTATCGCGCTATTTTTTGCAAATAAACCCGCGTTTAATGCAATTATCAATGGTGGAACAATCTCATTCCCGTGAAGCACATCACCATGTCGTGCTTGTTTGCCGCCTCTATGACGAGGTCGTCTCTCACGGATCCGCCCGGTTCCGCAATATAGCCGACGCCGCTCTTGAACGCCCTCTCGACGTTGTCCGAGAAGGGGAAGAAAGCGTCGCTTCCGAGAGAAACTCCCTTTATCGTCTTGAGATATTCCGACTTCTCCTCGCGAGTGAACGGCTCGGGACGAACGGCGAAATTTTGCCTCCATACGTCGTCCCCTATTACGTCCTCCGCGTCGTCGGAAAGATAGATGTCGATGATGTTGTTTTTTTCGGGTCTGCCCACGCCGTCCGCGAACTTGAGTCCCAGCACTTTTTCATGCTGTCTTAGATGCCACAGGTCCGCCTTTTGCGCGGCGAGACGAGTGCAATGTATGCGCGATTGCTGTCCCGCGCCCACGCCTATCGCCTGTCCGTCCGTCGCAAAGCAAACGGAGTTGGACTGCGTATATTTGAGGGTGATGAGCGAAATTATCAGGTCTATCGCCTTGTCCTCGGGCAGATCCTTGTTGTCCGTGACGATATTTTTAAGCAGATCGCCGTCTATTTTGAAGTTGTTCCTGCCCTGCTCAAACGTGACCCCGAACACCTGTTTGCGCTCTATCTCGTCGGGCACGTAGTCCTTGTCTATCTGCACGATGTTGTACGCCCCCTTGCGCTTTGCGCCGAGTATCTCGAGCGCCTCTTTGCTGTATGCGGGGGCGATTATGCCGTCGGACACCTCGCGCGCGATTATCTTTGCGGTCGTGGCGTCGCACTCGTCCGAAAGCGCGATCCAATCGCCGAACGAGGACATTCTGTCCGTACCCCTTGCCCTTGCGTATGCGCAAGCGAGCGGAGAGTCGTCGAGTCCCTCTATGTCGTCCACAAAGCAGGACTTCTTGAGTGCGTCGGACAGCTTCCTCCCCACTGCCGCGGATGTCGGGGACACATGCTTGAAACTCGTCGCCGCTACAAGTCCCGTATTCTCCTTTATCTCCTTGACAAGTTGCCACGAATTCAGCGCGTCTAGGAAGTTAATATATCCCGGTCTGCCGTTAAGTATGCTCACGGGAAGGTCGCCGCCGTCCGCCATAAATATGCGCGCGGGCTTTTGATTTGGATTGCAACCGTATTTCAAAGAAAACTCGTTCATATCTCTCCTATTTGTCTCAATAAATTCCGACTTTTATGTTTTTGTCTCAAAACTCACTACGTTTTGCGCATTTTTGCAAAATTCGCCGTTTTGAATTCTATATCCGAAACGTTTTAAAACGTCTCATTTTTGATACTTGTTGATGATGACTTCCTCTTCCTCTCCGCTCAAGAGGTCGTATGAGCGGCAAACAAGAGATATTTTGTTGTCCTCGTTCAGGCTGTCCCACACTTCGTGAGCAAGTTCCTGCACAGTTGCGGGGAGCTTCACTCTTTCGGGTTCGCCCTCGAATGTGGGAAGCGGGTTCCCGTCCTTTTTGTATGTATGGATGAAGTGTCCGACTCCGCTGAGCGGCTCATATGCATAGAAATATCTGTTGCACGCCCTGCCCTTTGAGTCCGCGCTCTTCAAAATGGACATCTCATAGGTGTAATCCTTCCTCTTTTTGCCGAGGTGGAGTATGGCGCTTATGCGCGGAGTGAAGTTGGGTGCGTCAGGCTCGAACTGCCTTGTCATAAGCGCGTGACGGAAGCACCTGCCCTCCTCAAGCGACGTCTCTATTGTGTCCGTCTGGTCGCCGTTTGTGACGATGACATCCTTGCCGACCATCTTAACGGGCGCGTAGATGATGAGGCTCGGGTCCTTGACCTTGCTCTCGTCATATGGTTCGGTGTAGATCGCGTCTCCCTTTTTTACAAAGACGCGATTGCGGCTATTTTCGCTCCTTCCCATGATGAAGTAGGCAAACAGCGCCTTCTTGCCGTCCGAGCTTTTGCCGACGATTATGCCGCGCCCCGGATAAGCGTTTGAGGCAAGCAACCTCGAGATGCTCTTTTTTGCGTATGACATGTTGTACTCCTTCGCCGTAAGGCGTATTGATTTTCTAATTTATTTTTTTTGCGACAAGCCCAAAACTTCGCGTTTTTTGGATACAGGTGCGCATTTTGCGATGTGTCATAAGTTGTAAGTCAATAATGTATTGTCCTCATATCCCGCAAAGTTTGCTTGCGACAAGCTCCACGGCCTCAGGCAATATCACCCACTCCGCCTCGCGCATTACGCGCTTTTGCAGCGTCTCGGGAGTGTCGCCGTCCTGCACGTTTACCGCTTTTTGCAAAATTATGGGACCGCCGTCGCACTCCTCCGTGACATAGTGCACAGTCGCGCCCGTCACCTTGACTCCGCGCGCGAGCGCCGCCTCATGTACGTGCAGACCATACATTCCCACTCCGCAAAAGCTTGGGATGAGCGCGGGATGCACGTTGATGATGCACCCTTCGTACGCCTTTATGAACTTTTCGGACAGCACTGTCATAAAGCCCGCGAGCACGACCATATCTATGCCCTCTTTTTTGAACGCGGCAAGTATAGCCTCTTCGCGCTCCTGCCGTGAAGGGATGCTTTTTCTGTCAAAGACAAGCGTTTTTATGGCGTATCTCTTTGCGCGCTCCAGCACATATGCGTCAGCGTTGTCCGTGACGACGAGGCATATGTCGCCGTGCGGGATAAGCCCCACCTCGCTCGCGCTCATTATCGCCTGAAAATTTGTGCCTCCGCCCGAGCAGAGCACCGCGATCTTCACTTTTTCCATACTTTACATATCCTTTTTTGTGCAAACTTCGTGAGTTTCGCGCTCTTTTACAGCTCGCATGCACGGCAATTTGCACATTTCATTTATTTCATTTTACCTTAGCTGCGCGATATTTGCAAGATGTATACTTCTCATTTGCCGCTCAAGCACTTTGCTCCGTGGTATTTTGCGTATCGAGCGTTTAAGTCGGAGCGTCTCATTGTTTTTTCAGCGCGCTCTTCACCATTTCAAACACCGCGCCCTCATATCCCTTTTGCAAATTTCCCCAAGTTGGATGATAGCTCAAAATATAAGTGACGCCGTCCCGCTTTATCTCGCACAAATATCGTTTTGTGCCTATGTGCGCTTTGCTCTTGTCGCACGCTTTTAATGTATCGGGCGCAAGCGGCTCGTCCTTACGACTGTTATACTCTGCCGCGATATTGGGCAATTCCTCTTTGAGCGATATCTCATGCCAGCCGCAAAATAAGACGATGTTGGGTTTGAGAATTTCTATTTCCTCTTTGAGTATCTTTGTCTCCACACTGTGAAGGAGTGCCCTTTCCCTGTCGGACAAAGCGCACTTCGATTTTTTACGCAAACATATTTTGTCGATATCGTTCCATACGACGGCGCAATTTTCGAGTTTCGCAATGCTCCCAAACCTTCTCCAGAATGCGCTTTTTCTGCCTTCTTCCAAATGGTAGTCTTTGGTTGCCCAAGTGTTGTAACGCATAAGCTTTTCAATGCCTTTCACATTGACAGCGCTACTCTCAAACACCTTAATAGGCTCCGTGATGATCTTGTAAATCGAGGCGTTCTGCTTCCAACGCTCCGCGGATCCCGTTTCCCAACCGGACGCTTTGCCAAATCCCCACTCGCCCGCCGCCTCCTTCCCGACTATCATAATGCGGTTTGTTGCGCTCTTCCAATCATCGGGGACGCCGAGATAGCAAGGATTTGAATACATATCGCCGCACAAGTCTTTACACTCGCTCGCGATCTGTCCCGTCCACCGCTTGTACATATTGAAAAGCCGCTCTTCCATATCCCGATTTCAATATTTATTTCCCAAAATTCAACGTATCTGCGCTTCAGACAGCGACCTGAGCTTTCCTCACTTGAGCGTTACGCCGCTCCCCTCGGTCATAGTGCCGAGTTTGTAGGCGTCTATGTCGTTCGCTCTCAAAATATCTATCGCCTTGTCCGCGTCCTCGCTATGAACTATAGCGGTCATGCCCACGCCCATATTGAAGGTGTTGAACATGTCGTGCTCACTTATATTCCCGCGTTTTTGGATGAGGTCGAATATGGGGAGAACTTTTACATCATTTCGAGCGATCTCCACGCCCAACCCTTCGGGGAAGGAGCGCGGCATATTCTCGAAGAAGCCGCCTCCCGTGATGTGCGCAACGCCGAGCACTTCCACCTGCTTCAAAAGCGCGAGCATGGGTTTGACATATATGACGGTGGGTGCGAGCAACGCCTCGCCGAGGGACTTGCCGCCAAGCTCCGCGACGGGAGCGTTCAGGTCCGCATTTTCGATGTCGAAAACCTTTCTCACAAGCGAAAAGCCGTTGGAATGTACTCCGCTGGACGGAAGCGCGATCATGACGTCCCCCGCCCTCATCTTTTTGTTGTCTATTATCTTGTCGCGGTCCACGACTCCCACGGTGAAGCCCGCGATGTCGTAATCGTCCTCGGGCATAGTGCCTGGGTGCTCCGCGGTCTCGCCGCCTATAAGCTGGCAGCCCGCCTGTACGCAGCCTTCCGCCACTCCGCTCACTATGGTCGCGATCTTTTCGGGAATATTTTTTCCGCACGCGATATAATCGAGGAAAAACAGCGGTTTTGCCCCGCAACACAGCACGTCGTTGACGCACATCGCGACGCAGTCTATGCCTATTGTGTCGTGCTTGTCGAGCAATTGAGCGACGCGCAACTTTGTGCCTACGCCGTCCGTCCCCGACACCAGCACGGGCTTTTTTATGTCCTCGAGGTCAAGCGGGAAAAGTCCTCCGAAGCCGCCTATGACGTCCCTGCCGTCGGGGAGGGTGCGCGCGATATGCTTTTTCATAAGCTCCACCGCTCTGTAGCCCGCCGTGATGTCCACGCCCGCATTCTTGTAACTTTCGGAATAGCTGTCCTTCATTGTTTCCTCTCCTTATTTTGGAATTTGGGATTTTCGCTTATGGGGCGCTCCCACCTTTCAAATCTGCTCTTGTCCGTGACGGTGGGAAGGTCGGTGGGATATTTTCCGTCAAAGCACGCCTTGCAAAATCCCGTACCCTCTCCCGTGAGCCACTCCACCTTGTTTACGTCCAAATATCCCAGCGAATCCGCGCCGATTATCTTTGCAATTTCCTCAACGCTATGGTGACAGGCGATGAGGTTGTCGCGCGAGTCGATGTCCGTGCCATAGTAGCAAGGATTGAGGAATGCGGGAGCTGAGGAGAGCATATGCACCTCCGTCGCGCCCGCGTCGCGCAACAATTTGACTATGCGCTGACACGTCGTGCCGCGCACAATACTGTCGTCGACAAGCACCACGCGCTTGCCCTTTATCGCGGACGTGAGCACGTTGAGTTTTATGCGCACCCTGTCCTCTCTCGCGGCTTGCCCGGGCGCTATGAACGTCCTGCCGATATACTTGTTTTTGATGAAGCCTATTCCATATGGAATGCCCGACGTCTCCGCGTACCCGAACGCCGCGTCTATACCCGAATCGGGAACGCCTACGACTATATCCGCGTCTATCTTGTACTGTTCGGCAAGAAACTTGCCCGCCTGCCTCCTTGCCTCATGTACGGACTTGCCGTCTATGACGGAGTCGGGACGCGCAATGTACAAAAACTCGAACACACACAGCGTTTTTGGCGCTTTGCCGCAGTGCGATCTGTCGCTTGTCACGCCGTCCGCGCTTATCGTGAGCATCTCGCCCGGCTCCACCTCGCGCACATAGGTCGCGCCTATTGCGTCCAGTGCGCAGGACTCGGAGGCAATGACATACGCGCCGTCGTCCCGCACTCCGAAACAGAGCGGTCTGAAACCGTTTGGATCGCGCGCGGCAATGAGTTTTGAGGGCGACATCACGACGATGGAATACGCGCCCCGAAGTCTGTCCATCGCGGCGAGCACCGCTTCCTCAATGGAATGACGACACACGCGCTCTTTCGTGATGATATAGGAGATGACCTCACTATCCGAAGTAGTGTGGAAAATGCTTCCGCCGTTTTCAAGCTCGGATCTAAGCTCGTACGCATTGACAAGGTTGCCGTTATGCGCAAGCGCGAGGTTGCCCTTAAGGTGATTGACGACTATGGGTTGAGCGTTCTCTCTGAGTCCCGTGCCCGTCGTGGAATAGCGCACGTGCCCTACCGCCATATTTCCCTCGCCCAGCCTTCGCATCGCATCGGGAGTGAAAACGTCGTTGACAAGTCCCACGTCCTTGTGCGTGCGGAAAACGCCGTCGTCGTTGACGACTATGCCCGCCGATTCCTGACCTCTGTGCTGAAGCGCAAACAGCGCGTAGTACGCGGTTGAAGCCACATCCTGTCTTGAATTTGCGAAAATGCCGAACACTCCGCACTCGTCATGTATGTGTGACATAAAACTCTCCGCGCGGCATTTCAAAATGCCGTAAATCTCAATAAAAGATGTTTATGTGCGCAAAACGCGCACATAAACTTTGGTTTTTATTTGTTTGTGATCCTGCCGAATATCTCGCGGTAGGCGTCCTCGACTCCGCCGAGGTCGCGCCTGAAGCGGTCCTTATCCAGCTTCTCGTTTGTCTTTGCGTCCCAGAAACGGCAGGTATCGGGGGAGATCTCGTCCGCGAGTACTATGGTCCCGTCCGATGTCTTGCCGAATTCGAGTTTGAAGTCGATGAGCTTCACGCCTATCGTCAAAAAGTACTCCTTGAGCACTTCGTTGACCTTGAATGCGTACGTCTTGATGAGTTCTATCTCTTCCTTTGTCGCAAGTTTGAGCGCGAGCGCGTGATAGCTGTTGATGAGCGGATCGCCGAGCGCGTCGTTTTTGTAGGAAAACTCTATCGTCGGCTCGTCAAATACTATGCCCTCTTCCACGCCGTAGCGCTTTGCGAAAGATCCCGCAGATACGTTGCGGATGATGACCTCGAGAGGAACTATGCTGACCTTTTTCACGAGGGTGTCGCGCTCGGACAGTTCCTCTACATAGTGCGTGGGAACGCCCTTCTTTTCAAGCAGTTGCATCATCATGTTGCTCATGCGATTGTTGATGACGCCCTTGCCGACTATGGTGCCCTTCTTGAGACCGTTGAACGCGGTCGCGTCGTCCTTATAAGAGACGATGTAAAGATCCTTGTCAGAGGTCTTATAGACCTTTTTTGCCTTGCCCTCATAAACTTGTTCGAGCTTTTCCATATTATTCTCCTTGAAAAGGTTATTTTTTATTGTGTTGACCACAAAGCGGAATGTTTTTGTTCTTGACAACAACACGTCGCTTGATGTTTTGCATGTCACTTGTTGTATTTTTCGGCTATTTTATTGTTTTTTTCAAGCACTTGCTTTGCGGCGACGTCCCTCGCTTCCTTAAGCTTCGCCGAGAGCGTAGCGTCGGACAAAGCGATTATTTCGGCGGCAAGATACGCCGCATTTTTTGCTCCGTCTATGGCGACCGTCGCGACGGGTATGCCCGATGGCATCTGCACCGTGGAAAGCAATGCGTCCATTCCGTCCAGCGTTGCGCTCTTGATGGGTATGCCTATGACGGGGAGCGTGGTGTTTGCGGCAAGCGCGCCCGCAAGATGAGCCGCCATGCCCGCGGCGGCGATGATGACGCCAAAGCCGTCCCTCTCGGCATTCTCGGCAAAAGCCTTTGCCTCAAGCGGAGTGCGGTGCGCGGAATAGACGTGCACCTCATACGGAATATCAAACTCCTCCAGCACTTCGAATGCCTTGCTCACGACGGGCAGATCGGAATCGCTGCCCATAACAATGCCGACTTTTTTCATATATACCTCTCAAATAATCAAGAAGGCAGGAATTTCCTGCGTGAAAATACCTGCCTTAAATTGCGCCTCTCAGACTATTGGATTTCTCCCCGCCCTGTCGGGCGAAGCACGTTCTCAAGCCTTTCATAGCCGTATTATAGCGCAAATCGAAAAGCGCCGTCAAGCGAAAGACCGCCCTTTTCGCCTCTTTTTAAAAAGTATACAAAATGTGTTTTTAAGCTATGATTTTTTTTCTTCTTCCCTTTTTTAGTCGCACTTTAAAATGTTGATGAGTCCCAATACGAACGAGTCCGAGCCAAGGTCAATGATGTTGAGGGAATATATGAAAACGGGTATGATGATAAGCACGCACAAAATGGGGTTAAGATACCAAAGCCCGACGCACAGCACGATGTCTATCGCAAAAATTATGAGCCCTACAAGGATGAGCGATACAACGTTGCGCGACGTGATGACGTCCTTCGGCGTAAGCGGAACGTTCTTATCCCTGAAAATGATGTAAGCATTCATTAGCGAAATGATTGCCCACAGCGCGACCGCCGCAACGAGCACAAGTATGGCGAACCATTGTATAAACGCAAACAGTATGCCCGCTACAAAAACCACGATGGACTGCACAAACGGAACAAGAGTATGCGCAAGCAAAAAGTTTTTTATTCCACGTTTCGCCGTACGCCGACGCAAGACATATCGCGTAGCTGAGTTTGAAATCCACACACCCAGCGCGACGAGCGACACCGCGATACCCAGGTCTACGGACAGCTTGTTTGAAAAATTGGTCAGTATCGCGTTTATCTGCGCATCAAACCCTTCCGTAGACATACTGAGCGTATCGAAAAAGCCCTTGACTGTCTCGCTTATCCATTTTGTATCCAAAATTCGCGCGATGGTCTGTAAAAAGTTGCCATCCCAATTTATCTTGCCAAATGCGTAAGCGAGGAACTCCTCCACCGACGCAGACGACTGCTCTATAGACGCGCCCACGGTCTCGATTATCCCCGACAGCGTATCCGACAAGTTCTGCAAAGTGGAGCCTGCAAACAACAAGATCGCAAACAGCATAAAAAGATACACCGTGCCCATCGTCACAAAAACGTATATCAAATTCGTGCCGAAATTCTTCAGCGTATTCTTGATCATTCCGAAATCGGGCGCTAAGTTTTTGTCGCTTCCGCTCTCTCCCCTCTTTGAAACGCTCTCTCGCTTTGACCCCTTTTGCATACTGCCTCTAATTGATGTATTGAGATATTATTTTGATACCCTATATAAAATCGTTCCATACGACCCATTATTGTGTATCCAACGCTTTATATAAAGCACTTACGCTATTATATCACCGCCCGCCGCTTTTAGCAACATTAAGTTTCGCATATGACAGGTTCAATATCCTAATGGGCGATGCGGCTGACAAAAATTTCGCCGTCTAAACAAAAATGTTAAAATCGCTTGCAACTTAAACAGCATTATGTTATATTTGTAGTGTGCCGGTGTGGTGAAATTGGCAGACGCGCTGGACTCAAAATCCTGTGGACTAATCATCCGTGACGGTTCGAGTCCGTCCACCGGCACCAAAAGAAGGGACAGTTTAAAGCTGTCCCTTCTTTTGCTGTCGGCGTCCGTCCTCTCACCGTCACTGCGAGTTGCTTTCGCAACTCGCACGTGATCTGCACGCGTCGCTTCCGAGAGCAAGCTCTCCCGCTCCGCTGTTGAGCGAGTCCGTCCATATAGCGTGATGCGGTTATAAATGTTGATTTTGTCCGCTTTTGGCTTATAATATATTCGCCTATGCGTGCAAATATCCATTTCTAAATGTAAGTAATGTAGATAATATAGGAGAACGATAAATAAATGGTTGCCGGCATTATAGTGTTGATAGTGGGTTTGATAGGTATCCCTATAATTATTTTGATAAAAAAAGGACACCTGGATCTTATATTCGGATATAATACCATGACAAAAGAAAAAAGAGAAAATTGATAAGATAAAATTGAGGCAATACGTTTTAAGAATTTTAATCTCGGAAACATTGTTGCTTATTGAATCCGATATTGTTTTTATAATAAATCTAAAAAAATATATCGTAATTTGAGCAACCGTTGCTATTTTAGTGATACCTATAATAGGAGTTATAATGTATGCGAGTTCAGCAATGTTGAATATTAAGGCTATTGATCACATACACATAATTCTAACGATCGTAATTATATTAGTTAGTCCTATAACTTTGTTTACATTAACTTTTATTTAATGAGTTATTTTCGGATAACCAAAATGCTTACTCGTATACGGAAGATATTACAATTGAGATCCAACACAAAACAAAATATTCAGAATACTAAATTATACATATCTACAAATAATATCATAACCCATATCAAAAATATATAAGGAAACAAGTCCGAACCAAATAAAAAACAGTCTCAATTTGTTTGCACATTGAAAACACTCTCCCGTACCTATGGTGGTGCGGGAGAGTGTTTTTTTGTGATTTTAAGTTGTACCGCGGAAAGTTTATGCCGCGAGCGGATCATATTTTGCGAATATGTTTATCGCAAGCGTTTATATCCGCGAGCGCAAGGCGCGACGCGAAATATCGTATAAGTTACGCCTTCTTGACGATCTCCTTGAGTTTGAGGTCTACGCGGTGTTTCTCGTCGATCTTGATGACTTTGACAAGCACGATGTCGCCCACATTGACGACGTCCGTCACCTTGTCAACGCGCTTGTCGGAGAGCTTGGAGATGTGGATCATTCCGTCCTTGCCGGGAGCAAAGTTGACGTTTGCGCCAAACTGCCCCTTGTCGTTCTCCATTATTTTGGTGACGACGCCCTCATAGATGTCGCCGACCTCGACGTCGCGCACGATGGTTTCGATGATGTTCTTCGCCTTGTTGATGGCGGTCATATCGTTGGACGCGACAAAGACTACGCCGTCGTCGTTGATGTCGATCTTGACGCCCGTGTCGTCGACGATCTTGTTTATGGTCTTGCCGCCCTTGCCGATGATGTCGCCGATCTTGTCGGGATCCACCTCGAAGGACACGATCTTAGGCGCCCACTTGCTGAGTTCGGGACGCGGCTCGGCTATGACAGCCTTCATCTTGCCGAGTATCTCAAGCCTGCCGAGTCTTGCTTGCTCGAGCGCTCTCTTCAAAATGCTCTCGTCTATGCCCTTGATCTTGATGTCCATCTGAATGGCGGTTATGCCTTCCGTCGTGCCCGCGACTTTGAAGTCCATATCGCCGAGGAAGTCCTCGAGGCCCTGAATATCCGTGAGCACTGCGACTTTGCCCTGCTCCTCATTCTTGATGAGACCCATAGCGATGCCCGCGACGGGAGCCTTGATGGGAACGCCCGCGTCCATCAGCGCGAGTGTACTGCCGCATACGGACGCCTGAGAAGTGGAGCCGTTGGAACTCAAGATGTCGGACACTGTACGTATTGCATACGGGAATTCCTCCTCGCTGGGCAAAACAGGCTCCAGAGCGCGCTCGGCGAGGGCGCCGTGACCTATCTCGCGTCTGCCGGGACTCTTGAGCGCCTTAGCCTCGCCTGTGGAGTAGCCGGGCATGTTGTATTGATGCATGTATCTCTTATAATAGTCGTCGTCGAGACCTTCCAGCCTTTGCGCCTCGGATATAGTGCCGAGGGTGCAGGTGGTGAGGGCTTGAGTCTGACCTCTTGTGAACACGGCGCTACCGTGCACGCGCGGGAGCATGCCGACCTCTATCCAAATTGGACGTATCTCGGTGAGCGCTCTGCCGTCGGGACGCACGCCTTCGTTGAGTATCTTTGCGCGGACCTTCTCTTTTTTGAGGTAGTACAGGCTGTCGAGGATGAATTTTATCTTCTTTGGCTCGTCATTAAAGTCGTCCGCAAAGTGTGCGAGCACGTCCTCGTTGAGGGCGTCCTCTCTCGCCTCGCGCTCATAACGCTCGAACGCCTCGAGCACATAGTCCATCTTCTTGTCCGCATATGCGCGGACTGCGGCGTCGATAGCCTCGGGGATATGCTCAAGCTCTATATCCTGCTTCGGCTTGCCTACAGCCTTCTGTATCTCTTCGATGAAGGCGACGATCTTTTTGATTTCCTCATGTCCGAACATTATTGCGCCGAGCATCTCCTCTTCGGTGATGACTTCCGCGCCCGCTTCGACCATCATTATGGCGTCCTTAGTGCCGCTCAAATTGAGTGTAAGGCGGGACTTAGCGCGCTGTTCGCTGTCGGGATTGATGACATATTCGCCGTCTACAAGGCCTACGACCACGGAGCCTGTGGGACCTGCCCACGGGATATCCGATATACTGAGCGCGACGGACGAGCCTATCATGCCGAAAACTTCGGGCGGGATGTTGGTGTCCACTGACAGCACTGTAGCGATGACCGTAACGTCGTTGTAAAGTCCCTTCGGGAAGAGCGGACGAATGGGGCGGTCGATGAGGCGCGACGTCAAAATAGCTTTGTCGCTTGCCCTGCCCTCGCGCTTTTTGAAGCCGCCGGGGATCTTGCCGATCGCGTACATTTTCTCTTCGTAATCCACGCTGAGGGGGAAGAAATCCATGCCCTCGCGAGGCGCCTTGCTCATGGTCGCGTTGACCATGACCACCGTGTCGCCGCAGCGGACTACGCACGAACCGTTTGCTTGCGAGCAATATGCGCCCGTTTCAACGATAAGCTCTCTGCCGCCGACTGTTGTCTTGAAAATTTGTCTTTCCATATATATCTCCTATTCTCGGGGATTCCGTCATCCCCTATTTTTGTTTGGGTAGAGCGTATGTATCGATACGCTCATAAAAAATCGGGTGCGACAAACAGCGCACCCAATTCTTTTTTCACTTTCTGAGTCCGAGCGAGCTGACGATTGCACGATACCTCTCGATGTCAACGTCCTTGAGATAGTTGAGCAAGCTCTTCCTGTGACCGACCATCATGAGCAGTCCTCTGCGGCTGTGATGATCCTTCTTGTGCACCTTGAGGTGCTCGGTGAGTTCCTTGATGCGCTCGGTGAGAAGCGCGATCTGCACTTCGGGAGAGCCTGTGTCGCCCTCACTGCGCGCATACTTTGCAATGATCTGTTGCTTGAGTTCCTTATCCATTGATTTAACCTCCTTCGCTGGATAAATAATTCGCTTGCAACCAAGTAAGGACTCGGAGTATTTGACCAAACCTCGTCGCAAGTACGCGGATAATAATATCACAAACAAACTAAATTGTAAACAAATTTAGCGGACTTTATAAATTTTTTTTGAAGAAGGATGTTTATTAAAAGCCAATTAGTCCTTTAAGCATCCTATCGGTATGATATATACGCCCTCTTTGCTCTTATACGCCATTTCGCCGCCGGTAAGCACAATAAGTGCGGACGGTTTTGAGAGTGGACATTGCTCATTTTCCGAATTGTATTTTTCAATCAGAGCATTGAGGCTCAGCAAATGGTCGATACCGTTTGATATCTCGCGGCTACCGAGTTTGCACTCTATAAGAGCATACCTGCCGTCTTTGAGATGTAAAACGAAGTCCGCTTCGAGATCGTATCTGTCGTGATAATAGCTGAGTTGCCCTCTCATCGATTGCGAATATACCCTAAGATCCCTCGCGCAAAGCGTTTCAAAGAAAAAGCCGAAGGTCTTGAGATCCGTATAAAAATATTCGGGATCGACGCCAAGTGCGGCAATGCCTATCGACGGATCGACGAATTCTCGCTTGTATCTGCTTCTTATTGCCGAAGCGGAGCGTATGGACGGACACCATGCGGGCACATCCTCTATCACAAATAATTTTTCGAGCGCGGAGTGATAATCGTCGAAAGTGGACGCAGATATACTGTTGAATACCGCGGCAATGTCACTACGCAACAACTGTTCCGTCGCCAAAGTCGAAACGTTTCTTGCATACGATCTTAAAATGTGTCTCGCTTTTTCGGGGTCTCTGTTTTTTCCGTCTACGGTCGATATTTCCATTGCGCATATGCCATCCAGATAATCGCTTGCCACTATCAGCTTAGCCGCGTCAGACCTCTTAGACAGGCTTGAAGGCCATCCGCCGCGACACGCCGCAAAAATGAGCTCTTCGACCGAAAGATCGGAGCGTATGCCGTCTATGTCATAATTCGGATCGTCGAAGAGCCTTAAAAGCGATATCTTGCCGTTTGACTCGCCTGACTCGAACAGTGTCATTGGGTACATCTTCATTCGAGATATTCTGCCTATCCCCGTATGCATAATGCTGTTTTCATCAACGGAATTAGAACCCGTCAAAATGAAAAGTCCCTCTCTGTTTTCTTCGTCGACAGCACTGCGTACAGCGTCCCACAGTTCCGGAGCGACCTGCCATTCGTCTATGAGTCGAGGCTTATCGCCCAAAAGCAAAAGCGACGGCTTTGTGTTTGCCGTTGTCAAATATGACTCGCGTCTGTCCGGATCCTGCATTTTGAGTACGCTTTTCGCTTGCATTTCGGCAGTCGTGGTCTTGCCGCACCACTTTGGCCCTACGATGAGCGTCGCCCCAAACGCTTCAAGCCTCAAAGCAAGCTCTTTATCAGCCAATCTGGGCAAATATTGTTTATATGTCATATGCACCTCACATCTTTGCAAAATTATAGCATTTAAAGTTTGTCGAAGTCAATACTTTATGACAGAAAAATGTATTTTTGTGGCATTTCATTACGTACTTTTGTGGCATTTCATCATGTATTTTTGTGTTAATTTATAACGTACTTTTGTGGTGTTTCGTAATGAACTTTTGCGGTATTTCGCAACGCACTTTTGTGGTAAGTGCGCATACAAAGTCAAGGGCGGGAATTTGTCCCGCCCTTTTGACTTTTCATTTGCGCAACGGACTATGCGCTCCGCTTCCTTGCTATGCCTTCATCGTAGTAGGCAAGATCTATGCGATAGCCGCGATATTCATGCATATATTCTTTGTATGCCGCAAGCTGCTTCTTATATAGTTGCTCTTTCTCGCGTGTATTGGAAAGATATTCTTTATATTGCACCGTCTTTTTGAGCTTCCTTGCGCCCAAAACCTGCTCCGTATATTTATTTGATGTAATCAGCATTCTAATTGCCAATATCCATAAAACAAAGAAATAAACTATTCCTGCGCAGGGCAACATAAAGTATATAATCTCTAACGAACACGAATATAACCGCTCTTCTGCGCTCGAATACACGCGGGAGACGTTGACCAATTTTATGATTGCGTCTCTTGTGGAAAGTGCGGGATCCTCAAATGAAATATGCCAAATTGCATTTCTGATGTCATTCATACACCAAATATATTGAGTATGGTATCCTAAAGTTTTGTCGGGAAATTCATAAAATTTAGTTATACCCGCCGGTATAGCTTGCAATTTTTTTTCAAGCTCGGCATATTGCTCCTTCGTTATAACCTGATAATCATACTCACTCACTCTTATTTCAATTTTACTATCGTCATCTTGCACCTCTGATGTTACAAGTTTTCCGCACACAGCATCAAAAATAATAGCAAAATTATTGGGAACGGAGTAGGAGTTGTGATAATCTGTAGTAGTTAAATCCAAATCAAAATATTCGTTCAATGCGTCGATCGCCTCTATAATCGGCTTGACATTCTTTTCATATCCTTTGACTACATTCTCAAGACCATCCGCGGATGCAATATACAATAGCGCGTCCACATTATCATAAGTACCAGCATCGGTAGCCTTGAAATCCCAAAAATTTTGTCTATGCAATATAAAGTCAGCAATTTGTTCGTCGGACATATCGGTTATTTTTTTCAATTCTTTGTAACCTAAATTATAAACCGTCACATCAGAAGGCGCTTCGTTCATCTCATTCTCGTCACTGTTCTCTAGGTTCCACATACTCATACTCAAGTGAATACTCTCATATTGGACATCATTCATGTCCTCATACCAGTATTTAAAATCATTATTATCGATATCGGTTTTGAAAAAACTATACGGACTTATAATATGAAATATCGGCCAAATCATCAGTAGCGCAACAGTTGCGCATACAAACATAAACGGCGCAATAATGTTGGCCGCTTTTATGGAGCCTCTTTTACAAACCTTCCAAAAGTCTTTTGGCTTTGTGGTGGCATAATAAATTATTGCAATTATTCCACCGATGACGCCCAAAAACAAGATCATCACGAGATATGCGACGGCTTCTCTTCGTTTTATGTGTTTTACTATTTTCTTTTTATCTTCCTCGCTGTCTGCAACGGCGATATTTTTATATGTTGGCGCCTTTTTTTGAGGTTTTTGAGGTTTCCCGACAGGGAACGGCTCTAAGGGTTGAGTAAGTTTGGCGCGAGCGGCGTCTTTTTGAGCTTCGTACTCGTCCTTTGCCCCGCGCCATACAAGCGATATGAGCTTTCTGCCAAACAGCGCCGAGATCATCAACAGTCCGAAGAACAGCGAGAAGAAGATGATACATATGGGCGCCGCGCCCGGTTCGGACAGCCCGAGGTCGTCACCAACGTTCGCGCAAAGTATGCATCCGAGCAGGAAAATGACAAACAAAAGCAACAGGCTTGCGAGGTCGAATATACTCTTTAGTTTGAAAGTGCAGTCACCGACTTTAAACTTTGTTGCCGCAAGCGGGACATACATCGCGAACGCAAGCTCGACCGCCGCGACTACTACCGCAAGAGCGGCGAACGCTACAAGCGAAGCGCATATGCCCTGCATTGACGCGCCCGAACCGCCCTCTTCATCAAAGTCTAAATCGTCTGCCGCAGACAAGGCAAATTCATCTCCCCAATCATCTGCGGACTCTTCTTCACTCCCCGAAAGATAGGAATACACGGAGTCGGATACTCCGCCGAATTCCTCCGCAAGTTCGCTCTTTGTGACGGGACCCGCAAAGCAGATCAACATCAAAGCCGCAAACACGGCGAAGAGTATGGAGAAAATTTTCGGCATATGCGCGTACAGTTTGCCTATAAGCGCGGGCACGGTTGCCCTGCCAGCGGACGGAGCGGATGCATCGTTTTGTTTTGGCAAGCCGTCAGCAGGCTCGCCGCAATTCGGACAGAATTTGCCTTCGAATTCCTGTCCGCACTTTGAACACTTCATTGTTGTAACTCCTTTTTAAATTTTAAGTACAATTTGCTTGTACTTTTTTCGTAATTGTACAAGATATTTGTACTCTTGTCAATGATTTGGGTAAAGTTATGGAAAAAAATGCTATCGCAAAAAATATCAAACTTTTAAGACGCTCATTGGGACTTACACAAGGAGAATTAGCAGAAAAACTATGCGGCAAAAAGAGCCTTGTAAGCAATTACGAGAACGGTTATTCCGTGCCCGATATTTTCACGCTCATTCAGCTTGCGGACATCTTCGACGTCACTCTGGACGAGCTTGTCGGTCGCGACAAATGAGCGCCTTATTTTTGATGATGTCGCCCTTGAAATTTTTAAGCAAAAATTCAAAACCCGCACTTTAAGACATTGTTTTTTGCAGATAAAATACGATTTATTGTCATCTTGAGCGAAGTCGAAAGATCCCCCTGTGCAACGCATGACGATCCCCTAGATACGCTTTGAGGAAAGCTTGTCCGATCGGAATTTATGAAATGAAACGCCTTGCCTTGGCTCTCGTCGTACTTTATTTCCAAAATTCGGCTTGACGGGAGAGCATCAGGTCGATGTTTTTGATGTATTCGAGGGGTTCTTTATAGTTGGCGCAACGGGTGATGAGGTTTTTGTCCGCTTCCCACTTTTTGGAGATGGCGTTTGCGCCGCTCGCGATTATAGAGGTGTCCTCCTCCATAATGTCGATGTTGTAGATGCACTCGTGCCCGGGCAAGGAATAACCGACGTTTTCGAGGTTGCCGCTAGTATACTTTTGGCGATACATATAGTACGGTCTGTAGCCCGCCGCGGACAGCTTGTCGTAGGCGTAGTCCACCATGCGCGAGGCGAGGTCGAAGCCCGCGTCCTCGAAGCCCTCGTTTTTGAGGCGACTGCCTTTTTTCATATACAGCGTATGCACGGTGATGTTTTCGGGAGCGAGCGCGCAGGAAATGTCCACACTGCGCTTGAAATCCTCGAAAGTTTCGTTTGGCAACATCGCGATGAGGTCCATATTTACGTCCATTTTGCCCTTGACGAGCGCGTAGGCGTTGTAGATGTCCCTCGATCTATGCTTTCTGCCGATGAGTTCGAGCGTAGCGTCGTTGAAAGTCTGCGGATTGACGGAAATTCTGTTTACGCCATGGGAGAGCAACATCTCGATCATTTCGCGGTCTATAGTATCCGGTCTGCCCGCCTCCACGGTGAATTCGCGCGCGGATGGACAATATGAGAGTATCCTATCCAAATTTTCCACGCCTATTGACGTCGGCGTTCCCCCTCCTATGTAGACGGAGCGGATGTTGATATTTTTTGACTTGATAAGCTCCTTTGTCTGCTCCAACTCCCGCAAAAGGCAATCGACATAGGGCGAGACAAGCTTCTTCTGCTTGTCGAGGGGAAGGCTGACAAACGAGCAATACGCGCACCTTGTGGGACAAAACGGAATGAACACAAACGCGTCCATATCCCGCTCGGACTTGTTGCGGAGCGGCTTTTGCACCTCGACTATGCGCTCGATAAGCTCGATCTTGCGCGGGCTTACGTCGTAGTCCTCCTCAAACACTTCGCGCGCGCTCTTGCCGTACAGCGCGGGCGAGGACTCTATCTCAACATACAGCTTTGTGGGACGAATTCCCGTGAGACAACCATACGGCAGACGCACTCCCGTGAGAAAAACAAGAGTGTTGTAGATAGCCATTTTGAGGAAGCGTTTTTCCTCGCGTTTGCGCAAAAGTTCGCTGTCCGCTTTGACAGGATATATAAATTTTTTGGAAAAGTTGTCAAGTTTGTCCGATTTGAGCGTGACGATAAAGGCGCGCGGAGAGCGGGAGTAGCTCACCTCAAGCGAGAAGTCCCCCTCGACGCGGCTGTCGAAAAGACGGATAAGCTCCATCAGATCGCCCGCATATTCCTCATCGCAACAAACAAAATGTATCATAAACTCAAAAAGTTCCCCTGCTTTACGCTTCAAAACTCACGACGTATGCGCGATTTTGCTCATTGCGTTTTAAAGCGCCACGTTTAAAGTTCAGTTTTCGCCGTCCGCGAGAATGGGATTGTTACGTCTCTCAAAATCGAGAGTGGTCCGCTCGCCGTGACCGGGCAAAAGCTCATAGTCGCCCTTAAGCGCGAACAGCTTTGCCGCGCTATTTTTGAGCGTCGCGAGGTCTCCGTCAAAGAGGTCCGTCCTGCCGTACGTTTTACAAAATATGGCGTCACCCGTGAATATCTTGTCCTCAACCTTAAAGCAAACTCCGTCTTTTGAGTGTCCCGGGGTGTAGATGACGTCGAAGTCAAGCCCCGCGATATTCAATTTCTCGCCGCCGTCAAGCAAGATGTCGGGCTGAAACGGCTCCACTTTGACCCCCATATACTTGCCCAAATTCTTCTTGCCGTGAATATATTCCACGCTCTCTGAGTGCGCGTACACTTTGGCTTGTTCATACAGCCTTTTAAGCGCCGCAACGCCCGCGATATGGTCGAAATGGGCGTGCGTGATGAGTATTGCCTCCACTTTCGCTCCGAGAGCGTCAAGTCTCGACTTTACCCTGTCCGCGCAAGCTTCGTCCCCGGGGTCTACGACGATCGCGCTCCCGCCCTCGACGATGATATATGTGTTTGTATGCATCAAAGAGCATATCTCTTGAAATATCTGCATATGTCCCTCGTTTTACAAGTTGAATGTTGCAATATTTTCTGCAAAATGTACACCTGTGGCACGTTTTAGCGCTTTATGCTTATGACTCCGTTTATGGAATGTAGTTTGAGCACAAGGTTTTCAAGCTCGCTCGCTTTTTTGATGCGCACGGTCAAAGTGATCTCGCCCGTATCGCCCCTATCGAGCACGCGCACGTTTGCCGCGACGATCTCGATGTGCATATTCGACACCGCAAGCGTGACTGCGGCAAGCAGACCGCCTTTATTTTCGCAATATATTGTGAGCGTAGAGTTGAAGCTCTCGTTGCCCTCGATGTCCCACGACACATTGATGAGCCTCTCCTCCTCCATGCCCTTTATGTTCGGGCAGTCCGCCCTGTGCACGGACACTCCCCTTCCCCGCGAAATGTAGCCTATTATGGGGTCTCCCGGGACGGGCGAACAACATTGCGAAATGCGCACCGTAAAGTTGGCGTTTCCGTTGACGAGTATTCCGCTCTTCGAGTGTTGGTGCGGCTTGCTGTCCGACTTGAGCGTCACAGTCTCGTCCGCAAGCGAAGTGACGGCGGGTTCCGCGCGGAAACTTTCTATAATTTTGCTGAGGACCTGATTTGTGGTGAGTCCGCCGTAGCCGACCGCCGCGTACAGGTCGTCCTCGCTTCCTATGCCGTGGCGCGTGAGTATGGCGTGCAATGTCTCGGGGGTGAATATCTCGCTGAGATTGTAACCTCTGCGCTTCGCTTCCCTTTCCAACATATCCTTGCCGCGGGCGATGTTCTCGTCCCTGCGCTCCTTCTTGAAAAACGCGCGAATCTTCGACCTTGCGGAAGCGCTCCGCACAAACTTGAGCCAATCCAGGCTGGGGCCTTTGGAGGCGTTTGATGTTATGATCTCGACTATGTCGCCCGTCTGCAGTTTTGTGCTGAGCGGGACCATTTTTTTGTTTATCTTTGCGCCGACGCACTTGTTGCCTATCTGCGAGTGTATCTTGTAGGCAAGATCGACGGGTGTTGAGCCGACGGGCAAGCCGTGCACGTCTCCTTTTGGGGTGAAGACAAAGACTTCGTCGTCAAAGACGTTGATTTTGACGGCGTCCATAAATTCTTTTGCTCCGTCGATGTCCTTCTGCGCCTCCATGACCTCTCTCAGCCACTTGACTTTGCTGTCAAGCTCGCTGTCAATGCCTGTCGTGCCTTCCTTGTACTTCCAATGCGCCGCGATACCGAATTCCGCCACGCGGTGCATCTCGTACGTCCTTATCTGTATCTCGAAAGTCTCGTTGTAAGGCGTGACGACGGTGGTGTGCAGAGATTGATAGTTGTTCGCCTTCGGCATGGCGATATAGTCCTTGAACCTGCCCGGCATCGGTTTCCACATGGTGTGTATCTCGCCGAGCATGGTGTAGCAATCCTTTATGCTTGTCACGATTATGCGCACCGCAAGCAGATCGTATATCTGATCTATGTCGATGTTGTGATTTTTCATCTTGCGATATACGCTGTAAAAGTGCTTAGGTCTGCCGTTGACCTCGCCCTTTATGTCCATTTCCTTGAGTTTCGCCTCTATCTGCGCAATTATCGTATCCAGCTGATTTTGCCTCTCACTGCGGCGTTTTGCGACGCTTTCGCTGATATACTTGTACTCCTCCGGCATGAGATATTTCATGCTCAGGTCCTCAAGCTCGCATTTGAAGAAGGAAATCCCCAATCTGCCCGCGAGCGGCGCGTATATATCCAAAGTCTCGCGCGAAATGCGCTGTTGCTGTTCCACCGAGGTACAGCCGAGGGTGCGCATGTTGTGGAGCCTGTCCGCAAGTTTGATGATTATCACTCTGAGGTCCTTCGCCATAGCGACGAATATCTTGCGGAAATTTTCCGCTTGCGCCTCTTCCTTGTTGACAAATTGAAGCTTGTCGAGTTTTGTGACGCCCTGCACAAGCTCGAGTATCTCGTCCCCAAACAGCTCCTTTATTTCCTCGGGAGTATGCGGAGTGTCCTCGAGCACATCGTGCAAAAAAGCCGCAATGACAGTCGAGCTGTCAAAGCCGAAGTCCGCCAATATCTCCGCCACCGCGCATGGATGTATAAAGTAGTCCTCGCCCGAAATGCGCTTTTGTCCCTCGTGTGCGGCTTTGGCAAAATCATACGCCTTTTTTATCTCTGCGTATTTTTCGGGATAACATTTTCTGAGTTTTACGAGTAATTCGTCCATATCGCCTACCCCCTTTGCCATTTAGTCCTATCAAGCGACGTCGCCGCCTCATTCATATTGTTATATTTTAGCCCAACCCGCCTCATAAAGCAATAGGCTTTTTCAATTTATATGCGACATCAGCGGCATAAATTGCGATATACCGCGCTTTTGGCGAGATCTACGCGTTTATTTGCCACATTGAGCTGTCCCCTTTCGGAAACGCTTACAAGCCCTACCTGCTCGAAGATGCGCATAGCGATGAGGAAAGTCTGCTCGCTCACCTTGAAGCGCGAACATATCGCAAGGTACAGTCTGCGCATGTTGCTTGCCCTGTCAGGACGTCTTGCTTGAGCGGCAAGCTCCTTATATATCGTCCTCAAAATATCGTCGCTTATGCGCGGCGCGTCGATTTTGACCGCGTCGAGCGCATAGCATTTTGCGCTGTCCGAGATGTGCGCGATATAGCCTTTCGACAGCGGATCGCCCGCGACGACCACATTCTCGTAAAAACCGAAATCGAAAACACTGCACGGACATACGAGCACAGCGTTTTCGGGATTCAGCGAGGGCATTCCGCCCACATATACGGGAAGAGTGGCGACCTCGGGACACATGCTTACAAGCCTGTCCACATCCGCGCGTTTGAAGCACACGAACAGCGTCCCGAAGGGTTTTTTGAGCATTTCCGCCATCTTTTCGTTGTCGATGGGCAATACATCGGGCGTCCCCTCAAAGTCCAACTCGTGCACGTTCAAACAAGCCGCGTCCTCGTCCGCAAGCGTAAGCTCGCTGAGTTTGAAGGAGCGTATGAGCGCCTGCGCGGTCACATTGTTTTGGAAAGTGTTTACGGCAAGCGTGACTTCCATATCCAGCTTGCCCGAGTTGTAGCCAAGCGCCTCGGGATAGCGCGAAAAGCCGAGAATGTCCAGATTTTTGCCCGAATATTTGACGTGTTGCGAAAAACCTATCCTCTCGAAATCGAAATTCCCGTCCTTTATGAGGAACGTCGGTTTTGGGTTTCTGTAGCCTGTCGGTTCCATAAACTCAAGCTCTTTGGCGAAGCTCAAAAAGTCTATGTCGCTTGTCAACTCCATCTCGCAAACGACGGGAGGAATGAAATCCGTGAGAGGATGCTCATTTAGCACGCGCCTGTTTGCCTCTTGCCTGAACGCCTCCAAATTCTCGGGACGCATATTTATTCCCGCGGCTTGCGCGTGCCCGCCGAATGAGGTGTAATATTCGCTCATGCCGCTGAAAAGCTCGAATATATTTACGCAAGGCACGCTTCTAGCGCTGCCCTTAAGCTCCTCGCCGTTCTTTGCAAACAGCACGGCGGGACGTTTGAACTCCTCCACGAGTCTCGCCGCGGCGATGCCGAGTATGCCCGCCTCCCAATTCTCATTGTAAAGCGCGATGAAGCCCGTAGAATTGAAGTCCACGCCCTTGAGCATACGCTTCGCCTCTTCGACGATGACCTCGCACATGTCCTGTCGTCTCGCGTTGTCCCTTGAAAGCTCCTCCGAGAGAGTTTTGAGCATAAAGTAGTCGCTTTCCAAAAACAGTCCTACCGCCTTCATCGCGGAACCTAACCTACCCGCGGCGTTTATGCGCGGCGCAAGTTTGAACATGATGTCCTGTGATGTGATGTTCTCCGCCCCGACAAGCAACTTTATGCCCCTGCGCGGACTTGAAAGAAGCGCCCTAAGTCCGAAATATGCGATTATCCTGTTGTCGTCCACAAGCGGCACGACGTCCGCGATCGTGGCGATGGCGGCGATGTCGATATATTTTTTTGCCTCGTCCGCACTCGAGAGAGCCTCTACAAGTTTGAAGGCGACACCCGCGCCGCACAACTCGAAAAAGCCTTTCCTCTCCAGCTTTGGGTCGACGATGAGGCAATTCGGCAAGACGTCCTGCGGCTCATGATGATCGGTGACGATGACGTCTATACCCTGCGATTTGATGTATTCCACCTCATTCACCGCCGTAATGCCGCAGTCTACGGTTATGACAAGCGAGGGACGCTTTGACGAAAACATCCTTTCGAGCGCGCTCACGCTCATGCCGTAGCCGTCGCGGTTGCGATCGGGAATGAAATACCATACGTCTGCCTTATCTCTGAGATACAGCATCAAAATGGATATGGCGCATATGCCATCGCAGTCGTAATCTCCGTATATCAAGATCTTTTCCCCGTCTTTTATCGCCCTTTGAACGCGTTCGGCGGCTTCCCTCATCCCTTTTATGGCAAAAGGAGAACCGAGCGCGTCGAGAGAGGGATGAAGATAGCCCTCAATTTGGTACTCCTCTATCCCGCGCGAGAGGAGCAAACTCAAAAAACGCTCGGAAATATGCAACTTCCTTGCAAGTTCCTTCTGTTCCGAGCTGAGTTTCGGGGATAAGTTTTTGACAGCATAGTCCATTTTGTCGCGCCTCGGGTCATATCGCTTTCAAAAGCATAAAATTCGCCCCTACAGCGTGCACTGTAAGGGCGGAATTGTTTCTTTTATTTTTTCTTTGAAGAGGTGTTCTTCTTTGAATATTTGTAGGTGGCGTTGCTCTTTGCCTTGTTGTTTGAGTCTTTCTTTTTGGAAGATCTGTTTGCGCCTGTCTCTGCGGGAGCCGTCCCTTCGTCCGAACCGCTTGAAACGACGTTTGCGTTTGAGGGCTGTTGCTCTTCCTCGTCGTCGCTCTTTTCATAGGTGACGTCGTTTCTCTTCGCATACTTTTCCTTTGTCCTGTCAAAGGAAGCGGACATCGCCGCCCAAAGCGGAGTTGCGAGGAATACCGACGAATAAAGACCTGCGATCAAGCCGAGGATGATGGGCACGCAGAACTCTCTTATGGACTCGCCGCCGAGTATCGCGAGGAATATGACCGTGATCATCGTCGTGAGCGTGGTGTAGATTGAACGCGTCATCGTATCTCTGACCGCCAGATCGCCGATGCCCTTATAGTCGATATTTTTCTCGTTCTTGATGGGTTTCAAGGACTCGCGGCAACGGTCGAAGATGATGATGGTGTTGTTGATTGAGTACGCGATGATGGTTATCATTGCCGCAACGTATGAGCTGTTGATCTGCACTCTGCAAATGACCGTGAGCGCAAACATGACGACTACGTCGTGGACGAGCGCGATTATCGCCGCAAAGCCGCTCATCAGCGTAAATCTGATGATGATGTAGAGGAGTATCAGCGCGACGCTGACCGCAAGCGCAATTCCCGCTTTCGACAGCAAGTCGTGCGCCGCCGTTGCGCCGATGGATTCGTATGTGACCGTTACGGGTTTTTCGGAATCGGCATACAGCTCCTCAATTGAGGCTCTTATCTCTTCATTGAGTTGGCTTATCGCCTCGTCATCGTTGGAGATGTTCTTGTATCTGAACGCTATGGACGAATTGTCGACGTTGTTCGCCTCTTGCTGTTGGATATAGCTGACGGTGACTTTGTGCTCCTGTATAGCCTCGACGATGAGGTTTCTGTTCTCCACATATTTGTCGCCCAGAGCGCCCTCGCCCAAAGTGACCGTGATGACGGAGCCGCCTTCGAAGTCGATGCCTATGCCGACCGCGTCCGAATAGCTGCCGCCCGTCGCTCCGAGCGCGACGACGATTATCACCGCGACCAAAAGAATGACGAATGGAACCACCGCAAACAACTTACCGTATTTGCTTACGCTGAAGGTGTTGAGTAAACTTCTGAAAGATTTGTTTTTCATATCACTTCACCTCCTTAGCGGGTCTTGCGGATACAGGCGTTGAAGCGCCCTCTTCTCCATCGCCGTCCGATCTCTTCAGCCCGTAGAAAGCAGGGTGAGAATTGTTGAGCGCAATGAAGCACTTGAGTATAAGTCTTGTCACGACAAGCGAGGTGAACATCGAAAGAATGATACCGATGAAAAGCGTGACCGCAAATCCGACGATCGCGGAAGAACCCAATATCCACAGCACGACCGCGCCTATGAGCGTTGTGACGTTGCCGTCGACGATCGCCGCGGTAGAGCCTTTGAAGCCGTCCTTAATGGAGGTCTGTATCGACCTCGAACCGTTTGATTTGTACAGTCTCTTTATCCTCTCGAAAATGATGACGTTCGCGTCGACTGCCATACCTATCGAAAGCAGGATGCCCGCAATGCCCGGGAGAGTGAGCTGTACCCACGGAAGAACCGCGCAGAACCAAAGCAACAGCACGATGTAGACGCAAAGCGCGATGTCCGCCGCAAGTCCGAGGCCGCGATATACGACGCCGAGGAAGAGGAAGATGAGTCCTACGCCTATAGCGCCCGCGATGAGAGCGATGCGCACAGCGTCCTTGCCGAGAGTTGCCGAGATGTTGCGTTGCTCCAAAACGGTCAGCTTGACGCCCAAACTGCCCGACTGTATCTGAGTGGCAAAATCGTACGCCTGTTGATAGGTGTAGCCGCCGCTTTGGGTGATGATCGCCTGTCCGTTGGTGATCTGGGAGTTGACAGTGACGCCGCTGACTCTTGTTGTGCCGTTGTAGATGTAGATCTGATTGTTGAGATAATCTTGAGTCATTTTTGCAAAAGCTTCGGTGCCCGCGGTGTTAAACCTCAGTCCGACTGCATATTGCCGATTGTCGTCGAGAGTGACAAACGCGCTCGAGATGTGCTCTCTGCCGATGATGATGGATTCCGCATTCGGGTCATCCTCGCCCTTGAAGGTGATGTACGCGGGCGTACCGATGAGTTTGAGCACTCTTGCAGGATCGTCGATGTCGGGGACTTCGACGCGGATCGTCTGTCCGCCGTTGCTGTTTGTACCTTTTGTGACGGTAGACTCCGTATATCCCTTGCTTGCGAGCAGGTTTTGCAGAGAATTGATCGTACCGTTGATACGGCCATCAAGATCCTCAAGTCCATCGTCGTCAACGCCGAAAACAGTGGAAACGCCGCCCGACATATCAAGACCGAGCTTGATGGCGTGGACATATCCGTTGTAGTCGTAGACCGTGTCGGCGATCGGGAATGATACCACCGCGAAAACCGCCATCAGAATGATGAACACGCTCACAACGGAGAGTATGACAATTGATTTCTTTTTGTTCACAGGAAGAACCTCCATACAGTAAAACAAAGAATATTATAATGAGAAAAGCATATTAAGTCAACAAAATAAAGCAAACCTATTGAAATTTTTATTCAAAAATGTCGTCATTTTTTCGCTCTTTGCATAATCGCGCCCGTAGGCTCATAGTCTTTGGTATGGAAAGATCTTCAAATCTCAAGGGAAATATAACGGATGTCTTGAAAGCAGTACTGCTTTCTACGCTCATATCTTTGGGGCTTGTCCTCATTTTTGCCGTGATAATCAAGTTTGCCGCCCTGCCCTCGAGCGTAATCATGCCCGTCAACATCGCGATAAAGACAATTTCGGTGTTGCTGGGTTGTCTCATAGGGTTCAAGACGCCCGAAAACGGCTTGCTCAAAGGCGCGATAACGGGACTCGTGTTCATGCTGTTCACGTTTTTCATTTTTGCGGCGCTCAGCGGTTTCAAGGACGTCAAATTCAGCTGGATAGACCTCATCACCCTGCCCGTCGCGGGCGCCATATCAGGCATAATAGCCGTAAATATTAGACATAAAAAATGACCGTAAACACATAAAAACAGGCTGTCGTTCGGCAGCCTATTTCTATGTTCTAAACGAATGTAATTTTAGTTTTCTTCGGAACCTTCCTCTTTGTTTTCAAAAATGGAAGCTTCGCTCTCGGTGGCTTGCTCAGGCTCGGACGCGGCCTCTTCTTCGGGAGCCTGTGCGGGTTCGGTAGATGTCTCGGGTTCGGCGGGAGCTTGCTCCGCTTGCGGCTCCTCAACGGGTTGAGGCGCGGGCGCGGGTGCCGCTACGTTTTCAAGCACATAGCCGACCGCCTTCCTGTCGATGACGATGAGCGTGGGATTTGTCTCGGTGCCGACGTTGACGATGAGAGTGTTGTCGGTGTTGACCTGCGTAATCTTGCCGACGAGTCCGCCGACGGTCATAAGCTTTGTGCCGACTGTCAGGCTGTCCATCATCTGCTGTTGCTGTTTTTGGCGCTTCTTTTGAGGCACGATCGTCAGCACGATCATGAGCACAAGCACAACGCCGATTATCACAAACATGATCCAGCTGTTGTTGTTCTTAGGCGCGTCCTCTGCCAATAAATAATTCAAAAATGACATATTTTAACTCCTTGAAAATCGCATTACACGACTGTTACTTGTCAAGTATAACAGGATATTTCAACTTTGGCAAGCTAATTTTGACAATAAGCAGGTATAAAATATTTTTAATACATTTGAAACTTGCGATATTCATAATGCGATATTCATAATATGTAACTCTGCCCGAGCGCATATAGAACTCAAGCACGAAAAGTTTTGGCATCTCGGACAAAGTTATTTAAATGACCCACCCTCACTGCGTACTTAGCGTAAAACCGCTCGCTCCGCGACGTCGCTCGGACAAAGCGTCCGTCCGTGTATAAGAACACTCGGACTGAGGTTACGTTAATCACTCGGACATGGCAAGTACCATGTATAAGTGCGCTTAGACAAAGGTTACGTTATAAGTCGGGACCCCCACCACCCGCCTACGGCGGAGCCTCCCCCTAAACGCATGTTTCATTTCTACACTTACGTTATCGAAGGGAGATGCCTAAGCTCAGACAATGCGTCCTTCCGTGTATAAAAACGCTCGGACAGAGGTTACGTTATAAGCCCAGACAAATTTTTTAATTTTTCCGTTTTGGGCATACCCCTTGATTTACCCCACGAAAAGTACTTTTCGTGGGGACCCCGCTTTTGCTCAGACAAACGTGAGTTTAGGGGGAGGCTCCGCCGAATGGCGGTGGTGGGGGTCCCGAAAAACAACGCACGGGCAGTTGCAACGTAAATTTCAAACTCTTCCGTAGGAGTTTGGCACTTGCAGACAATCAAAAACGCGAGCGACGGCAAATATTTGCCTAGCTCGCGTTTTTAGTTTGGGGTGCAGGGGACGAAGTCCCTTGCCGCAGTGTGGGCGCGTAGCCCACATTTATCCTTTATACTGCGCCATAAAGTCTTTGCGGAAGGCATCGTAGCGGTCCTCGAGTATCGCCCGACGTATTTCGGCGGCGAGGCGTTCGAGGAAGCGGACGTTGTGTATGGACAGAAGTCTGCCGCCCATGATTTCGTCCGATTTGATGAGGTGGCGTATATATGCGCGGGTGTAGCCCTTGCAAGCGTAGCAGTCGCAAGTGTCGTCGAGCGGAGTGAAATCCTCGGCATATGGCGCGTTTCTTATTGTGAGGAAGCCCTCGCGCACCATAGCCGTGCCGTTGCGCGCAATGCGGGTGGGCAACACGCAGTCGAACATATCCACGCCTCTGGCGACGCCCTCGACTATATAATCCGCCGTACCGACGCCCATGAGGTAGCGCGGCTGTGCTTGCGGCAAAAGAGGTTTCAAAACGTCGAGCATCTCATACATGGTTTCGGCGGGTTCGCCAACGCTGAGTCCCCCTATCGCGACTCCGCAAGTGCAATACGGGACGGTGCGCCTTGCGCTTTCCGCGCGCAGATCCGCAAATATGTTGCCCTGCACGATCGGGAAGAGCGTCTGATGTGATTTGAGTTTATAATTCGCGCATCTGTCCAGCCATCTGAGCGTGCGCTCCATAGCCGCCTCAGCCTTGTCGTGGTCGATGTCGGGGGAGGTGCACTCGTCAAATGCCATGACTATGTCCGAGCCGAGCGCCCTCTGCACTTCCATTGACTTTTCGGGCGAGAAAAAGTGTCTGCTTCCGTCTATGAAGCTGTTGAATTCCACGCCGTCCTCGGTGATCTTGCGCAGAGACGAGAGCGAAAAAACCTGGAAACCGCCGCTGTCCGTGAGTATCGCGCCGTCCCAATTCATAAACTTGTGCAGACCGCCCGCGCGCTCGATGAGTTCATGCCCCGGACGGAGATACAGATGATATGTGTTGGACAAAAGTATCTGCGCTCCCGTCGCCTTGACCTCTTCGGGAGACAGCCCCTTGACCGTCGCCTTTGTGCCCACGGGCATAAAACACGGCGTATCTATGACCCCGTGCTCGGTGTAGAGTTTGCCCACTCTCGCACCCGTCGTCTTGTCCTCATGAATAAGTTCAAACCTCATATTGTCCTCTTAAACTGCCTCGTTATGTCTTTCAAACGCAACAACTTGCGCCGCACGTTGGGCCTTGCCCTCTCCCCCGCTCAAAACAGGTCGGAGTGCGTGCCTGTGCGTATCAGCTTCAAAACCAACCGATCTTCGTAAACCTTATAGATCAAAAGCCAATCAGGTTGAATGTGACATTCTCGCACGTCAATATATTCTCTTGTGTTTACTAAAGCATGGTCGCGGTATTTTTCCGGCAAAGGTTGTTCGTTTGCAAGCATAGATACCACCTTTTGAAATTCGCCAATATCGCATCCTCTCTTTACAGCGAGCTTAAAATCTCTTTTGAATTGTCCTTGATATTCTATCCTAAGCATTCAGATCCTCCATAAGAGCCTCTACGCTGTCAAAAGGTCCGTAAACGTCATCTCCGTTTTCCGCATCGGCGATCGCTTTTGCCGTGATGTCATTGGGCTCTTCGCGGGTAACGTCAAAAGGAATACCGTGCCACGCCAACGCTTTTTTCAGAAAAATATTTATTGCGGTGGACAGATCGAGTCCGAGATCGGCAAACAATTCCTGCGCTTGTTTTTTCACTTCCGCGTCGATAGAGATATTTGTAGATACTTTCGCCATATTTTTTCACTCCTTAATTGAGATACTATATGCGTATTCTACCACATTATATGCATTTTGTCAACATGTTATGCTCATATTATGTTTGTTTATACGCGTATTATGATCATAACTTTTGCAATTATATAGGAAAGTCTCCGCATTTACGATACTTGTCAAAGGCAGAACTCATATTTTCATAAGCAAGCGCGACAAAGAGATGCGCCGCTTATAAGAACAGGCACGCATCGCCGAAGGAGAAAAATCTGTAGCGTTCTTTGACGGCTTCGCGGTATATTTCCAGCGTCTTTTCTCTGCCTACGAAGGCGGACACCAGCATGATGAGCGTGCTTTCGGGCAGGTGGAAGTTTGTGATGAGTCCCTTCACGCACTTGAAACGGTAGCCGGGATAGATGAAAATGTTTGTCTCGCCCTTGCAAGGGCGCACAAATCCGTTTTCGTCCGCGACGGTCTCGAGAGTGCGCACGCTTGTGGTGCCTACCGCTATGACCCGCCTGCCCTCGCGCACCGCGGCGTTTATAATTTCCGCATTCTGCGCGTCTATCTCGTAATACTCCGTGTGCATCTTGTGGTCGAGGATATTTTCCTCCTTGACGGGACGGAAGGTGCCTAAGCCTATATGCAAAAGCACAGTCGCGAATTCCACGCCCATTTCCCTAAGCTTGTCCATAAGTTCGGGCGTGAAGTGCAGACCCGCGGTGGGAGCGGCGGCAGAGCCTTCTATCTTGCTGTACACTGTCTGATACCTTTCCTTGTCGGCGAGTTTTTCCTTGATGTAGGGCGGAAGAGGCATATTTCCCACCCTGTCCAAAATATCCTCGAATACGCCGTCAAAGACAAACTCCACCGTACGCGCGCCGTACTCCCCGACCTCGGTCACCACCGCTGACAGCTCGTCTGAGATGAAAATTTTACTGCCGAGACGAGCCTTGCGCGCGGGCTTCATGATGGTCTCCCAATGCGTATAGTCAACGCGCTTTAAGAGCAACATTTCAAGCACGCTCTCATGGTTTTCGATGCGTCCGTATATTCGCGCGGGTATGACGCGGGTATTGTTGACGACAAGCAGGTCCCCCGCCCTCAAAAATTTAGGCAAGTCGTAAAAATGCGCGTGGGTTACGCTGTCCTCTGACCTGTCATACACCAAAAACCGAGAGCTGTCTCTCGGCTCGACGGGGGTCTGAGCAATAAGCTCTTCGGGCAAGTCATAATAAAAATCATGAGTCGAAAGAGCTGTATTTTTTTGGTCGCAAGTTGTCATATCAAACGTTTACATCTCAAAAATCGCAACTTTAAGCGCGACTTTTGACATTTTCTCAAAATCCTATATAAGATCTGCCGAGGTGTTTGTACGCGCTCGGAGTGCATATCCTTCCCCTCGGTGTGCGGGATATGAAGCCGAGCTGGATGAGGAATGGCTCAACGACGTCCTCGATGGTGCTTGCCTCCTCGCCCGTCGCCGCGCTCAGCGTATCCAGTCCCACGGGTCCTCCCGAAAATTTGTCTATTATCGCCTCGAGCACAGTCCTGTCCGTGATGTCAAGTCCCAACTCGTCCACGTCCATGAGCTTGAGCGATCTTTGCGTTATGTCCAAATTTATGCTTTTAAGCCCTTCATACTGCGCGAAGTCCCTCACGCGCCTCAGCAATCTGTTTGCGATACGCGGAGTGCCGCGGCTCCTGCGCGCGAGTTCGAGCGCCGCGTCGGGGTCTATCGCTATGCCGAGTATGCCCGCGGAGCGCACAACTATGTCGCGAAGCTCCTCGGGGGCGTACATCTCGAGCCTCAACATCATTCCGAAGCGGTCGCGAAGAGGGCTTGAAAGCATGCCCGCCCTCGTCGTCGCGCCTATAAGCGTAAAGTGCTTGAGCGGCAAACGTATACTGCGCGCCATAGGTCCCTTGCCGGACACGAAGTCGAGGGAGAAATCTTCCATCGCGGGGTAAAGCACTTCCTCGATGTTGCGATTGAGACGGTGTATCTCGTCTATGAAAAGTATGTCCCCTTTTTCGAGGTTGGTGAGTATGGCGGCAAGATCGGCGGCGCGCTCTATGGCGGGACCGCTTGTCACTCTTATCTGCGCACCCAGTTCTGAGGCGATGACGTGCGCAAGCGTAGTCTTGCCGAGTCCGGGAGGTCCGTACAACAAGACGTGGTCGAGGGCGTCCTGCCTCGACCTTGCGGCGGAAATGTAGACGTTGAGGTTCTCCTTTATTTTGGATTGCCCGACATATTCGCTCATACGTTTGGGACGTAAAGAGGTGTCCTGCTCGTCGTCCTCGATGGTGAGACTGCTGACAAGCCTGTCGTCGCTCTTCCCCGCGTTTTCCTTTGAAAATTGAGACTTTATCATACTTCTCCGAGGGGCGTAACCGCCCTTTCTTGTTTTTATAATATTAAACGGAAACCGTGCGCAAAGTCAAGCCGTGCGCGCCATTATCTGCCGCCGTTCAGATTTTTGAGGCAATAGGCGATGATATTTTCAACTCCGCTCACGACTTTACTCGCCTCGCTCGCCGCGCGCACCGCCTCCGTCTTCGGAATCCCGAGGCTCTCGAGCGCGAACACGGCGCCCGCAATATCCTCGTCCGCGACTCCGCCCATTCCGGACGCCTCGCCGAACTGCGTGACGTCCTCCGCCGCTTGCTCGCGCAAGTTGAGCACAATGAGTTCCGCCGTCTTTTTGCCCAAGCCCTTTATCTTGCAAAGCGTCTTGACGTCCCCGCTTGCGATCGCGACGGTGAGCGTTTTCAGGTCGTAGCCGCTTAAAATCTGCATCGCCATTTTGGGACCTATGCCGCTTATGTCGATGAGCTTTAGGAAGAGTTTTTTCTCCTCCTCGCGCGAAAAACCGTACAGGGACATCTCGTCCTCGCGCACGTAAAGATAGGTGTAAATTTTGACGATCTCGCCGAGGTCGACGTCGTAGAGCGTGTTGCCGCTCACGCCAAGCTCATAGCCTATGCCGCCGTTGTCTATGACCAAAGACGAAAGACCCTTGTCGACGACTTTGCCCGAAATGTAGCTGTACATATCTCTCTCCTATGCCCCATGGGGCAACGTATTCTTGTTTTGCCGCCCGAATGTCATAAGCGATTTCTTCGAGCGCCTGTTTAGCCTTTATGCCGAGCGACGCATATCAAAATGCCCGTGTCATTGTACCCTGAATCCTGTGCCGAGCGCGCTTGTCTGAGCGTGGCACAGTGCGACGGCAAGCGCGTCCGCCGCGTCGTCGGGACGAGGAATGTTTTTGAGGCGCAGGAGCGCCTGCACCATATGCATCATCTGCACCTTGTCCGCGCCGCCGTAGCCCGTGATCGCCTGTTTTATTTGGTTGGGCGTATATTCGTACACCTCGTCGCCCAAAGTCTTGACCGCAGTCAGCAAGATGACTCCCCTCGCCTCCGCAACGGGTATGCCCGTCGTGATGTTTTTTGAAAAAAACAGCTCTTCTATCGCGATATTTTGAGGTTTGAAGGTCTCGATGAGTTCCTTCACTCCGTCCTCAAGCTGGACGAGCCGCGCGGGAAGAGTGCACTCCTTCGGCGTGGTGACGACGCCGTAATCGACGACGGAAAAATTGCCGTGCGCCGCTTCTATCACCCCGTAGCCCATTGTTGCAAGCCCCGGATCGATGCCGAGTATAGTCATAGTCGCCTCTCCCGCGCCATGTATGCGCCTATCAAATCAAAATGCTGTTTTCGCTCTTCGCGTCGAAGAGCATTATCTTTTCGGGCTTCGGAGATGTGCACACTCTGTCCCGCTTCGCGCCCAAAACCACACGCTTGCCCGAAACGGTATGATGCACGTATTTATCCCCTTCCCGAACGACGTACGCCGCGTCCTCGCTCCTCTCGCCGTCCTCAGCGTAATCCGCGCCGTGCCAACCGACGAGGATGGGTACGCCAATATAACTCGCGGGCACTCTGTCCTTGAGACGAGATACGTCAAGCCTAAATTCATCCCATGTCAGCGTAAGGCTTTCGCCGTCCGTGCTCAAAGTCGCGCTCTCAAAGTGGAAATTCCCATCGAGAGCTTGCGCCGCCCACACGCTCGAGGGTCTCTCATATATGCTCTCGGGCGTATCGAGCTGTTTCAGCTCCCCTCCGCTCATGACGGCGATCCTGTCTGCAATTAAGAGCGCCTCTTCCGCGCTTGACGTGGAATATATCACCGTCGCGCCCTTTTTCGCTTTCTCCATAAGTATTGGGGCAAGCCAAGTCCAAAGTTCTCTCGCCTCGCCCGCGCAAAGTCCCGACGCGACGTCGTCGATGAGTATGTTTTTCGCGTCCCTCAACAGAAGTCTTGCAATCGCGAGTTTTTTTACATCTATGAGCGGCAATTTTTTGACTTTTTCGGGAAGGCAAGCGCTTATGTCCGACTTTCTTGCCGCGCCTTCCACCGCCTCGCGTATCTCTTCCTTGTCCATGCCGCGTATCTTGAGCGGATAGGCAAGATTGTAAAAGCAGGTGCGGTTTTTGAACATCGCGAGATCGTCAAAGACAAACTGCATGTTTTCCTGTCTTTCAGAAACAGGCTCGCCGTCGACGAGCACCCTGCCCTCGCAGTCCGTAACTCCAGCAATGACCTTGAGAAGCGTGGTCTTGCCACTTCCCTCGCCGCCGAGTACGGATATTATCTCGCCGTCGCGCACAGTGAAATCGAGCGTACCCAGCACGCGCGCGCCGTAAAGATATTGCTTTGTGACCCCCTCGAGACGTATCATAGAATGTCTATGGATTCGCTGAAGCCGTCCATGAAGTTGTCAAGGAAGTAGCCAAGCTCGGGAAACTCCTCTCGCTGTGCGTCCAGAGCGTTCTTCAAGCGGTTGTACGCCTTGTCGAACTCGCTGTTGCCGAGCAATTTTTCCTCCGTGCACTTGACGAATGCGGACAACTTGTCGGCTATCTTCATAAGCTTATACTCCGTGCTGTCCTCGTCGGGCATTATATACGGAGTGTAAGGCGCCTTAAGTTCCTCGGGAAGCGCGTCGATGAGGCGCTGATTTATTTCCTTTTCTATGTCCTTATAGGCGCCCTTCATACTGTCGTTGTAATACTTGACGGGCGTGGGCAGGTCGCCGCTGACGACTTCCGCCGTGTCATGATACAGCGCAAGCGAGGCAATTTTGTCCACGTTGACGTTGCCGCCGAAAAGCGTATTGCGAATGATGCCGAGCGCCTGTCCGAAAATCGCCACCGCCGCCGTGTGTTGCATGAGGTCCTCGCGTATGTTGGAGCGCATCAGATTCCACCTCTGGATGAGCTTCATTCTGTTCATAAAAGCATAGAAAGTATACATATTCTTTTCCATATAAGTCTCCTTTTTCAAACTCATCATACGCCTTGCAATGTCCGCTTTTCGGGACATATACGCTATACGAATATATACTCCGCAATTTAGCAAACAGCCTATTTATCAGATGATGTATTTGCTGCTCTTTTTGGGCGCGGCTTCGAGTTCCGCGCGCTTCTGTTCGTATCCGCCTCTGCCAAACAGCGCATACGTTGCGTTTTTACCCTCTTCCACGCCGGGTTGGTTGAAGGGGTCTATGCCCAGCAGACTGCCGCAATACGCCGTTTCCATCTGGAAGAAGAACATCAGCTCGCCAATGCTCTCCGCGTTTACCGAGTCGAGCAAGATGGTGCGGTTCATATGCTTCGAGCGCGTGAGGGCGTACTCCGTAGCGACGCGCTCCGTGTTGATAAGCTCGCCCATAGTGTGCCCGCACAGGAAGTTGACGTCTTTGAATTCCTCCGCTCCGTTTGCGATCTCGATGTCCTTTTTGAAGTGCTCGACGCCTATTATCGTGATGACCTTGTCGAAGGGACCCTCGGTGTAGAGTTGTACTTGCGAATGCTGGTCGGTGACTCCGAGCGCCTTGACGGGAGTCTGTCCCTTATGTACGGTGTTGCCCGCAAGGTCCACCGCCTTGCCGAGGCTCTCGCCCCAAAGCTGGCAGTACCAATCCGCCATAAGCTTGAGGCTGTCGGCATACGGCATCATGACGGAGATGTTCTTCCCCTTCTGCTCCATAGCGATATAGCTGAGCGTCGCCGCCATAAGCGCGGGATTCTTGTACGGGTCGGAGCCGTCGCACGCCTTGTCCATATTCGCCGCGCCTCTCAGCAGTCCGATGATGTCGATGCCAAGCACCGCCGCGGGCAGAAGTCCCACGGGGCACAACTCGCTGAATCTGCCGCCCACTCCGTCGGGAATGAAATATGTCTTGAAGCCCTCCTGCTTTGCAAGTTTTATGAGGTTGCCCTTGCTTTCGGAAGTCGTGGCGATGATGTGTTTTGCCCAATCCTTGCCGCACTTCTTTTTGAGCAGATCGGTGATGATAAGATATTGACTCATGGTCTCGGACGTCGCGCCGCTCTTAGTGATGACGTTGAACACCGTATCCTTCACGTCGATGACGTCGAGAAGCGCGTGCATACGCTCGGGGTCGACATTGTCCTCGACATAAAATTTTACTCCGCGCTTTTCAGGCTCCAACTCGTTGTATCTCAAATGGCAGAGCGCGTTGTAAACCGCCATGGGACCGAGCGCGCTGCCGCCTATGCCCAGCACGACGAAATTTTTGTAGTGCGCGCGTATCTCAGCCGCCGTAAGTATTATGTCGCCGACTATCTCCGCTTGATTATAGGGGAGCTCGCTCCAGCCCATCCAGCCCTTGCCGCGATTTTTCTCGAAATAGGCGTACGCCTCTTTCGCCTTTGGCAATACGGCCTCTATCTCCGCCTCGCTTATGCCCTGCTCGCCGATGTAGGCGTCCATCATGTTGTTGAAATCGAATTTAAGTTGCATAAAATATCAGCCTCCGATAAGATTTTTCAAATATTGCACGGAAGCGGCGACTTCGCCGTATTCCGTATAGTTTTTCGCATACTGTTCTATAAGCAAGGGTCCGTCGTAGCCCATATCCTCGAGGCGGGAAATAAGCTCCTCAAACGGGAAGATCCCCTTGCCGACCATCGTTATGTTGCCGCGCGCGTCCACGTCCGAGATGTGCACGTTTTTAAGCCTGTCCCCCATAACGGCAAGATAATCCCGCCAATCGTACTCGGACTGCCTCGCCTGTTTTATGTCGAGCACGGCGCCCACGTCGGGACAATACTCTTTTGCGACCTCGAAAAAGGACGGCTCGCTGAACATAGCCCAATGCACGTTTTCAAGGCACAGCGTAATGCCGTACTCTTTTGCGATCCTGCCCAACTCCTCAAGCCGCTTGCCCGAAGTCACGGGATCTATGACGGCGTTCTTTTTTAGGTGCGGTATGCCATGGAAAGTGTACACCTTCGCGCCCATCCTGCGCCCCGCCTCGAGCACTTTGCGGTACAAAATTTCCGCGTCCGCGCGCGTCCTCGCCGCCGCGTTGAAAAGTTGAGGCTCGAATTGCGTGTTGAGCGAGTGTACCGAGTACACTTCAAGTCCCTCCAGCCTGCTTAGGAGCATATCGACAAAAGAAGGCTCATACTCGCTGTAAGTGGTCAAAAACACCTCACAAATATCGCCCCCACAATGACGAATAACCGAGAACGTATCCTCGGTCAATTCCTTCAAAAAAAATGTTGCCGTCGAAATGCCAACTTTCATATTTCCGCCGCTCGCACCGCGACTTTGACGCGCTTTCAGACCGCGGAGCGTGCCGTACACGCCGTCCCGTCCTTAAACGTCGCGCGACCTTGCGCCCCGAAGGGCGCGCATCGTCAATCGTTTTTGTTGTCGGACCTTCTGCCGTTTTCGTCGATGTCCTTTTGCTTGCGAAGCTGTCCTTCCAGCCTCGGTATCACGATGTCGAGGTTGTCGAAAGGCGAACGCGACGTCGCGCTCACTCTGAAATCGCCCTTCTCGCACGTTATCTGAAGGTCAGTCGTATAGTCCTCGTTTTCAAGCGTGACGGTAAACCTGAGATCCGCGCCGTCGCCCAACCTCTTTGCGAGCTTCGCGCACTTCTTCTCCGTGATCTTGACAAGAGAGTCGCTGGGGTTGTAATTCTTCCCGAAAATCGTAATGTTCATGATCCGCCTCCTGTGGGATTTTATCCGCTACAATTATAACAAACGTATCGTGTATAATCAACAGTTTATCAAAATTTTACGCCGTTTAAAGCCTTCCTCTCTTCGCTTCGTCACAGCTTTTCCACGGTGATGCTCACTCCGTCGCTGTCCACAAAGGCGATGTCGCCGTCGCCAAGTTCTCCGGACAGCAACATCTCGCTTAGTTTGTCCTCGACGAGACGTCTGAGCGCTCTGCGGAGCGGGCGCGCGCCGTACACGGGATCGAAGCCGTCCTTGATGAGCGCCGTCTTTGCCGCCTCCGTGAGTTTGAGTTTGACGCCGTTTTCCTCCATTCTCGCGGAGAGCGAGGAGATCATAAGCTCGAGTATGCTCTTCATGCTTTCGCGCTCGAGCGGGTCGAAAACGATTATGTCGTCAAGGCGATTGATGATCTCGGGGCGCATGAAGCCGCGAAGCGCCTGCATATATTTGTCGCGCACGGCGCTCTCCTCCTCCTTCGCGCCGAAGCCGAGGAGCATGGACGGAGCCGACGCCTCTTTCGCGCCTATGTTGGACGTGAGAATGATGACCGCGTCCTTAAAGCTGACCGTCTTGCCCTTGCCGTCCGTGAGTATGCCGTCCTCGAGCACCTGAAGCAACAGATTGTAGACGTCCTCGTGTCCCTTTTCTATCTCATCCAAAAGCACTACGCAATAGGGCTTGCGCCTCACCGCTTCCGTAAGCTGTCCGCCCTCTTCATAGCCGACCAGCCCGGGAGCCGCCCCTATGAGGCGGGACACGCTGCCCTTCTCCATATATTCGGACATGTCGACGCGTATAAGCGCCCTCTCGTCGCCGAAGAGCGCGGCGGAAAGCGCCTTTGCAAGCTCCGTCTTGCCTACGCCCGTGGGTCCGAGGAACAAAAACGAGCCTATGGGACGTTTGGGGTCCTTTATGCCCGCTCTCGCGCGTCGTACCGCGCGCGCTACCGCCTCGCACGCCTTGTCCTGACCTATCACTCTGCGCTTCAAAGTCTGCTCCAGATCGTTCAACTTTTGAGCGTCCACGCTCGAGAGTTTGCTCACGGGTATGCCCGTCCAATCGGACACCGCCTCGGCAATATCCGCCGACGAAACGACGTATGCTTCGCCGCATGCCGCACATTCTTCGCTGAGTTTTGCGGACAGTTCTTCTATAAGCTGTTTCAGTCTTGCGATCTGCGTTCCGCTTCCGTCCGCCCTCATCTCTTTGAGCGCTTTTGTCGCCTCGACAAGCTGTTTTTGCAATGTCGCTATGCTGTTTGGCACGTCCTTTATCGCGAGACGCTTGCGCGAAGCCGCTTCGTCAATGAGGTCCACCGCCTTATCGGGCAAAAAGCGGTCCCTAATATATCTGTCCGAAAGAGAAGCCGCCGCCGCAAGCGCTTCGTCCGAAATGGCGACGCCGTGGTGCGCCTCGTATTTGGGTCTCAACCCCCTCAAAATGGCGACCGCGTCCGCGACGGAAGGCTCGTCCACGCGCACGGGCTGGAAGCGCCTCTCCAGCGCGCTGTCCTGCTCGAATTGTTTGCGATACTCCTCTATAGTGGTAGCGCCTATGGTCGTGAGTTCTCCCCTCGCGAGCATAGGTTTCAAGATGTTGGCGATGTCAAGCCCGCCCTCCGCGGACCCAGCCTTAAGTATCGTGTGGATCTCGTCGATGAAAAGTATGATGTCGCCGCGCTGTTTTATGGAGCCGAGCACCGTCTTGAGTCTTTCCTCGAAATCGCCGCGGTATCTCGTGCCCGCGACAAGCGCGCTGAGATCAAGCGAAAACACCGTCTTGCCTTTGAGCGGCTCCGGAACTTTGTCCTCGGCAATGGCTATGGCAAGCCCGTCCACTATTGCGGATTTTCCCACTCCCGGCTCGCCTACAAGCACGGGGTTGTTTTTTGTGCGACGGCAAAGCACCTGAATGACGCGCTCCGTTTCCTTGTCCCTGCCAATGACGGGATCCAGCTTGCCCTGTTTAGCCTTAAGCGTGAGGTCTGTCCCGAATTTGTTTAGCTCGCTCCCCGCTGGAAGTGCCGCGTTCCCCCCTTTCACGGAGTATCTTTCCTCGCCGTACTTGTCCTCGCCGTAGCCGCTCTCTGCGCGGAATATGCCGTCCGCCCCCTGCGCGCCTTCGTTTGAAACGCTGTACTCGGGTCGCTTGCCGCCGCCCTCTACCATGGCGTTGTATGCAAGCATCTGCACGTGTCCGGGGTCTATGCCCATATCGGCAAGTATCCTGCACGCGCCGCTCTCGGCGTCGTCGAGCACGGCATAAAGCAGATGTTCGGTGTACACAGCGTCACTGCCCAGTTCCACCGCAATACTGTGCGAATACGCCATCGCCACTTTGGAGCGCGGAGACATCACTACGCTTTCGCAGGACGCGCCGTCTATGGGTCCCTTCACAATATCGCGAGCGTATATCCCGCTCATATTGAGAATGTTGCAAGCGGTCGTACCCCCGACCGCCAGCAGTCCGTACAGCAAATGCTCGCTGTAAACGATGCCTCCGCTGTCCGCGGCGAGCCTCGCCGCGCTTTCCAAAACAGCCTGCGCTTTTTTTGAGTATGTGATCATATCGCCCCCAACCTTTCACGCACGATCTGCGCGCGCCGTATGCCGCGTCGCTCTGCGTGAGGCTCGTCGCTGATTATTTCAAATGCCGTAGCAAGGTCGTCGAGTATACCGTCCAATTGTTCCGGCGAAATGTCGAAAAGTCCGAGGCGTACGCCCAATCTCACGTCCGTGAGCAACTCGAACATCTCGTCCGACTCCAGCGTATGCGCGTGCAAAAGCGTGCCGTAGCTCCGCTGTATCCTGTCGAGGAGTTTGGTCTCCGACGTACGCAACAGGTCGCGCGTGGCGGCGCTCTCCATAGCCGCAAGCTCCATAGCCGCGCTCTCGACAAGGCGCACGGTATCCTCTGCTCCGAAATAAATTGCGTCCGCATTGCTGATCTGATACATGTCGTATGCCGCCTTGCTGCCCTCGCCGAAAAAGCCGCGCACTGTGATGCCGAAACGCTCCCGCATATCGTCAAAGGAGCGCTCGAGCCGCCCCATGCACTTGAGCGCGGGCAAAAACATCATGACGGACGCCCGCATGCCCGTACCCACGTTTGTGGGACATGAGGTGAGAAATCCCGCCTTTGCGTCGTACGCTATGGGCAGTCTGCGCCCCAGCGCTTCGTCATATCTTTTCAGCCTCGCATACGCCCCCGCAAGGTCGAGTCCCTTCTTCACGCACTGCGCGCGGATATGGTCCTCTTCGCACAACATTATGGAAATTTCGGGCCTGTCTCCCCTCTCTATGATCACCGCTCCGAGCGCGCTCCTTGCAAGCGGAGGAGAGATGAGGTGCCTTTCGAGCAACATCGTCTTTTGCAGACCGTCAAGCTCCGCCATATAATAGATGTCGCCCCGAAAAATGCCTTTCGCGGCAAACATAGCCTCCCGTCCGAGGCGTTCTGTAGCGGGCAGATCGCGCCCGCTCGTATGCTCGCCCGCAAGCCTTTCGAGTTTGCGTGGGAATAGCATCCCCTCGACGTTGCGCGCAAGCCTCACGCGAGAAGAGACTACATAGTCCCTCACTCTGCCCCTCTGCTCGTCGGTGAGAGTATCAAGCACGACGTCAGTGCCGCCCGCGCCCCGTCTCAGCCGCGCCAGCTCTCTCCCCGCGACTTTGCTCATATGCCTGTAGCAGTCGGGGCATCCGAAAAGATAGCTCTCGGCAAATTCCTCCGCCGTGCAACCGCAGGAGGGGCACTCCAGCCCTATGCGCGACAAACTCTGCCTTGCGACGGCAATGGGGTCCAAGCCCGAAGCGAGCGCGCGCCTGTAGCACGCCTCGCAATAGGCATAGCTGACCGAAGCGCCGTTTTCGACAACGGTCTCCATACGCTCGGCGCGCCTCTCCCCGCAAATATCGCAAAGCCTCATCCTCTCATGTCGCACACGCGACGTCCTTTACTTATTTTCCAAAAAAGCGACTTTAAATCGCCGTTTTTACATCATAAACCTGTCGTTCAGCGACTTGAGATATGTCGCGAACCCATCCGCAAGATCGCCGTCCCTCAGGGCGTATTCCACATTCGCCTCCAGATACCCGAGCTTGTCGCCTATGTCGTAGCGCCTCGCTTCAAACTCGCATGCGCATACGCTCATACCCTCCGTCGCGAGCGTGTCAATAGCGTCCGTCAGATACACCTCGCCGCCCTTTTGAGGAGTGCGCTCTATCGCGCCGAAGATGTCCGGGGTCAGCACAAAACGTCCCAGAGACGCAAGATCGCTGGGCAATGCGCCCTCGGGTTTTTCGACTATGCCCTTGACGCGGGTGACGCGCTCCGAAATTCGCTCGCCGAGTATCATGACCCCGCACTTGCGCGCGACCTCTTCGGAACACTTTTGACAGCCCACTATTGTCGCACCCGTAAGCTCGTATGCGTCGATGAGCTGTTTTAGTACGGGAGTCCCCTCCCCCGTATACATTATGTCGTCGCCGAACATCACCCCTACGGGCGAACCCGCCGCGAACTTTTTGCACAGCGCGACAGCCCTGCCGTTGCCTCTCATTTCCTTTTGCGTAACAAAGGATATCTTCATGCCGAAGTCCCTGTTTGCGAGCGCCAAAGCCTCCCTCTTTCCCGTCGCCTCGAGTTGAGCGTTGAGCGCGACATTCGGCTCGAAAAGCTGCTTTATGTACTGTTTTTGCGGCGAGAGGACGATCATGACTTCCTCTATGCCGCTCTCTCTCGCCTCGTCCAGAATATAGCAAAGCGCAGGAGCGTCCACGATGGGCAACAGCTCCTTCGGCATTACCTTTGTGAGAGGCAAAAAGCGGGTCCCGAAGCCCGCGCACGGAATTATGGCTTTTCTTACAGACATTATACCCTCCTTTTAAGCGATCGCTTGCGTAACGGTATAAATTGTATGCGCCTGAGCACGATTGTGCGCCTACGCGCGCGCCAAATGTCTTTGTATTCTAAATCATTTTAACATATTTGCGCGTTCTGTACAAGAGTATAACGCCAATTTATGGCGTTCCGCTTTAAAAAAATTCGCATTTGATTTTTTGACGCGTGCGGGGCAATATGTGCCGCCATGACTGTTTTGCGACTTTTGCGCCTGTCTTAAAGCCGCATGAAAATGGCGTCTGACCTTTTGTTTTGGCGACGCTCGACCTCGCCGAGCCGAAATACGCTCTGCCTCATAATCAAGAAATTTTTTGCCCCCCCCCATGTGACAAAAACGCCTCTTCGCCTGCCGTACAATGATGACAAGTGAAGAGGCGATGTATGCTTTTATGCCGCTCTATCGCAGCGTATTATTTATCGAAGCCGTGCGGGTGTGTGGAGTGCCACTTCCACGCGGATGAGATTATGCTCTCGAGGCTGTCATAGCGAGGTTTCCAGCCCAGCTCGCGCTTTATCTTCTCGCTTGAGGCGACGAGAGTGGCGGGATCTCCGGGACGTCTGCCCTCTATCTCGCGCTTTATCTTTATGCCCGTGACTTTTTCGGTCATATCGATGACCTCTTTGACGGAAAAGCCGTTGCCGTTGCCGAGGTTGTAGTGCGTGGACTTGCCTCCCTTCTTCAGATAATCGAGGGCGCGGATGTGCGCGTCCGCTAGGTCGGTGATGTGGATGTAGTCCCTTATGCAGGTGCCGTCGGGCGTGGGATAATCCTCGCCGAATATGCCGATGTGATCGCGCGTGCCGTTTGCGACTTGCAAAATTATGGGGATGAGGTGGCTTTCGGGATTGTGAGCCTCGCCTATCTCGCCGCTTGCATGCGCTCCCGCCGCGTTGAAATATCTCAGCGCGACGTACTTAAGCCCGTACGCCTTGTCGTAGTCCTGCATGAACTGCTCCATCATCAGCTTCGTCTGTCCGTACACGCTTGTCGGGTTTTGCGGGCTGTCCTCGGTGATAAGCCCGTCCCCGCAGTCGCCGTATGTCGCCGCAGACGACGAGAACACGAGATACTTGACGTTTTCCGCGATCATAGCGTCCAAAAGCGCGAGAGTGCCCGCAACGTTGTTGTGATAATACTTGGCGGGGGTGGTCATGCTTTCCCCGACAAGCGAATATGCCGCGAAATGTATCACGCTGTCCACGCCGTACTTTTTGAAAGTCTCCCTCAACAGCTCGACGTCGAAGATGTCGCCCTGTATAAACGGTACGCCCTCAGGGACAGACTCGACGTGCCCCGTCGTGAGATTGTCGTATACGACGACGCCCATGCCGCGCTCCTTAAGTTCCCTAACGCAATGCGAGCCGATGTAGCCCGCGCCTCCTGTGACAAGAATCATATCTAACTCCCTTGCGCATATGCGCCAAAAAATTGTCCTATGACATATTATAAACTCGAACCTCTTGTTTTGCAAGCCAAAAGTGTATATAATAAAGGTGTGGAAAAAACAATTTTGCATTGCGATCTGAACAACTTCTACGCCTCGGTGGAGCAAAAGTTGCATCCCGAATACGACGGGTTGCCGCTTGCCGTATGCGGCGATCCGAAACAGCGCCACGGCATCGTGCTCGCAAAAAACCAGCTCGCAAAAAAAGCGGGAGTGCAAACGGGCGAGGCGATATGGATATCGAAGCAGAAATGCCCCGATATTGTTTTCGTCGCGCCGCATTACAACGAATACGTCAAATATTCAAATCAAGTCTTTTCCATATACACTCAGTACACCGACCGCGTGGAAAGCTTCGGCATAGACGAGTGTTGGCTGGACGTGACGGGCAGTAAAAAGCTGTTCGGAGAGGGCAAGGTCATCGCTGATACCTTGCGCGAGCGCGTCAAGGCGGAGACGGGGCTTACCATATCCGTGGGCGTTTCTTTCACAAAGACGCTCGCAAAGCTGGGCAGCGATCTGAAAAAGCCCGACGCCACCACCGTCCTCGACAGAGCGCACTATATGGACATCATCGGCGACCTATCCCCTTCCGAGCTGATCATGATAGGCTCTCGCACCGCAAAGAAGCTCTCCGACCTCAACATCCACACCATACGCGAGCTGGCGGGCGCGGACAGGACAGCCTTGAGATACCACTTCGGAGTCATCGCGGACAACATGATAAACGCCGCCGCGGGCATTGAGACGGAGGAAGTGAAACGCTTCGACGACCGCTCCGTGCCCAAAAGCGTCTCAAACGGCACCACCACTCCCCGCAACATCGAGAATATCGACGAGGCGAAAATCGTCATATATTCGCTCTCGGAACTTGTAGCTGTCCGCTTGAGGCAGTACGGACTGCTTGCGCAGGGCATCTCGCTTGCGATAAAGGACCCCGACCTCAATTGGAAGTCTAAGCAAGTCCCCCTTCCCGTCCCGACTTCAAATGCGGGCGACATCGCGGAGGAAGCTGTAAAGTTGCTTGTCAAGATACACTCCTTCTCGGATCCGCTAAGAGCGATCACCGTGGGCGCGATACGCCTCATAAGCAAAGAGGATTGGCAACCGTCTCTGTTTGACGAAAACTCCGAAAAGGAAGAGAAACTCGACGAGAGCGTGGACAAGATACGCGAAAAGTACGGCTACCATGCGCTGACGCGCGGCATAGCTTTGGACGACGAGCTTACGGGCAATCTGCACGAGGACGACGACTTCCGCCCCTTCCACAGATCCAAAACTTCCTGACTTCAAAAATAACGCATAAAACACATATCGTATTTTATTTTACATAAAAATCACACGTTTCGTATTTTATAATGCGTAAAACCAACCATTTATATAAAAATCGTTCAAAAATCCGCCTATCGAATAAAATATGCAGATATACGTATTGTGTTTTTAATGTGTCTGTGAAAAAAGAAAAATTTTGCGGGTCGTCCACAATTTTGTTTACAAGCCTATACAAATTTGTTATCATTATTATATCTGCGCGCTACATGCGCGCGCAAATGTGACGAGGAGATGTATGAGTGCTCTTGACATTCTTGACATATTCAGATCTCTGTTCGGGCTTCTCGCAGGCATAGGCGTATTCCTCATTGCGATAAAGATAATCAGCAACAATTTGGAATCCATAGGCGGCAATCGCCTCAAATCGCTGTTCGCCCGCACCTCGAGGAGCAACCTGCTGGGAATTTCGATAGGTACGGCGGCGACTGCGCTTGTGCAAAGCTCGGGCGCGACGTCCGTCATGGCAATAGGTTTTGTCAACGCGGGCATAATGACGCTGACGCAAGCGTGCGCGATCGTACTCGGCGCAAACATAGGAACGACCGTCACGGGTCAGATCGTCGCGATCGGTTTACTCGGCAATGCGAACACCCTCTCCGCGACCGTCATACTTGCCTCGCTTGCGGGCATAGGCGCGTTCATGATGTACTTCGCAAAAAAGGACATCGTCAGAAAAATAGGCAGTCTGCTTGCGGGCTTCGGTCTCCTCTTCGTGGGTCTGAGCGCAATGAGCAGCTCGATGACTCCGTTTACAGTCGAAGGCTCCCCCGTCCGTAGCTTCATCGCCTCGATAAATTTCCCGGGATATTCCGTCGTCCTCACGCTTGTGGGCGCGCTTCTCACGGCAGTGATACAATCCTCATCCGTCACATCGTCAATTGCGATAACCATGTTCGTGTCGGGACTCATCTCTCTTGATCAGGGCATATTCCTCATATTAGGCTCCAACATAGGCGCGTGCGTAGTGGCGCTCCTCGCATGTATGGGCGCAAACACAAACGCAAAGCGCGTCGCTATATTCCACCTGCTCACAAACGTCATAAGGGTGGTCGTATTCCTCGCCATAGTGGAGGTCATAACTTTGGCGACGGGTGGGCGCTTCACCGTCGGATGGCTGTTTGAGAAAATATTCCCGACCCTCAAACCATTGCAACTTTCAATGTTCCACACCTTCTTCAATCTGTTGACCGTGCTCATCTTGTGGCCATGCATAGGCGTATTTGTCAAGTTGAGCGAAAAGATACTCCACGACAAACCGTCTAAGGCGGAGATCCCCGCTTCGGGAGAGAGGTTGTATTACATCGACGAGCACATGTTGAAGACCCCGCCTATCGCCGTCCAACAGACCAAAAACGAGATCGTCAACATGGCGGAGATCGCGATGCGCAACTTTACGCTCGCCCTCGACACCATATGCACTATGGACTACTCGCAGGTTGAGACCTTCCGCAAAAACGAAAACGAGCTCAACTTTTTGAACCGCGAGATCGTGCACTTTATCGTCAAATTGTCAAAGCTGGAGATGAGCGACGCGGACCACATCTATCTGTCCACGGCATATCACTCCATCACCGACCTCGAACGCATAGGCGACTATGCCGAAAACATAATCGAGTATGCGGACAGGATGAATGCATCTGAGGAGCTGTTTTCGGAAGAGGCTATTGAAGAGATCCGCACCGTGCAGGGACTCATCGAGGACCTCTACGGGAAAGTCATGAAAACATACGTCAACGTCGACCTCGCGTCGCTTGCGGAGGCGGAGGAAGTAGAGGACGCCATAGACGACTACACCGCGGAAATGGCGGACAACCACATCAAGCGCATCGAGGAGGGCGTGTGCACCTCGGACATCGGCGCGCAATACCTCTCGCTTGCCTCCAATGCGGAACGCGTCGCGGACCACTTCATCAACGTCGCAAAGACGATACGCGACTATGCCTCCCTGCCAAAGACGACAAAAGCCGACCGCGCCGCAACGGAACGCATCACAAAATGACATTTCATCGGGATATGCTCCCGTATCTGATAAACAGGAGATTTATGAAACTTGCGCTTGCCACAAACAACGCCCATAAACTTGTCGAGATCAAAGCGATACTCGGCGACTGTTTCAGCGAGATGCTCACTCTCAAAGAGCTGGGAATAGACGCGGACATAGAGGAAACAGGTTGTACTCTCGACGAAAACGCGCTCATAAAGGCGCGCGCGATAACCGCGATGACGGGGCTTCCCGCGCTAGCGGACGACACGGGACTTATGGTGGACGCGCTGGACGGCGCGCCGGGGGTGTACTCCGCTCGCTATGCGGGAGAGGAACACGACGACAAAAAAAACCGCGCGAAACTCCTAAAAGAGATGTCGGGAGCAAGCGACCGCTCCGCTCATTTCGGCACATGTATCGCGCTCTGTTATCCCGACGGAAGCTATGTCCTCGGTCACGGCAGAGTGGACGGCGCCATACTCCTTGAAGAAAGAGGCTCAAACGGTTTCGGCTATGACAGTCTTTTCTTCTCGACGGAACTGGGCAAAACTTTCGCCGAGGCGACGACAGAGGAAAAAAACTCCGTAAGTCACCGCGCACGCGCCCTCCACGACTTGCTTTCAAAACTGTCCAAATGACAAAACATACGCTCTATTTACACGAAAATGGAATTTAAACTCTGCATTTTGCATTTTAAAGGATAGAAATTTATGACCACTGTATTGGTATTTTCGGACACGCACGGTATGCCTGTCCCCGAGCGCGTCTCGTCCGTCGCAAACGAGAGCGACGAAGTCATTTTCCTCGGCGACGGCATCGCAGGGCTTGGCGACCTGCTGTTTAAAAAAAATCTGCATATGGTCCTCGGCAACGGCGATTATCCCTATCACGGGATAAATACGGAGCAAGTTTTAGAGATAGAAGGCGTCAAAATTTTCATTTGCCACGGCAATACCTATCGCGTCAAATACGACCTGCTCCCCCTCGCTCTGCGCGCAAAAGAACTCGGCTGTTCCTACGCCTTTTACGGGCACACTCACACCGCGCAGACAGACGAATACGACGGGGTCACTCTCATATGCCCAGGCTCCCCCACTTGTCCTCACGGCTCCTCCGCCTCCTATGTCTACGCCGTCGCCCATGACGGCGACCTCACCTTCAAGATCGTCAACATCTGATCCCGCCTCGAATTTCACCCTTTGTCACCTTCCCTCCTATTTTTGCAAAAAAGCAACAGTCAGGACCACCAGCTTAGCTGGTGGCTTGCTCTGCGGCCCTGCCGCCTGTTCCCGGCATAGACGCAAAGCGTCCTTATCGCATGCCTATGCCTATATCCTGCGTTTTACCTCTTCCTATCGCTTATCGTATACTGTTGTTCCAAATTCATTTCTCTACTTGCTTTTTTATTATGTTGACTTTATGCAATATCATATGTTAAACTTTTCTTGTTCATATGAGATACCTCCATGTATTGAGTTCGCGGCTGACGAAACCGCTTACATCTTACACGGAGGTTTTATTTTCCTCATCGCTAAAGCTCTTCCTGCCTCACCAGCTTAGCTAGTGGTTAAGCCACAATAAAATCTCCGACTTTTTTGGACACAAAAAGAGTAAACTATCTGTTCAAGATAGGTCACTCTTGGTGTCCCGTCGGAGATTCGTAGGCAAGGCCAACGGCCTGCCAATCGGGTCCCGCAAAATTATGAAATGATTTTGCGGGTGAAATTGCGGAGCGGGCGAGTTTACTCGCGGAAGTGTAGCGTCAGTCCGAATGGAGTTCGGTTGACGAAGCCAACTGTTGTTGCAAAAAAGCAACAACAAAATCTCCGACTTTTTTGGACACAAAAAGAGTAAACTATCTGTTCAAGATAGGTCACTCTTGGTGTCCCGTCGGAG
>CANQBO010000008.1 GCA_947589475.1 uncultured Clostridia bacterium
ATTTATTATAACAGTTGGACTTTGCATATGAACCTTTTTTTGTCAAGAAAGTGTTGCACTTAATAGTATAATTCACCAGATAAATATGCAAAACCCTACTATGTAGTAGGGTTTTGAGGATTTGGTGGAGACAAGGGGAATCGTATTACAGCGAAGCGGGAGAGCTTGCTCTCGGAAGCGTAGCGTGCAGCCTGACCGTTGGGTAGGGCGGCTGAAAGCCGCGCACAATTTCATACTTGAAATTGCGCAGGTTCGATTCCCGCAGACGGAGATAAATATGCAAAACCCTACTATGTAGTAGGGTTTTGAGGATTTGGTGGAGACAAGGGGAATCGAACCCCTGACCTTTTGAATGCCATTCAAACGCTCTACCAACTGAGCTATGCCCCCAAACGGCGTATTGTGGGCGGGGAGCAATGCCGTGCGGCACGTCTCACGCCCGATCGCCTAAATATTATAACACAAATTTGAGGGTTTGCAAGGATTTTTATGCGGAAAGTGAAAATTAGACGTGTTATGCAAGTTTGGGGCGGAGTTTACTCATGTCCGCAGTGCAAATTACGGTGGCAGGCTCCACCAAATGAGAGCAAAGAAAAAGGTCAAGAATTTCCTCTTGACCCCTGTAAATGCGATCTTTTAATAGCGGCTGTATAAAGGCTCAAAAGTCATCGTCGTCGCTATCTTTTTCGTCCTCGTCGTCCTCGTCATAGTCGTTGACGTCGCCGTAGGTGTCGAAATCGTCAGGCTCTTCGTCGACGCTTTCTTCTTCCTCATCTTCCTCGAATTCCTCGTCGTACTCCTCGTCCTGAAGCTGTGAGAGCGAGACCTCGTTTTCCTCGTCGTCCGCGATAGGCTCGTCGTCAACAAATTCCTGCCAGGAGTCCTCCTCACTCTTTTCGGCGGCGTTTGCGGCTTGTTCCGCTCTGCACGCGGCGCAGATATCCTCGTCGGGTTCGAGATAATTCACCTTGCAGACGGGGCATATCCTTTCTTCCGTCTCGATGTCGTCCTCGTCCTCTTCCAGCAAACTTATCGAGCTTGCCTTTCCGAGTTCCGCCTTGCAAACTTCGCAAAGCTCCTCATCGCCTGCTATCCAATTAAGCTCGCAACGCGGGCATTTTTTATATTTTCCCATAAATTGCACCTCTTTTATGCTGGATATATTATATTGATATGTTGCCATTCTGTAAACTGTTTTGCGCGATTTTTCCAAAAAAATTCAAGCATGAAAAAACATATAAGTTTTAAGGCGCGTAAGAAATAAGAAAACCGGTGCCTAGCGCATATAAAAATCGGGCACGAACATAGGTTTACAAGACTCAAGCACGTCAAGCGTTAGTGTCTCGGACAAACTTATTTAAATGACCCACCCTCGCCATTCGGCGTTCCCCGTGTCCTTACCCCATAAAATTCGCTATGCTCATTTCTATGGGGACCCCGATGTCGCTCGGACAAGGCAAGTTACGAGTATAAAAACGCTCGGACAAGCGTTACGTTATAAGTCGGGACCCCCACCACCCGCTTAAAATTGCTCAGTGCCCGCGACCATTGCGAAGCAAGGTCTATAAGGGCACACTGCCCATTTACCCCGCAAAATCACTTTGTAATTTTGTGGGGACCCCTTAGAGGCTCAGACATGCTTTGAATTTAGCGCGCAAAAAATGTACGCTTCACAATTTTTTACCCCATAAAATTCGTTCCACTCGCTGTGTATTTCTACACTGTTTCACATCGTCACTCATATCTGCACCCAAAAAAATCACTACGTGCTTTTCTTGGGACCCGCTATGGGGACCCCAAAACAGCTCGGACAAGTGTTGCGTTGAAATGCTCATGGCTCGCGCCTTTTGCGCTTGGGGATGCGGGCTTCGCCCGCTTGTTTACGCGCGGAGCCTCCCCCTAAACTCACGTTTGTCTGAGCAAAATCGGGGTCCCCACGAAAAGTACTTTTCGTGGGGTAAATCAAGGGCGATGCCTACGTTTGGACAGGCAAACGTAAAAATCAAGCTCTCACGCAGGGGTTTGGCACTTGAAACAAATCTAAAAGCGCGAATGTTGACGATGGGAGGAGTCCCCGCAAAATTACGCTGTGATTTTGTGGGGAGCTTAAAAAGAGCCACATTCGCGCTTTTTAGCTTGGGTTTGCAAGGGGCTACTCGCCCTTTGCCGAGGGCGAGGGGCGAGTAGCCCCTTGTGCCTATTATAAAAACTAGACGGTGACGCCGAAATAGTCGCACAGACCGTAGCAGAGCACTCCGAGGGCGGCGCAGATGATGATAAAAAAGAAGGGATGCAACTTTTTGCCCTTAATTTTGATAAAGGCGAGAGGGCATACCGCCGCGAATATAGCGATGCCTATCGGGTCGGGGGATACGCTCCCCACGGACAAGATGTCGTTCACGCCCAGTAGGACGCTAAAAAGAAGGGTGCAAAAGACGGACAATAAAAGTCCCGTCACAGTGCTGCGCACGCCCGAGAACACCTCTCCCACCGCCTTCTTTTTCATAAAGCCCGTAAGCAACTTCGCGACGATGAGGATAATTATGACGGACGGCAACACTACGCCCGCCGTCGCCGCGATCGCGCCCACTACGCCCGACATCTTCATGCCAACATACGTCGCGATGTTGATGGCAAAGGGTCCCGGGGTGCTCTCGGCAATGGCGATGAAGTTCATGACCTCTTCAAGCGAGACCGCGCCGACGTCCACAAGATCTGTCGTGATCATGGGGATCATCGCCTGTCCGCCGCCTATCGTGAACAGCCCTATTTTGAAGAAGGTCCAAAACAGCAGTAGGTTGCTCATTTTCCCCCTCCTTCGCCGTCGTTTTCGTCCGCCGCTTCAATGACGTCCGCGCCGTTTTTTAGCGTATCGGGCATGTTTTCGGAATTCGCATCCTTTTCTTGCTGTGACAAAGCGTCGTTTTCGATCTTAGAAGAGGGCGGGGCGGGGAAGTCGCCGTCGCTAAATTGAGATGTAGGCGCGCATATGCTCATATATCCGTCGTCTACGGCTTTTTGAGAATAGTATTCGTCGTCGTCAAGCGTCTTGCCGCGGCGAGAGGAGTAATATTCGGGGGTTCCGAGCACGAAATATCTGCGCTTTTTGAATGCCGTCGAAAAGGCTACGACGACGGAGCATACCGCGATCGTACCGAGTATGACATAGATGACGTCCGCCTTGACGAAAAATACGAGCACGAAAGCTATCGCCATAAGCGCACACGAAAACAACGTCTTTTTCATGCTTTTGAAAAATGACAGCACCGCTTTCAAAATGAGCACGAGCACGCCTATGCGGATGCCGCGGAAGAGAAAACTCACCCACTTGTTGTCTATTACAAGGTCGAGAATGACGCTTATCACGGCGATTATCGTAAACGCGGGCACTATGACCCCGAGCGTCGCCACTATGCCGCCCAAGATCCCCGCGCGTTTTGTGCCTATGAATGTCGCCGTGTTTATCGCGATGGGGCCGGGAGTGCTCTCCGCAATGGCGAAGATGTCGCCGAGTTCTTCTTTGGTGATCCACTTTTTTTTGTCGACGAGTTCCGCCTCCAGCAAGGTGAGCATGGCATATCCGCCGCCAAACAAAAACGCCCCTATCTTGAAAAAGATGAAAAACAGGGTGGCAAGCTCCTTGAGATATTCGCGCGCCGTGCGCTTGTTTTTCGTGGATCCGCTCATATCACGATGTCCGAAAGAATTTTATATCTTTATGGTCGGCTGTCGCTCAGTAGTCGAAGCCTCTGAAGCCGACATGCTCCACTTTGCCCTTAAAAGCCGTCGCAAGTTCGCCCACTTCCGCCTTGTCAAACGCGTGGTAACCGTGCGATATGCACCCTTCGCTGTCCACATAGTGCTGGAAGAAGAAGTTTTTTGCGCCTTTTATCCATTCCGCTATGGCAAGCATGTCCTCGTAGGCGTGAAATTCCTTTATCACCGTGGTGCGAAATTCGTAGTCCTTCGCCTTGCGCATTATTATTTGTATGCTCTCGCTCACCGCGTCGAGGTCCACGCTCTCAAGTCCGCAGGTCATGGCGTATTTGGCGGGGGAGTTTTTGATGTCCATCGCCATATAGTCCACGAGTCCCGCGTCAAGCAAGCTCTCTATCACTTTGGGGCGCAGACCGTTTGAGTCCACTTTGGTGATGTAGCCGAGCGCGCGCACTCTCTTTAGAAAGCGGGCAAGGTCGGGCTGGAGCGTACTTTCGCCGCCCGTCACACACACCGCGTCAACAAGTCCTTTGCGCTTCGAGAGGTAGTCGATTATTTCCTCCTCGTCCTCGCGCTGTGCCCCCACGTCGCCTATCACCAGCGCGCCGTTGTGACAGAAGGGACAGCGTAAGTTGCAACCGCCCGTGAACACCGTGCAACTTATTTTGTCGCCGAAGTCGACCATTGAAAACTTTTCATATCCGCATATCAACATAGTGAGAATATATTAGCATATAAAAAACAAAATATCTACTGTAAATTCAAATAAAATGGCGCCGCGCAAAATATAAAGCGCGGGGAGAGTATCATTTTGACATCAAAGCGGAAAAAATGCAAAAATTTTTCAAAAAGGATTGACAAAACAAAAACGGCGGCTATAATAAATTTTATACAATTCAATTGTGCACAATTAAATTTATATCCGAATGGCGGAAAGGAGAAATTTATGAACGTTTATGATTTTGAGGTCAAGGCGCAGGACGGAAGCGACGTTTCGCTTGCAAGCTACAAGGGCAAGGTGCTCATCATTGTCAACACGGCGACGGGGTGCGGCTTCACTCCTCAATACGACGAGCTTCAGGACATCTACGACGAGTACAAGGACAGAGGGCTTGAAATACTTGATTTCCCATGCAATCAATTCGGGGAGCAAGCGCCCGGCAGCGATGAAGAGATACACTCTTTTTGCACAGGGCGTTACGGCATCACTTTCCCGCAGTTTGCAAAGATAGAAGTCAACGGCGAAAACGCCATACCTCTCTACAAATGGCTTGTCCAAAACACCGCGTTCGAGGGCTTTGACAAGAACCCTATGGGGCTTATCGTGGGGCAGGTCGTCAAAAAGCAGGACAAGGATTGGAAAAACAACAGCAATATCAAATGGAATTTTACAAAATTTTTGCTTGACAGAGAGGGCAATATCGTGGCAAGATTTGAACCGATGACATCTCTCAAAAAGCTGAGAGCAAAGTTGGAGGAATTGTTATGACTCATTTCGAATACAGGACGCAGGACACCTGCGCGCAACTCATCACGCTGGATATCGACGGCGACAAAGTGCACAACGTCGTATTTTACGGAGGGTGCAACGGCAATTTGAAAGCCATCCCCATTTTGGTGGAGGGCATGAGCGTGGACGAGATCGTCTCAAAGCTTTCGGGAGTCAGGTGCGGTCGTCGCCCCACATCCTGCGCGCATCAACTCACAAAAGCCGTGCTTGCCGCATACGAGGAAGAAAAGAAAAAGCAGGGTTGAAAAGCGCGCTTTGTGACCTATCGCAACAGAGGCAAATTTTATGGATATGACAGAAATAGGGTTTGATCCTCTCAAATTGAGCAATCAACTGTGTTTTCCGCTGTATGTGTGCTCAAAAGAGGTCATCAAAAAATATCGTCCGTTGCTTGAGGGGCTTGACCTCACCTACACGCAATACATCACGATGATGGCGCTGTGGGAGGAAGATGACCTCAGCGTCAAGGAGCTGGGCAACAGGCTGTATCTTGACAGCGGGACGCTCACGCCCTTGCTCAAAAGCCTTGAGGCGAAGGGTTATGTCGCTCGCTCCCGCCTCGACAGCGATGAGCGCGTGCTTGCCGTTTCGCTTACGGAAGAGGGGAAGGCGCTTAAGGCAAAAGCGTTGCCCATACCTGCCGCGGTCGCCGCTTGCACAAGCTTGAGCGCCGAGGACGCGCGGACGCTTTACGATCTGCTTTATAAGCTTATAGACAATTTGCGCGAGTAGCTTTGTTAGAAAAGAATTTTCGGCAGAAGTCAAAATGTTTTTCGGGCATCTAAGGGCGAATGCCGCCGCGCCCGAACATTAAGGAAGTAAGTTCCGCATTTTCAAAATGACAAAAATTTGAAAATAGAGCCGCATATCGCGGTTTTATTTTGATTTATTATTGAATTATCCGATTTTATTATGTATAATTGTAATATCACAATTTAAGGGAGACTTTTATGGGAAAACTTCAATCGCTCATCGACAACAAGAAAGAAAGCGCGAAGTTTATGTGCGACGAGATCGCGCATATCTGCGGCACTATGCCGAAGCGCGCGCCCGGCAGTGAGGGCGAAAGGATGGCTTGCGAGTATATGGCGCAAGTCGCAAAGGAACAGGGCGGGGCGGAGCGCGCCGACATCGAGGAATTCAAGGAAAACCCCAACGCGTTTTTCGGTTTTCTCTATTTCACGGTCACATTTGCGCTCATCGGCATGGTATGTTTCTTCCGCCTGCCCATTTTGGGCGTCATATTTATAGCGCTGGGACTCGCCATACTCTTCATTCAATTCGGCTTTTACAAGAAGTTGGTGGACCCCTTCTTCCCCTCGGCTACGGGGCACAACGTGACTATCGTCAAAAAATGCAGCGGCGAGGTCAAGGGCAGGGTGTTCTTCAACGGACATCCCGACGCGGTCTGGTGCTGGCCCTATCACTATCGTTTCGGCAGTAAGTTCCATACGTCGATACAGGTCCTCGGCATAGTCGGCGCGATCGTCTGGCTCGTGCTCAACATCGTCGCCGCCGCAAAGACCGCATGCGCTCCCGTCACGGGTACGATATACACTATGATGGATCTCTATGGCAAGCCGACGCTCATCACGGGCTTTGTCGCGTTGATTTTCGCCGTTCCTCTCGTCATGCTCTACTTCATGTGGGACGAGCGCCGCATCGTCGACGGCGCAAACGACAACCTCACGGGTTGCTATATGGGACTTTCCATACTCAAAGCGCTCAAGGATCAGGGCATAGAGCTTGAGCATACCGAAGTCGGCGTCATCATCTCGGGCAGCGAGGAGGCGGGACTTCGCGGCGCGCTCGCGTGGGGAAAAGCGCACCAAAACGACTTTAAGGACGTCCCCACGTGGATATATTCCTATGACACTATTCACGAAAGCGAGTTTTTGGGAGTCAACACCCGCGACCTCAACGGCACCGTCAAGTCCGATCCCGAAGTCTGCGAAAGCTTCCTGAAAGCCGCGCAGGAACTCAATATCCACTGCATAAAGACGTGGGTCCCGCCGCTCGGCGGAGCAACGGACAACGCCGCTTTCAACAAGTACGGCTTCAAATCCGCGGGTATCACCGCAATGAACCACGTCCTGCAATCTTATTATCACACCATGAACGACACCGCCGACAACCTCAACCCCGAATGCCTCGCGGATTGCTTCGCCGTGTCCGTCAAAGCCCTCGAAAATTTCGACGCCCAATTCAGCGAGAAGTAAGTTTTTTGCGGGGTTCCACCCCGTACCCCTTCGTGGGCTGCGCGCCCACACTGCGGCAAGGGACTTCGTCCCCTGCACCCCATGCTGAAAACGCGCGAACGTCGGCACTTTCAGTTGCCTAGTTCGCGCGTTTTGGTTTGTGTGTATAGTCGAAACTCCTGCGTGAGACCTTGACATTGACGGACGCATAGTCCGAGCAATGTTTTTATTTTACGTAACTTCGGCTTGTGCGTTCTTTTATTATGCGACACGCAATGTCCGAGGTTTTTATTATAAAACCGGGGGGATGCTTCGACAAGCTCAGCATGACATATTATTACCCTGTCATTCCGAGCCTGTCGAGGAATCCCCTTGTCCGAGCGATACAGGGGTCCCCGCAAAAATATGAAGTGTTTTTGTGGGGTATAGGATACGGGGGTCCCCGCAAAATTACGAAGTGATTTTGTGGGGTAAAGTGAGGAATCCCCCTGTCCGAGCGATTTTATAAAAAAAACAGCCCGTCAACACTTGACGGGCTGTAACGGTTGATTTTTTGTGAGCCGACGCGCTTAAATTAGGCAAGCTCGGAGAAATACTTGATGGTGCGGACCATCTGAGAGGTGTAGCTGTTCTCGTTGTCATACCAGCTGACGACCTGCACTTGATAGGTCGTGTCGTCGATCTTCGAGACCATGGTTTGGGTCGCGTCGAAGATGGAACCGAAGCGGCTGCCGATGATGTCGCTTGAGACGATCTCGTCCTCGTTATATCCGAAGGACTCGGTCGCGGCGGCTTTCATTGCGGCGTTGATGCCTTCTTTGGTGATGTTTTCGCCCTTGACGACTGCGATGAGGATGGTCGTGGAACCTGTCGCTGTGGGAACGCGCTGTGCGGAGCCGATGAGCTTGCCCGCGAGTTCGGGAATGACGAGACCGATCGCTTTTGCGGCGCCCGTGCTGTTGGGGACGATGTTGATCGCCGCGGCGCGAGATCTGCGCAGATCGCCCTTTCTTTGCGGTCCGTCAAGAGGCATCTGGTCGCCTGTGTAGGCATGGACGGTCGTCATAATGCCCGAGAGGATGGGGGCATATTCGTTGAGAGCCTTCGCCATGGGAGCAAGGCAGTTTGTCGTGCAACTTGCCGCGGAAATGATGTTGTCTTCGGGCGTGAGCGTGGTGTGGTTGACGTTGTAGACGATTGTGGGAAGATCGTTGCCCGCGGGAGCGGAAATGACGACCTTGCGCGCGCCTGCGGTGATGTGCGCTTGCGCCTTCGCCTTTGAGGTGTAGAAGCCTGTGCACTCAAGCACGACGTCCACTTTCAGCTTCTTCCAAGGAAGATTTGCGGCGTCCTTCTCCGCATAGACGGTGATCTTCTTGCCGTCGACGACGATGTAGCCCGGCTCTGTCTCCGTCGCCTCGCCGAATGTGACGTTGTGGCTCAAAGCATAGTTGCCTTGAGTTGAGTCATACTTCAAGAGGTGAGCGAGCATTTTGGGGCTGGTGAGGTCGTTGATAGCGACAATTTGATAGCCCTTTGCACCGAACATCTGTCTGAATGCGAGACGGCCGATACGACCGAAACCGTTGATAGCGACTTTTACGTTTGCCATAACTTATTCCTCCAAAAAGGTTTTATTTTTTATTTTCTTGTTTAGGCTCATTCAGCCTACAATATTATAGGAGTTTTGCCCGAAATATGCAAGCATAAATTTGCAAATTTTATTTTTCTCGCGCGTTTTCTCGCGCGCGCGTTGAACGCGAACGAAAAACAAGCCGCAAAAGCCTTAAAAAGCTAAGCAAAAAAGCAACAAAAAGCAAGGTCGAAAAAGGAAAAAGCAATGTCGAATGCAACGAAAGGATACGGCGAAGAAAAAAGCGGCGGCGAAGGCAACAGAAAATAAAAACGCTTTGCGCAAAGTCGCGCGGTCGCTTTTTGGCCCAAAGCCCCGCAAAGCGGAATTCGCTTTGCGGGGAAGAGCAAGCCTCAAGGTGAGCTGTTTTGAGACGTTATATCTGCCGATCGATGACGCCCGTCGCGAAGAGGCGCGCTTTACGCTTCTTGCATTGAGGCGTCCTTGCCGCCGCGCGGAAGATGAGCGTTATGTCCGCGAATATCGGACGGGTGGCGCTCATCGCGGGCGTGCGATATGTCATGCGCGCAAACTTACTCTATCTCCACGACGGAGACATCCGAAACGCCGCTGTCCGGGACAATATCCCCGAGCGCGTCGGGATCTATGCCGAGCAAGGTGGCTGACACGCTGATGATAAGAGATATTATTGCGGTGATGACCAAAGCCAATATTTTTTTCTTTTTGTCATTATCCATATTTTGTCCCCCAAGATTTATTTGCCCTCGAAGACTATACGGCTTGCTCTTAATGGCAATATATACCCGCCATAGGTCCAATTGCAAAAAATTATGCAAAAAAGCGTCACAATTTTTTCAAAAACCGCATACGTCGGGCATATAGTGTAGGTATGTTACGTTTTAAATTTTTGACATCGGAATATGAGGGCGCGCTCATTTTGGGGCGCACGGTAAAGAAGCATATGCTCGAAGCTTTGGGCGTGAGGGAAGAAGACGCGGTCGTCGTAGGGCAGTATGAGGAGGAGCCTGAAGAGGAGACGGCGGTGCTTTCTTTCGACATGCCTCTCGTCACGCTTGCGGACATAGAGGGCATTGTGAGTCGTATGCGGGCGAAGGGCATAAAGACTTTGAATCTGGGAAGCGAGGACAGCCCGTCAAAGATCGTGCTCGGCAGGGGCGAGCGCGGATATTTTGCAAATAGCGAAGCTTTTTTGAAGATAAGCGATACAAAATCCTATTCTATGGTGTATAATCATCTAAGACGGCGTATCGTAGATTCGTTGCTCGCGCGCGGAGTGGACATTCCGTTTGCGGACAGCGTGGCGATCGACGTCACGGCGGACATTCAAGCAGGCGCAAAGATCCTGCCGTTTTCGCGTATTGAAGGGTGCGCGCGCATATGCGCGGGGGCGACGGTCTATGCCTCGCATATCGCGGACAGCGTTGTGGCTTGCAATGCCGAGGTGTACGCGTCCCATCTAAAGGACAGTTTTGTCGGCGAGGGCGCAAGCGTAAATATGTCGCACGTCGAATCCTCGAAGATAGGCGACGGCGCGACGGTGGGACCTTTCGCGAGGCTGAGGAGCGCGGAGATACTCTCGAAGTGCAGGATAGGCGACTTTGTGGAGGTCAAAGCGTCCACGCTCGGAGAGGGCGCGAAGGCGGCGCATCTTGCCTACATAGGCGACGCGGACGTCGGAGCGCGTACGAATATAGGTTGCGGCACGGTGTTTTGCAACTACGACGGCAAGCAAAAACACCATACGGACGTGGGTGAGGATTGTTTCATAGGCGCAAACGTCAACCTCGTCGCGCCCATACGCGTGGGAGACGGCGCATTCATAGCGGCGGGGACCACGCTCACTCGGGACGTCCCTCCCTCGTCGTTTACGGTGGGAAGGGCAAGACAGACCACGAAAATAAGATAGCGGAGCATGCCTCCGCTTGCGGAGGAGATATGTTGCTCATAGTAGGACTCGGAAATCCGGGCGCACGCTACAAAAACACCTTTCACAACGTCGGATTTATGACGGCGGAATCGCTCGCAAAGAAGTGCAATATCCGCTTTTCAAAGGCGGAGTGCGACGCAAAGACCGCAAAGGGGACTCTCGGCGGAATACCTTTTGTGCTCGCAAAACCCGAGACATATATGAATTTGTCGGGACAGGCGGTCAAAAAACTCGTGCGCGCGTACGATGTCGATCCCGAGGGCGAGCTTATAGTGTGCTATGACGACGTGGACCTGCCCATAGGCAAGTTGCGCCTCAGAGAATGCGGGAGCGCGGGCACTCACAACGGCATGCGCAACATCGTGTCCGAACTCGGCACGGAAAACTTTTTGAGGCTGAGGATAGGCACTCGCACCGAAGAACTCGCTGCGGGCGAGATCCCGCTCATCGAATTTGTGTTGTCCAAAATACCCTATGAATATATGCCCGTACTCGACAAGGCCATAGAGGGGGCGAGGTCAGCGCTCGAAGAGATCGTTTCGGGCAAACCTTTCGCGCGCGTGCAGGAAAGGCTGAACCACTATACGGACTGATCCCTTCAGGGGCGGCGCGGGGAAATATGTGCATGGCACATATTGAAAAGGCAAGTCGCAAAGCGCGAAATGACAAACAAATTTAAGGGCAAAAACGGCAAAAACATGCATATATCGTAAGTTATCGGCAATTTACGCTAAAAAGGTACATAAAAAGTGACTCCCGAAATTTTACAGCTCAAAAATCTCGGTCCGCAACTTGCGCGGCTTGAGAAGATAGGAGAGAAACGACTCAAAGACGGCGATCTGTCCGCCGTCGGGATATTGCGCGCCTCGGACGGCGCAAAGGCGCATATAATCGCGGAACTGCCCATACGCAAGCTGGTCGTGACGGCGGACGCTCCCGCCGCGGACAGTTTGGCAAGGAGGATCGCAAGCTGGGGCAAGAGCGTATGTCTGTTGCCGTACCGCGACGAGACCCTGCTTCCGAGAAAGAGCGTCTCGAAAACCACCGTTTTAAAACGTGTGGAGGCGCTCTCGAAGATGGACGGAGGGCAGGCGGAGGCAATAGTCGTAAGCGCGGACGCACTGCTCCAACTCTTCCCCGCCCGCAGGTTGATGCGTGAGTTTTCGCTTGAGATCAAGTGCGGCGACATCCTCTCTCCCGTGGAAGCGGCGGGAAAGCTTGCGCGCGCGGGCTATGTCAGGTGCGATATGATCGCGGAAGCGGGCGATTTTGCCGTACGCGGCGATATTCTCGACGTATGCGCGCCGAGCGGACAGGCGTACAGGGTCAACTTTTTCGACGAGCTTGTCGAGGACATCTCGCGCATAGATCCGACGACTATGCTCTCTTTGGAGAAGGAAGAGAGTATTTTGCTCCCGCCCGTCAGCGACATTTTGCTTGACGAGGAGGGGTACAAGGCGGCGTGCGAGGCGCTTTCGCTCAACATCAATGTCAAAAACGCCGCGCCCGTCAAGGCGGGACTGTGCGTGGGCGCGCAGGACGCGACGGCGGTGTGGGCCATGCCGTTTATGAAGGGCTGTACGCAGTCCTTGCTTGAATATCTCGACGACGAAGAGCCGCTTGCGGTCATCTTTGACGAGCCGAAACTCGTGCACGAAAAACTGACCTTGCTTTCGCGCGAATTCGACGGGCGCATAAGGACCTTGCTGGACGCGGGGGAAATTTTACCCGCGCACAGAGGCGCCTGTCTCACTCTGAACGAGCTTCAAAGACAGCTGATGTTTGTGCGCAAAGTGGCATTTTCCGGAATATCCCTTTCAAATCCCATGTTTGAACCTCGCTTGCTCATCGAACCCGTCACGAGACCCATAACGAAGTATTATCTTGACCCCAACTCCATCGCAGGAGACATCAAACGCTTTACGGCGGCGGGGAGCAAAGTCATACTTGCTTGCGGAAATCGCGAAAGGGCAAAGGGCGTAGCGGCTTCCCTCGGCGAAATGGACGTATATTGCGAGCTTAGCGACGGCGACGGGAAGGCGAACGTGCAAGCGACGCCTCTCGACATAGAAGTGGGCGTCAATTATCCGCAGGCGAAGCTTGTGCTAATCGGCGTCACGGAGTGCGTCGGCAGAAGGCGCGGCGAGAGCGTCATTTCGCAAAAAAAGCAGTTTATCGCCCCGAAAGCGGGGGATTATGTGGTGCATCGCGTGCATGGCGTAGGTCTGTGCGAGGGCACCGTACTTATGAAAACGGGGGAGTTCGAGCGCGAATATATCGTGCTGAGATACCGTGACGGCGATACGCTTTACGTCGCGACGGATCAGATGAACAATCTGCAAAAGTTCATAGGAGAGGAGCATCCGCCCCTCAACAAGCTAGGCGGCAAGGAGTTTGAGCGAGAAAAGGAAAAGGTGCGCAAATCCGTGCGCAAACTCGCGATAAACCTCGTGGAGCTGTACGCCAAACGCATGAAACAGCAGGGTTTCAAATACAGCGAGGACACCGTTTGGCAAAAGGAATTCGAGGATGGGTTCGAATATGAAGAGACCGCCGATCAACTCAAAGCTATATCCGATATAAAACAGGATATGGAAAAGGGCAGGATAATGGACAGGTTGCTCGTGGGCGACGTGGGGTTCGGAAAGACGGAAGTCGCTTTCCGCGCGATGTTCAAGACAGTGATCGACGGCAAACAGGCGATATTGCTTGCGCCTACGACCATACTTGCCCGCCAACACTATGAAAACCTGCGCGAAAGGCTTAAACCGTTCGGCATAAGTTGCGGACTGCTCACCCGCCTCCAGACTTCGGCGGAGAACGCGAAATTGCTTGCGGACATAAAGACGGGCAAGACGCACATGATCGTCGCCACGCACAAGGCGCTTTCAAACAGCGTGGAGTTTTGCGACCCGGGGCTTCTCGTCCTCGATGAGGAACAACGCTTCGGAGTGGGACAAAAAGAGACGCTCAAACAAAAATATCCGCTTATCAACGTGCTTTCGCTCAGCGCTACGCCCATTCCGCGCACCCTCAACATGTCCTTGAGCGGCATACGCGACATATCCATGCTCGAAACGCCTCCGCAGGGCAGACTGCCCGTGCAGACCTATGTGCTCCCGTACAGCGATTCGCTCGTCGTGGACGCCGTGACCCGCGAAGTGTCGAGGGGAGGGCAAACTCTCATTTTGCTCAACAACATCGAGAGGCTGGATCCGTACGCAGACAGGTTGAGAGAACAGCTTGACGGCGTGCGCATAATAACCGCTCACGGTCAGATGCCCTCCAAACAGATAGAAGAGCGCATAGGCGCGTTCTATGACAAGCAATTTGACGTGCTCGTATCCACGACGATAATCGAAAACGGCATAGACCTTCCCGACGCAAATACGCTCATAGTAATAGACAGCGGCAATTTCGGGCTGTCGCAACTCTATCAATTGCGAGGCAGAGTGGGAAGGCGAGGCGCGCTCGCTCATGCCTACTTCACAATACCCGAAAACGGAGCGCTGTCGGATACGGCGGGCAAGAGGCTTAGCGCCTTGCTTGAAAATACGGAGATAGGAAGCGGATTCAGAGTCGCGCTGTCCGACCTGTCCATTCGCGGCGCGGGCACTCTGCTCGGCGCGGAACAGAGCGGCCATATCGAAAAGATAGGCTATGAGATGTATCTCGAGATACTCGAAGAGACGGTGGAGGAAATAAAGACGGGCGTCGCCCACAAGCCCAAGCGCGATTGCGAGATGAAAGTGGACATCGCCGCATTCATACGCGACGGATATGTCAGCGCGCGCGACAAACTCAGGGTGTACCGCCGCATATCCGAGGTCACCTCCACGGCGCAACGCGACGCGCTCATCGAGGAACTTACGCAGGTGTACGGCGCAGTCGATCTGCCGCTTGAAAACCTCATCAACATCTCTTTGCTCAAAAACCTCGCCTCGAGGCAGGACGTCTCGCGCATCGTCATCAACCGTATGGGCGCGGGCGCAAACTTCCACGACGCGGACGTTTTTACAAACGAAGCGCTCATGCGCGCCGTTTCAGAAAACCGCGACAGCTGTGTGCTTACGGACACCATACCGCCCACCCTCATCTTCGAGGTAGACAAGCTCACGCCCGAGCAAAAACTCGCAAAACTCATAGAATTTTTTGCTTCCGTATAAAATTTCAAAACAAGCACTTTATATGTTTGATTTTGACAATAAAACATCTTTTTTGTGCAAATAAATTCAAACGGGCGCGAAACGCGCCCGTTTGAATTTCCGACGGTGCTTTTATCAGGCAAGCTTAATTATCGTGATATTCGCGCCGAAATACGACGTCGTCTCACCCGACACGTTGTAGATGGACAGCGTTGTGGGAGCGGCGGCGGTGTAGATGATCGTCTTGCTCACGTTCGCCGCGCCTGTGTTTGTGGCATTGTCCGAAATCGTCTCGTTGGCGATGGCGACGCCGTTCGCGTAAAGCTGTACGCTCAGGTTTGCGGCGGTCGTGCTCGTGCCCGACGCGCCGTAGTTCACAAGATAGGTCCCCACGGGCAGGGATACCGCGTTGTCCGCTACGGTCAGCGTCGTCCCGGGAGTTGCCGCCGTCTGCGTGATGGGGATGATCGTGCTTGCGTCCACGCTTTCGGCACCGGCACTCGCATACAGCCCGTCGATCGCGACGGCGGGGATGCCGAATGTGAAGTCAAACACCGTCGCCGTGCTGGGACCGCTTGCGGTGACGCCTACCGTCGGGGCAGACCCTGCGGGCAGCGTAGTAGCTGTCGCCGTGGGAGTGCCGAAGCCCGCCGCTTCGCCTGCGGGACCTTGTGCGCCCGTTTCACCTGTCGCGCCTTGCGCACCCGCGGGTCCCTGTGGCCCTACTGCGCCCGTCGCACCTGCGGGTATACCGAACTCGAATGTGAACACCGTCGCCGTGCTCGGACCGCTTGCCGTCACTGTTACGGTCGGCTCAGAACCCGCGGGAAGCTCCGTTGCTGTGGCTACGGGAGTGCCGAAGCCCGCCGCTTCGCCTGCGGGACCTTGCGGACCCGTCGCTCCCGTCGCGCCCGTCGCGCCCGTCGCTCCCGTTGCTCCTACGGGTCCCTGCGGCCCTTGTGGACCTACTGCACCTGTCGCACCCGTGGCGCCCGTTGCGCCTTGAGGACCTGCGGGACCTTGCGGACCTACCGCTCCCTGCGGACCTTGCGGACCCTGTGCGCCCTGAGGACCTATAGGTCCCATCGGACCCTGCGGACCGACGGGACCTGCGGGACCGGGGATATAAGAGGTTGTGACGCCGCAGCACCTTGAGGGCGCGAAGCCGAACGAGTCTCCGCCGTATGACGCGAAGTAGGGCGTGGGACTGCCGTTCCCGCCGCATCCGCAACCGGAAGAGGGACCGCCGCACCCGCATTTTGATGAGTTGCCAAAGTTGAAAAACATGTCTTAGACCTCCTTAAAAGTTATGTACGTGCCGAATTTGAGGTCCCGATTTTAGATGAGCGCATTTCATGTCTGATCGCGTCTTCTTATGTATTGCGCATGGCGTTTTATGTCTGCATCTGCCGCACAATCGCCGTACGTGCCGTCTGCTATATACTATTCGTTTTTGCGTTATGGTGTGAAAATGATTATTCGGGTTATTTGTTGACAGAGTTTGAATGATATGTATACAATGTCCATATGAGCGACTCATTGAACAAGCGTGATTGCGTCGGGATGTGCGTTGCCGCCGCAGGCATTTTTTGCAATATCTTGTTGTCCGCCGCCAAAATTGCGGTCGGCGTTATATTTGCAACTGTTTCGGCGGTCGCAGACGGCTTTAACAACCTGAGCGACTGCGCAGGCGGCATTGTAGCGCTCGTTTCATTGTTCATCGCTTCCAAACCCGCCGACTCCAAGCATCCTTACGGGCATCGTCGTGCCGAATACATCGCGTCAATGATAATGGGCATGCTTGTGATGCTTGTATCGGTGGAACTTGCGCGCGAAAGCGTCGGAAAGATCATTTCCGGCGAGTCGGCGCAGACGTCCGCCGTCGTATATGGGGTATTGGCGGCGTCTATCTTTGTAAAAGCGGCAATGTTTGTCGTATACAGAGTCACTGCCAAACGCAACGATTCGGACGCTCTCAAAGCGGCTGCCGTCGACAGTTTGTGCGATTGCGTTGCCACGTTGACGGTGATCGCGGGCGCAATAATGGGACAGTTCGGGGTGCGCGCCGACGGATGGGTAGGCGTAATAGTGGCATTGTTTATTTTTGCGCAGGGCGCTAAAATTTTGGCTGACGCAAGTTCAAAGTTGTTGGGACAGGCGCCCGACAAGCAAACCGAACAGCGCGTATGCGAGGCTATCAAACGTGCCGATCATGTGTTGGGCGTGCACGATCTGCGCATTTACAACTATGGTAATAATGCGTCCTTTGCCACGGTGCATGTGCAAATGGACGCAAATATGCCTTCTATTGAAGCGCACGCCATATTGGATCGTTTGGAAAGAGAGATTTTACTTGCCGAAAACATACATCTTACCACGCATCTCGACCCCGTCGTGTTGGACGATGCGGAAACCGTCGAGCTGCAAAAACGCATAGAGCAAGCGATATCCGCTATAAGCGAAGGAATATGTGTGCACGATTTTCGTTTTGTGCACGGCGACGTCGACAAAATAATATTCGACATAAGCGCGCCGTATTCTTGCAAGTTGTCCGACGCCGACATAGCCGAAAAAGCAAAGCAAGCCGTATGCGCTTTGGGCAACTATTTGCCGTCCGTCATGGTGGAGCGCGAATAATTTGCGCTCGTGCGATCGACTCAAAACGGTTTTTCACGCAGTCTCGCTCAAATGGCGGCACTTACGTTTTTTTGGTTTTTAATTTGCAAAATGCCAAATCGCAATTTACAAAATTGTATTTGATTGAATTTAATGAATATTTGAATCCATTGAACTATACTTACGCAAGGCCGTAGAGCGGCAGGGCGTTTTCAACTGCGACCGCAACTGCAAAGCATATCCACAGCGCAACTATAAACAGACCTTCCGCGGGTATGGCGAGCTTTGTGTACGCGCACTTCCAGCCCTTGTCCACAAAGGTGAATACAAGTCTTGTCCAAAACACGGTGTTGGAGAAGATAAGTCCGCCTATAAGCGAGTAGAACGGCTTTTTGAAGACGAACGCAAGTATCGCAAGAAACAGCCCGAGCGCAAAGGAAATGCCGCCGTAATACACGCGTATCTCCGTCTTGCCCGCTTCGTCCTTTGGGCGCATAGAATATTGTTCCGCAAATTTGATCGGCTTTAGGATGAAAACGATCGCCGTGATGAAGAAATAGATGCAAAGACCTATCGTTGCGACAGTGGCCGCATAGTTGTGTTTGATGACTTCAAGCATATGCCATCCCCCTTTCATTTTCTCATTTGATTTTACCGTACGGAAATGTCGTTGTCAATATGCGACGCCTCAACTGAGTGCGCGTCTTGTTTTAAATACCGCGCTATCACATCATTTCTACTGGAATTTTAATAAATTATACGGAGGGAAGAGGATGTTACAGCTCGTCAATGTAGTAAATACGCATCTTCAAAATAGCGAAGCAATGAAAAAAAACGCAAAAATCGAAAAATCGGCAATAAAAAACAAGTCGCTGGTAGGTCTGTAAATTTGTATTTTAACATTTTATGATAGGTTATTTTCGGCGGAGAAAGAAATATGTCGAAGTTTGTCGAAAAAAACGTTTGACAACGGGCGCGTACGGTGGTAAATTTCAGTTGAATATATGCAAAGGGGGTTGAGATATGGCTTTTTGCGGACGCGGTTTCAAAATGAAGTTGCGGCGGAAATCGTTTGCTCGCCTTCTTTTGTTTTTGGTCGCAATCGCGCTTTGCGTATGTCTTTTGACGGCGCTAGTAGCGTGCGACGACAAAGATAACGACTCGGGAGCGCCATCCTCGGGCGACGTAGAAGGCTCGGACGACGAAACAGAGCAGGGAGGGGACGTTCCGTCAAGCGGGGATACTCCGTCCGACGAGGACAAAGACAACGAGGACGAAAAGCCAAAGCTTAAGACATTTGACGAAGTGGTATTCGAGGACGAAAGCGTCGTCTATGACGGCGAAGCGCACGTAATAGAGCCGAAGAAGACGCCTTTCGGGACGAAAGTGTCCTATCTTGAGAAAAATTTTGTGGACGCGGGCGAGTATCAAGTGGTCGCGATGCTCAAGCTTGCGGGGTATGAGACGGCGACGTTGACCGCCACGCTCACCATTCTGCCCGCGCAAGCAGAGGTGCGGTTTGAGGACCGTACATTCACGTGGGACGGTGCGGAGCACAGCATCTATATCGACAGCTCTTTGCCCGAAGGCGCCTACGTCACATACGAGGGCAACGGCAAGACGGAAGTCGGGATATACACCGTGACGGCGCATGTCGAATTAGGCAAAAATTATGTGCCCGTTGAGGACCTTACGGCGAGGCTTATCATAGAAGAATGCACATACGTCGTGAGTTTTGTGCATTGGGACGGCGAGGTAGAGACGAGGACGGTGTATAGAGGCCGCGCCCTTTCAAAGGACGATTTTCCCTTGAACAAGCAAAAGGAAGGGTACTATCAAATGATATGGGACCCCGATCAGATCAAGTTGCTTGAAGATGTAAGGAGCAACGTCACCGTGCGCGAGATAGAGGGCGAGGCGAAGATATATACAGTAATTTTAAATCCAAACGGCGGATTTGTGGACCCCGCAGGTTTTCAACACAATTATCTACCTTTAGATGACGCAAAAGTAATGATGACCTATACGATAGACGACGACATAAAGCTTATAGACGCGTACAAACCGGATGACGTTTTCGTAGGATGGTATGACGAAGAGGGCAGACTTGTGACCCGTCTGCCGGACGAAGCAGGGCTTCGCGATATGGTCCTCACCGCGCGTTGGGAGAGCGAATTCCACGCGGGAGAAAAAACTTGCATACGAGGGCTTCCGCGGGGAGATTTTTGTATTTTGAGGGGGAACGATACGGAAGGGCGGCGGTCGAAGGAATGAGCGACGGACGTCGCTTTTTTTGTTGGCTTTGCAGATCGATCGAATGAAGAATATATGGATATATGTCATATATATGAGTATTTACAATATATTCGAATATTGACAGGCTTTGAGCGTTGTAGTATGCTTAATAAGGTAGAACGTATGACGCGATTCGACCGAAAAAGTCACGCTTGATGTTACGGAGGGAAAATGGACGAGGTCAAAATCATCGAGATCAAAAAGAGCGTGTTCGCCGACAACGACGCGGACGCGGCAAAACTCAGAGAGGAGCTGAAGAGCAAGGGCGTATTTTTGCTCAATCTGATGTCCTCGCCGGGCAGCGGCAAGACGACGACGCTCATCAAGACGATAAATCTGATAAAGGACAAGTTGCGCGTCGCGGTCATGGAGGCGGACATCGATTCGGATGTGGACGCAAAGAAGATACTCGCCGCGACGGGCGTACAGTCCATACAATTGCACACGGGCGGCATGTGCCACCTCGACGCGGAAATGACGAGGCAGGGACTTGAAGGGCTGGCGCTCGAGGACGTTGACCTTTGCATACTCGAAAACGTGGGCAATCTCGTTTGTCCCGCGGAATTCGACACGGGCGCAAGCAAAAATTGCATGATACTTTCCGTGCCCGAGGGGGACGACAAGCCTCTCAAATATCCGCTGATGTTTTCGGTGTGCGACCTTGTGCTCATCAACAAGATCGACGTCGCGAAATATTTCGATTTCGACATAGAGAGGTGCAAGGGCTACATTCGTATGCGCAATCCGCGCGCCGAGGTCATCGAAATAAGCGCGCTGACGGGCGAAGGCGTAGACAAATTCGCCGAATGGCTCATAGATCGAGTAAGACAACAAAGGGAGGGGAAAATAAATGCCTGAAGAGAGTAAAAAGTTCACGCCGGAACATAAAGGCGAAGCAAATCCCAGCAAAAAGTTGCTCAAACTTGCGCAGAAAATAACCGACCGCATAGGGCACAAAGTCACCGCGGACGATCCCGAATATTGGGGACTTGCCTGCCTCGTCACGGACGAGATGGCGGACGTCGCGCTTACGATGAAGGTGCGCGTCAAATATACTTTTGAGCAACTGCTCAAGATGAACAAGGTCAAGCCGGGAGATGAAGAAAAATTTCGGAAACTGCTTGACGAGATGTCGTATATCGGAATTTTGCAATACGATTACGGCGACCACTATGATAAAAACGGTCCCATAAAAGACGCTCCGCACGTGCGTCGCTATTGGTTGCCGCCCTTCGTGCCCGGTTCCGCGGAGTATATGAACATGCGCGAGGACTACATAAAGGAGCACCCCGAGCTTCCCATATTCTTCGATCGCATGGCGTTTTTGCCGCTTGAGAAGGTCACTCATATGGTGCCTCCGGGAGGCGCGGGCATAGGCATGCACGTCATTCCCGTCGAAAAGGCTATATCCATGCAGAATGAGACCATGGACATCGAGCACCTCTCATATTGGCTCAAAAAATACGAGGGGCATATCGGCGTCAGCATGTGTTCTTGCCGTTACGGAATGAAGACCCTCGACGAAGGCGCCGCCGACGACTACCGCGATTGGTGTATGGGCGTGGGCGATATGGCGGACTATTGCCGCGAGACGGGCAAGGGCAGAGATATAACCTACGAAGAGGCGATGCAGATCCTCAAAAACGCGGAGGACAACGGCTATGTGCATCAGGTGACGAACATAGACGGCGAAGGCAAGATCTTCGCTATTTGCAACTGCAACGTCAACGTCTGCCATGCGCTTCGTACGTCTCAGCTTTTCAACACTCCGAATATGTCGCGCTCGGCATACGTCGCGCGCGTGGACAGCAAAAATTGCGTCGCGTGCGGCAGATGCGTCGAGTATTGTCCCGCGGGCGCGGTCAAGCTGGGTCAAAAGCTGTGCACAAAGCAGGGCGAGGTGAAATATCCTCTGCATGAACTCCCCGACGCCACCAAGTGGGGCAAGGACAAGTGGGACGAGGATTATCGCGACAACAACCGCATAAATTGCTACGATACGGGCACGTCCCCCTGCAAGACGGCTTGTCCCGCGCACATCGCGGTTCAGGGCTACCTCAAAAAGGCGGCGGAGGGCAAGTACAGAGAGGCGCTTCAGCTAATCAAGCGCGAAAATCCTTTCCCCGCCGTATGCGGCAGGATATGCAACCGCCGTTGCGAGGACGCGTGTACGCGCGGCACGATAGACAGGGCGGTATCCATAGACGCGGTCAAGAAGTTTATTGCGGAGCAGGATCTCAAAGCGGAGCACCGCTTTGTGCCGGATATAGTCATAGGCTCCAACTTGCAAAAGAGATGGGAGCATAAGATAGCCATAATCGGCGGCGGACCCGCGGGACTGAGTTGCGCGTATTATCTTGCAGAAAAGGGTTATCTGCCAACTGTATTCGAAAAACAGCAAAAACCGGGCGGCATGTTGACCTATGGAATACCCTCTTACAAGCTTGAAAAGGACGTCATCGAGGCGGAAATCGACATCATGCGCGAGATGGGCGTCGAGATCAAGTGCGGAGTGGAAGTGGGCAAGGACGTCACGCTTGACGACTTGCGCAAGCAGGGGTACAAGGCGTTCTACATCGCGATAGGCTGTCAAGGCGGCAGGCTCCCCGGGGTGCAGGGAGAGGACGCTCAAGGCGTGACCACCGCGGTCGATTTCCTGCGCGAGGCGAATACGGGGAATGTCAAAGTCAGCGGCAGGACGGTCGTCGTGGGCGGCGGCAACGTCGCTATTGACGCGGCGAGGGTATCCGCTCGTTCGGGCGCGGACAGCGTGAAGATGCTCTGCCTCGAGCCTAGAGACGCCATGCCCGCGTCTAAGGAGGAAGTCGAGGAAGCCCTCGAGGACGGAGTGGAGATCATAAACGGCTACGGTCCCAAGGAAGTGCTCGTCAAGGACGGCAAGGCGTATGCGATAGTGTTCAAGAAGTGCCTCTCCGTCACGGACGATAGCGGCAGATTTGCGCCTAAGTACGACGAGAACGACACACTCACCGTCGAGTGCGAGAACATAGTTTTCGCCATAGGACAGCGCATAGAGTGGGGCAAGTTGCTCGAAGGCAGCAAGGTGGAGCTGGGCAGAGGAAACTCGCCCAAAGCCGACGATTTGACCTATCAGACTGCTCAAAGCGACGTGTTTGTGGGCGGCGACGTGTTTACGGGGCCAAAATTCGCCATAGACGCTATTGCACAAGGACACGAGGCGGCTGAGTCGTTGCACCGCTATGTGCAAAACGCGCACATGACCATCGGCAGAAACAGGCGGCAGTTCATAGAGCTTGACAAGGACAACATCGTCGTCGAAAGTTATGACAACTCCTCTCGACAGGAAGCGGAGACGGACAAGAGCGACAAGTCCTTCAGGGACGTGCACGGCACTCTCACGGAGGAGCAGGTCAAGATCGAAACGTCGCGCTGTCTGGGATGCGGCGCGTCGGTGGTGGATCCCAACAAGTGCATAGGGTGCGGAGTTTGCACGACGAAGTGCGCCTTTGACGCGATACACCTCTTCCGCGAGCGCCCCGAATGCAGTCATATGGTGCCGACGGAGGACAAGTTCAAAGTCATACTGCCCTATGCCGCAAAGCGCGCGGTCAAGATACTCTTCAAAGGCGGAAAGGGCAAAAAAGAGCATACGGCAGAGGAAAAGACGGACTGATGCACGAGCTGGGAGTGGTATTTTACATCATACGCGACGTCAAGGCGGTGGCGGAAGAGAACAATGTGCAAAAGGTTCATTCCGTCACGCTTGAGATCGGCGAAGTGTCCACCGTGATACCTCATCTGCTTGAGGATTGCTGGAATTGGGCTGTCAAGCGCGAGCCTATCATGGACGGCGCGAAGCTCAAAGTGGAACAGATCGACGCTGTCACATATTGCGAGGACTGCAAAGGGACGTATCCCACCGTGCAATACGGCAAGATATGTCCTCTTTGCGGCAGCGAGCACACCTATCTGCTCAAGGGCAACGAAGTGTCGATAAAGGAAATAGAGGCGACTTGACCTTTAGGAAGCGGATATCAAGAAAAACAAGTGATATTGGGCTTTTGCCTTAAAAAGTTATCCACGATCCGCAAAATTTTCGATTGCGAAGACATATTGCTAAAAACCCCGGACTATTCCAAATCACAACAGCCCTTGACTTTTGAGGGCTGTTTTTGATTTGTAACGATTTATTAAGTGGACGACCGACAAAACTTAAGAAAACTCAAATTCGCTTAAAAAATTGTAAAGTCACTTAAGAAAATCAGGCGATTTCTTAAGCAATCGATTGTAAAACTTAACAAATCGAGTTGATTTCTTAAGTAATTCCCCTCAAAACTTAATAAAACAAGGCAATTTCTTAAGTGATTTCCCTCAAAACTTAAATTTTTAAGTCGATTTTGCAAATTTACTTCATAAATTGCTTGCAATTTCTTAAATGTGGGATATAATTGTAAAGAGGTGTGAAATGACTGAATTCGAATTTCTTCAATTGTTGGATAAAATTCAAGCGCAAAGGGCGGAAAGCGGAAGGCTTGAGATCAAGGCGGCGCATAGCGGAACGCCGGAAAAGATGTACGACACGCTCTCGTCGTTTTCAAATCGGGACGACGGCGGGATAATCGTTTTCGGTCTTGACGAAAGGAATGATTTTGACGAGGTGGGAGTCTATGACGCGCAAGATCTTCAAAAGAAAGTCGTCGAGCAATGCGATCAAATGGAGCCGAAAGTGCGCCCGCTGTTTACGGTGGCTACCAAAGACGGAAAGACGTTTGTCGCGGCGGAAATACCCGGCATAGACGTGTCAGAGCGTCCGTGCTATTATCGCGGAACGGGCAGGATGAAAGGCTCTTATGTTCGAGTCGGCGACGCGGACGAGCACATGACGGAATATGAGATATACAGCTATGAAGCATTCCGCAAAAAATATCAAGACGACGTCCGCAAGGTGGATCGCGCAACTATGAGCGCGCTTGACGCGGCGCTTTTGCATGAATATCTTCTTGTGATAAAGCGCGATCGCCCCAACCTTGCGGCTTTGAGCGAGGAGCAGATCTGCGAGTTGATGAGCGTGACAAAAGACGGAGTCCCCACTCTTTTTGCGGTCATGATGTTCGGCTCATATCCTCAGGCGTATTTCCCGCAACTTTGCGTCACAGCGATTTCCGTCCCCGGAGAAAAGATCGGGGAAGTAGGCGCAGAGGGCGACAGATTTCTTGACAACAAACGCATCGAGGGCACGCTTCCGCAAATGTTGGATGACGCGCTTGCGTTCGCGCGCAAAAATATGAAGGTCAAAACCATCATCGTCGACGGGAAACGCGTTGACAAGACGGAATATCCCATGACCGCCGTACGCGAGGCTGTATTGAACGCGCTTGTCCACCGCGATTACAGCGTACACACCGAAGGGAAGCCTATACAGCTTGTGATGTACAGCGACCGCCTTGAGGTCATAAGTCCCGGCGGCTTGTACGGCAGGTTGAGAGTGGACCAGCTTGGCAAAGTGCAACCCGACACGCGCAATCCCGCGCTTGCCGTAGCGATGGAAAACCTGAAGCAAACCGAAAACAGATATTCCGGTATCCCGACGATATATCGGGAAATGCAAGCCGCGGGTCTGCCCGCTCCGGAATTTGAAGATAGGCACGACGCGTTTTGCGTAAGATTTTTCAACCGCGCGGAAGTGAAGCCCAAATCGGACGCAAGCGGACTTTTGGAATTTTGCGAGATCCCGCGCACGCGTCAAGAAATTGCAGACTTCCTCGGCATAAAGACTGTGTCGTTCGCAATAAAGACCTACCTTATGCCGCTTGTCGAGCAAGGACTTATTTTGTTGAGCTTCCCCGACAAGCCTCAAAGCCGCAATCAGCGTTTTATGACAAAACGGAATTGAATAAACGGGCGGAAGATGCATAAATATGCATAAAATTGACTGTATAGATGCATAAAGATGAGTGCATTTGAATAAAAATGCAAATTTTTTATTAAAACTTGCTTAAAAACGCTTTACAAGACGGGAATTTGAATATATTATAGGTGTATGTACTCCGCGGAGTGCCTTTCCACGTACAAAATTTTCAGGGCGAGGCGGTGGCGCAAAGCGGTTTGCATGTAGCAACCAAAAAAATAATTATATTGGGAGTATAATTTATGAAAACAAACAAATTTATGAAGGTTTTTGTGTATGTGTTGGTCGCATGCCTCCTTCTGGTAGGGGGGGGGGTATTATCCGCCTGTGACCCCAACGGGGAGCCTAGCGACAACCATACGCATCAGTGGGCAGAAAAATATTCGTATGACGACGAATATCACTACTATGAGTGTACGGTCGAGGGTTGCGACCAGCACACCGGCACGGAGTTGCACGAGTATGACGACGATCAGGACGCGACGTGCAACAAGTGCGATTATGAGCGTCACGTGCACACGCTCACGTGGAAGTGGGACGAGGATCCCAACGGCAACCATTGGAAGGAGTACGCTTGCGAGCATCACGCGGATGAAAAGCTGGAATTGGGCAAGCACGATTTCAGCGGCGAAAATCCCAACGTATGCAAAGTATGCGGCTATGACAAGACTCCTCCGCACACGCACCATGAAGTCACCAAATATGACGAAAATCAGCACTGGACAAGCTATGACTGCGAGGAGCACAAGGATGAAAAGATAAACCCGCAGGATCATACATACAATAACGATCCGAATCATGAAAAGTGCGATGGTTGCGACTACAATCGCGGTGTGGAGCATGAGCACTCTGTGTCCGAGACGTGGTCCAACGACGCGACGAGCCACTGGAAGATATACACCTGCTGGCACCATGACAAAGAGCAACTTGAAAAGGCGGATCACGAGTGGGAGTATAAGGCGGATACAAGCAAAGACGAATGCAAGGTTTGCCATTATTCCGTCGCGCACGACCACACGAAATATCAATACACGGTGAAGGTGGACGGCGAGCAACATTGGAAGTCCTACACCTGCCACCCGAACGAGAAGGTAGACGCCGCAAGCCATGACTTTGGCGAAGAGGACGCCGAGGCGTGCTCTTGCGGGCTTGAGCACATCTATCTCGATGTTTACGCGCTTTATTCCGCAAATCAAACATACGTAGGCAATGAAGCAGACGCATTTGGCGACTGGTATGAAGCCGTCAAAGCGGAAGAGAATTTCGATCACGTAGCCTTGAATGCAGTGGGCGACGCGGTTTTCTATTATAAAAAAGCGGCGGTTGCCGCAGACGACGACTCTCCCGAAGTGGAGTATGACGAAGTCGTCAAATATTTTGCTCCCAGAACATATATAATCAAAGCCTCTGCGGGCACGCCCGCAAAGGGTATTGAAAGCGTTTGGTTTACGGTGAAAGCCACCGTCGGCGGCGAACTGCAGAAGATCGCGGGCGACAAGACTGTGCTTGACGCGCAAATGACAGGCTCAGGCGGCACCGTCAAGCTGACGTTTACTCCCGTATGGGGCTATTCAAGCACATCGGGCGACAAGATTGTGGCCTACACCGTCAACATCGCGGGCGAGGGCGAATATCAAGGTCCCTACGCAATGCCCAGCAACTACTTGTATAGCGGCACGGGCAAGGCGCTCACGGTAAACGCGGCCGCTCCTTCGGAAACCGCGGCGGCGCAGACCTTCACATTGACGAAGTGCCTCGGTTTGGGTGCAAATGGCGCGCTTGAAAACGTCAATGTAAAGGGTTATGCTTATACAAACAGTCCTTATAAGATTTATATTGCATATACCGCAAAACTTGTCAGCGGACTTACAGACGGTTGGTACAAGCTGGACTATGTTACGACAACAAAGGGATACATCAATGGGTTCAGCGTCCGCATAGACGATAGCACTACGAATATTTCGCCTGTTGTAATAGAGAAAGGTTCTGTGGATAACGGTGGCGGCGAAGCGTTCTTCATGCTTTATCTCACAAGCGAGAACAAAGAATTGAAGTTTGAGAATCAGATTGGTGAGCATGTCGCAAATATGACGCTCACAAAGCTCAGCGAAACATTGGATCTCAGTCAGCCGTCTCTTATTTTGGCAAACGGCACTTCCGAACAACACAAGATGGTGTACAACATCAAGAGCGGAAGCATAGCCGCGGGCAAATATTTTGTGCTGAAGGGTTCGTCAAGCGTTTCCGCAAAGTTTGACGACGGCGAGCCTGTTTCGATAAGCGCAAATTCTATCATCGAGCTTAAGGGCACAGAAAAGAAAGTGGAATTCACCACGACTTCTTCTAAGTCGACAGCGGTCGATGGTTTCAACATTGTTCTGACATCTGAATTCCCGTCGGGAGGTCCCGCAATATCGAAATTCGACGCGGATCATTCTCTGTTCATTTACAGCTGGACTGCGCCTGAGACTGCGACGTATCGTATGATGTTCCATTCTACCACAGAATACAAGAACGCTACGTTGAAAAATACCGGCAGCATCATCAGTTCAAGCACGCTCTTCTCTAAGGGGGAAGGCAGCTACTCGCAGGTGGCATATTTTGACGCGACTGCGGAAACGACATATTATTTCCAGGTCAGTTGCACAGACGACACGTATCCCACAATCGAGTTCTCTATAGAGAAAGAAGATAAGACCCCAACTGAAATTGAGGCGGACAAAGAGTTTGAAATCAAATTTGACGCCTTGCATATGCGCAAGTATTTTACGGGTCAATTCGAGTCGGGACTTTATTTGGCGCTCTTGACGTCTGAAACTCAAGGAAAATTCTCTATAAGCTATGTAGAGGTCGGCAAAGACGCAACTAAGTCCGGTACGGCTTTATCTGTGACGACGGCGCCTGCAAGTTATGCCTCGAATGTATTCTACATTACAGAGGAATACGCCGAAGCGGGCAAAGTCAGCATGCAATTCACCGCAAGTTACAGCACAGCGATACAGCCTTCCGCCGAAGTCTCTATCAAAGTGAAGTTTGTCAAGATCTCGACCATAAATCAAGTCACGCTGGGCGGCGCCGCATTTGACGCTACATTCGACAGCAACAACATTTATGCGTTCAAGTTCACTCCCGAAAATAATACGATCGTAAATCTGCACTTCACGTCCGAGAGCGACATCAACAACATAAAGATATTGTCTTGCACAATAAGCAACGGAAAGGCAACGATAAGCACGTTGCTGAATAATGTTGCCGACCCAACCAAGGAGCGCGATTACACCATAAGCTCTGCTACAGCAGGCACGGAGTATATCATCTTGCTCATCTATCAAAGCGCAACGCACTCCGACGCAAAGGTCAATACTACTGTTAAGAAAAGTTTGACGGCGCCTACTTTGTACAATCAACCGGGATATTTGCGTACAGGCATCTTCTTCGACACTGTGGATAACGTGGAAAAATATGAGTTGTATGAAGCCGTCATGGATACAAACAAGACTCCTTCTGTCGACGATGAGGCATTCAAGCTTGTCCGGACATTCACAAGCGAGGACGCAAAATCCGGCAAATATAAGGTCTACAGCAGTTACGCATTCAGCTATGTCAACAACACGGAAGCGGCAAGCAAATATTTCTACTACTATGTGAAAGTTTACGGCTCCGACGAATATGCGCCGCGCAATTCATCTGTAACGGGTGGCAGTACGGTCGGATACAACGGACGCGCTCGTAGCGAATACAAAGTGAAACTGAGCGTACCTCAAGAGCTTGTCGATAAGAAGGCGTCTTTCTACTTGAAGATCAGGGGCTGGGATCAGACGGCAACAAATACATACATATACGGTTTTGCAGTCGTTACGCCTACAAAGACAGAGGAGACCTTCACGGTGCTTTCGATGTTCCCGGGAGGCGCGGATGCAGTAGCGTTTGACCTTGCGGGTATAGGCGATTGGGGCACAGAAGCGTATCATTATACCAAAAACATAAAAGTGACTTCGGGGTCAGAAATAGAAGCAACAGTCGCAAAGAGAGCAGAATTGACCGCGACGGTCAATATCCCCGAAAATTATATCCCGGCGTCGTCGAGTTGGATCAGAGTATTTCTGTACAAGGGCGATACCCAGGTCGGAACCAATCAGAACATCTCTGCGACAATGGACAAGGCGCTTGACAGACAGTACACATTCAAATTCTATGTGGACGAAGTGACGGAAGCGGACAAGGACAACTATTATATCGTATTCGCCGACCCATACAATGTATTGGGCCAAGGTTACGTGTTGCCCGATAAGGTCAAATTCGAGATGTCCGAAGATCTCATGACGGGCACCGCAACGGTCAATTTCGCGGATCGTTGCAAAGTGAGCCTCACATTCAACTTGCCCGACAACTTCTCAGGCGGCGACGCCACAGTCGGCGCATACGTGCAGAATGAGGACGGTACACTTGCAGAAACAGCTTTGATAACGAGCCAAATTGCGCTTGAAGCGGGGCAGAAAAAGGTCGAAGCCACAATGTATGTCCCAATCGGATACAAATTCACATTGAAACTGACTCTGTTCGACGGATATACCGCCGAACCCGTGACGAACCTCGACGTGAAAGACGCCACAGCCAGCGCCGCATTCACTCTCAGCGACCATATCGATATCACAGTTACGGTCACTGTCCCCGAAGGGGTCACAAGCGCGAGCGTGCGCCTGTTTGAAGCGGAAAACGGACAGCCAAAGGACGAAAAGACTTATATAACATCCGAGACGGTCAAGTTTGAAGAAGGCGAGACGAGCAAAGTCGTGCATCTGTATGCGCCTCTCGGAATAACCGAATTCGTCATCGGCAGCAACCCGAGCTATCGCGACACGATCTCCTCAACGACTTATTGCTGGTCCGAGTATCAAAAGGTGACTTTGGATGACAACAAGGGAACGGCAACATTCGCATTTGAAAAAGCGTACGCCATCCATATAAGCGTGCCTCATGAATATACCAGCAACAAGTCGGATACTGTGTTCATCTATTCGGGAGATACGCAGCTATACAAATCTACGAGGCAATTCAACAGCACACTCCATAACCATGACTTCACTTTGTATATGCCGGCAGGACTGTACAATAAGGACGCAAAGTATATCATACTCATGGAAATTGTTGACAGCACATTGAAGACCAAGTGGTTCTGTCCTGCGTTGGAATTCTCGTTTGATGAAGACACCCACGAGGCAAACGTAACTATGGCTTTGACTCAGCAAAAAGATACCGTCAAAGTCACGATCACATTCCCCGAAGGCTTCGATGTAAGTTCGGGTTCATCTTATTCGCTTACTCTGTATAATTTGGGAACGACAAGTGCTGCAAAAACAGTCAGCATAACGTCGGCACAAATTGTAGCGGGTTTGAAAGACAATAAGTACACCTTTGACTTTTCGGACTATGCATATTCGCCCACAACGTACTATCGTTTGTCATGCACAACCGGCAAAATAGACTCGGATACGAACACATGGAGTCCGAAACAATATTATGCCGAAACCGCTTATGCGGCATGGGACGAAGCCTCCGAGTCGTACGTCTTGAACATCGAAGTCAAGGAAAGGCAGAAATTTGAGCTGACAGTCATCGCTCCCGAAGAGATGACTTCGGCAAGCAGTCAAAGCTTCTCGCTCTATCTGCGCGACGGAAACAATGCGTCGCTCAACTACTGGACAAACGTCTCTATTCCAAAGGGCGAAACCAACAAGACGATCGAGTATTATACGTCGATCACGGACGCGGAAGTCATCAAGGCTATGCACGGCGCGGTACAGGATCTGAGCGACAATGCATACTATGCGAAGGTGACGATAACGCCGTCGGGCAACAGCTTCTCCGTCAAAGTTGAGTTTGTCAAAAAACAATATACTTTCAAAGCTCACATCAAAGATATCCCCGTGTTGGTGTCCGGAGCAGACAAATATTTGAAATTTGAAGTCTATGAGAAGGTAGAGGGCGGCGAGAGCAAACTTGTCGAGGGCTACACATTCAAACTTCTCAGAAAGCTTGCTTCCGACAAAGAAGAGCTGATAGATCGTGAAGTGTCGCTCTACTCAGACGTGTGGGATCCCGACAAATATGAGATCAAGATCTCATTCAGCGCAACTTCCGACAATCAAGCGTTTGAAATCAAATGCGAAGTTGTCAAGGCTCAAGATGGCGAAAACGTGTACGACATCAACGTCACCATCACGCAAAAAGAGGCGGCATAACATCTCTCACGAATGCCCGAATAGGGCAAGAAGTAATCAAATCAACGGTTTTGTCCTTGCGCCGCATGGCGCAAGGACAAGGCATACAAAAATAGGAGTTCCGTTTCAAGCGGAAGGATCTGTTTATGAAAAAGTTTTTCGGCAAATCATACGTTCTGCTTGTCGTCGTCGTTTTGGCGTCGGCGCTTGCGCTTTTTGTCGCCTGCGGCAAGGACAGGCCTCTGCACATTTGGGCGGAGGAGTGGTCCAAAAACGCGCAGTACCATTGGCACGCGTGTACGGACGCGGGCTGTCCCGGCAAGGACTCCTACGCCTATCACGACTTCTCGCTTGTCGAGACGATAAAGGAGCCTTCGTGCTCAGAGGTAGGGCGCGGCAAATATAAGTGCGGCACATGCGACTATGAAAAGGAGGACGACATCGCCATGATCCCCCATAAGTGGGAGCTGGAGTCTACACTCCTTCAGCCCACTTGCTATTTGCAGGGGCGCGGCACTTTCAAATGCACCGAATGCGGCGCGCATCAGGATATGCCGATAGATCCTACGGGCGAGCACACCTTTGTCGAGTACGCGCATGACGCCACGGGACATTGGCAGACTTGCTCCACCCCGGGCTGCACCGCCACTACAGAGGCGGAGCCGCACAACACCGAGCGCACCTTATCCACTCAACCTCACGGCTGGATAGACGGCTCGATTGACCACTATTGCACGGTATGCGACGCGCTCGTATCCTCCGAGGCGGTCCCGTCCCCGCTTGCGCCCGCGTCCTTCGACATGGTTTTCGATACGGGGAAAGATAGAATTTCCTACACTCAGCGCGGAGAAGAGGACGGTGTACCCGCCTACGACATCACGCTAGAGGAGGGCAAGGAATATCTCATCCACATCGAAAACGCCATCAACGGCAAGGGGGAGAAGATCGAAATATCCGACGGCGACCTCTCGTGGGACATTCCCACTCTGCACGGGCTCAAGGCGTACTACATCAACGATCGCAATGCGGAGGTCGTGCTTGATTATTTCGATATAAATCCGCCTGCCGGTCGTCCGCCTATCGATTATATGGGCACGTCCATAAAGTGCAACAAGGCGGGCACTTACAAGCTTATCTTCAGATACGAGACGGGCGTAAACGACAACAACTACCACAATCGCCAAATAAGAGTAAGCAAAATCTTCTATATAAACGTTGTGGGGAAAGGCTCCGCGGCTTCCGCCTCTCAAAAGAGCGCGGGCGGCGATGCGCCGTACGATCTGAGCGAATACGGCGGCGAAGACTTGTTTTTCGAATCTAAAAAGCAGGCATGAAAGAAAGATAACTTGAAAAACAAGGATAAGTTTCGAAAATAATGATGACCTCCAACCGGGGACGCTCAAAAGGGCGATCTTGGCAAGAACGGGGATAGATATGAACAGCAAATTTTACAAAATCAAGACGACCCACCTCATCGGCGCGGTGCTGGGCAGCATATGCATAGGCGTGGCGGCGGGGCTTGCCGTGACGGGCATTGTCCTGCTTGCCCTCAAACTCAGCGCTATTGCCATTGCGTGGGGGTATTACGTCATCATAGCCGTCGGCGTGGCGGCTGTCGCGGGTGGAGTGAGTTTCGCCTTGCTCAGACCCACCGATAAGTCCGTCGCAAAACGCGTCGACGAGGACTACGGCCTCAGCGAGAGAGTGCAGACCGCGCTTGAGTTTAAGGACGCAAGCGGGGCTGTCGTCACTATGCAACGCGAGGACGCGGACGCGCGCGTTCAAAGTTTGAGCCTCAAAGCGCCGAGCGTCAAAAAACTGTGGCAATATCCGCTCATTTTCGTCATCGCGCTCGCGATCGCTCTGACCGCGATACTCATACCCGCGCGAGTCGCTGACAGCGCGGACGACGTGTGGGTCAGGCCTCCTACGCCTTTCGAGATCTTGGCGATGCAGGAGCTTGTGCAAAACGTCGAGGATTCAAGCTTAGAGCAAGACCTCAAACAGCCCATTCTCGACGACCTCAACGGCATACTCGAAGGGCTTGAACAAAACGAGCTGGTCAGCGACGTCATGCCTACGATACACGTCGCTATGGCGGACATAGACAGGCGCGTCAAAGCAATCGCTACATACGGCAACTTCGCGCAGAAATTCGAGAGCCACTTGCTTGACGACCTCGCGAACGCGCTCAAAGGCGGGGACGTCTATCTCGAATACGCCCTCAGTTCCTACGACCTCGTGAAGTCGTTTGAGAGCAACCTCATCAGCCTGCTCAGCGTCGCGGTGGAGCCGTACGTGTTGAGCATGCGCGAAGTCTACAACGACCTCGATGTCACCGCGATAAGCCCGCTTATGCGCGAGCTGATAAACAAAATGCAAGCCGCATTGGACGAGATCGACGGCAATCCGAGCGACGAGCTGTACGGCGTGCTCACTTCGTTCAAAACAAATTTGGAGGAGCTGAGAGGGCAGATCACGGACGGCAGTGCGGACGAGACGCACTTCCAGCACACTCTCGACCTCATGTTCAACTCCTTTACGGATCAACTCATCGACGCCATCAAGACGCAATCGTACGACCTCGCGATGGGCAAATTCGTCGTGACGAGGATAAAGATCATCTTCGGCATCCCCCTCGACGCGGACGAAAAGGACCCCGACGCGGGAAATAAGGACGACGTTCCCGGCTCCGGCGACGACGAGGACAACAAGGGCGGCGGCATGGGCGGCGGAGAAACCATTTACGGCAGCGACGACATGATCTACGACCCCGAAACGGGACAGTACGTCACTTACGGCGAACTTTTGAACAAGTATTTTGCGATCGCGCAGGAATACCTCGGCACGGACGAATTGACGCAGGAGCAAAAGGATATGGTTACGCATTACTTTGAAATTCTGTTCAGCGGAATAAAAGAAGCTGAAAATTGAGGATATGTATGAAATTTTTAAAGAAAGACAAACAGAATGAAAACATCGTCGGCGCCTCCGCGCCCGAAAACGAAGCTCCCGTCGCGGAGATAGTTTCCGAAAACGTGCAGACCGTGGCGGAGGAATCTTTGCCCGAAGTCCCTGCGGTCGATTCGCCCGAGCAGGTCGTCAAATTCAGCGAGGCGATCGCGAAGATCAAGAGCGAACTCGCAAAGGACATCGTCGGCATGGAGGACATCATCGACAACGTGCTTTGCGCCATAATCGCGGGCGGCAACGTCTTGCTTGAAGGCGTCCCCGGCGTCGGCAAGACGAGACTCGTGCGCTCTTTGGGAAAGACGCTTGCGCTTCCATTCAGCCGCATACAGTTCACTCCCGACCTTATGCCTTCGGACGTCACGGGCACGAACATCATAGAGCAGGACGATAAGGGCAAGATGAACACGGTGTTCAGACGCGGTCCCATATTCGCAAACCTCGTGCTTGCCGATGAGATCAACCGCGCGACGCCAAAGACGCAATCGGCGATGCTCGAAGTCATGCAGGAACACAAAGTCACCGTCGCAAAACAGACCTATCCTTTGAGCGAACCCTTCTTTGTGCTCGCCACAGAAAACCCGATAGAGCAGGACGGCACCTATCCGTTGCCCGAGGCGCAGATCGACCGTTTCATGTTCAAGTTGCTGGTGGGTTTCCCGTCCGCGGAAGAGATCGCAGACATCGTCAACATGACGCAAAAGACGATGGAAGAGACCGCGGAGTCCGTCATTGACGGCGAGACCATACTCTCCATGCGCGAGCTTGCAAAGACGGTGCCCGTCATAGACGACGTGCTGAAGTTTACGGTGCATTTGGTCGCGAACACTCACCCGGAGGTGGACGGCGCAAGCAATACGGCAAAGAAATACATCAAATTCGGCGCCTCTCCCCGCGCGGCGCAAGCGCTCATCACCTGCGCGAAAGTGCGCGCGCTCATGCACGGCAGATACAACGTCGCGTATGAGGACATCAAGGCGCTGGCGTATCCCGTTTTGCGCCACAGGATCAAGATAAACTATGCCGCGATAAGCGATAAGCTTAGCGTGGACGACATCATAAAGCTGGTTATAAGCGAAACGAAGTAAGGAATTTTTATGAGTCTTGTTGTGACCGAAGAGTTTCTCGAACAGGTCGAAAGGTTGGAGATGCTCATAGAAAACAACGTAGCGGGCAGATTCGGAGGCAATCATAAGAGCAAAACTTTCGGTTCCTCCTGCGAATTTGCGGATTTCCGCGACTATATCCCCGGCGACGACATCCAAAAGATCGACTGGAACGCTTTCGCGCGCTTCAAAAAGTTGTATTTGAGGCTGTACCTCGACGAAAGACAGGTGCACACCAAAATATACATAGATGTCAGCAAGTCGATGTCTTTCGGTAGGGGCAAGAAGGATGAGCAGGCGATAAAGCTCGCCGCCGCTTTTGCCTATCTGTCCGTCAGTCAGATGGACAGGGTGTCCATATATCTTATAAGAGGCGGGCAAGTAGAAACGCTCATCGAGAATATGCTCGGCAAAGAGTCCTATCTCAACTATATCGGCGCGCTGAACGACGTCGTTTTCGACGGCGACGACGCGAGGATCTCCGAAGCTATTTTGCCGACATCGGTGGGATACGGCGACGGGCTGTCCATCATAATATCCGATTTCCTCACGGACAGCGACTTTTTCGCCGCGCTCGACCACCTCGCAAGCAAAAAGAGGGACATACTCTGCATACAGGTGCTCTCAAAAGAGGAGCTTGACCCGCGCGTCAGAGGCAAGATGCACTTCTTCGACAGCGAGGACAGCGGCAAAGTCTATCGCAAAAACATAAATAAGGAGATCATTCGCGCCTATATGCGCGCGCTTGAATTCGTTACAAACAGGATAGACGGCTACGCCCACGCCGTCGGCGGGGAATACGCGCTTGTTTCGGCGCAGGAGCCGCTCGGAGACATATTCTTCGACAAACTTATATCGAAGGGGGTGTTCAAATGAGTCTGACTTATCCGCTCGGATTGCTCGTACTTGCCGCGATCCCTCTTTTGATACTTATTTATATCATAAAAAACAAATACACCGAAAAGACGGTGTCCTCGACCTATCTTTGGACGCTCAGCGAGCAATTCATCAAAAAGCGCATGCCCATAAGCAGGATCGTCGGCATACTCAGCTTGATATTGCAAATACTTGCCATCATCGTCATCGCGTTTTCCATCTCGCACCCGTCCTTCGTACTGCCTCGCGCCGCAAGGGAATACTGCTTCATTTTGGACGGTAGCGCCAGCATGACAGCCGAGGAGGGCGGCACAACGCGCTTTGAAGCGGGCAAAGACAGAATAGCCTCCATGATCGAGGACTCGACGAAGGGCAGTTTGTATTCGCTTATATATATAGGCAAGAGCGCAGAGACGGTGTACAGGGGATATTCGGACAAAGACAGGGCGCTCAGGTTGCTCGACGACCTCGAAGTGGAGTATTGCTCCTCAACAGTCACGGATGCTCTCGGCATAGCTCAACAGATCTTTGACGAGAACCCATCTGTGGACGCATATCTCGTCACGGACAAAAAATATGCGCAGGCGGAAAACATACGCGTTATAAACGTTTCAAGCGGCGGCGACAACTTTGCCGTGTCAAACGTGGGGTATGCGCTCGTGGACGGCAAGCTGAACGTCACTTGCGACCTCATGACCTATGAAAACGCGACTGCGCTCGATTTGGAGCTTTATCTCGACGGCGCGACGACTGCGACGCTGAAGGGGCAAGCGGAGGTCAAGCCGCTCGTGTCTCTTCCGTACACATTCGTCATAGAAGGCAGGACGGAGCTGAAGTCCGCAAGAGTAGTCGTCAAAAATAAGGATATTCAGCCTCTCGACAACGAGGCGATAATTTACAACGTCGACTATGAAAACTCGTCTAGGACGCTCCTCGTGAGCGATCATCCGTTTTACATACAGGCGGGGCTGATCTCGACGGGCAATTCGCAGATAGACGTCGTGGAGACGAAGGATTATACGGATAGGACGGGCTATGACCTCTACATTTTCGACTCCTACACGCCCGCGGAGTTGCCCAAAGACGGAGCGGTATGGTTTTTCGACCCGCGCTCCAGCCTTGCGGGGACGAATTTCAACTTTCAAGGCGACACCTATCCATCCAAAATGTCCGAGTATTCGAAGTCCACGGCGCACAGCGTACAAGATCTCCTCGCGGGAGTTTCCAAAAAGGGCTTTACGCTTTCCAAATACGTAAAATGCGGACTTAGCGGCAAGTTTACGTCGCTTTTGACGATAGACAGCAATCCGCTGATTTTCGCGGGGCTTAACGCCTACGGCAACAGGGAAGTCGTGTTTGCTTTCGACGTGCACGATTCCGCCACATTCACGCTGTCCGCGGATTACAGCACGCTTTTGGCGAATTTGCTCAAATATTCCTTCCCGCTCATAATCGACGGCACAAGCTATTATTGCGGCGAAACGCTCGCGATAAACGTTTTGCCGGGGACGGACAGCATAGTGGTCAAGTCCCCGACGGGCAAGGAGCACTATCCCGATACGAACGTGGACGTCAGCGAGTACGAGCTTGACGAGGCGGGAAGCTACACCGTCACGATCACGATGAAGGACAAGTCCGTCAGGACTTTCAACGTATATGCGTCCATTCCCGAGGACGAACGCGCCCCCGCGGTCAGCGAGAAAATGCTTTTGATACGCGGTACGGCACAAAACAATATGAGAAACGGCATTTACGACGACCTGCTTATCTTCTTCATCGTGCTTGCCGTCGTCGTCATAGCAGATTATGGAGTGTACTTATATGAGCAGTATCAACTTCGATAATCCATATCTTTTGTTTATTGCTCTGCCGCTTGTGGTGCTGTTTACCGTACCCTTCTTCTTTGCGGTGAGGAAGAGCAATCTGAACGGACACAATCTTGCGTCCCTCATTTTGCATGTCCTCCTTTCATTTGTCATAGCGTTTGCGGCGGCGGGTACGAACATCAAAACCGTGCTGTCCGAGACGGACGTCATCGTCGTCGCGGACGTAAGCTATTCGGCAAATAAAAATCTTGACACGATAGACAACTACATCAAGGGCCTCGAACTTCCCAAAAACACGAAGCTAGGCGTAGTGTGCTTCGGCAAGGACTATGAGCTTTTGTATGCGCTTGGCGATCCTAAGGCTTTCGGGACGGTGAGAAATACGACCGTCGACGACAGCGAGACGAACATAGCCGAGGCTCTCGAGTATGCTGGCACGCTGTTTGACGAAAACGTCATAAAGCGCGTCGTGCTCATCACGGACGGCAAGCAGACCGACGAGAGGGACAATTACGCCATACGGCGCGCCGTGAGCGGGCTTAAGACCAAAAACGTCAGAGTGGACGCCATATTCCTGGACGACAACATCAAAGCGGACGCAAAAGAGGTGCAGATCTCAAGCGTGGACGTCAACGAAAACACCTACCTCGACAGGGAGGAGGAGGCGGTCGTCAACATTATGACCAGCGTCGAAACGCAGGCGTTCGTGACGCTGTATTCGGGCGAGACAGAGCTGAAAAAGCGTCCCGTCTCGCTTACGGTCGGAATGAACAACGTGCCGTTTGCGTTGGATACGTCAAAAGCGGGCGACTTCGATTACAAAGTGGAGGTCGTCGCGGACGACGACGAAAACTCCTACAACAACACCTTCAGCTTTACCCAGACCGTTGAAGGGGACCTCAAAGTGCTGTTTTTGACCTACTCGTGGAATGACGCGGTGGCGGCGGCGGAGCGCTACGGCAATGCCGCGGAGCTGGATATTTACGAAAACGATACATCCGTCACGTATTCGGATAAAGAGAGATACATTTCCTCGCTTCCTTCGAATATACATGTGCACAGAGAGAATGTAGACGTGCCTTTCACGGTCGAGGACCTTTGCAAGTTTGACGAGATCGTGCTTGCAAACGTGGACATAAGCACTTTCAAAAACGACACCATTTTCGTGGAAAGTCTTGACTCGGTCGTATCCAAATTCGGCAAGAGCCTCGTCACCATAGGCGATCTCAGGATACAAAACGGCAAATCTGAGGAGCTTAAACGGCTTGAGGACATACTTCCCGTGCGGTTCAGCAACGACGATACTTTGCCAAAGCTGTTCACAATTGTCATCGACACCTCCTACAGTATGGACTTAGACAGCCGTATGATAAAGCAAAAGATGGTTTCGAAAGAGCTTGTAGGCATGCTTCAGGAGTCCGACAACATCTGCATAATCGGCTTTGACGGCGATGTGAGGATAATACAAGCTCCTCGCGCCGTGGGCGATCCGCAGTCCCTCTACGACATAATCGACGGCATCACGACAAGACAGGGCACCTATATCGGCGTAGGCATGGAAGCGGCGTATGACATGATAAAAAATCTGCCGTACAGCGACAAGCAGGTCATGCTTATGACAGACGGACTGTCCTATACCGACGCGGAAGACGACCCCGTCACGATCGCGGGCAAGATGTACGAGGACGACATAGTCACCTCCGTGATCGACGTGGCGCGTCAAGGCGAGAATGAAAACGGCGAATCCGAAGACCCGACTGCGCAAGCGGCAAAGGCAATGCTCGAGAGCGTTGCTCAAGCGGGTCACGGCAACTATTATTATTGGCCACCGAGACAACAAGAGATACCCGACGTGCTGTTCGGACAGATCGCGGGCAACCTTAAGGAAACCGTCATCGACGGCAGACAGACGACGGTCAACGTCAAGCGGCGCGACGACAAGACGCTGGACGGCATCGACAGGGCGAACATTCCCGACGTGTGGGGCTATATCTACAGTTTCGGCAAGGCGAGCGCGACAAATGTGTTGACCTTAAACCATCTTAAGGGCACCGAATATACCGAGCAACCCTTGCTTGCATATTGGAATTACGGTTTGGGCAGGGTGTCCACCTTCACAAGTTCGTTCACAGGCAATTGGATGCGCGAGTGGGAAAGCGCTTCGGACGCGGATATATTCTTCGGAAATCTGCTTGACGTGAGCGTACCCGAACAAAAATCGGAGTCCCCATACACCGTGACGATAGAGAGGACGGGCAACTATGCGCGCGTGGAGTTGGTCCCCGCGTCCATAAGGATCTCCACCGTCGCGAGCGTAGAGGTGCGCTTGCCCGACGGCAGCGTCTTAAACGAGGATATGCTGTTTGAAAACGACAGGTATTATCTCGAGTTTTCGACGGTCGTCACGGGCAAATATACGATAAGTCTGATGTACATCTTCAACGATGTGGCGTATCCGTCAAAGTATTATCTCAATATGGACTACACTTCGGAGTACAACTCATTCGAGGCATACGACGCTTCCGCGCTCCATAACGCCATAGACGAGGGCGGCACCGTATCGCTGAGCGGCGAACTTGTCATAGAAAACGACGAGCGAGAGCTTGGCACGTACACAAACCGCCTCACCGTCCCGCTGTTGATCGCGGCGGTAGTTATATATGTCATTGACATAATAGTGCGCAAGCTGAAGTGGGAGGACATCGTGAGCTTCTTCGGCTTGAAAAACAAACGGAAAGGAGGCAAAGAACAATGAGAAAGATCGCAGTCGTGCTTTTGGCAATAATGCTTTTGAGTATCCTTGTCGGATGCGGCGCGTTTTCGCCCCCCACCGTGCTTCCCGATCCCGTGCCCGGCGGAGAAGGGGGCGGCGAGCAAAAACCCGAAGATACGCCCCCGCAGGACGACATTTTTTCCGTGACTCTCGTCATGAACGGACAGCCTTTTTATCCCACGTCCACCATATTCGCGCTCTGGACGGGCGAAGAGGGCGTGCACAGGGCTGTGTTCAACGAGGAGGGAGTAGCCGAGGCGACGGGGCTTGACGGCGAATATCACGTCACGCTTTCGGGCTTGCCCGTGGGCTACACCTACGACCCCAACGGCTATTTCGCAGACAACACGAATATGGACATCACGGTTGAAGTGTTGCATATCATCAGTTCTACCTCGCGCGAAGATACAACTATGTACAATAACTGCGTCGGCATAAGTTCGCTTGGCACTTACAGGACGACTCTGACGTCTGCGTCGCATAAGATATGGTTTGAATATACGCCTTCGAAAGGCGGTATTTATTCCATAGAGTCATGGGTGGATACCACCGAAAATATGGTAAATCCCTATGTGGACATTTACAACGGCACATTTGCATTCAAGCAACTAAATAGGACGCAAAACGACGGCGGTTCTTCCTCCACCTACACCAAAAACTTCAGGTTCGAGTGGTCCATAACAGCAAGCGAGGTCGGAAATTTGGTCTCGTTCGTGATATATGCGGACTGCATAGGCAACAACTATCCCGTCACCGTCGATTTCACGATAAAGTACGAGGGCGATGTGCCCGACATCGAAAGCGCATATACAAAGGTGCACCCCGAAGGTCCCTTCCTTGAAAGTAAAATCCCTCCGAGTGGACAATTCCACTACCTCTATGAGGACAAAGTGCTTTCCGACGACGACATAGTTTTCAATGAGGACGACGGCTATTATCACATCTACAACTCCGAGACGGGAGAGCAGGGCGCCGTGCTGTACGCGACGATAGGCGCGGGAACGGATATACTTGACGGTGAGGGCGCAGGCTTTAAGCATCCTCTCGTAGTGCTCAAATTCGCGGGCTATGACTACTATGAGTTTATTGAGTGGTATGATTTTTACAGCAATACAGATAAGCGCCACCCCGTCACGGAAGAGCTGAAACAATTCATGTATCTGTATGCGCACTCGCAACACTTCTTCTATGACGGAAACGGCTGGGCGGAGGGACTCGGCATCAACAGCACCGAGGAAGATCAATGGCTGTTCAATTGCGGCTATTACATCTGACCCATGGGGGTTTAAGCGGCGGATATGCGCATAGCGCGGTCTCCCGCAAACGAAAAAATTTACGACATGTGCAAAATGCACCGCAGAGCCTGTTTGAGGCAAGCGGCGCTTTTTGTATGGTTTTTTAAAATCGCGGAGAAAATATATCTCTAAAGGCGGCTTTCGAGGCGTTTTGACGCGGCAGTCATAGGGCGATGGGAAAGTGAAAATTCGAGAGCGGCATAAAGGAGCTAATGGGCAGGGAAAACAGGACGGAACAAGCTTGAAAACGGGCGGAAGTCAAAACGGGAGACGGTTGACAATTTAATTTGTTTGCTATATCATATCTCCATGGGCGCCCTTGAAAAATTGAGGTCGGGGAAGGTCTCGCGCGCGCCCTCGCGCGAAATTTTCGGGCGTCAAAAGGCTTCGCTAAAAAGGGAAACACTTTTTTTGTCGAGGGGTGTAACCGAACTAGGCTTTGCACGTATTTTAGTGCGAAGGGCGCGGGAAAGCCGCCTTGGATGGTGACGTCGAAGATATGCGTACGTCTTAGGAAACAAAGCGCACATGTAGTAAAGTCGATCGTCCAAATGCGGACATAAAAATGCACACGGCGCTTAAATATATCAAGGAAAACAAATTTTTTTCATATAAGGAGTCGGCTATGACGGAAACAGAACTCATCAACCTGCTCAAGCCTCGTTTCAAGGCGTATCTCGAGGGCGCGTTCAGACAGATCGACCCTACAAAGGCGGCGATGGAGTATCGCAAACAGTTGCTTGTCAAGCTTCTCGACCGCTCGCAGGAGCTTCACATCAGAGGCATCGAGGATCCGGAGCTTATTTTCAAGACCGCGATAGACGAACTTGGCGATATGTCTCAAAACCTCGACAAGTTTGAAAATCGCGAGAAAAACAAGGGCGAAATCAAGCGCAAAGTGTCAATGGGCACTATAATCGCGATGGCGATAATCGCGCTTTTCGGTCTGCTTTATGTCATAGCGGGCGCGACGACAAATCTGTGGCATCCGCTTTGGCTCGTGTTGCTTTTCGGCATATTTGTCAGCGCAACGGTGCTTTTGACATTTGCGGGAATAAAGCTCTTCAAAAAGCACAAGATCATACCCATCAGAATAATGCTTGTCGCAATCGAAGTTATGCTTTCCGTGTTTGTATTTCTCGTGTTGCAGATACTCTTCAATATAAACGGCAGTTGGCTCGTATTCCTCGCCATGGTCGCGCTGATATTCGGCGTGGACACCGCCATAGCATTCCTTTTGGGCGACAAGACGAAGTGGATAGAATTTCCCATCTTCATCGAGGTGTTGTGCGTCATGCTTTACGTCATTTTGGGCATAGCGCTCGACCCGCTCAACCATGTGGCTTCCATATGGCACCCGGGTTGGATAATGTGCCTCGCGGGAGTAGGCGTCGCCATTGTCGAGCTTATCGTATTCCTCGTAAACAGGGCGCGCCTCAATGCTAAGATGGAAGAGGAAAGGGAAGAGGATCTCAACCAAAAGACGGACGAGTCATATTGGACAGAGTGGGACGACTGAGCGCACGATCGCGCATTTAAGAATATAATGAGGAGATAAAATGCCTATTTCGTCAAAAAAGAAACTCAAAGCCGAGATATGGGACAGAATGCAATTTCTGTTTCGCAACTACTATGACCGCATGGTCCATCTCAAGCTTGTCTATGACGGCAAGCTTGACATTTCCGTTTTGAAGCAGGTCATAGTGTATATGATCGAAAAAGCGCCCGTGTTGCATTCGAGTTTCAACACGACCGTGCTCGAGCCGTATTGGAAGAAGGAAGATTATACAATTGACGACATCTTGACCGTCACCGAGACGGATGACGCGGACAGGGACGCGGACGTGTTTCTTTCGGGCACGATACCCTATGACAACAACGTGCAGATGAAGATCGCCGTTTTCGAGCAGAAAACCGAGGCGGGCATAAAGACCGTGCTTGCGCTCAGAGAAAACCACATGTGCATGGATGGCGGCGACCTCAAATATTTCATAGTCACGCTTGTGCAAAATTACAATCGTCTCAAAAACGGCGCGTACGGCGAGATAGGGATGAAGTCAGGCTCGCGCAGTCTGGATCAGATCTATTCCAAATTCGAGGGCGACGACTTAAAACATGCGCGCGGGCTGTACAAGAACATCGCAAAGAGTCAGGACCATGTGGGCTTTCCTTGGAGCGCTCCCTCCGACAGCGACGAAAACCGCATAATCCGTCGCGAGATAGACGAGGAGCATTTTGCCGCTCTGCGCGCAACATCCAAAAAACTCGGAATAACGATAAACGACGCTGTCATGGCGATCACTTTCCGCTCTCTCTACGACCTGTGCGGGCTTAAGGACGACGACAGCCTCACGGTCTCCTGCGCTATAGACTTGCGCAAACACATCGTCGAGGGCGGGGCAAAGGGTGGTCTCACCAACCACACCGCGTGGCTGGCTTGCCGCACTCTCGAGAGGGGCGCTACTATGCAGGACACTGTCGTCAACGTCATCCGCTCCATGAAAAACTTCAAACGCGACAAGTTTTCGGGGCTGTACTCGCTTCCGCTTTTGAAGCTCGCCTATACCATACTTCCGCAGGACGTCGCCGAGATCGCGATAAAGCTCGGCTATGACAATCCATTGCTCGCGGTCAGCAATATGGGACAGCTCGACGACAAGGGCATGAGCTTCGAGGGACTGACGCTGAAGAGCGGCTTCATTTCGGGCGCGACGAAGTATAAACCGTTCTTCCTCATGTCCGTCACGACCCTGCTTGGCAGAATGACGCTTTCCACGGCGATACGCGGCTCCGCGCCCGACGTCGCCGTTGCCAACAAATATTTCGACCTTTTCGAGAAGTATCTCGACGAGTTCGTAAAGATTTGAAAAAATAAGTCAAAACTCACTACGTTTGTGCAAAAACGCCCCGCTTTTCGCGAGAAATTTTGAAAAGCGAGGGCGTTTTAATGGTTTTTTTGCGACAGCTTGATTTTTGCCGCGCTTTGAATGCATACGATAAAGTCTTTTCTCGCTTTATTTCAATATGGCGGTTGCGCTGCTCGACGCGATCGGATTTTGACTTCGGACAAGATGTTCCCTCCCCGCTTCATACGATGAAAATGTCGTCTTTTACAGTATTTTCCCGCATGAGATCATATGAAACGCCGCGCCTTTTGCGACAAAATTTTCAAAATGACGCAAATACTTAAATAGTTCTTGAAATGCAAAAGTCATTGTGATAAAATTATTTTAGTATAATATTCAACAAGGGGAGACAAAAATTATGACGCTTGCACAATTTCTGTTTGTTGCAATAGACAAAATGTACGACAAATCGCAAAACGAAAAGAAGATGCTCAAGTTTGAGGGAGTGACCTTCGAGGAAGAGAAGGACATCGCCTACGGCGAGACGGCAAACGAAAAGCTCGACACCTACTATGTCAAGCGCACGGACGGCGAAAAGTATCCCGTTTTCTTCGAGATACACGGCGGCGGCTTCGTTGCGGGCGACAAATGTCACAGGCGCGGTCTTTCGAGATGGGTGGCAAACATCGGCTATTTCGTCGTCAACGTCAATTACGCTTTGGGACCTGCGGAGAAGTTCCCGCTCGGCGTACAGCACCTCGTAAAAGCGCTAAATTGGGTGGGCGAGAATGCCGAAAAGTACAATCTCGACCTTGACAATATGTGCGTTTCGGGCGACAGCGCGGGCGGATACTACGGCGCTATGCTCGCATGCGTCGCGACAAACAAAGCGTTGCAGGAAAAATTCGGCGTAAGTACGGATCTGAAGTTCCGCACCTGCATGCTCAACTGCGGCATTTACGACATCAACGAGGCGCTAAGCAAGAAGTTGCCTTTCCGCCTTACGGACAGGATACTCTTCGACTTCGCGGGCGTACACGTAAAGCAGTTGCCCGAGTATGAGTATCACGACGTCCTCGCGCCCTTCGACTTCGTGGACAATACATTCCCCGCCGCATTCATCACCTATGCGGAGAAGGACATCTTCTGCAAGGGGCAGGGGCAAAAACTCATCGCAAAGCTCAACGAGCTGGGCATTCACGTCGAGGAACACCACTCCACAAAACTGCTTGACAATCACACCTATCCGCTAAGCTGGACGACGAAGCTTGCGGCGGAAAACGTCAAGCTTGCGGAGGATTTCCTGCGCCGCGCCGCAAAGAGAGAAGTCTGAAAAGTCGGGTATGGGCGGAAAAGCGTTTTTATAGCGCCGTCCGTGACGATTTAAACGGCGCCAAAGACGCGACCGTTCTCCGTCTTGGGCGAAAACCGACAATAAAGTATACATGGGGGCGCAAAAGTTGCCCCCTTATGCTATGAAAAAGAAGGACAAAAAGACAACGGGCTATGCCCCTAAAGAGTACACCGCGGTCGACAATATCGACAGGGACAAGTATTCCGAGGAGGAAATCGAGCGCGCGAGGGCGGAGGTCTCATCTAAGAATAAGCGCGTCAAAGGGCTTGGCATACTCAGCGTCATCTGGACGTTTTTGAGCACCGTGTACGCCATAACTTCCACTTGCATACTCATCTCTCGCCGCTGGGTGGATCACACCGTCACCTATGTGATCATAGGCATTTTGGTGCTGTACGTCGGCATTTTCATAGGGGTCGCCGCCGCCGCTTTCACAAGTCCCAAAGAGGGCAAAAAAAATATGAAGGGACTCAAAGTCGCCGTCAAATTTTTGAAGCCCATCATGTCCATCGTGCTCGTCGCGCTTTCTATCACGCAGGTCGTCGCCGTCGCAGGCGACGAGTTTTCCATCGCGAAAGTGATATTTATGGTGTTCACGATGCTTGTCGCCTTTTTGCAAATTACGTTCAGATTGCTTCTGCTCGTCGCAAAGACAAAGGCAAAAAAGATCGCAAAGGGCTATAGGGTCAGGGTGGAGCGCTATGTGGACGGCAAAAAAAAGAAGAAAGGCTTCCGCGCAAAACTTCAGGAGAGACATTACAACCACGATTGAAAATTTTCTCATATGACTTTGCAAATACAAAGCCTTTGCGGGCGCTGTTTTTATTTTCGTTTTATATCATCGCGGAAGCCATTAAACAGCATTTGTCAACATTGTACCTCAATTGTCGACTTATTTTTTGATTTTGGTTGACAATTTGGAAATTTACCCACATAATAGTAAAAAACCGAGATGTCTGTCAAATCAAAAAGAGGTGCGTATGAAGAGCGACGATGTGTTGAAATGCCTTGAGGAAAACAGGGGTAGCTATGTTTCGGGGGCAAAGCTCGCCGAGGAGCTGGGCGTGAGCAGAAGCGCGGTGTGGAAGGCGGTTTCCGCTCTGAAGGATCAGGGTTTTCCCATAGATTGCGTGCGAAATCGCGGCTATCGCCTCATGGGAAATATGTTGAGCGAGGCGGGCATACGCAAATATATGCGTCAGGACGCGTACAAACTGCGCGTCTACAACACCGTGACGTCCACCAACGACGTCGCGAGGGAGCTTGCCGCGCTCGGCGAGCCTGAGGGCACCGTCGTCATAGCTCGCGCTCAAACGGCGGGCAGAGGGCGCATGGGGCGAGGCTTCTTTTCTCCTGAGGGGTGCGGAGTTTATTTTTCGATAATCGTGCGTCCAAAACGCCTCGAGAGACTGCTCACCGTCATGGCGGCGGTGGCTGTAGCGGACGGCATAGAGGACGCAGGCGGGCTTGATACATCTATAAAATGGGTCAACGACGTGTATGTCGGCGGCAAAAAATGTTGCGGCATTTTGACGGAGGCGATCACTGATATGGAGACGGGCGGCATAGACTATGCCGTAATAGGTATTGGCATAAACGTGCGCACACCCGAGGGCGGATACGGACAGCTTAAAAACATCGCTACCGCGGCTCTGGACGGCGTGCAGGACGCGCTCAACAAGACCGTCGCGAAGGTGCTGGACAGATTTTATGAGTTGTACACTCTCGGCGAGAAGGACGAAATAGTAAACGAATACAAGGATCGCTCCTTCCTCATCGGCAGGGAAGTGAGCGTCGTAAAGGACGGTTTTGAAGCGCCCGCCACAGTCGTAGACATAGACACCGACTGCCGCCTCGTCGTCAAGTATACCGATACCCTCGAGACGGAAAGTCTGTCCGCGGGCGAAGTGAAGATAAAGTTGTAAATGACAAAAACAGCACTTTATCTATGCAATATGATAATATAAACTCAATATTTGTCCAAACGTCATCGGACATATACTTGAATAAAAACTACGCTAAAAGAGGCAATATGCAGAAAAGTTTGACCGGGGAAAGAAAAACCACGCTTAGACGTACCGCCAGGCTTGCGGTCATCGCGATGTTCGTCGCGCTCATATCCGTTGGCGCGTTCATCAAATTTCCGATCGGAATAGTGCCCGTCAGCATGCAAATGGCGGTCTGCATATTTTGCGCGCTCACGCTGGGACCGTGGGAGAGTCTTGCCGCCGTCGCGATCTATATCGCCATGGGGCTTCTCGGCATACCCGTATTCACGGCGGGCGGAGGATTTGCATATGTGCTCCAACCCACTTTCGGCTATCTTTTGGGCTATCTCATCGCGCTTCCCGTCTGCGGCATTATCGCGCGCGGGGTGCGCTCCGACGCGCCCATAAGACTTTGGCGGCTGTTGCTCGGCGCATTCGCCGCGACCGCCATCGTATACGCCTTCGGAGTGATGTATATGTACCTCATTCTCAACTTTTATGTCGGCAGCGGCATTGCCATAGGCAAGGCGTGGCTCACGGGATGCGCCGTATTTTTGCCCACGGACATAGCGTGGTGCGTGATAGGCTCGCTTGTCGCGCGGCGCGTCGCGCCCATAATAGACCGCGAAAAATTGACGGGCAGGGGTATGCGCAAAGAGCTTTTGTATCTTCCCTACGTCCGCGAGACCGCCGAGGAAAGAGAAGTTTCAGACTGAAAGCTTTTACAGCATTTTGAAAATGCAAACGCAAACAAATTATAATGCATTTGCATTTTTTATTTACTTGAAAATGCCGCCAAACGCTTGCGATCTTTGTGTGTATTCGTACCCAAAACACGCTCAAAAGACATAAAAACGCAAATTCTACGGAAAATATGCCGCATTTTAGGCGCGATCGGCGGAAAATTATGACGTATGGTTTTATCAAAAAACGATCGTTGCGAATATCAGCGGTCGACGCGAGGGTAGGGGGTGCGCTCGTAAGTCAAGCCCAAAAGATAATCGACGCTGGTGTCGTAAAATGCGGCTAGTTTGATGAGTATCTCGGTGGGTATATCGTTCTCGCCCGTTTCGTATTTGGAATAGCCCGTCTGCGACATGCCGAGCATTTTTGCGACCTCTGTCTGATTGAGGTCGCTGTCATTGCGAAGGTCTCTTATTCGTGGGTACATTTTTTCTCCCTTTTTTCTGTTCATGGCAGGCAGTAAAATTCGGATATTAGAAATTATAGATAATCTGTTTTAGATTATTGACTTTTTAATCTGTTTTAGGTTAAACTGTATCAAATAAAAAACTTCTAAGGAGGTTCAAATGAAAAAAAGCAAATTTTTGACAACATTGATCGCTGTGGCGCTGTTGCTTTGTATGGCGACGGTCATGTTTGCCGCCTGCGATCCCGACGATCCGCAACACGTAGATCCGCCCGCGCACGAGCATACGTTTGAGGAAAAGTGGTCGCACAACGACGAGTACCATTGGCATGCGGCAACTTGTGATCACAAAGACGAAGTGTCTCAAATGGAGAAGCATACGATGGTATGGACACCCGTTAAGGAGCCGACTTACGAGGCGGCGGGCGAAGACGAGGGCGAATGCAACGTGTGCCATTACAAGACGACGCGCACAGTGCCTCAACTTGTTTTGAGCGAGGAAGACAAGCAGTCCGAAAAGCTTTTTACATTCAACCTGTTGAGCGACGGCTATGAGATCGTCAAATATATAGGCGAAAGCGTTGAGGTCGTCATTCCGTCCACATATAGGGGCAAGGACGTGATACGTATCGGCGAAAAAGCGTTTGAGAATTGTCCCGATTTGGAAACTCTTGTAATACCCGACAGCATAAAGGAGTATGCCGAAGACGCATTCGATCAATGCCACTCGATAAAGACGTTGACTATGCCGGGCAACGCCTCCTCATATATTTGGTATGACGCTCTCGAGACCGTGACTATAACAAGCGGCGATGTCAACGGCAGTTTGGGCAGTTCGAAAAAACTGCGCACCGTCACGATCGGCGAAGATGTGACTCTTTTAAAGTACGGCACGTTTTTCAACTGTCCTATGCTGGAGACCGTATATTGGAACGCTATAGATTGCAAAACCTACAATTGCTCAAAAACATATTCCATCTTCAAGGACAGCGACAACATCAAAAAAGTGGTCTTCGGCGACTCGGTCAAGTCCATCCCCGAGTATGCGTTCAGCGGCATGACGGAGCTTGCAAACTTTGAAAACACCGACAATATAGAACATATCGGACCCTGGGCATTTTACAACACCGCGTTTGCCGCCGCTTTGCCGAACGGAGTGAACTACATAGGCAAAGTTTTGTACAACTTTGTGGGACAGGCGAGCGACAATATGCACGTGGACGTCAAAAGCGGAACGACGATGATATGCGACCGCGCGTTTTTATCTTGTGCGGGACTCGGTTCGATAACCATTGCCGACAGCGTCAAGGAAATAGGCGAATACGCGTTTTATCAATGCACGGGCTTGAAGGAGATAAATATCCCCAACGGAGTGGAGAGCTTGGGAGACTATGCTTTTTATGAGTGTACGGGCGTCGAATCGTTTACGATCGGCGACGACGTAAGCGACTTCGGTACGGGCGTATTTTCAAAGACCGATTTCGAATCGCAACTGCCGAGCGGCGTCATCTACTTGGGCAAAGTGCTTTACAAATACAACGACAAAGCGCCCTCCGACGGGCATGTCAAGATCAAGGACGGCACCACGCAGATCGCGGACGGCGCGTTTTACAAATGCGAATGGCTGACCTCGGTGGACATCCCCGAAAGCGTCAATAAGATAGGCAATTCTGCGTTCAGCGTCACAAGTCTAAGCGAGATCAAAATTCCCGACAATGTGACATTTATAGGGCAACAGGCGTTTTACGGCGCCAAATTCACCGACCTCACCATACCCGAAAAAGTGACTTATATAGGTCCCTCCGCATTTTACGGTTGCACGCAACTCAAAACGGTCACATGGAATGCAAAAGACGCCGTGACAGTGGGAAGCGCAAGCTATCCTGCGTTTTACGGATGCACCGCGCTTGAAACCATCGTGATAGGCGACGATGTGGACAGGGTCGAAGCAAACACGTTTGCATACTGCACGGGCTTAAAGACCGTGACGGTCGGCACAGGGGTAAAATATCTCGGTTTGGAAACGTTTAAAAATTGCGAGGCTTTGACAACTATAAACTTCAATGCCACAGATTGCCCGAATGTGGGTCCGACTTGGTTGTCGGGATGTAGCGCTATTAAAAACGTGATCTTGGCAAACGACGTCAAGACCATTCCGCAACATTTGCTTAGAAACTTGACCGGCGTGACTTCCTTCGTCATTCCCGAAGGCGTGACCTCTATCGGCATGAGCGCGTTTTACGGGTCGGGCTTGACTACGATCGAAATTCCCGCAAGCGTTGTGGACATGGGGATAAGAACATTCAGCGGTTGCGCGTCTTTAAAGAGCGTAAAACTCAACGCCGCCGCCACGGTCTTGCCCGAGTACATGTTTGAAAATTGCGCACAGTTGGAGTCCATTGTGATCTCCGAAGGCGTAAAGACCATTTCAGGCAGCGTCTTCAGAAGTTGCTCGCAATTGAGATGGGTATGTCTCCCGTTGAGCCTCGAGACGATCGAAGGGAGAGCCTTTCAGGATTGCGACAGTTTGGAGGCAGTGTATTATGCGGGAAGCGCCGAGCAATGGAAAGATGTATCTGTAACCGGCTATGCCAACTCGTCTTTCAGCGAAGCCGCGCTCTACTATTTCAGCGACCAAAAAAACGGCGACGGCAATCATTGGCATTGGAATTCACAACATCAGCCCGAATTGTGGGCAAAAGAAAACTGAAGAAATAAGCGATTTGTCGAGGGGCGGGAATATTCCCGTCCCTTTGCATTCTTCAAAACTTTGTGATGTAGGCGGAGCGTTTGAATGACGTCGCCTGCATTTTCTTTACAATAAGCGAAAAGACGATAAGAGTGTATATTCGCGCAAGTGGGCCCGAGACGTTGACATCTATGCGCCGTTTGGCTATAATGACAATATCGCAACAAATGACGCGTAAAGACAAAGGCGCTTCCATTGATTTAGGAATGGTCGGCGTCGGGAAGAAAAGGGAAGGATAATTTATGAGAACAAAAGTTTTGCTTGGATACATCATAATCGCCGCAATGATATTTTCATGCTTGGTGCCTCTGAGTTTGGCATTGACGCGGCGCGTCCCTGTCGCATATGCCGAGACCGCGACCGTATATGAAAGAGAGAGCAACAACAGCAAAGATACGGCAAATGAAATAGCGGTCAATACAGGTATTTCGGGATATCTTGAAAAAGGTAGCGATGAGGATTGGTTTAAGTTTTCTATTTCAAAAGCGGGATATTTTAATATAACGTTTGAGCATACCTTAATATCTTCTAAGGACAGTCATTGGTCAATATATATTTACGATCAATCGGGCGTAAACTGCGTCGATGGCGATACGGATACACGTCTTGAAAGCCCGGGAAATTCAAATTCCAAGTCAAAAACATATGGGGTCCCGGCAGGGACATACTATCTTAGAGTAATTGAAGGTGTGCATTGGACTTATTCGTCAAAACCGTATACTCTGACCGTAAATTATACGGAAGCTTCCGATTGGGAAACTGAGAATAACAATTCAAAAGAATCGGCGGACGAGATCACTTTCAATAAATTTTTTCATGGCGCTATTACGAAAAGATATGACTATGATTGGTATCAATTAGAGTCAAACAGCTCACGCGAGGTTGCCATTACGTTTAATCATCCTGTTATAGATTATTCCGATGTCTTATGGGAAATTTATTTGTATGACTCATCAGGAGTTACGCAACTGCTGAAATATGGGAGGAGAGGAAATACTGAAACCGCTACAACTGACTTTATACATGTGTCCGAGGGGATATATTATATAAAAATCACAGGTTACAATCCTCCATCTATCTATTATGACTATTCGTCATCGATTTATGAGTTTAGCGTCGTTGAAAAGCACGACCATAAGGGGATATGGGAAACGACGGTGGAGCCTACCTGTACGGACAAGGGGGTGTCCACAAAGACGTGCACGATATGCGGGCAGGTCGAAACAAGGGATATAGACCCGCTCGGCCATAGTTTTGACGACGGAAAGGTCATAAAAAAAGCGACTCCCGCCCAAAAAGGCGAGATAAGACATACTTGCACCATCTGCGGCGAGCAATACATAGAAAAAGACGGGCACCTGTTGTGGGTCATACCCGTAGCCTGCATATGCGGGATAATTTTGTTGATCGGAGCAATAAATTATATACGAATAATGATAAAGACAAGACCATGACGGCGCAAAATATGACCTTAGCGGTCGCGTTTTAAAGCAGTAGATGGGCGATACTCGGCTACGATCTTTCTTTAAGGTCGCACACCGAAAAAAAAGACAAAAGTAGGAGATGGATATATGGAGGCACAGCCCGCATCGAAGAATTATTTTTTCGGGGATTGTTATAAAGGCGTTTTCTCGACTATGGGGACCATATTCAAGAAAACGACACAACCTATTGTCAACGAAATCAACAGATTGAAATACCTGTTTCGGCACAATATCTTTGCGGCGATAATATCGTTGATATGCGACCCCATCGTTTTTGCCATAATCACGGTTTTTGTATTGGCTGTCAACCTTATAGATTTTGTAGTGCTGTTTTTCTCAATGGTCGTGATCGACATCTTCGTTTTCACGGTGTATTTCTTCACATTGTGTTTGGATTGGACATTCTGTTTGTTAAAAGGCATCGTCAGCCATTGCCCGAACTGCCAGAAAAAATTTGTTTTGCCCACGTATATATGCCCCAAATGCGGCGCAAAACACACCGCATTGCGCCCGAGCAAATACGGCATTTTCATGAGGAAATGCAATTGCGGCGAAAAATTGCCGACTACATTCTTCAACGGCAGACAAAAACTGACGGCAGTATGCCCATCTTGCAATACCGTATTGAAGGACGGCGGACAACATATTGAAATCGTCATTCCCGTCGTCGGCGGACCCGGCGCGGGCAAAACTTGTTTTATCAGCATGGCGATTTTGCAACTTGAAAAAGTAGCGTCGAAAAACGGGCTGTCTTTTGCCTATTCTCCGACGGCATACGACGATTATGAGGCAAACAAGCAAAGCCTTCAGCATGGGCATCCGCCTATCAAATCGACGGATCTGAGACTGAAATACTATCAATTTTATTTGACGCCCTACGGCACGAAGCTCAAAAATCTCATTTCGCTTTGCGACGTTGCGGGAGAAGTTTACGACGACAACGACCTGATCGGCGAGCAGATAGGGTATAAAAACGCAAACGCGTTCCTTATGCTTATCGATCCGCTGTCCATCGCAAAATTCAGGAAAGAGGTCGAATCTTCCATCAACCTGTCGCAATACGGAGCAAGCGAAAAACCGTTGGACGAAATTCTTTCCACCTTGATCTCGACGTTGGAAAATATGCGGTGCATCTCGTCAAGGACGGAGATCAAAACAGGCGTCGCCGTCGTCTTTACAAAATGCGACATTCCGGGGCTGAAAGAAAAAATAGGGAAAGACGCCATTCGCGACTATTTGCAGACGCATGCCGACGCGTCCGTTTATGACGCGACAAACGAGCTTTGCGAAAATTTCTTGATAGAATACGAAGAGGAAAACTTCCTCAATACTCTCAAATCGAAATTCAAAAACATTCAATTTTTCACTTGCAGTGCGTTGGGACATGTCGCAAACGGCTCCGCCTTCGTGTCCGACAGCGTGGAGGACCCCGTGCTGTGGGTCATCGACAAGGCAAGCGCTTCCATCGATCTAAGAGAGAAGTGGGGGAAGAAGCTCTAAGAGAAACCCTAAACGAACAATTGAAAACCCCGAATTCATCACGCGCGCATGCGTCGCGCGTATTTTTTTGCTCTGCCGCTTGATATGCGCGCGGGAGTGTGATAAAATCTATATATCTAAGTTTTAAAGAAGGAATATTTTTATGCAAAACGAGATCAAAGAGAAGATAGACCTTTTGAATGAGCAGGGCAATATCGCAACTCCGGGGTATGCAAAAAAGATGCTTTATGTCTACAATCGCGAAAACGTAAAAGCGAATAAAATGCGTCTTAAGGAGTGGGACTATTATTATATCGGCAACAAAAAGTACGCAATCTGCATCACGGTGAGCGACCTAGGCTTTGTGGGCGCGCTCAGCCTCACTATAATGGACTTCGAGACGCCCGCGCAATTCACCAACACGTCGATATTCCTCTTCCCGATGGGCAAGCTGAATATGCCGCGTACGAGCGAGCAGGGCGACGTGTATTGGAAGAACGGCAAGGTGGAGATGGGCATCACCAACGACGGAAAGACGCGCCACCTCACGGGCGTATATCCAAACGCGGACAAGCTGGGCACGGACGTAAGCTGGGACATCACTCTCACGGACTTTCCCGAGGAGAGCATGGTCATAGCGACGCCCTTCGACAAGGACAAGCATTTCTATTTCAACCAAAAGATAAACTGCATGACCGCGGAAGGCACGCTTAAGCTGGGAGACAAGGAATATCCCTTTGACAAAGCGGACAGCATGGGCACCCTCGATTGGGGACGCGGCGTGTGGACATATGACAACACCTGGTATTGGGGCAGTCTGCAGACCCGCCTCGAGGACGGAAGTACGTTTGGTTGGAACATCGGCTACGGCTTTGGCAATACGGAGGCGGCAAGCGAGGATATGTTTTTCTACAACGGCAAGTCGCACAAGATAGGGCGCACGACATTCCATATCCCCGGCGACGACGAGGGTGCGCCTCGCTATATGGAGGATTGGAAGTTCACCTCCGAGGACGGCAGGCTGGATTGCACTTTCCACCCGCTCATCGACCGCTATGAGCCATTCGACCTCAAAGTCATGTGCATGATACCGCATCAAGTCTTTGGCTATGTCAGCGGCAAGTGCATTCTTGACGACGGCAAGGAAATAACCCTCGACAACGTGCTTTGCTTCGCCGAAAAGGTGCACAACAAGTGGTGAGATCTGCGGCTCCGACTTGCCCATTTTGACAAAACCGTGCAAACGTCGTGAGTTTTGCCCTAAAAAATTGCGAAAAAAATATAAATAGTGATGGATAAAGCCTTATCTAGGCGGTGATTTTTTACGCGCGTATCTCGCGCGGGAGGTGGCTATGCAATACAGCGGAGAAGGCGTCAACGCGCTTGTATGCGCCGTCGACGACCTCGAAAAATCGACCTTGATCTATGTGGATCTGCGCCTACGCGCCCTGCTCAAGTGCCTTGCGCACTATGAGGAATTCAAGAGAGTGCTCGCCATATGCTATCGCGGGTTTGACTACGAGGCGGAAAAAGCGAATGCGCTCGGACAGATAGGGGACAGCTATGTGTTTCGCCTGCCCAGAGAGCAAAAAACTCTGGTCGCGCTGGTCTCGCGTATGTTGTTGGAGTTCGACTCGGGCGATTCGGACATACTGTCCTTCGCCGCGGCTTACTTCCCGTCCGAGTCAAAGCAGGACAGCTTTGTCATCATGTGCGGCAAGATAATCGAGCCGTTTAAGCGCGCTCTTGTGGACTTCGTGTGGGAGGGCATAGACGACGGCACCCAAAATATCGGCAGAGTCGCCGAGCTTGCGCCCAACGGCTTGCGCCCGCAGACCGAGCACCACCTCATCAATATGATGAACGCCGTCAACGAGATCGCGCCCGACGACAGGGACGAACTGCCTATGATGCTCGAAGGTCTCGCCGCCGCGCTCGACAGCCGCGATACGCTTATGATCAAGTGCATCTGGCAGGGTCTGCGCCTCATGCTAAACATTCGCAAAATGTGCGCCAAAGATGTCCGCGAGATGGATGAGCTGATGCGCCTCTACCTCATCGCAAAGTAAAAACCGCGCTATTTGCCGGGATACTGCGTCAAAAGCAATTTTCCTCACGGTCACGTACGTTCATGTACGCTCGCGTTCGGAAAATTGCTTTTTCCTTGTCTTTGAACAAATATCGCGGTTTTTTATCAATCAAGCTTGTCTGAGCAATATCGCGATACGCAGTGATTTTGTGGGGGGGGTATAAAAGCGGGCGAAGCCCGCGCTCCCAAGCGAAAAAAATAGCGAGCCATATGCGCATCTTGGAACAGCTTCTTGCTACTTCTTGCATGCGCAACTATGCGATGCGTCAATTTTTTGCGCGCGGAGTAGCGAAAAAATTGCGGTGTGCCCATAACGAGCTTTGCGTAGAAAAGCCGCGGGCACTAAGCAATTTTCCTCACGGTCACGTACGTTCATGTACGCTCGCGTTCGGGGAATGGGCGTTCCCTTGCCCGGCATCCGAATATCGCGGTTTTTCCAACCGTATCGTTCAATAACCCTGTCCGAGATACTGATGCTTTTCGTGCTTGAGTTCTATATATGCGCTCTGCCCGAGCTTCCTTATATTCGCCGTCTGCCATGTCCTAGCTGCCAACGATTTTCGGGCAGGTACTCTATATGCCATTGTTTGAGCTTTTTGGAAATGTTACTTTTTCACGTCCGTTCTGCCGAGAAGATAATCGCAGGAGACGTCGAAATATGCGGCAAGTTCGATGAGGTAATCTATAGAGGGTAAGGTGCCCGAGCGCAACCACTCATATATGGAATTTGGCGCAAAACTCATGTGATGGGATACCTCGGAATACTTTACGCCTTTTTCCTCGGCAAGAGAGGCGATTCTTTTGTGAAATGTCGTTGGCGATGCCGAAGGAATAAAGTCGCGCTCGCCTTCGCCAAGCAGATACATGACAGGGACTTCGAAAACGTCCGCCGCCTTTATGAGCGTTCGTAAAGAGGGGACTATGCCATAAGTCAGCATGCGCCCGACGACATCTTTGTTTATGCTTGCCGCGGCGGAAAACTCACTTGCGGACATATCGTACTCGTCAAGCAGAGTTTTCAACATCGAGCGCATTGCGGCAGAAGTAACATATTTACTTTCGATAGGTTTTTTGGACATATTTTCTCCAAACTTTTGTCAAAATACTATCTTTCTGACAAATTTATGATATTATTGACGTGATACAAATTTAGTCAGTAAGATAGATTATTGACAAAAGGAGACAAAAAAATGAGTGCAGCGGCGTTTTTCGGACATAGAGATATAGATTATTTTCAATATGCCGACAGAATAGCAAAAATTGTAGAAAATCTGATAGAGCAAGGCGTAGATGTGTTTTATAATGGTGCAAGGGGAAATTTCGACAGCATATGTGCAAAAACGGTGTATGAACTAAAGCGCAAATATCCTCACATCAAGCAACTTATGGTGCTGTCTTATCATCCATCTCGCGATTTAAATGTGTCGCCGTGTTTTGATGAGACCGTGTACCTGTTTAAAAACGATTGTCCGCCGAAGTTCGCCATATCGCGCACAAATATAGAGATCGTCAAAAGATGCGATCATATCGTTTCGGGCGTTTGTCGCAACTTTGGCGGAGCGTGGACTGCTTGCGAATATGCAAGGCGTCTTAAGAAAAATATAATTTCGATTATAGTTCGGTGAGATGTGAAAGTAACAGATATTCACTTCGCGTCAAAAGCCGAACGTACACTCAAACAGACACTCAGATCGTTGAGTTTCTGCTTGAAGTGGAAACCGACTAAACGGCAGTAGCAACCAAAAGGAAAAAACCGCCCACCACTTTCAAACAGGACGGTTTACAGGGCGGAGGGGACACCTGCCTCCCCTTCGCTCTTCAAGAGTAGCAGACGGCAGAGAAATTGTCAAGAAAAATTTGCCGAGCGAGGGCGGCTATCCCCCGCAAAGGAGTATTTTATGAACTGTCGAAGCAAGACATAGACCTTTCGCATTTGATATAAAAACTTTCGATTTTCGGTTTTAGTGGTCGAATACATTTATTGACTATTTTTGACTTTATTTTGAGTATAATTATTGACTTAAATTTTTATAAAAGCTATAATAGCTGTAAGTGCGCATACGTGCGCGCGTAAACAAAGACGATAATTTTTTGGAGGGTTATTCCGATTATGAAAAAAATGACAATCGACGGCAACACCGCGGCGGCGCATATCGCGTATGCATTCAGTGATGTTGCGGCCATCTACCCCATCACTCCTTCCTCACCCATGGCAGAAAACTGCGACGACTGGGCGGGACAGGGCAGAAAGAACATCTTCGGCAACGTGCTGAAGATCGCCGAGATGCAGTCCGAAGCGGGCGCGGCGGGCGCAGTGCACGGCTCTCTTGCGGCGGGCGCGCTGACAAGCACGTTCACGGCGAGCCAAGGTCTGTTGCTCATGATCCCCAACATGTACAAGATCGCGGGCGAGTTGCTTCCCAGCGTTTTCCACGTATCGGCAAGAAGCATTGCGGGTCATGCGCTCAACATATTCGGCGACCATTCGGACGTGATGGCATGCCGTCAGACGGGCTTTGCGATGCTCGCTTCAAACAGCGTGCAGGAAGTCATGGATCTCGCTCTCGTCGCGCACCTCAGCACGATAGAGTCCAGCGTCCCCTTCCTCAGCTTCTTCGACGGTTTCCGCACCTCGCACGAGGTGGACAAGATCGACGTCATCGACTATGACGAGATCAAGTCGCTTGTCAACTTCAAGAAGATAGACGAGTTCCGCGCTCGCGCGCTCAATCCCGAGCATCCTCATCAGCAGGGCACGGCGCAAAACCCCGACATCTATTTCCAAAACAGGGAAGCTTCCAACAAATATTATGACGCGGTACCCGCCATCGTACAGGCGCAGATGGACAAAGTCAGCGCGCTCACGGGCAGAAAGTATCACCTTGTTGACTATTACGGCGCAAAGGACGCGGACAGAGTCATCGTCATCATGGGCAGCGGCGCGGAGGCGGTCGAGGAAACAGTAGATTATCTCAACGCCCGCGGACAGAAAGTCGGACTCATCAAAGTCAGACTGTATCGTCCCTTCCCCGCGGAAGCGCTTGTCAAGGCGATCCCCGCAACTTGCAAGACTCTCACGGTGCTCGATCGCACAAAGGAGCCGGGCGCGCAGGGCGAGCCGCTCTATCTCGACGTCGTGTCCGCCCTCAACGAATACGGCAAGAAGCTGACGGTGCTTACGGGCCGCTACGGTCTGGGCAGTAAGGAGTTCAATCCTTCCATGGTCAACGCCGTATATCAAAATATGGCGGGCGAGAAGAAGGATCGCTTCACGGTCGGCATCAACGACGACGTGACTTTCCACTCTCTCGAAGTCAAGGAAAAAATAGACGCCTCTGACGCCAGCGCGATCTCCTGCAAGTTCTACGGTCTGGGCAGCGACGGCACCGTCGGCGCAAACAAGAACTCCATCAAAATAATCGGCGACCACACAGAGAAATACGCTCAAGCATACTTCGCATATGACTCAAAGAAGTCGGGCGGCATCACGATCTCTCACCTGCGCTTTTCGGACAAGCCCATCCGCAGCACCTATCTCATCGACCAGGCGGACTTTGTCGCTTGCCACAACGAGTCTTATGTGCTTCGCTACGATATGCTCTCCGACCTCAAGGAGGGCGGCACTTTCCTGCTCAACTCGCAGTGGGCGCCCGAAGAGATGGACAGCAAGCTCCCCGCAAGCATGAAGAACATGATCGCAAGAAAGCACATCAAGTTCTACACCCTCGACGGCCTCAAGGTCATCACCGAGATAGGCGCGAAGAAGGGCGTCAACACCGTCATGCAGGCGGCATTCTTCAAGCTCGCGAACGTCATTCCCTATGAGGACGCGGAGCGCTATATGAAGGAAATGATCAAAAAGTCCTATGGCAAGAAGGGCGACGCCATCGTCGCAATGAACTACGCTTGCGTGGACAAGGCGATAGAAGGACTCAAAGAGGTCAAATATCCCGAAAGCTGGGCGACGACGACAAACGGCGCGGCTCCTCTCGAAGTGCCTCAGGACGAGTATTTCAAGGCGTTCATCGCGCCCATCACCGCGCAAGAGGGCGACAAGCTTCCCGTATCCGCATTCAATCCCAGAGGCTTTGTCCCGACGGGCACCACGAAGTTCGAGAAGCGCGGCATAGCCGTCAACGTTCCCGCCTGGATAAAGGAAAACTGCATACAGTGCAATCAATGCGCTCTCGTCTGCCCGCATGCGACGATACGTCCCGTGCTTGCAACTGCAGAAGAGCTTGAAAAGAAGCCCGAAAGCTTCGAGACGAAGCCCGCAACAGGTTTCAAGGGCTATGAATTCCGCATTCAGGTCAGCCCCTACGACTGCACGGGTTGCTCCAACTGCGTGGCGGTCTGCCCCGCAAAAGAGAAAGCGCTCAAGATGATCCCGCTCGACGAGTCCATCAAGCAGGACGCCGAAAATTGGGAATATGCCGAAACGCTCAAGGAGACGACCGCTCCCATCAAGACGATGAATGCGAAGAACAGTCAATTCAAGAAGCCGCTCTTCGAGTTCTCGGGCGCGTGCGCAGGTTGCGGCGAAACTCCGTATGTCAAACTTATGACTCAACTCTTCGGCGACAGGATGTTGGTCGCAAACGCGACGGGTTGCTCGTCCATTTACGGCGGAAGCGCGCCTACCTGCCCCTATACGGTCAACGATCAAGGTCACGGTCCCGCATGGGCAAACTCCTTGTTTGAGGACAACGCGGAGTTTGGATACGGCATGCATCTCGCATACGAGACGCGCCGCGGAGTGCTGACAAATGTCGTCAAGGAATTGCTCGCTCTCGGAGTGTCCGAGGAGTTTGCGACCGCGCTCAACGCGTGGCTCGAAGGCAAGGAGGACGCGGAGAAGTCCAAAGCCGCAACTGAGCAGATACTTGCTCTCCTCGACGCTGAGCAGAAGAAGGCAAACGGCGAAGCGCTTGAACTTCTCGGCAGACTCGAGGCGATGAAGGATTGCCTCGTCAAGAAATCCATATGGATCGTCGGCGGCGACGGCTGGGCGTATGATATAGGCTACAATGGCGTCGACCACGTGCTTGCAAGCGGCGAGGACGTCAACATCCTCGTGCTCGACACCGAGGTCTACTCCAACACGGGCGGACAGGCGTCCAAATCCACGCCTACGGGCGCGATCGCGAAGTTTGCCGCAACAGGCAAGCGCACAAAGAAGAAGGACCTCGCGCTGCTCGCCATGGACTATGGCTATGTGTACGTCGCGCAGGTGTCTATGGGCGCAAATATGCAACAGGTCGTCAAGGCGTTCGCCGAGGCTGAGGCATATCACGGACCGTCCATCATCATCGCATACGCTCCCTGCATCAACCATGGCATCAAGGGCGGCATGGACAACTCCCAGATGGAAATGAAGAAAGCGGTCGAGTGCGGCTATTGGCAACTGTTCCGCTTCAATCCCGAACTCGTCGGCACGGAGGCAGGACCTCTCGCAATTGACAGCAAGGAGCCTACGGGCAATTATCAGGAGTTCTTGATGAACGAGACCCGCTATGCGTCTCTCGCAAAGATGAACCCCGAAGCGGCGCAGACCCTCTTTGCAAAGAACGAGCAAGACGCCGCCGACAAGCGCGCCTACTACAAAAAGAAAGCCGACTCCTACAAGGCGTAAGAGCGTCTTTTAAAAGCAAAACTACGCGCAAGCGTCCCAAATCGGGACGCTTGCATTTTATTATCCTCCGCAAAACCACTACGTAATTTTGCGGGAACCCAAAACATATACCCCATAAAATTCGTTCCATCGGCTGTACATTTCTACACGGTGTTACATCGTCACTCATTATTATACGGACCCCCGATATTCCTCTATCCAACGTTGTCGAAGGGAGAAGCCTACACTCGGGCATGGTTTTCGTTATAAGGTCAGACAAACTTTCTTTTTTATCCATTTGTAGGCATACCCCTTTACAGCGTGAGTGTAGGAACGTTATCGGGGTCCACGCAAAATTACGCAGTGATTTTGTGGGGTGATTTTAGGGGGAGGCTCCGCCGTAGGCGGTGGTGGGGGTCACAATATATACTCTCGGACAATGCGTGACGTTTATTACATGAACGCACAGACCGGAGTTACATAAAAATAACACTTGGACAGAGGCAAACGTCAATATCAAGCTCGCACGCGGGAGTTTCGACCATTGCATACAATCAAAAAGCGCGCGAACTAGCAACATAAAGTTGCGACGTTCGCGCGTTTTTAGCTTGGAGTGCAGGGGACGAAGTCCCTTGCCGAGGTGTGGGCGTGTAGCCCACGAAGGGGAGCGGGGCGGAACCCCGCATGGACTCTCTTTGCCGAGGGTGCGGGGCGAGAAGCCCCGCATGATCATTACAGATAGCTTCTCAGCGCTTTGATGTCCTTGTCGTAGGTCTTCATCAGGTCGCGCGCAAGTTGGGGGATTTCCACGCCGTCGCGCTCAAGCTCGTTGATGCATTTCTGTACGCTGGTGATGCCCATGTTGTAGCCGTCGATGAGCATGCTTGCGAGGTGGGTGTTGCTGTTGTCAAAGCCCGCGTTCATCTTGACGCCCATCTTCAGCATGGTACGCTGGAAAGGTTTCGTGACGGCGTCGTCAAGCTCTTCCTCGCCCAGCTCCTGCTTTGCCTTTTGATAGAAGTCCTCCATGACCTCCTTTTGGGAAAGGATGAGGTTCTTCAGTTTGTCGCACTCGACGTAGGGCAGGATGTTGTCTATGGACTGCGCGCCCATAGCGGTGTTTCTTACAATCTCTCTGAAAATTTTCATATTTAGCCTCCGAAATTAGCTTGCGCAGAGGCTGAAATAATATACGGTCTTCAAAGTTTGGAGCGATTTTAATCGGCAAACTTCGCATATGGGGGCAGAAATGTATTAAGCGTAACGTTTTTTCAGAATAGTTTGTCAAGCAATTCTTTTATCCATGATTTGTAGACGATTTTCTCTCCGCCGTCCGCGGGGACGAAGCAAAGAGGAGGAAAAGCCACGCACCACCAGTTGTCGCCCTCGCCCGTGCCGAGGTTTATTATCACCGCGTCATAATCGCCTTCGGGGAAGTCGTAACCGTCGTAATTGCGGTCGGGAAAATGTTCATTATCTATCCGAATTGAGGCTTTATATTTGAAATTGTGCGCGTAAAGCGTTGAATTTGCAATTTGAACAAGTTTTTGTTCGTTTGCGGATATGGTATCGAGAGCTTCGCTTTTTGACCTGCAACCCTCAAGCGCGTCGCTCAAATAGCGCGTTATTTCGTCGCGCACAGCAAGCTTGACGCTTTGATCCTCTTCCGAATTTGAATTTGCGCGGATGTGTATGCGCAGACACTCGCGCGAAAGCATTTGCTGTCTCGTCTGACCGCACGCGACAAGTACGGACAAAAGCGCGACGAGCATGAAAGACAAAATGATGATGAAAAAAATTTTATGTATGTGATTTTTCATACGCCTATTATTGACTTGAATTTCGAGGTTTAATCGAGCGCAAATATTTTTGCATAAAAACAACAGCGGGCGGCACACTAGCCCAAAGAGGTGAAAAATGCAAAGCAAAATTGTGAAAATTGCGATCGTCGCGGTGGCGATGCTTGCGCTTGCGGTATGCCTTATGTGCGCTCTCATCCCCGCTCCGCAGGGAGTGGCGGACGCGGCGACGCTCAAACAAGGCTCAAGCGGGGCGCAAGTCAAGACGTTGCAGACGAAACTCATCAATTGGGGCTATATGAGCGGCAAGGCGGACGGCATCTTCGGACCTAAGACGAAGGCGGCGGTCATCTACTTCCAAAAGCGTAACGGACTTGTCGCGGACGGCATCGTAGGCACAAAGACGGCGCAGGCTCTCGGAATATCGCTCTCGAGCGGCTCAAGCAAGCCGACGAGCGGCGGGAGCAGCAACTCCTCCGATCTAAATCTGCTTGCGCACGTCGTGCACGGCGAGGCGAGGGGCGAGCCGTATACGGGACAGGTCGCGGTCGCGGCGGTCGTGCTGAACAGGGTGCGGAGCAGTTCCTTCCCGAACAGCGTGGCGGGAGTGGTGTATCAAGCGGGCGCGTTCGATTGCGTATCCGACGGGCAGATCAATCTGTCGCCAAACCAAAACGCGATAAACGCGGCGAGGGACGCCATGAACGGCTGGGACCCGACATACGGCTGTCTGTACTATTACAATCCGCGCACGGCGACAAGCAAGTGGATGTTGTCGCGCACAGTCAAACTGAACATAGGCAATCACGCCTTCTGCTGAAAAATAGAGGTGAAATATGGCAAAAAATCAAAATGCTTGCCCTCAGACGAGCGAGGACAAAAGGAGCAAAAAACAGCGCAATTCGCGCGTTATCAAGACCGCCGCTCTCTGTCTTGTCATAGGGCTTATGGCAAGCGCGATCGCGGGGCTGGGCGTAGCGCTTTACTACTCGACGGAGGAGGTGCGCACGCACGAGACCTATCAAAGACAGATGGACGCTGTGTATTTCAGGGCGTACTATGACTTGATCGACGGCGCAAACGACCTCGGGATCTCGCTCAAGAAGTTGGGCGCGTCCTCATCGCCCACTATGCAACAGTCCCTGCTGTACGACGTGTGGAGTTCGGCGGGGCTGGCGGAGGCAAGTCTCGGAATGTTCGAAGGAGAGGGCGAAGGCCTTTCAAAGGCGCAGAGATTTATAAATCAACTCGGCGATTACGCACATTCGCTCGCGCTTCGCGTTGCGGACGGCGAACCGCTCACTCTCGAGGAGAGGGAAAAGCTTGCAAAGCTCGGCGAAGTCGCTCGGGCGTACCTTGCCGCGCTTGAAAAACTGAAGGCGGAAGTGGACGCCGGCAAACTTTTCGTAGGCGACGGAGGAGCGCTTGAGGAGATAGACTCGGCATTTGCGCCGTTTGCGGAACCGAGTTTCGAGTACCCCGAAATGATATACGACGGACCTTTTTCGGACGCGCTTGTTGACAGAGCGCCCGTAGCGCTGACGGGACGGGAAATATCCGCAGAAGAAGGGGCGCAAGCGCTCAAGGCGTACTTTGAAAACGCCGAGGATGTGAAGTTTTCGGACGAAGGAAGGGGCGATATACCCACTCTCAACTATAGCTTCACGCTTGACGGAGCGGCGGCTTTTGCGCAGATAGGCAAATTCGGCGGCAAACTCATTGCGTTTTCGGCGGCGGGCGGCGAGAAGCGCGCGGCGATAGAAGAGGCGGGCTTGACCTGCCAACGCGCGGCGCTCGACTTTGCCGAGAAGCTGGGTTTTGAGGATATGATGGTAGTATGGTCGTCCTCGGCGGACGGAGAGTGCGTCGTAAATCTGGCGCCCGTCGAGGGCGAGGTCATACTCTATCCCGACCTCATCAAAGTCAAACTGCGCGAGGGGGACGCGACTGTCACGGGTTTTGACGCCACGCACTATGCGCTCAATCATAAACAGCGCTCTCTTCCCGCTCCCGTCGTAAGCGAGGAGAGCGCGGCGGCAAGCTTGAGCATACCTCCGCTCGGCGAGGGCAAACTTGCGCTCATTCCACTCAGGGGCACGCGCGAAGCGTTGACCTATGAGTACGAATGCGAGAGGGACGGCACCTACTTCGTGTATATCGACGCTCTGACGGGCGACGAAGTCAACATCCTCTACGTCATAGACAGCGAAGAGCAGGGCATGCGCACCGCATAAACAGAGAGGAAACAGCGGCGCATCGTCGGCGGTATCTTTAAAAGTTATATGCGCCTAAAGCCGCATGGTTTTCAAAGAGAGAGACGTACGACCCGAAATCGTGTCTTAAGAGATGAACTTTAAATTTTTTACAAAGGGTAAACGCCTGCATGGAGGACAGACCGCACTTGACGGCGGCTGTACGCCCGAGGAATGAAAGGCACAAGCTTAGAAAGAAAGGCACAAAAGAAGAAATGAAAATGCACGCGATCCGCGTGCATTTTTTAATGTGCTGAATAAATCAAATTATTTTTTCTTTTTCTTTTCGCGGTTTTTTTCGAGCGATTTGAGGAAGAGTATGGAGAATACCAACTGCAACAATCCCAACACCATTGGGGCGAAGATGCAATATGCCTTGTCCTCAAACAGCCCCTTGAAATACTCGCCGAACGTGAGAGTGCCGCTTTCCGGAATTGTGCTTATATAGATTTGCGTTTGGATCATGGGCGCGAAAATGACGACCACGCCGACTGCGAACACTATTATAGCCCAGATGAGGTTGAACGCTCTGCCGTACTTCTTGCCGCATGCCGAAACGAGCGCGACTATAAACGTGACGAAGGCGAGCGTAAACGAAATCATGGGCATGATGCCCATTATGCCGTAAACGGTGTCAAATTCAAAAGCGCCTTTGAAAGCGTCGAAGTGCTTGAATAGAGTCTCCCAACCGCCGACGCCGTTGATATATTCAAAACCGTAACTGCGCTCGCCGATGCCGATGGTGCCTTTAATGACAAGATAGCTCACGATTCCGAGAGCGAGGAAGAGCAACCCGAAAAGCATCATAACGATGTTTCTGATCGTCCCCTTCTTTTTTGCGGGTTTGTCGACGCTCCTTGCGGGGACGGTGTCTGTCTGCGCGCCATCGTACTGCGAAGGTTGAAGAGCATACGAGTCGTCTATCGGTTGCAGAGTAAGAGACGTATCCCGAACAGGCTGACGATCTATGACGTTGAGTCTTACGCCTATCGTCACGCCGCAACTCGGGCATTTGATGCGATGTTTGTAGTCCTCGGGTAGATTTGCTATGTTTTTGGGCGGCTCAAAGGCGATCTCCGACTTGCACGCCGGGCACTTAGTGTATAATGCCATAACCATTGCTCCTATTCATATAGTAAAATATTCTAAAAAATATTATATTATTCTCCGCGTGATAAGTCAATAACAGTTGAGAAAAATTTTATATTTGGCTGTTTTGATACAATCTGATTGAAACATGAGGGGAGCTTCCCCGACTGGTTCAATCAGATTTTTTTAAGGAGAGAAAGACAATGACAAAAAATCCGACGGAAAGGCTCATTGAAACGGTGTCCTATCTCGAAAAACTTTTCAATTTTTGCAACGACAAATTTTTCAATGGTGAACTTATCAAGCCTGTTATCACAGCTCAAAGGGACGAGCGCAATAAAACATACGGTTGGTTTTCCACAAAGCCCGTGTGGTTCGACGGCAAAGAGGACAAAGACGGCGCGCATGAAATCAACATGACGGCGCAAACGCTCGATCGCGACATCTTTGACATCGCGGCGACGATGATACACGAGCAATGCCACCTGTATGCGCACATGCACAACATGCAAGACTGTTCGCGCAGTGGGACGTATCACAATAAGCTGTACGCAAAAATAGCAAGCGAGCATGGCTTGATCGTTGAGCAGGTCAAGACATATGGGTGGGCGCAAACGTCGCTCACCGAGGCAAGTAAAGCGATAATTGCCGAGTTCGTCAACGACAATCCAGCAAACATCATATATCGCTCGCCCTGCTTCGCAAGCGTAAAGGGACGGAGTTCGAGCACACGCAAATATGAGTGTCCTGTCTGCGGCACAAGCGTGCGCGCGACAAAGGAAGTTCGCCTTATCTGTGCGGATTGTCAACAGATTATGCAGGAGGTGGAGTGATATGAAACGGAAAATTGTTACGTTGCCCGAAGTTAGACAATATTTGCTTGACGAAGGTTATGGCGACCCTGCTTATATTACTGACCCCGACAATGGAATTTTGGCATTGGTTAGTGTGTCATACTGGGACTGGTGTAAGGACGGCAAAACTCGTTTCTATTTGTTCGATCTCGGCGATATGCCGTGTGTGTTTTATAAAAGGTAGCAAGCGGGCTGACGAGTCGCTGAGAATTGCGACGAAATGCATGTGACGGGGTTTTTCCTCCTTCCCCGCGCATGCATCCCCGCAAGGGACAAATAATCAAGGTGACGGCTTACGTCAAAGGAAAGAAAATGGCAAATAAGCAAATTTTGAACGAGCAGACGGCAAACGAGCAAGTGAGCGCTCAAACAAGCGCACAGGCGACGGCAGAGCAAGCGAACGCACAGGCGACCGAGCAGACGGCGGCAAAGGCAGAAGTCCTTTTGGACCTAATCCGTGAGCCTTTCAAGGCAAAGGACGGCAGACAGATGTTCTCATACTGCGTCAAGGGCAAAGTACGTGGCAGGGACGTCAAAGTAGACTTCAATGCCAAAGATCAAGGAGGCTATGAAGTTTTGGATATTTTGTTCGGCGATAAGGACAAACTCCCGCTTGCGATGTTCGAGGACGAAATGACGGACGACAAAGGCAATACAACGCGCTACACCGTATATGAGGTGCGCGACGTGGACGAGGAAACGGGCGAAATATTCAGTTATAAGGTGAAACCCGCAAGAGAGAGTGACAAGTCCATACTGCGCATGATCCTCGCGGGACTTCCCAAAGCGGCGGCGTAAGGGATAAATCGGCAAAACTTGAAACTACACTTTCAAAAAGGCAGACGGAAACGGTGAAAGCGTACAAGCAAAAACCAATTTCCCCTGCCTTTTGCTTTTTCCCAAGCGAGGTGATGTGCATAAATAATTGAAATTTATCTGTGGTGGTGGGCGGTCGGTGAAGCAATTATAGACAAACGAGGCGCAACGTGCATGGCGAGTCAAGCACAGCGCAAAACAAAAATTTTTGAGAGGTAAAATAAAAAAAATGAGCAATTACAATAACGAATTACACAAGCACAAAGCGGCAGACACAATCAAGTGGATCGTGGCATTTGTGCTTATCATAGCAATAATGGGCGCGGTGGTTTGCCTCGCCTTGCAGGTTGGCGGCGTGTTTGATTTCTTCAAAAAAGACGACGCACCCGCGGAAGAGCAGTCGGAAGATGTAAAGCATGATGGAGGCTTGCATTTTGATATTCAAAATAGTGCTCCGTCAATGTCCCCTGTTGATGGCATTCAAGGCGTTTCCCTTGCATATGCATTGACGGCCGCGGCTCCCGATATTTTTACAAAAACTCTTACGGCAACTGTTGAGCCGCAAGAAGCTCCCGACAAATCTTGCGATTGGCACATTGAGTGGCAACCGGATGCGGAAAAGGCTTCTGAGCCTGTTACGAATTATGTGACCGTTACACCTTCTTCCGACGGCTCACAAACGGCAACTGTAAAATGTATCAAGGCTTTTGGCGATGATAAAATAATTATATCTGTAACTACTCGTGTAGGCGGATTTTCTGCTTCGTGTACGTGTTCATATGTTGGAGCAATAGAGACAATTTCTATAAGCACAGGAGTGTTGTCGCCATCTATGGATACATCTTGGAATATTTCTATGTTGTCGCTTGATACTAATAAATCATATGATTTTGATATCAGTGTCGATAACAGATTTCATTCAGTAGGTGCTACTTCAAATTTTGAGTTGGTTGTGGAATGTTTTGGAACTGTGTTGTTCAATAATGAACTTCATAAAACCGGTTCTGATGTTCAAAATCTTGAATTAGAGGGTAATGCTCTTTTTGGTAGTTCTAATTCTGTTTCTATTGTTGGTGGTGCAGGTACGGTTACATTACTCAAGAATTTGTCCATACGAAATAATAAATTACATATTGAGTGTGATGATATGTTGTCGGCTTTTTCCCGTAAAGTTGGTGATAGAAACGGATGGTCACTTTTTACTTATAAGGGGTTTAAGGATAACAAACCTATATATGTCTCCATTAAAGTTAAGGATAAAAATTCCAACGCAATCAGTGATCCTATACTTGTAAAAGTTGTCAGTGCTGTTTCGTCGGTTGAACTGTCTCAAAATGGCATTGTTTTTTGACGTGAGGTGACTTATGGCAAGGCGCAAAAGTGCGAACATAGGCAAGATCGTTGCAGTAGCAATAGCGATATTGCTACTGCTTGCCCTTGTCGGCGGTCTTGTCATGTATCTGAAAGGCATTATAAGCAAGGACGATATTACGGACTTGATAGAGCCTAAGTTTCGTGTGACGTGCGATAAACAATCGTATTATGCCGACAGTGACAATCTTATAGTATTACCGAGCAGTGGCAGATTGCAATTTGACGTCCTCAATGCGGAGTCCGTGACGGTCGAAGTTGTACCCGATATTGACTTTGAATTTACAGTAAACGGCGAAAAACATCATTTCTTTGAAAAAGAGAAAATTACGGGCGCGTTTATATCGACGAATGATGTTTACGGCGGATACTTCTTCATTGATTGTGACGAGCATAATTTCGATGTTTTGAATATTCTCAAAACCCTCTACGGCGAGGACTCCACAATTGAAATGGACAAATTGCAATCGCTTGCGATCGCTCGGCTTGTCGTCACGTCGGACAAGGGCGAAACGATCTCTATCCATTTGCAATGCTCTCAGTCTGGGATAACAGGCGTTGAGCTTGACAAAGACGAGATAAATTTTTGAGGTGTGCAATGACAAAAAGTCAACAAACTTTTCTAATAACGTTCTGCATTGTCGTGGTGGTGATTTGTGCGGCTCTGTATCCGTTTTGTGTGGCGCAAGGGATAAGCTATGCGGCTGAAAAGCCGTATAGCAACGTCCTTGATGACCTTAAAAAGGATACGAGCTTTGACATGTCATATTATCCCGACAATGCGGACGATAATAGTTTGAAAGTCATCACAGTCGCGGAAAGCGAGGACGACGAGCTTTTTGTATATGTGTATCAGCCCTCGGCAAAGACGAGGCCTCTCACGGCTGTAAGCGTTGACATCTCGACGACAATATATGATGAAATCGCTTTTCACAATTATCATCTGAAGTTGCTCAATAGGCAAGGCGTGTTCGGCAAGTACCTAGTTGAGGGCTTGACAGTTCGGCGTGAAGGTACGCGCTATTATGCCATTACGGACATATTGCGCCCGTGGGTCGAGGGGCTTGACGATCCTGCCACAGGCGGCAATACCATATCCGAAGTGCCTTTTGAAGTGGCAAAGCAATGGGAGTTTGGGGAGTTGAATGGCAAATCATATGTGCGCGTGGTGGACATTGACACTATTGTTGTAAAAGATAAATTTTGCGGCTTCGTCCGTTATCCCGACGGCTTCAGGCTCTTCAAGAATGGAGCTTGCGACAGTCATTTTGTGGCTTTCGACACAGATAAACCCATAGATAAATTGCTTGAGGCGGACGTCTATTATACATATCAAGAATGGAATAGATATGGTTCGGGTTATATGGGTACAGGCGGAGGATATATGCAGAGCTGGCAAGATCCCGAATTCGGCAATAAAGGCGAAAAGGAAGTTACGGTCAAGAGCGAACAGCGCGTTGATTATGAAGGCGGAGGGCTGTTTGCGGGGTCGTTTACATGGGAGCGCATAGAAACTGTAGACGAATTTGTGTCGAGTGCGGAATTTGAACAGCAAGTGTACAGCGGCGCGTTTATAGATGTGTCGCTCGCTTCTAAGCTCAACGACTCTGCAAAAGCGGAGCTGAAAAAGCAAAAGTGGGTTTTGCGTTTTTTGGAAACTCCGTTTGAGCATTCCGAAACGCCTTTAATTATAGGCGGTGGATACTCTTATCATGAGGCAGGGACAATTGTCGGCGACGTAAAGATACTTCGCTTGAAATTCGTCACGGACGGCAAGACGTACAATCTCGGCGTGGTAGACAACAAGCAAAGCGGGGATCCTTTTAACCCTGTGAATCCGAACGCGGGCTACACAATTGAAATGGCGGGCTGGATAAGAGACGCATGGGACATTATCAAAAAAGTGTTGCTTGCCATTCTTATCGTCTTTGTGTTGCTTGTCGTGATTTGGCTTGTGTCCAAGCTCGTGAGCATTTTCAAACGTCCAAAGGTCGTCATTAAGGGCGACAAAAAGAAAAAGCATAAGGAGTGAGCTATGGCGAGAAAAAAGAAACAATCGCGCAAATACATACCTATGAACGAGTTCCGTTTTGTCCATAAAAAAACATATGCAGATCATCCGCAATATGTTTTTGGCAAAACTCGGTCGGGCAAGTTTAAGTCATTGGGGCTAACACATAGCCCCGATGACAAACATCATGTTATCAAGCTGTCAAAAAATCCTAACCCGAATGATAAGCGTACTGCTTACATTGGTACAAACCCTCATACAATTCCCGAAAAAGATTATGAAAATCATTCAAAAACAAATTGGGAGTTCGCTAAAGAGGATAAACCTATTGTGCGCCATATCATAAAAGATTATAAGAAGCGAACTAACAGGAAGCCTAAAAATTGGTATGTAAACAAAAAAAATAAGAAGCATTCAAGTTCGTAAGAGAAACATCAAAGTGTTTTCCACCGAGTAAGCGATTGCTTCTTATGCGAGTATTATATTTTATCTTTGCGTAACTGTCAACAAAAATTTGCAAACTTGCAAAGATTGAAAGTGCACTTTCAAAAAAATGAGGATATTATGAAGATACTCAAATCGGTCATCTATGTCATAATCATCATTGTCATAGCCCTGCTTGTGGGCTATGTGGTCTATACGGCGAGGCAGATATGAAAATCAAACAGTTTTTCAAATCAATAGATTATCGGCATTATATCTGCCTTGCAATCACAATAGGCTTCTTACTCTGCACGTTGCTTGTGTTCAGCTCCGCCATAGGGCGTATAATTGAAGCGTTGCGAGATCTCGGGCTGTCCGTGGCGTATTATTTCTGCACATTGTGCGGCATAGACAGTGGCATAACGCCTACCGTCAACAGCTTTCCAAAGCCCTTTGAATGGCTCCCCGACATCAGCCCCGTACCATTGCTTCCAGAGAGTTGGGCGGCGTTCAAAGTGAGCTTTGTGGAGTTTTGGCGGCTCTTTGCGGATAAATCTAATTTTACGGGATATGTCCCGCACATCATTAAAGATATTCTTATTATTGTGATAATTGCAATACCTATTTTGATCGTGCTTTTCGTTTTGAAACTGCTAATATCAAAATATACGCGTACGGAATGTCCGGAAACGAAGGACAGCAAGCCTCTGAAGGCTTTTAAGAAATTGTCCGCTCGTACATATCAGCCTGTCAAGTTGTGGCTTCAAAGCTTTTGGGAGTTCCTCAAGGATCGTCGCGGTTGGCTTGTCACATGGGGAGTTATATGGGCGTTTAATTTTAATGTGTTTACCATAATTATCGAGGCTATCGCCTATATCTTGATATTTCCTTTCACAATCACATCGGCAGACTTATACAGTCAGTTTTATAAACTCGCGTATGACCTTACACCGCTTTTTACAGCGGTGCCGTGGTGGGTGTGGGTGATAGGCGTATTTGTCTTGTTGTATGCCATTGCGCGCAAAATCGGATATAACAGGCTCTACCATAACGAGCGCAAAAATCGCGGCTTTATCAACGAGCGCGGAGTCGTGACGTTGGTTTATGGAGCAATGGGCGTGGGCAAGACGACGGCAATAACAGATATTGCCTTGTCCTGCGAAGTGCAAATTCTTGATGACATGCTGGACATCATTATGGAAACGGATAAGTGGTTCCCTTATTTCCCCTTTCGCAAGTTCGAGAGGGCTTTGCAATATGCCGTTGAACAAAAATACATCTGCGACGTGTGGAGTTGTAAAGCGTGGGTACAGGAGCTTGAACGCGCTTTCGACCGCTTCAACGAGTGCGTCGACAATGACGATGCCGAGGGCAAGAGCGCGGTGCTTGCTTATCTTGCCGAGCGTTTCAATATCACCTGTGACAATGCTTTCTTTGACTATGACTACACCCGCTATGGCTTGACCTACAACAACAAGCTGGAAGTTATCGACATATGGCAAGCTCTCATTGAGTATGCGCAAGCATATTTCATCTACACCGTGCAATCGTCTTATATAATCTCTAACTACTCCATACGCTCGGACAAGCTGAAAATGGACTGCGGGAATTTCCCTGTATGGAACACGGACTTTTTCAAGCGGGACAGTCGCATAATGAACGCGACATCGAGATATTCACACATCATAGACTATGACATGTTCCGCTTGGGCGTGAAAATGATAGAAGACAATCCAAACCGCAATGCGCTTGGCTTTGGCGTGTACGTCATCACGGAGTTGGACAAGGAGCGCAAGAATACTCCCGAACTTAAGGGCGTTGAGAAAAACAGCGCGGAGTGCAATCAGAAAAACGATTTGTATGCCTCATGCGTTAAGATGTTACGCCATGCGGTAGTGATACGCAATCGCGTACCCGTGAAAATGCTTGCGGATATGCAGAGGCTCGGCTCGCTCGGCGCAGATAATGCAGACCTCGGCGAAAAGCTCGCAATACACGACAAAGGCGACATGAAAGCGACATTGCCGTTTTTCTCGCCGTTTTACCTCATCGAGGGGCTGTATGAATTTTTGCTCGGCAAATATCGGGAGTTTTGGCTCAACTACAACTTCACGCGTTCGGACAATACGCTTTTTATGCACATCGTCAAGACCGTTGTAGACCGCCTCGGCAGTTATGTCGAGAGAGTTCACAACACGTTTGACTGTCAAACTCTCAATCTTGTGCTTGAGAAAACGCTCAATGGCGTGGACGGCGAAGCGGAAAAATGCAAGTATTATCGGATGCCGAAAAAGATATATTCTCGCCGTTTTAGGACGGACTGCCTTTCCGCTATCTTTGAAACTCGCGCCGAGCAAAACTCCGTGAGTTTGGACGACTTAGCCGAGTACGGGGACATCATGGCGACACAAGAGGAGCTTGCAAAACAAAATTCGCATTTTCAAGCCGAGATAAGCAAGATATTCACATCAAGCTAAGACGTAGGCGCATAGCCTGTCACGGCGGGGCTGTCCCTTTTAGATTGCGGAGGCTCCCGCTGAAAGCGTAATCAAATTGCGGTTTTCGCTGTACAATTGCTTGAACGAATAGCAACCCGAAAGGGGCGTCCCTTTTGAGTTGCTATCGGCAAGGCAAGAGGGACAGCGAAAATGCGGGCTTGTCAAGTGGACTGTGGAATAAATAGCGTAGCGGTTTATGCCGCAAAAGCCACTTTACTGCCCGCAAGCAGAAAACCATAAAAAAGGAGAGAAAACCATGTTACCATTATTTTTTGATGATATGTTGCCCGTTGAGGGCGGCAATTTGCCTTTTGACGATGACAGCGCACAAATCTACAAAGTATATAATGACGGCGGTCATTATATCGCAACGCGCTTTCAAAGCTCCCATATCAAAACGAAGCGCAAGAGCAGGAGCAAGACCGCAATGGATATTGCCTTCGACAGCTTTTATGTCGCGGCTTGTAAGGCGGGACTTAAAGGCTCGGAGCTTGCGGCATATATCCTTGCGGGACTGCGCCGTGAGTTCCCTAACGCGGACGATCTCGAAAGCTATGTTGAAAAGCACATCTATTTGATGTTGCGCGCCATACGTGCCCGCAAAAAGCGTTTTCGCCGCAAAGCGGACCTCAACAATTGGACGCATTTCGTGACGTTCACCTTTGACGACAGCAAGCATGACGCGGACAGTTTCCGTAAAAAGCTGAGAAAATGCCTCAGCAATTTGCATACGCGCCGTGGTTGGCTGTATATGGGCGTTTTCGAGGAAGCACCCGACACGCGCCGTCTGCACTTTCACGGACTCTTTTATATCCCCGACGGCGAGATGATCGGGCGCGTATCGGAAATGCGCGACTATAGCACGGCGCAACATCAAATGCAGACAAGGCACGAAAATAGCTTTTTTGCGGAAGCGTTCGGGCGTAATGACTTCGAGGAACTCAACTCAATGGAATTGCACCGGGGCAACACCATTGATTATATATTGAAGTACATAGGCAAGACGGGCGAGCAGATTGTGTACAGCCGCGGCATAAATACGGAAATCGCGGTTAGGATAGAGGCGCACAATATTATAGTTGCCATGCAGGACTTCGTGACGAAATACATACTTTTTGACGACGTAATAAATTGGGAACGTGACGTAAAGCATTTTTCTTATCGACAACTTAATATTGACGACTGTATCCGACGGCGATTGACAGCCTGACCGCGACAGTACGCGATATGCGATGCCCGCACCTATATGTAGGTGCTTTTCGGCGTTTTCAAAAACATCAAAAATCATCCGCTCTACAACAAAAATATCCGTGCAGAGGGCGGGAGCTTGCGCAAAAGCGGGATAGCGTGCGCAAGCTCGGCTCTGCACTGCTTTGTTCGGTGCGGTCGGTCGGTGAAAACGCGGCACCTTGTACCCGCGCGGCGCGAGCCGCGCGCTCGTATAAGGTACAAGGTGCCGCGTAATACTCTCAAGCCTCAAATTGACAATAAAAAGTACGGAAAACGGAGGTGATTATCATGTACAAATTTACGGCAAAGGAAAAAATGAACGCGCTCAACGCGCTTAGGTCGTCCAACATCTTGACGATCTGCAGACGGTATCATATAAGCCGCTCCACCTTATGGCGGTGGCGCAAGCAATATGACGGCTCTTTGGACAGCTTACAGCCGCAATTCTCACGCAAAGATATGCACCATCCAAACGAACAGACGGACGAGGAAAAACGCGCGATAGCCCTTTTGACTCGGCGCAATCCGAATATCGGACTCAACGAGCTGTACGGCAAACTATATCGAAGTTACGGTTATCGTCGCAACCCTGTGACCTTATACAGATATTTGCGGCGCAATGAGTTTTACAAAGGCAAAAAGCGCACGCCATACAAGCCAAAGCCGTATGATACGCCTTTGAAGCTGGGCGAGAAGTGGCAGATAGACGTAAAGTATGTGCCGCTTGAATGTTATTCGGGCAATGAACCTCGGGAGCGATATTATCAATATACATGCATAGACGAGGCGAGCCGCAAACGCTATATACGCGCCTACAAGGAGCAATGTCAAGAAAGCACCATTGACTTTGTGCAACGCTGTTTTGGTTTCTTCGGCTATATTCCGAATGTGATACAGACGGACAACGGCACGGAATTCACCTTTTTGCAGAACGTGACAAAAAGCGGACGAATACACAAGCTGGATATGTTGTGCAATGCTTTGGGCATAAAACATCAGCTTATCCGTCCGAGGACTCCGCGGCATAACGGCAAAGTGGAGCGATCTCACCGAAATGACAACGAGCGTTTCTACCGATATTTGCGGTATTACAGCTTTGACGACTTACAGGCGCAGATGTCCGCATATCTCACGCGCTCCAACAATATCCCGTCCAGCGTGTTGCGCTCTTCCACCGACCCAAGGCGGTGGTTGTCTCCCAACGAAAAAGACAAGGAACTTCGTGCGGCCGCATAACGTGGCTACACGTCCCCGCGCACAAGCCGTCTGCAGACGGCTATTTTGGCATATAAAAAAGAGGCGGTCGCCTCTTTTGGTTCAATCATCTATAAAATTGATTTCGCCCTTTTTATAGTATTGCAATTTGCGTTCTAAATTTGCACTTAAATTTTTTATATCTTTGCCTGTGGTGCAAATCAATGTAATTCCTTTTTTTTGATAGATAGGCAATTTATAGTCTTTGCTTTCCTCATATCTTTTATTTCCCACTATACCAAAATGCTCTATATATATGTCTAAATCGGGCAAATAAAAGTCGGGATGTAAATCGTGTTCAGGGTTTTCATCAATTGGAAATGGTTTTTCATATACATGCTTGATGTCATGATTGAATAGATAATCATCTATCATGGCTTCTTGTTGACTTTTTACAGGATGTCCGTCTTCGCAAATAATATCGCTTTCATACTCGGCATCTAATTTTATAAATTCTTTGCATTGTTTTACTTGAAGATATAAAACTTTATTTTTATATTTGCGATAACAGCTTAGACAAAAGTGCTTTCCGTTGGAAGGTTGTCCACAAATAATGCATGTAAGCTCATCGGCATTTGCTGTTTTGGCAACAGGCTTTTTACATTCGCATTCTTCGTCTGCATTATGCCATTTGCCACAGTCGGGGCATTGCACAATTTCACCGTTATTTGCCATTATACCGTGTTTTGAGCATAGACCATCTTTGCGTGGATGCCCAAAATGAAGATATGTAGGCTCGCCACATATCGGGCATTTCAATTCATTACTCATAATATTTACATCCTTGTCTGTTTTATGGGCAAATTATAGCACCCTACATTAAAAAAGTCTATTGATTTTTCACTCTATCCCCCTGCGCAGGGGGATAGAGTGAAAAATGTGGATAAATCCTACAAACATAACATCTTTGAAAAATAAATAAAAAAATTTGTTGCAATCAGTTGACAATTCTACAAGTTGAGAAAAATTTTATATTTGGCAAATAGAGGCAAAAGCGACTAAAGTGCGTGTGGTACATTTGAGCGGGAACGCGAGCAAGAAAAGACGCGCGCCCGTTTTAAAGCCTGTAAATATGAGACCGCGCGGTTTTTGCGCTTGCCAAAAGTCCCGTGTCGTGCTAAAATCAATACGCTTGGGTGCGCGCGAGAGCGCGAGAATAGGGAAGGCGGTGAAAGTCCGCCACAGCCCCCGCTGCCGTAAGCGACAATGGGATAAAGCCACTCTTTTTGAGGAAGGCTCCCGCCATAGGGCACGCCTATGGTCGCAAGTCGGGAGACCTGCCCGAGCACGCTCGGTAAATATTTTTCATGCCGCGCGGAATATCGTTCGGAGGGAGCGTAAAAATTTTTGCGGACGCGTCCGCGGTTTTTGCTACTCTCCGAAAAGAACATACGGAGGGTATTATGTTCAAGAAAGGAAGCAAAATTTTTGCAGCGGTCGTCATTCTCGCGTTGGTTTTTTCTATCGCACTTGTGACGCTCACAGCATGCGATTCTGATCTGCAGGATCGCATCAAAGAGTTGGAGGCTCAAGTCGGCGGGTACGAAGCAGACTTCAGCGAAAAGACTATAACGCTTTACATAGGCGATGACAACGAAATGTCCGTTACGACAAGAAAAGCGTTTTTACACGATGTGCTCAAAGATCTGAAAAAAGACGGAACTCTCACACAATACGAATTCAGTGGCGGCGAGTTGAGTCCGTTCGTCACAAAAGTCGGCGAACTCAAACAGGACGAAGCAAATGGTAAATATTACGGCGTTTGGCACGACGTCGATGAGTTTTCTCTGAAATCCATATACAGCGGCTATATGCCGGGACGAGGCAAGCAAAAGAAAGAGGGCTCCGAAGAGTATCCTACGTTTTTTGTTGCTACCGAATTGGACGGTCACACTTTATACTATTCAAATGTGGGCGTCGGACTTTTGCCTATAGTGGACGGCAAAACTTACGCGATACTTGTAGATTGACATAAACAGCAGTTTATATGAGCAATATTTGCATTTAAAATGCTGTTTTTGCAAAATTATGAAAGTTTCACAAGGCAAAAACAAGACTAAGCTCGGCACACTGTACATCGTCAGGGTCGCTTTTATGGCGGCCCTGTTGACGGTGGGCAAACTTGCGCTGTCTTTCATTCCGAATGTTGAGGTCGTGACCGTGCTCGTCATCGTATACGGCTCCGCGCTCGGCATAGGATACGTTTTGCCCGCCACACTTATATTCTGCGCCGTCGAGATGGCGCTGTACGGTGTGGGGACGTGGAACGTGCTCTATTTTGTGTTCTGGCCGCTTCTCGGCATTGCGGCTTCCGCTCTAAAGGGGAGGCGACTTCCCGTCGCGGTCGTCATGGCGGCTGTTTCCGGTATGCTTTTCGGGTTTTTGGACGCGGGGATAACAACGCTTTTCGTCGTCGGAAAGTTGAGTACGCTTGACCTCGAAAAATATTTCGTCGTTTATTATCTGCGCGGACTGTATTTCGATCTCGTGCACGTCGTCTCTTCCGCCGTCACCGTCGGAGCGCTGTATATGCCGCTTGTCGGCGTGCTCCGCTTAGTCGCCCGCGACGCGTATTTCAAACATGCGCTGTCCACTCGCATGGCGTCCCTGCCGTACATCTACGTGCGGGAGCAGCGGGAAGTGCCATAGGGAATTTCCTTATAATAAACGACTCCGATTTTGTTGGGACACTGCAAATTCCGTGTATAAGTGTGCTCGGACAGAGGTTTCGTTATAAGTCGGGACCCCCACCACCCGCTTAAAATTGCTCAGTGCCCGCGACCATTGCGAAGCAAGGTCTATAAGGGCACACTGCAATTTTTGCGCCACTCCGCGCACAAAAAACTTAACGCTTCACAATTCGCAATAAAAATAATAAAAAACTTCAACAAAGTAATGCTCATGGCTCGCTATTTTTTGCGCTTGGGGACGCGGGCTTCGCCCGCTTGTTTACGCGCGGAGCCTCCCCCTATACTCACGTTTGTCTGAGCAAAATCGGGGTCCCCACGAAAAGTATTTTTCGTGGGGTAAATCAAGGGGGGTGAATTATACTATTAAGTGCAACACTTTCTTGACAAAAAAAGGTTCATATGCAAAGTCCAACTGTTATAAT
>CANQBO010000009.1 GCA_947589475.1 uncultured Clostridia bacterium
CAAAAAGCGCCCGATGGGTGCTTTTTGTATAGGAAGGTGGGATTCTCTTGTGTCGCTGTTTACAACAGTGACACAAGACTTTGCTCCGCAAAGGGACCCACGTACCGTGGCTGACCTTTTACCCCATAAAATTCGTTCCACTGAGGGGCGAAGATCTGCATAAGTTCACGTCGTCGCTCATTTTATGGGGACCCCGTGTCGCTCGGACAAGCTTGTCGTTATTACGGCGGCAGTATAAGCTCTGCCGCCTACGAATCCCACCGTTTCCGCCAAAAAGCGCCCGATGGGTGCTTTTTGTATAGGAAGGTGGGATTCTCTTGTGTCGCTGTTTACAACAGTGACACAAGCCTTTGCTCCGCAAAGGGACCCACGTACCGTGGCTGACCTTATACCCCATAAAATTCGTTCCACTGAGGGGCGAAGATTTGCATAAGGTAACGTCGTCGCTCATTTTATGGGGACCCCGTGTCGCTCAGACAAGCTTGACGTTATTACGGTGGCAGTATAAGCTCTGCCGCCTACGAATCCCACCGTTTCCGCCAAAAAGCACCCGATGGGTGCTTTTGGCGATACGGTTGGGGGAATCGCCGAGGGACAAAGCATAAGGAAGATAGAAAAAGCGCTACGTCAGACGGTTTCGTTCAGGTGCAACTCCACAAAGCCTTGCTTCGCTTTGCAGAGGGGACAGCAATCCCACGCTTCCTTGCCTTCCTGCTCATAGCCGCAACCCGAGCACTTCCACTTGACGGGCTTTTCCTTTTTGTAGAGGGTGCCCGACGACATCTGGTCGTAGAGGTCGTTGAAGAGTTTCTCGTGGCAAGTCTCCACGCCCGCGATCTTGTCGAAAAGTCCCGCTATTTCCTCAAAACCTTCCTCGCGCGCCGTCTTTGCATACGCTTTGTAGGTCTTGACTTCCATAGCCTCGTCCTCGGCGGCGAGCTTGAGATTTTCCGTCAAATTCCACTTTTCGCGGAAGGGATAGCCGGAGCAGATGTCGATGTTGTCGATGGTCTTGTTTGACGCTTGCTGGATGTAGGTGTAGAGCATGCGCGCATGGTTGAACTCGTTGTAGACGACCTTGTCTATGATGTCCGCCATGGCGTTGTAGCCCTCGTTGCGCGCGCCGTATTCCACAAAGGAATATCTAGCGTGCGCCATCATTTCGCCCGCGTAGGACTTTGCGAGGTTGAGCAGTGTTTTGCTGTCGATGAGTTTCATATTTTGGTCTCCTTTAGGTTTATGAAATAATTATTGCAATTTTTGCAAACACTTAAACACGGGCGGAGCGAAAACGTATTTTTGACTTGATATGGCGCCCCCAAAGTGCTATTATTTTAAGTGCAAACAAAATTTGGTTGCAACAATAAACATCTACGGGACTTGAGGTTTCGTATCGGGAGAGCATATGAGCGATTGTACTCACGATTGCGGCAGTTGCGGGCAAAATTGCGCGAGCCGCATAACATTTGAAAAGCCGCACGAGCTAAGCCGCGTCAAAAAAGTTATAGGCGTAGTGAGCGGCAAGGGCGGAGTAGGCAAATCTCTTGTCACCGCTCTGCTTGCCGTCGGAGAGGCGGCAAAGGGCAAAAGAGCGGCGATTTTGGACGCGGACATCACGGGTCCGTCCATTCCTCGCGCGTTCGGAGTCAAGGGCGGCGTGGACGGCGACGATATGGGCATATACCCGCGCGAGAGCAAACTCGGCGTAAAGATGATAAGCTCCAACTTGCTGTTGCCCAGCGAGACGGATCCCGTCATCTGGCGCGGTCCCGTCATAGCGAGCATGGTCAAGCAATTTTGGACGGACGTCATCTGGGGCGACGTGGACTATATGTTTGTGGATATGCCTCCGGGGACGGGCGACGTGCCGCTCACGGTGTTTCAATCCATAAAGCTTGACGGCATAATCATCGTGACCTCCCCACAGGAGCTTGTCAGCATGATCGTCGAAAAGGCGGTCAAAATGGCAAACACCATGAATGTCAAGATATACGGCGTTATAGAAAACATGAGCTATCTTGTCTGCCCCGATTGCGGCAAGCAGATCGACATATTCGGCGGGAGCAAAGTGGACGAAGTCGCGACTGATTTCGACCTTAAGGTGCTCGCGCGCCTGCCTATAGACGCCTCAATTGCGGCGGCGGTGGACGCGGGCAACGTGGAGAGCCTCGCGGACAGAAACCTCCTCGATATGGCGCTCAAGGAGATAGAAAAATGACGCGGCGCGAGAGGGCGGAGCAAAACTTTCTTGCGGGCTACAACTGCACGCAGGCACTCGTGCTCGCCTTCGAGGACAAACTGAATATCGACAGGGAAACACTGCTCAAGCTTTCCTCGTCTTTCGGCGGCGGAATGGGCAGATTGCGCGAGGTGTGCGGCGCGGTCAGCGGCATGTTTATCGTCGCGGGACTGCTTGAGGGCTACGCCTCGCCCGACGACCTCGACGGCAAGAGGGAACATTATGCGCTCATACAGCGTTTGGCGGCAAAGTTCAAGGAGAAAAACGGCTCCTACATATGTCGCGACCTGCTCGGCGCAAAACTTGCCGCAACGACTCCCGTGCCCGACGCGCGTACGCCCGAATATTATAAGTCGCGTCCCTGCGCGAAGCTGGTGGGCGACTGTGCCGAGATACTCTGCGAGGAGTCGGGCATTGAAAAAAATGCGAGCAATGGAAGCATATGAGTTATTACGACAAAGTTTATGAAATAGTCAGGCGCATTCCGAGCGGAAAAGTCGCGACGTATGGACAGATCGCGGCGATGACGGGTTCGCCAAAGGCGTCGCGGGCGGTGGGATATGCGTTGCATTTCAATCCCGACCCGCAACATATCCCGTGTTTTCGCGTCGTCAACAGGTTTGGACGGTGTGCGCCCGCGTTTGCGTTCGGCGGACCCGAGGTGCAAGCGAATATGTTGCGCGCCGACGGCATAGAGGTTGACATGGACGGCTATGTTGACCTGGAAAAATATCTTTGGACTCCTTGAAAAATATGGGCGAATTTTGACATTAGATGCCCCCCCCCATATCGATGTTTTACCGCATTTTTTGCGATTATGTGCGTTTTCATTTTAAGTATTAAAGACTTTTAAAAATTACGCAATGATTTTTCTGCCTCGGACGTTTGGTGTGCCGACAGCGGGAGTTTGCGGACGCGAAACGTCCGTTTTTTGTGCGGAAGAGGGGACAACCTCGCGCTTGCTGTTGACTTAGGTCTTAAAGTTTTATATAATAAATTCAGTATGGAATGGCGGAGGTAGCTATGGGATATATCAATTGTTACAACGAATGGCTCAATTGCTCCGAACTTACCAAAGCGGAGAAGGCAAGGCTTAAAGAGATGACGGACGACGAGATAAAGGAGGCTTTTTCGCTTCCTCTTGAATTCGGCACGGCGGGGATGCGCGGCATACTCGACATGGGCATAGGGCGCATGAACGTATACACCGTGGCGCGCGCTACGAAGGGGCTTGCAAGTTGGATAGAGTCGCTCGGGGGCGACGAAAAGGAAAGGGGCGTAGTGATAAGCTATGACACTCGCCGCCTTTCAAGCGAATTTGCGTGCGTTGCGGCAAAAGTGCTTGCGGCAAACGGCATAAACGTCTATCTTTTCGAGGGAGTGCGCCCCGTGCCGATGTGCTCGTTTGCGATAAGGCATCTTAAGACGATCGCCGGCATCATGATCACCGCGTCGCACAATCCGAAGATATACAACGGCTATAAAGTTTACGGCGAGGACGGAGCGCAGATGTCGCCCGAATCGACGGATAAAGTAGTCGAATTTATATCAAAAACCCCGTATTTCGGCATTAAACAGGCAAACATCAAGCTGAATGAGGAAAATATAAAAGGTCTTGACGGCAAGAAAGTACAGCGCCACATCACCGTGATAGGCAAGAGCGTGGACGAGGCATATTTTGACGCTATAATGAAACTGTCGCTCTCGCCCGAGGCGGTCAAGGCGCACGGCAAAGACGTGCGCATAGTCTACACTCCCATACACGGAAGCGGCTATATGCCTGTCACGACGGTGCTCTCGAAAATGGGCATAACCGTCAACGTCGTCGAGGAACAGGCGGCGCCCGATACGGAATTTTCCACCGTGCGCGTGCCCAATCCCGAAGAGGCGGACACGCTCAAGTTGGGCATAGCGCTTGCGGACAGGATAGACAGCGACATCGTCATCGGCACCGATCCCGACTCCGACCGTATGGGCGTCGCGGTGCGCGGGGGAGACGGCAAATTCGTGCTTCTCAACGGCAATCAGATAGGCGTGTTGCTTTTGGGGTATATACTCCGCCGCAGGAAGGAGACGGGGACATTGCCCTCAAACGGCGCCATCGTCAAGACTATAGTAACGACGGAACTTGCGCGCAAACTTGCGGACAGCTACGGAGTCGCGACGTTCGACGTGCTCACGGGCTTCAAATTTATAGGCGAAAAGATAAAAGAGTGGGAAGAAAGCGGCGAGTATACCTATCTTTTCGGGTTCGAGGAGAGCTACGGTTCGCTTGTAGGCACGCACGCCAGAGACAAGGACGCCGTCGTCGCCGCGATGATGTTTGCCGAGATGGTCTGCTATTATGAGCAATGCGGGCTTTCCGTTTACGGCGTGTTGCAGGACACGTTCAAGCGGTTCGGCTACTATGTCGAAAAGGCGAAGTCCATTACGTTTGGCGGGCTGGACGGCATGGAAAGGATGAAGAACATCATGCAGGAGCTTAGAGACACCCGCTTCCTCACCCTCGCCGACGCGCACGTGCTCGCGCAGAGCGACTTTGTGGAGGGCGTGACCTATTTCAACGCGCAAGAGCCTTATACCGAGCAAATAACCCTTCCCAAGACCAACGCGCTCAAGCTGTATTTGGAGGGCGGGGACTGGATATGCGTGCGCCCGAGCGGTACGGAGCCGAAACTCAAATTTTATGTCGCGACCTCTCGTCCCACACTTGCCGAGGCGCAGGACAAGGCGGAACATTATCTCAAATATATGTCCGAGATCGTCGAGGATTGATTCGGCGCGGGATCTCGCGCCTTCGACTTCGATATGAAGCGGGAATATTTCTTGTTTGATTTGGCGCGCGGACGCTGTCGGACATGCGAGAGCTGTCGGGCGGGCGTGCGCTTTTATATGTGGGTGCAAAGAGCAAGAGAGTTCCTTCTGCGCGGGCTAAGAAGCGCGTATGGCGGCGCGCATAAGGCGCAACGTTTTATTTTGATTTATTGCGAAAATATATTGACAGACGGCGGGTTTTATGATAATTTAGTTGAGCTTTTTAAAAGCGGCACATCATGCGGCGGCGCGGGACGCGCTGTCAAACAAGACGATCTAAACGGCAACGGCGGATGTCCCGCATTGCCGAATTGACTTTCAAAGGAGGACAAAATGAAGCATCAGGAATTGACAAAAGATTATGAAAACATGGGTTTTTATTCCTATGAGACTAATTTCAAGGGTATGCCCGGACTTGAATGGAGCGACGCGGAGTCCAAACGCGACACCGTCGGCATACTCAAAGCGAATTACTATGTGGACGGCAAGCTGAAGCAGATATTTTCAAAACAGGATTGCCACTCCATTATAGTGGCGGGCACGGGTCTGGGCAAGACGACGCAATTTGTCATACCGTACGTCAAATTTTTGCCAAATCGCGAAAAAAAGGCGAGTCTTGTTGTATCCGACCCCAAAGGCGAGATACTTGCGTCTTGCGGCGACGACTTGAAGAAGGCGGGCTATCGCCTGTTGCTCTTCAATTTCAGAGACCCCGCGCTCAGCGAGTGTTGGAACCCGCTCACTCCCATATTCCGCAAGTATCAACATGCTTTCGAGATAAGTTCCGAGGTGGAGATCGTGGAAACGGAGCACGGGCTGAGAAACAAATTCCGCGGCAAGATCTACGACGACCAAAGCAAGCTTGACAACATCTTAGAGCAAAGCAAGGCAAAACTCCTCGACGAAGTATCGGGAGATATAGACACGATCGCAAATATAATCGCTCCCGACTCGGGCGCGCCCAACGACAAAATGTGGGACGCGGGCGGAAGAGACATTCTTAAGGCGCTGTTGTGGGCGATGCTTGAGGACAGCCGTCCCGATACTTGCATAGCGCAGGAGCTTATCACAGAGGACACCTATTCTTTTGAGACTATGCTCAAGGTCTCGAATTTCCTCTCGGGAGGCACCTGCGACAACGACGGAGGATATTTCAGTGAGAGGGACGAGACCTCCAAAGCGTACTTTTATGCCGCGAACACCGCGCTTGTAAAGGCAACCTCGACAAGAGCGGGCTTTTTAAGCTCCTTCAACTCGCACGTACTCTCTTTCAAGGAGGCGGCGGCGAGCACTATCACGCGATGCAATTCCGTTGAGTTTGACGAATTGCTCGAGGGACCCGTCGCCATATTCATAAACTACCGCGACGAGGCAAGGACGAGCTACGCGCTCATATCGCTGTTTGTGCAGGATCTGTACATCCACCTCATCAAGGAGGCGAACAAGCGCGTGAGAGGGAAGCTCGAATCTCCGTGGTACTTCATCCTCGACGAATTCGGCAACTTCCCGCGCATGGCGGATTTCGATACGGTCATAAGCGCGTGCAGAGGCAGAAACATCTTTTTCAACCTCGTCATACAAAGCTACGCCCAGCTTGAAAGCGTGTACGGCAAGAATACCGCAGAGATCATCAAGGACAACCTGAACCTTCACATTTTCATGGGGAGCAACAACATCGAGACTCTCGAGGCGTTCTCTCGGGAGTGCGGACACATCACCCGCATCTCGCCCATGAGCGCGGTCAACGGCAACAAGGAGTACATAGACAACTTTCAACTCGAGACGATACGCCTCATGCCCGTGAGCAGGCTCGCGCACCTGGAAGAGGGCGAGTGCGTCATCACCGAAGCAAATACGGGATACGTGATGTTCACAAAGCTCGAGAGGTATTATAAGTGTCCCGAACTCGAGCCTGACAGACTTTTCGATCTTTCGACGTTTTCGTCTAAGGTGGACCCGTATGACAGGAAGTATCTCTATACTTTCAAATTGAAGAGCCTTTATTGATATGAGTAAGTGGAATAATGAAATTTTGGACGTTTTGAAAAATAGAAAGACGATCACCGTCCCCATTCTTCAAACGGAATTGAAGTTGTCCTATGACGACGCGCGCGAAATTATGGCGTCGCTCGAGGAGGACGGCATAGTGACCTATGCGGGCGGCATAAATTTTTCCGTTGACGGAAATCAGGTCGCAGACGCAGGGGGAGAGGACAGCTATCAGCGCAAACGTCAACAACTTTTAGAACGTCTCAGAGCGCTTGAGGAAGAGGATGAAGAGGAGGATGAGGACGAAAACTCCGATGAGGATGACGACTTAGATTTTGACGATTTCAATATCGACGAAACGGATGATGAAGATGATGAAGCCGACACCGATGAAGAGGATGACGACGATATAGAAAAGTACATCCGACGGCGCAGGAAGGAACTTATCGAGAGGCTCAACGAGATTCCGTCCGAAAGCGAGGTGAATGACGAAGACCTGCAGGACGTAGAGGCGGACGAGCCGATAGAGGTCAAGTACGCGGATGATGATGAAAATGACCCGCTGCAGATTCTCCTTTCGACAGGCGAACAGCCGCAACAAGACGACGAAGAGGAGGACATAGACGAGGATATGAGCGGCTTTTTGTCGCATGACATCATGCCGTATATCCCCGATCTGCGCTTCTACGTCTTGACAAGGCAAGCCTATGACGAAAAGCGGGCGGGTCAACAACGCTCCGTCCCCGAAATATTGGTAAGGACCGTTGGGAGCAGACTTGACTCTTTTATGAAGTTCGACGAGGCTAAGACCACGGAGGAAAAGTGGACAAAGGCGTTTTTCACAACCGAACTCTATTTGCCGGACGGCGTCCGTTACGCCCCGTACATCACCTCCAACTACGCAGGGGAGTATTTCTTTAACCACCCGATCATAGACCCCGAGGACGAGGAGAAGTTGAGCGTAAGACGGGAATTCTATATGTTGCTCAAAAGACACGGCATGTTTTTCGGAGACGGTACGCTTGTGAAACAGTTTTTGCAACTTCCCGACGCGATGCCCGCCGCAATAGAACTCTACGGCGCCCTCTGCGAAGCAAAAATGATAATCGTCGCAATTTGATTTCCGTGCGGAATACGGATATATCTTAGTGTCTCGGACACGGTGGACTGCGGGTATCAGTGCACCAAACAAGCGTTATGTTATAAGTCAGGGACCCCCACCACCGCGCGAAGCGCGGAGCCTCCCCCTATACATCACCCCATAAAATCGCTACGCAATTTTATAGGGGACCCCCGATAACGATCCTATACTAACGCTGTAAATGGGTATGCCCAAAGCGGATAATTTTAGATGATTGTCCGAGCGATAAACGTAACTTCTGTCCGAGCGTAGGCATCGCCCTTGATTTACCCCACGAAAAATACTTTTCGTGGGGACCCCGATTTTGCTCAGACAAATGTGAGTATAGGGGGAGGCTCCGCCGTAGGCGGTGGTGGGGGTCCCATTATAAATAAACACTCGGACAAGACAAACGCAAATATCAATCTATCCCGCAGGAATTTGGCGCTTGCATACAATCAAAAAACGCGCGAATGTTGGCGATAAAAGAGCCACGTTCGCGCGTTTTTAGCATGGAGTGCAGGGGACGAAGTCCCTTGCCGAGGTGTGGGCGAGCCGCCCACATGGAGTAATAAAACCAGAGAGAAGGGCAGAGCCCTTCAAGCGGGTGCGACGCCTCTTAAAACGATCTGTTTTTGAGGGGCGTAGCAGTCTCGGCGAATGAGCACGGAACGCACAAGTTTGCCATCCTCGAAATAGTCGAGCCAACCTTCGGATTTTATGCCGTTTTTGCCATAGGTGTCGATCCTTTCCTCGCCGAAGGGTATGGACGCGTCCTCTCGAAATTCGGTCTCATAGGGCAAGGTGTCAATGGTTTCGCTTCGCCGCCTTATGGATACGGAGTCCACCCCGTATATTTCCGCGCGCAGATATTTGCCGTCCGCGGACATTTTTATCTTGATGGGGGAGGAAAGCGTATTGACAAATCTTAGATCGCTCGCGCTTGAAACCATAGCGTCAAAGGATGGCGCGACATAGCTCACGGGCAGGGAGTGCGCTCTCACGCAGGTCACGTCCAGACCCGCAAGCAGGGCGCAATTGTACAGAGTACTGCTCACTTGGCACACGCCTCCGCCTATGCCCTCCTTAAATTCGCCGTCAACGATGATGTAAGCGGACTTGAAACCGTTCGCCTCGGTGCGCCTGCCGACTGAGTCGTTGAAAGAAAACTCGTCCTCGGGATAGAGCACGGTCCCGTCTATGCGTCGTGCGGCAAGCGCGACATTGCTCTTTCTGCCCTCGGAGCTTTCGCCGTAATATGTCGTAAAATGGGCGATGAGCTTCACCTCGTATCCGCTCGCGCGAGCGACATCCATATCTACCATGACTCCTCCGAATATTGCCACCGGCGTGAGAGCAAGCAACAACAGCACTGAAAATTTTTTCATACTTATAGTATGCGCCTTAAAAAAAAATTGCGACGCGATTTGGCGTCAAGGGAGGCGTACAGCGTTGCCAAATTTTGTAATAAATTGCATAATACGGGTTTTATGATGTCGAAATTTGACGATAAAATGTCGAATATGTCGGAAAAAGAAATGGTTGAGAAAGGCTTGAGGCGCATATGTTTTGGATATGGATAGCGTATGGCAGACTTTGATCTTGTCGCTCGCGGCGGGAGTCGCGGGCACGGGGATCGGCGGCGCGCTCGGGGCGCTGTTTGCAGACAAGGGGGAGAAGGTGACTTCAAGCGTGCTCGCGTTTGCCGCGGGGGTGATGCTGGGAATTTCCTTCCTCGAGATGTTGCCTGAGGCGACGGAGTGTTTTGAACTTTCAAAAAGAGCAAACGCTCTTGCGACTTTCGGAGCGTTTATGGCGGGCGCGGCGGCGACGGGAGTTTTGTCCGCGCTTGTCGGGAGGCTGAAGAAGAGGCATCTGGGGGACAAAAACGCGCTTGTGGCGATTGCCGCGCTGGACAGAGAGGCGGACAAGAAACGCATGTTCAAGGCGGGGCTTATCATGCTTATCGCGATCGCTTTGCACAACTTCCCCGAGGGAATGGCGATAGGCGGCGCAGGCTCGCATGAGACGGCGATGGGCGTGAGCGTGGCAATTGCGATAGCGGTGCACAATGTCCCCGAAGGTATGGCTATAGCCGCGCCGCTCGCGGGAGGGGGCATGCGCGCGTGGAAGGCGGTCGTCCTGTCCTGCCTTGCGGGGAGCGCAACGGTGCTCGGCGCGATATTCGGACTTTTGATAGGCGGTACGGGCGGCGCGGCGGCTGGCGCGTGTCTTGCGGCGGCGGCGGGAGCGATGGTGTATGTCTCAGCGGCGGAATTGCTCAAAGAGGCGGCGGCAACAACGGGAAAGTTGCCGTGGATGAGTCTGCTTGCGGGGCTTATGTGCGCGGCGGCGTTTGTGTATATTTTTTGATACGGGAGGGGAAAAGACAAAATTTTCAAACATACGAAAGGCTGTTGCAATAGTGCGCAAATTGTGATATAGTTATCATAAGACATTACACACGTGTGCGTGAGAAGGCAAAAAATTGGCACGTTCTGTTGACAAAAATCTGAAGAAACTTTCGCTTGGCGCGTTGCGCCCCACAGGGTGGTTGCTCGATCAAATGAAGCTGATGAACAGCCTGCAAAAGAGGCTCGGCGGCCTTATGAAGAACGGCGAGTGGGAGAGAGGCGAAAATTTGCCCCGCTACATCAGGGGCGTCGTTTTGCTTGCGGCGGCGCTTGACGACAAGACTCTGAAGGACAAAGCGGCAAGCTGTGTGCAGACATTGCTCAACAGCGCGCGCGAAGGCGGCGATTTCGGTCCCGTGGATTATCGCGCGCTGTCCCCGAGGATAGAGGCGATAAAGGCGCTTTTGAGCTATTATGAGATGATCTCGTATTACGACATCCCGGGCGGGGACAGGGTAATGGCGTTTTTGAAACGCTATTTCAAGCATCAATTCAACAATTTCGACGTCACGCCCAGCTGGTATCATTCCCGCGCGCGTCTGCTTGACGAGATCGTCGCGATGGAAGCCGTGTACAGAGAGTCTGACAAGGAGTGGTTGCACGACCTCGGCGAGAAGCTGAGAGACGCGACGACGGAGTGGTTCAAACTTGCGGAGAAGTTTCCGTATAAGAAGCCCGCAAGCAAATACATATCCGCAAAAGCTTTGAAGCGCATCGAAAGGACGGTGCTCTCATACGACAAGGTCAGCGCGGCTCCGTCTAAGAAACGCAAACCTTTCACGCCCGAGCTTGTCGAAAAGAAGTGGAAAAAGCAGTCCGTCGCGGTTGAAACGGACGGCGTAAACGTCGCAAAGGCGGTGAAATATCCCGCGACGTACGGCAGGTTTATAGGCGACGACTCGCTCAAACAGCTGTCGCTGAAACTTGTCAAACAGCTTATGAAGTATCACGGCACTCCCGCGGGCATGTTCACTTGCGACCTTCATCTTGCGGGCAGTTCTCCTTCGAGAGGGATAGACGTGCAAGCCTCCGTGGAAATGATAGAGTCGCTCGTCGAGGTCATAAGGGAGACGGGAGACCACTCCTGCGCCGATCTGCTTGAGCGCATAGTGTTCAACGTCATTCCCGCGGCATGCTTCCCCGATTGTTCCGCGGTGCAGGACGTCGTGCTCATCAATCAGGAGGAGGCGTCGGTCTCAAGAAAGCTCCCGAGCGGAGAGGAGGAGTTTTCAAACGCCTTCATCACAAAGAAGCTCTCCCGAGGCGCGATCGCGGCGCTCAGCGCATATCCGCTCTATCTCGAGGCGGCATGTCTCGTCAAGGACAACGAGCTGAATTTCTTCACATATACTCCCTGCACTATGGAGCTGTCCATTGAAGGAGCAAGCATAACGCTGAGCGAAAAGACGGGGTATCCTTTCCGCAACACCGTCGTCTACAAGGTGGAGCAGGCAAGCGGCGAGACGGAGGTCAAAATAAACTTCCGCGTCCCCAAAAACACCTCTATGCAGGTGATCTCGGGAGGGCAGGTCGTCGCGAGCGGCACAAAGGAAATATCCGTCAAATGCATACTGCGTACGGGAAGCACCTTTATGCTCAAGCTGGGCATACCGCTCACGGTGGAGGACAACGACGACGGCACGGTCAGTCTTTTCAAGGGCAATCTGCTTATGAGCTACAAGTTGCCCTTCGAAGCGGCTCCCGACGAATCGGACAGGCGCATGATAAATGTGAATTTCTCCAAAAAGTGGAACATAACTCCTCTGCTTTCGAGGCGTTCCCTCGGCGGAGTGCGCACGCTTCACGAGACGGAAAAGACGATCGTAAACGACTTTACAGAGCAACCCTTCTCATACGATCATCCTCCTTTCGAGTTGCAGATACGCGCCAAAAACGTTATGAATTGGGACTACGACGTAAACGGCTTCACCCAGATCCCGAAGAGACCCGAATTCTCGGAAGAAAGCCTGGAGCGCACCTTCATCCCCTTCGGCTGTTCGCTGTTGCATATAGCTCAATTTCCAAAATGTAATAAGTAGGTAAGGATATGAAAACTTTAGAAAGAAAATATTCAAGTTCCGAACGTATCATAGCAAAGGCGAAATTCTCCGCCTGGGTCTATATCTCTCCCGTGATCGTCGCCCTCGTATTGGGCGGCATAATCGCCGCGCTGTGGTTGTTCGGCGGCAAGATCGAAGGGCTGTTCGGCGTCGCAAACGCGCCCAAATACCTCACGGAACAAAACTTGAGGTGGGCATTGCTTGCGGCGGCGGGCGTCGTGCTTATCAGCGTGCTCCTCGTGTCTTTGAAGCTCTACAGCAAGGAGCTTATCGTGACTGAGGACAAGATCGTATATCGCGAGGGTATCGCAAGCGTGCACAACGTCGTCATTCCGCTCAAAGAGGTGCGTATACTCGAGAGCCATCAGACGGGATTTCAAAGGATGTTCGGCATAGGCACGATCACGATAATCTCGGACGCGGAGAAGCCATACACCATCAAGGGCGTCAAGAGTGCGGATCGGTTCTCCCGCCGCATAGTTCGTCAAATGAGTGAGGTGCGCCGTGCTCAAGAGTCGACAAGGTTTGTCCTCAAGCTCAGCTGAGCGCGCGACGCGTCGCCGCGACTCGAAAGTGCAGGGGACCCCTGTATTTCAAACATGTCAAAATTTGCGTCCGAAGGAGTGTTTGGGCGCTTTTTTTGTTGCTTTAAGGGGGAGCGAAAAGCGTCGAAAACAATCGATTTTGATAAGATTTCATACTTTTTTAACATTTTCTTAATGACGACGCCTCAAAATATGCTGTAACTCAAAATATGCTGTAATAAGGATGGTAAAATGCTATGGAAAAAGTCGGTTACATCAAATTTGTGAAACTGAAGTTCGGGAAAGACAAATCGTACTTTGCTTTGCTTATACTGTTTGAGCTGTTTTATATCGCGACGACCATATATTTTTCCGTCCTCGAACAGCTGAGGGACGCTTTGCTTGCGGCGGCGTTTTTGCTTGTTCCGCCCGCAATGTTGGCGCTTGAGAAGAGCTTGCACCTCGAGATCAAAGTCCCGTTTGCGATAGGCGCTTTGTTCCTGATCATGGGCACTACGATAGGTTCGGGCTACGATTTGTACACCATATCCCCGCTTTGGGACGACATTTTGCACTTATATTCCGGCTTTGTGTTCGGATGTATAGGCTTCGCGCTGTGCGAGGTGTTCATGGGCGAACCCAAAAACAGGCGCAGTTTTGCCATGGCTCTCTTTTTCGGGTTTTGCTTTTGCCTTATGGTCGCGCTCGTTTGGGAGCTTTTCGAATATCTCGCCACGGAGTTGGTCGGCGCGGATATGCAGGAGGATAAGTTGATAAACGGCTTCAATTCCTACTTCCTAAGCGGTACGCACGTGCAAGCGCAGGAAGTTGACGGCATCGTCAAGACCGTCATATATCTTGCGAATGGACAGACGATCACGCTGGACGGCTATTTGGACATCGGGCTTTACGACACGCTAAACGACATGCTCATATGCCTGATAGGGACGATCGCGTATCTGATAATCGTGCCCGTGATGTACTTCAAGAGCAAGAGGCTTTTCGCCGCGTTTGTGCCTCAGCCCGTCGCATATTTGGGCAAGACTCAGGAGGAATACATACGCGTCGCGACTGACGACGACGCATGCGAAAGCCATGCCGCTTGACGATGCCGCCATACAAAACAGACATTAGTATGTATTGCAACCTTTTTAGGCGCAGACTCGCGTCTGCGTTTTAAGATTGCGTTGTTTGTTTTAATGCTCTTCATAGCAGAATGCCGTATAGATATTCACGATTTTATAAAAACAGACAAATTCTCGTTGAGTTTCACGATGTTGAAGCGTCGTATCGACTGTATGCGCGGGAAATTTCCGACGACATGTGCGCGTTTTCGAAGTCGACTCGGCGAGGAAAGCGAGGCAAGGTAAAATTTCAAATGTTTTTGTTGAGATTTTGACTTAATGGTGTTAATATATTAGCAGTATAAATTTAATAGCGGTTTTTGCCGCGCGGAGGGAAAATGAATTGCTTCACAAAATTCGGATGCCGCGTCTTTCAAAAGGTGATGTGGTGCGCAATGTGGTTCCTGCCTTGGAATCAAAACAAGGCTACGCTTTCGGGCGCGGGCAGCATAAAGGAGTTGCCGCGTTTTCTAAAGGATAAGGGATTCAAGAGCATCCTCATCGTTACGGACGGCGGACTTTTCAAGCTGGGCATGGCGGACCCCATCCTTGCCGCGTGCGAGGCGGAGGGCATGAATGGCGTCGTATATCACGACGTCGTGCCGAACCCAACTATAGGCAACATCGAGGACGGACTCAAGATGTACAATGACAACGGATGCGACGTAATAGTCGCGCTCGGCGGCGGCTCCGCGATGGATTGCGCAAAGGGCATTGCGGCGAGAGTTGCGCGTCCGAAGAAGTCCATTCCGCAAATGAAGGGCGTGCTGAAGGTCATGCACAAGCTTCCTCCGCTCGTAGCGATACCCACGACGTCGGGCACAGGCTCCGAGGCGACGCTGGCGGCGGTCATATCCAACCCCGAAACGCACGAGAAATATCCCATCAACGACCCCGTCCTCATTCCGAGGTACGTCGTCATGGACCCCGAACTCACGAAGTCCCTTCCCAAACACATCACCTCTACGACGGGCATGGACGCGCTGACGCACGCGGTCGAGGCGTACATAGGCGGCGAAAACACCTCGCGCACAAAGAAAGACGCTATCGAGGCGATCAAGCTCATAAACGAAAACCTCAAGAAGGCATACGAGCACGGCGAGGATCTGGACGCGCGCAACAAGATGCAACAGGCGGCATATCTCGCGGGCAAGGCGTTCACAAGGGCGTACGTCGGCTATGTGCACGCGGTGGCGCACACTTTGGGCGGCGAGTACGGAGTTCCTCACGGACTTGCCAACGCGGTCATTTTGCCGTACGTGCTCAAGGCATACGGCAAGAGCGCGCATAAAAAGCTTGCTAAGCTCGCGGACGTTATAGGCTTGCAAGGTCAGACGAAAGCGGAAAAGGCGAACGCTTTCATCGCGTGGATAGAAAATATGAATGCCGATATGCAGATCCCCACAAAGATACTCTCAAAAGAGGGCGGCCCGTTGATACAGGAAGAGAGGCTCCCCGTCATGATAGAGCACGCGCTCAAAGAGGCGAACCCGCTCTATCCGTGTCCGCAGGTCTGGGGCAAGGAAGAGATCGAAAAGATATACAGACAGATCATGTGACTTTATTATTTTCCCGCGGCGCTTGTCCGCGGGATATTTTACGCCTGAGACCGCGATACGGGGCGACTCGCGCGGTCTTTATAAATGAGGAGATATATGAAAAGACGGCTTCCGCTCATCGTTACGGCGACTTTGATCGCGGCGCTTTTGTGCGTCGCTCTGTGCTCATGCGCAAGGCGCGATACGCTTTACGACCTCAGCTATGATTCGTCCGCGTATACGGCTAAGGAAAGCGTCGAGGCGGAGGGTATCGCCTCGCTCGATATAGAGTGGTTTGCGGGAGAGGTGCGCTTCGAGAGGACTGAGGACGCAAAACTCGGCGCGTCCGAACGCGGCGCAGGAAAACGCGGAGAGCTTTACACCATGCATACAAAGGCGGAAAACGGCACGCTGTATATCAAATGCGCCGCTCCCGGCAAGTACGAGCTTATAGGGGACATGGTAAAGACGCTCACCGTACGCGTTCCCGAAGATCTTTCTTTTGACAGCGTATCCGTCAACGGCTACAGCGTAAACGTTTACGCTCAAGGACTTGCGTCAAAACTCACGCGCGTCAAGACTTCGTCGGGGGCTATCGTCATGGATACGGAAGCAAAGGATATGACGTCCTATCCCCGCGACATATCGCTCGAGACTTCAAGCGGCGACATCTGGCTCAACGTGTTGCACCCCGTAGTGTCCGAGGGACAGGGCGACGGCAAAGTCGAAGCTACGACATCCTCGGGACAGCTCGACGTCAAGGTCAACGCGCCCATACCCCTTCTCAAAGTCAAGACGTCGTCGGGCGCGCAGAATATAGAGCTTGAAAAAGAGGTCTCCGAGCTGGATATTACAACATCCTCGGGGAAGGTGGACGTCGCCTTAAACGTCTCGCCCCTCAAAATGAATGTTTGGGCTGAAAAGTCCTCGATCGCACTCGGTCTCAACGGAAACGACGCTTTCGAGCTGATTTCCGACGCCAAAGTCGAGGGCGACCTGACGGATTCCTTCGTGCGCGAGCCTTTGACCGACGGCAACTTCAAATATACCTATCGGCCCGACGGATACCTCGGCGCCGCCCTCGCTCGGTTTACAGTGCAGGGCAAAAATTCCGTCCTGCGTCTGAAAAAACGCACTTCGTAATTTGAAAGCGCACAGAGATACTCTCAAAATAAAGGTCGACAAAACTCACGATGAAGGCGGTTGCGTCAGGAAAATACTTTCGAGGCGGCATATCAGACTTTCCTTTTTTCGAACACGGAAGTGCCTTGACATTCACGGGGAACATGAAAAAGTATTGAAAATTTGCGCGTTTTCCTTGTTTTTAAAGGAGTTTTTGACAATAATTCGATTTGGTGTTATACTCAGCGTATGTACGGAATTTACGACGAGCTTGTCGAGGCGGCGAAGAAGGCGACGCTGTCCTTTGACGAGACGGCGGAGCTTTTGGAATATCCCGAGGTGCAGGCGGACAAGGCATATTATCTGTCCGTCTTGTCGCGTTACAACGCGCTTAAGTCGCTGAAAGACAAACTGTCCGCGCTTGAAAACGCTTTGCGCGAGAGGGACGAGGCGCGCCTTCTTTTGAAAGAGGCGGCGAACTCGGAGGAAAGGGACGCGCTGTACGGCGAGATCTCCGCGTGCGAAAGCACGGCGAGGATCACCGCGGCGGCGCTCGCGGACGCTTTGGGGCGCAGGCACGTGAGAGAGAGGGCGTATTGCAGGTTCAAATTCGGCGCGCGCGCAAGCAAATTCGGCGAGCCTCTTATAAGACAGCTCAAAGACTACTTTGTCGCGTGCGGAGCGAAGATAGAGCAAGAGAGATATTCCACAGCGAAAGAGGGATACGTCTGCGGCGCGTCGTTTTGCGTTGAGGGGGAGGACGTTTTGGCAAAGCTTTTGCCTCTCACGGGGGCGCACAAAGTGGTTTTTGCGCACTCGAAGAGCGAGGAGCTTCAAATTGCGGCAACCCCCTGCGCCGAGGAGTTGATTATATCCGACAAGGACCTCAAGATCGACCTTTTTCACTCGAGCGGAGCGGGCGGGCAGAACGTCAACAAGGTGGAAACGGCGGTGCGCGTCACGCACATTCCGACGGGTACAGTCGTGGTGTGTCAGGACGAGAGGAGCCAGCTGAAAAACAAACAGCGCGCCATAGAGACCCTAAAAAGAAGGCTTATAGAAGCGCGCGATGCGGCGGACAAGGAAAGGACAGAGGCGGATATCGCAAGTCAATTCCGCGCCAAAAACACTCCGATAACCTTTGATTTCGACGATATGACAATGACGGACGCACGCCTGAAGACGTTTACGCGCGCGCCATTCCCGCTTGCGGACATTGCGGCATATATGGACGGACTTTGCGCATTATGACAGAGAAGTTTATCGCTCACACGGACAGGATCGCGCTCTCCTCGAAGAGGACCGCGTTCAAGACGGAGTCTTTCATAGCGGCGACGCGCAAAATACTCGGCGTCGACGCGTTTTTGTCGCGCGTTGCGGAGGGTATCTTCGAATCGGGGCTGTATTTGCGCGAGGACGGGTACAGCATACAGACTCAGGACGGACTGTACACGTTGTTCGCTTGCGGCGGAGGCGGGCATACTTCGGAAGGAGACGTCATATTTTACAAATTTTTGAACGCAGGACAGGACTCGGGCGGCGTGGACAGAGGGCTTAAGGAGTATCTGTCGTCCCGCAAAGAAATATCCCTCATCATGCGCGATACGGACGACGCAGCGGGGAGAGAGGACCTTCTCAGGCTGTATCTCGTCTCAGGCTCGGACGGCATGGTGAACTTCCCCCACCTCAACGAGAATCAGCGCAAAATAGTGGAAACAGAGGACGCCAACATGCTCGTGCAGGGCGTCGCGGGAAGCGGAAAGACGAATGTGTGCGTGGAAAAAATAGTTTATTGCGCGTGCCGAAACTACAGAGGGCGCGTGCTTTATACTACGTTTTCGCGCGGTCTGCTCGGCGAGACGCGGGACAGGGTGGAACTTTTCGGGCGCAATATGGACGACCTTGTCGCGGGCTATGAGGCGGGAAAGGTGGTTTTTCTCGACGCCGATCATAAGCGCGCCGTCGAAAACAAGCTGGGCATACCCTTCTCGGTGGAAAGCGACGGTCAGATATTTGCCGCGCTCAAGCGCATTTCCGCATTTTTGAAGGACAACGTGGACTATTTCCTCATCGAGGACATATATGCAAAGCATTTCGAGAGCCGTCCCGTCGCGGGCGAAAGCGTATTTCTAAACGAATATCTTGAGGGGAAAGGGTCTCGCGTTTCGGGAGCTATGGACAAAATCAAAAACATCTCTCCCGAGATAATCTTCAAAGAGATCTACGGAATGATCTTCGGCAAGTACGAACTGTCCTCGAGGCAGAGCATGATGGGGAAGGAGGAGTATATATCGGCGCGTGCGGACAGCTTTTCGCGGCGCGAGTGCGAGACGATATATTCCGTCGCGCTCGACTATGGCGATTTCCTCATAAAGAGAGGCTATGCAGACAACAATTCGATGAGCCGCGCGCTTATAGACGCCATATCTTCGCCCGAATATTCAGTGGGCATAATAGACGAGGTGCAGGACTTCACGCAGGTCAATCTTTGTCTCATCAAGACGCTGTGCCGCAAGATGTTCTGCGTGGGCGACGCCCTGCAGATGATAAATCCGTCCTACTTCGATTTCGGCTATCTAAAGCGGTTGATGTACGGCGACGTCACGGGCGTGAGCGAGCTTAAGCACAACTATCGCAGTACCCGTCTCATCGAGGAAATTGCAGAAAGGCTCGGAGAGATGAACATAAGCAGGTTCGGCACGCACAATTTCGTCCTCAAGGGGGAGAGCGTCCCGTCCGCGCTTGAAAGCAAGGCGGTGTTCGTGCAGGACAAAAACCTGTGCCACGCGCTCGGAAACAAGCGATTTGAAAATCTGACCGTCATCGTCGGCTCCGCAAAGAAGAAGGAAAAGCTCAAAAAGACGCTCGGCAACATAGAGATATTGACGGTCGCCGAGGCGAAGGGGCTGGAGCGCGGCGCCGTCATACTTATGGACGTGCTCAGCGACAACGCGGACAAGTGGCGCTATCTCTACGAGATGTCCCTAAACAGAAAGACCGCGGACGAAAACTCCGTATTCAGATATTATTTCAATCTCTTTTATGTGGGAATATCGCGCGCAAGACAGCATCTTGTCGTAGTGGAAGCCTCTCCGCCTAAGCTTTTCGACGCGTTTTTCGACGAGTGTTTCGAGAAGATGGACAGGGAGCGCGCTCTGAACTTTTTGAGGGATATTGCGGGCAAGCTTGAGATCGACGACGACGAGTTCATTGACAGGATAGAAAAATTCTGCACGCTGGAGCAATACGACAACGCGCGCGCGGCGGCGGACAGAATGTCCTCCGAGGAGCTTAGGGCAAAGGAGCTTGCCTATATCGCCGTGCACGAGAAACATCTGCGCTTCGGGCGCTTCAGAGAGGCGGGCATAGAGTTTTGGAGGCGAGGGTACGACTCCGAGGCGCGCGAGATGTTCGTGAGGTCGCACGACGAGGCGCTCTTCCCGCTTATGGACGCCTGTCTTAAGGGCGGCAGTAGCGCGCTGGACCCCGATATAGTCAAATTTTATCCTCTCGTCGAGGATAACGATGTGGCAAAAAATATAATACTGGACACACTAAACAGCGACAGCAATGAAATTTTCGCCGCCTTGAAAGAGGCGCAAGCGAGATTGAGGAGAAAACCATGAACGAAAATTCCATTCAAGAGCTTATAGACAGCTTTATTGCCTACCGCAAGTTGATCGCTCCCATCGAGGAGAGCCTTGCCGCGGTCGGCAAGACCTACGGAGAGATACGCGACGACCTCGCCGCCCTCAACAAAAATCTTTCCGACAACGCTCCCGAAAAGCTCGAAAAGGTGCATGCCGCCCTCAGCGCGCAGGCGAAGAACGGGCAGGAGTTGAGCCGCAGGATAGACGAGTTTTCAAAGTCCGGGGAAAGCTATGCAAGAGCGGTGGCGGAGTTCACGTCGCTGATTGCAAAGCTCAGCGACAAGATGTCCGCGCTCGAAGATACCGAGAAGCGCGCGAGGGAGCAGATAGAGAGGATAGACGCGCTGCTTGAGGAAAAGAGGGCGTCCTACAATCTCAAGGATCTGCAAAAGTCGCTGGACCGCTACAATTCGGGCATCGAGAAGATAAGCGACTTCATAAACAAGGATATAGCCGAGGTCATGCGGCAGAATGCGGATAAGATCGAGGGGATACGAAAGGAGAACGAGGACCTCAAGGCGGTCGTGCTCAAGCAGAGCGGAGATATAGCCACGCTCATGACGATGCTCGGCGAAACGACGGCGTTGCTCAAAAACGCGGTGGAGGGCAGTTCCGTCAACGAACAGTATCTCTTCGACGCCTTCGACAAGTGGGCGGCTTCGAGAAAGGTGAAGATCAAAAAGCAATGATAAATTGAGAGGACAATGCAGACTTTTGAAGAAAAATTGCTGTATACGGTGAAAAAGGACGACCTCAAGTCCTTCAAGTCCATGATGCGGGAGGCAAACTTAGGCAACCTGCGCATGGGCAGATTTCCCGTTCTCTCTCTGCTTTATCTTTATGGTTCGCGCAAAATACTTTCCGCCTACGAGACGGGCTTTTTGAAAATATCCACATGGGAGGGCGTGGGCGAGCCAATCGAGATCTCGCAAGTTTTCGCAAAAAAAGCGGGCAAGTGTCTTAGGCTGTATTTCGACGAAATTGTCTCTCCCCTAGAGATGTTGCTCATTCTGGACAGGACGCGCCGCGTCAAAAAAGCGTATCCCGTCGTCAAGCCTTCCGAAGCGGTGAGGAAGAGGCTTAAGTCAATATATTCCATAAAATACGCGCTCAACGTCAGTTATCGCGGCACGGACATCGTGCTCGACCGTCGTCCTCTCACGCGCAGAGAAAAGAGGAGGCTCGCGCTTGCTTGCATAGGCTGTTTGCTCATTCTTGCAATAGTGATTGCGACCCCCGTCACCGTCGCGGCAATGCTTCCCGACTTCGACGCGGGCGAGGTGACAAAGCTAAAACACATAGATTTTTCCTCGCGCGAGACGTACACCGTCCTAAAGGACATCGTCATACCCGACGGCTACACAGTGCCCACGGTGAATTGCAGTTTCAAGGGCGGCGGAGGGCGGCTCCTCTTCGGCAAGGGCGCGACGCTCGGACAGTTCAACGGAAGGCTGGAGGACATCGAGATATGTACGAAAGGCAGTCCAATATTCAACGCATGCACAAACATTTCCTCCCTTGAAAACGTAACGGTCAACGTGGACGCGGACGTCGAGGCAAGCTCGGACACGGCGTTTGTCGCGGTTGCGAGCGCCGCAACTTTCAAAAACGTAAAGGTGAGTGTGCGCGGTTTAGTGCGGGCGGTCGCGGGAGAAGTCTCAAGCGAGAGCGCGACGGGCATGTCCATGGGCGGCATAGTGGCTCAAAATATGTATGCGGGCAACGGCGCGGGGCGCGTATACGGTACGCTTGAAAATTGCAGCGTGAATTTTGAAGATCTGCGGCTTGAGGGCGAGCTTGACGCAAACGCCTCTTTCGGCGGGCTGGTGGGCGAAAACTACGGAATCGTGCTCGGATGCTCTGTGACGGGCGCGGTCGAGGCGCATACGGTGGATCTGGGCGGGGCGTGCTATTTCAACGGTTACGAGCTTACCGACGTGACTTGTGAGGCGACTCTCACGCAGGTGGCGGAGGACGCAAAATGGACGTCCGTCGTAGGCGGAGTCGCAATTGAGAATATGGGAAACATGGAGGGATGCGTGAGCGCCTGCGACATATCCGTGACGAGCGCGGGCGACGCGATATGCGGCGGTATCGCCGCGCAACAGTCCTCGGGGACTATAGCTTTTTGCGCGTCGTCGGGCAAGCTTTCGGTGAAGTGCGAAGGGGACGCGACATGCGGCGGAGTTTTGGGGCGGAGCCTGATAGGAGTGGACGAAGCGAGGCAGTCCTACTATGTCGGTTTCGTGAGCAAGTGCCTGAGCACGTGTACGCTGGCGGTGACCTCGGGAGGGGACGCTTCCTACGCGGGCGGCATATGCGGGAAGCAGGAACAGCACTATATCATGACGCCCGTGTACGACGCGGACGGCAACGTCAAGCAGGACGCGGACGGCAAGGACGTGACGGAGGAGATGTACTTTGCGGGTCCTGTGACGGAGTGCGTGTTTTCGGGAGTCGTGAGCGGCAATTTCGATTATCTAGGAAGCATAATCGGCGGATGCGGAAAAAAGATTTACGATCAAAGTTTCTATTATTTAGACGGAAAAAAACAGCTCGTCTTTGACGGCAACGTATACGTCTCGGGCGGTCAACACGCGTTCGGCGCTTTGTACGAGGACGAAAGCATAGACAAGGAAGTCTCGGACAAGGGCGCGAAGGATATGGCTCAAGACGACATCGAAGCGTCCGATCTTTATAAAGAAATAATGACGCGACTCTCGCTCGAGGCGTAGTCGCGCCGTTTTTGAAACTTGAAAAAGGTGATTTTTCCCGTTTGGAATACGAATTTTAAACGTCTGTGCCTTTAGGTTTTGAGTCGGTTTTCTTTGATTTTTTGCGCTTACGTTTTTCAAGATCGGTTTGGCTAAGATTCCAATACTCAAGCATACGGTTTTCCGTCCAATAGTGACCGTATGCCTCATACCACTCCTTTGTCATGAACGGCGGCACTTTGTGCGGCGGAAGCGAGAGGGCAAGCTGTTCCGTCTTGTCTCTCAAAGATTCCGCAAACTGCTTTCTCGCGCTTGAGCCGCGCACGTCGGGAGTATATTCTATGGGTTTTCCCACAAGTACTTTGCGTAGGGACTTTACGATGTAGCAGGGATAAAACTTGAGATTTTTTCCCGTTTTTTTGTAATAAAGTTCGCCGATCTTTACAAATCCGCCGTAAAAATCGTTGACATGTTCCGAAAAAGGTTCGGGACATTCGGGGAAGATCATCAAACTTGAGCCGCCTGTGAGCGCGTCGAGAGATATGTCCAAAGTTTGGCTCACCCGCCTGTCGTGATAGACGGGAATACAGCCCACCGCGAGGAGCAGGGGTCTGAGCAGCCACGATGTGGGATACGCCAGCATCTTCCAAAACCACTTGTGCTTTCTGTGTTCGCCCGCAAATTCGTCGTGATAGATAAAACCCGCCGACGTTTTCTTGTCGAGGACTTGCGCGATAGACCACGGTCTTAGCGGTTGCGGGAAGTACAGAGTCGTTATCGCGGGACCGTCCGCTTGAGAATGGTTTGCGGTGAAAACGACCGCTTCGCCTTCTTTAGGCGGCTCTTCATATATGAATTCCGGCTTACGGAAGATGCATTTTGCGATCATTCTCATAAAGCCTTGATAGATTTTCCCCATTGAGCGACCTCTTTTTAAAGCTTGACCTCGTCTCTTCGCGCCGCAAAATACAGCCCGAAACTTGTCGAATTTGCGGCTGAGATGACAAATACAAGCGCGTCGTTACACTTAAACATTATAACGTATGTCGAAATTTGTCAAGAAATTCATCGCTCAATTGATGTCGTTCCATATTTTGTAAAGGCCCCAAATCGACGAAAACAAAGCGTTTGCCGCACGAGGATCTTAAAGAAAATTTGTAAAGCGCAATAAAATTCGGAGACATAAATATGCAAAAAATATAGGATATGCGCAAATTCGGCGCTTTAGAATGTCGAAATATCTTTGCGCGGGCGGGTCCGACATCGCGTGGGGACCTAAGAAAAAATAAATTTAATCGGCATTTGATGTAAAAAAACGCTTGCTAAGGAGCGCGCGGGCGTGTATAATGTTTTGTACTAATGTAATCTACTATACTAAGTAGACAAGACAATATTCTCACTATGGAGTGCAGATATGAAGAAAAAACTGATACTTGCAACCGCGATCGTGCTTCTTCTCGCGATAGGCTTGACGCTGTTTGTCGGCTGTGACGCGATCTTTACGCGCAATGACGAGCGCGACATGACGCAGGTCGTGGCAAGAGTGAACTATGGCAACGAGCATAGAGACATCTATAAGTACGAGTTGCGCTCGAGTTTCGCAAGCTACGCTTATTATTATGTCAACTATTACGGCATGAGCGCGGAAGCGGCGGCAAATTATGTTTTGCAGTCCCTCGCCCAGCAGAAACTTCTTGTGATGTATGCTAGAGAGAGGGTCTACCAGCTTGAAAACGAGACCGAAACAGTGCCCGAAGAGCTTCCCGATACGTATGACTTGCTGAATGAAGCGGAAAGGAACAAGGCTGTCAAGGACGCAAACGACAGTTTGCTTTCCTCCCTCAAGTCCCTTGTCGAGGACGCCATAACCGAGGACAATTACAACAGCGTCTCGACAAATTCGAGCGCGAACAATGACCCCGAAGAGGAAGAGGACGGCGAGATCACCGATCCCGTCATCGTCCGTTTTGAGTCCAACGGCGGCACGGAAATAGAGCGTCAGCGCATCCAAAAGGGCAAGAAGGCGAAGGAGCCTACCGAGCCGACGAAGGACGGATATACCTTCTACGGCTGGTTTATCGACAGTGAGTATGCGAAGAGCGAGGAATTCAAAGAGGACGAGAAAGAGTTTGATTTTGACTCCGCCGTGAATGAAACCACTCCGCTTTATGCAAAGTGGGTGAAATATGACGCGCCTCGCACCGCGCTTCCCGAGGAAGAGGAAGAAGAGGATGAATTCGATCCCGACGCGCCGCTCAAGGACGAAGATAAGGTCGAGCCTTTCTTCGATTGGAAAGAGGAAGATCGTTACAACGAGATAAAGGACGAGGACTTCGTCAAGAATATCAAGCTCGAAGAGGGCGAAACGCTTGAAGATGTGCTGAAGAAGTACATCGAGGACGCAGAGACGGACCTTGAAAGCAATTTGAAGAAAAACTTGTACAAGACAGACATTAAAGATTGCTGGGAATATTATCTCACCTCGCAATATGATTCCCTCATCGTCGACAGATATGAGAGGATGCTCGGCGAGGATATTAAGGTGACGAAAGAAGAGATACAGCAAGAATACGAACGCGTTATAGCTCAAAACAAGGAAAGCTTCCAGCTTTCGGATACAGGCTATTCTTCCGCGCTCGGCGGCAGTCTCAACAGCACCTATTATCATCCCGCGGATGAGAAAGGCTACGGCTTTGTCACCAACATCTTGCTCCGCCTCGACGACGAGCATCTCAACATGCTCACCGCTCAACTTTCCGCAAATCCCTCCAACAAAGAGGCGGTCAGAGTGTTGCGCAACAAGTATTTGTCGGAGCTTACCGTCAAGATATCCAACCCCAAATACGACGCGGACGCGAAGTATGAAGAGGACGGCGAGGAAATAGAGCTTCGCGACCCGATGACGGATCCCAAAAACAAATACAACAATTCGGGCAATAAGGAGGAAGATCACTCCTATCAATTCAAGAAGAGCGGCGATGGCGATACGGCTGTCTATGAAAACAATTACAACGAGATACTTTCCTTCGGCAAGAAGCTCGACGAGGGCGGCAAAGAGACGGACGAGTACGAAATCAAGTTCCAGGCGACGGAGCATCCCACGATGGCGTACCTGCTTAAGACGTGGCCCGCATTCGACAAGGGAGAGCAAATAGGTATTATCCATCAGATCTACAACAGCTTCGAAAAGATTAAGGCGGCAAAACTCGACAAACTCACCGAAGTCTATTGGCTGAGACAGATGGCTTCCACGTGGGCGTATCTCGTCGGCGACGACACGGGCGCGGTGACTTCAAGCTCCAACAACAACGGACTCGGCTATCTCATCACTCCCGCGGGCAAGGACAGCAGTTATCTTGCGGACTTCACGGATTATGCGCGCAAGCTCATCGAAGAGGGCACAGGCTCATATGCGCTCGGCGAGATAGACCAAACAAAGGACTTCCTCGGAGCGCAGGACGCGGCGGGCACGCTTGCGGGCAACAACAAGGCGTATGTCGTGGCGGACAGCTTCATCGAGAGCGGCTCCACTTCGGACGGCTATGCGGGCATATTCGTATTGCTCAACACCTACTCCGTTTGGGACAACGAACTGTACAAGACTTACAGCGAGGACGGAAAAGGTTTGCCGGACGATAATACGCTTCCCACAGACTTCGTCTTTGATTTTGCTCCGCCGAAGGACGGCGAGGGGCGTCAGACGATATACAAACTCATCGAGGAAAACCTCAAGACCGCAAAGAGGACAAACCTTTACAACAACGAAGTCAACAAGATGGGCAACGATTTTGCGGGCAAGATAGAATACTTTGAAAAGGCGTACAAGTCCATTTGGAAGGACTATGAATGACGTTTGACGTCATAAAATGACAAGACTATGTTCGGCGCGATGAGTCCTCATCGCGCCGATATTTTTAAAGTCAAATTTGTTTGCGCTTTCCCGCGCACGTACATCGCGCGCATATATAATGATAAAAATCCGCAAATGCGAAAATTTTTCATTAAAACGCTTGATTTTTTTTAAAATAGTAGTAAAATCGAAATGTTCAGCTTGATAAGGAGGTCAAAATATGAAAAACGGCGTATATTGTGCATCTCATGCGACGGGCATGCTCTTTTCTAAGAGCGGCGCAGTGAGAATTATCGCCAAAAAGCAACACACGGGAAACCCGCATATTTTCGACCTCGAAGATTTTGTGCGCCGTTCGGCACGCAGGAAGTTGAGCGTATGAAGATGTTGAGGTTTCTTAAATAGAGACCTCTTGTTTTATTCGGATATAAGAAGTCTCTGACATTCATCCGCTGTATGCGGATAAGGGAGGTCATCAAGACACAGACGATTTGTTCTTTGGGCAATCACAAACAAATTTTACACTTTGCGGAGTTAAGTCCGCATACGAAAAAGGAGGATAAGGTGATCATAAGTGAAGAGAGATGCCTGCAAAGGTACTTTGAAGCGGAAGTAGTTTTTTCAAATCATATCTCCTATGAAGAGAGGAGGGCGTTGTTCAATGCGTTCGCGGGAGTGTACGGCATAGACGGCGCACGCGAAGAGGAGCTGTTTAAACTCGCGGAGGCTCCCGCGCTCAAAAGCATAAACAGCGACGTTACGTTTAAACAGCAACAAAGAATTCAACAATTTGCATCTCAGTACGGCTATGGAGACGTGCTCGACGATGACGTTCAGGAATTGATCGGCATCAAGGGCAAGGCTATATCCGCCATTACGGAGGCGAAAATAAAGACGGGCGAAAATCAGACCGCCACCGATATATCAAGCCAGATCTCAAAGGCGTCCCGCGCGGGCAATACGACGGCGATGCTGTTGTCGGGAGTGATGTCTTTAGAGGGGATACTCGTGAAAAAAGACGAGGCCCTCGGCAAACGCATACTCGCAAAACTTTCGCTTTGGCCGAATGCGGACGCGCAACTGTTCGGGCTTAAGTATGACGTCGGAAATGCGGCAGGGTATGCCGCGCGCCTTTCGGCGCTCACCGTGGGACTTCCCGAGGCTGAACTCCTCGACATCGTAAAGGCGCAGTTGCCCACGCTCCCAAAAGAGGACGCGGGTATGAAGTTGCTTAGAAAAGCGGTGGAAAAAGGCTTTGCAAAGGCGGAGTGCTACGACTCGACTTTCTCGCGTATCGCTCACAGCGAGATACTTTCAAACGGAGACAAACAGCGCGTCCTGCTTTCGGGCGACGAAGCGCTCATCCGCGCGGTCAGCTCGCTCCCCCTCAAATTGTCCAAAAAACCCGTCAAACTTTCGCTCTCCGAAGTCAAAACGCGGTTCGAGCGCGTAAACGAGCAGAAAATGGTCGCGCGCGTGCTCGCGTCCCCCACTATGCGCAACAACATCTGCTTCGAGTGTGAGGACGTCATGTTGCTCAAGGAGTACATAAGCTCCGTAGGTCTTGCTGTGGGCGAGGGCAACGTGCAATGCATAGAACTCGACAAACTCGACGGCTCCGAGCTTATGGGAGACCTCAACAACATCTTCTTGAGAGCAATAAGCGAGGACGAGGTCAACGTGTTTTTGATCTCCGCGGCGGAAGATTGCCCAAGCGTATATCTCGAGGCGGTGCTCAACTTTACGGACAGCTTCAAAAGAGCGCACTTCAAAGTCAAAAATTTAGGCGTGGAGTTGAACTTGTCCGCGGTCTGCGTAGCCCTGTTTGTGGACAGCGCCGTCAGAGGACCTCTTCAGGGACACGTCACTTTCGTCACTTTTGCCGACGTCACGGAGAATGAAAAACGCTCCATTCTCGACGGCGAGATAAAGAAACTTTTGAACAGCGGCGAATTCGGAGACGGGCTTTCCATCGACGAGGACGCAAAAAGGAAACTCGTCGCGATGGAACTCGAGGACAGCACCGTCGTGCTCAGACAGGCGGCGCGCCACGCGTTTATAGACGGCTCCTCCGTCATCACGCGCGAGTACGTCCTCAAAAGCTTCGATGAACTTAGCCCCGGCACAGGTCCCCTCGGCTTCGGCAACAGATGATCCGCCCTATGCAGGGCTGCTCGCCCCGCACCCTCGGCAAGGGACTTCGTCCCCTGCACCTCAAGCTAAAAACGCGAGCTAGGCAAATACTTGCCGTCGCTCGCGTTTTTTGATTGTGTGTACGGTACAAACTCCTGCGAGAGAATTTGATATTTACGTTTGCATTGTACGAGCTTACGTAAAGCTTGTCCTAGCGATGCGCGTTCCAAAAAATTGCAAAGTTTGCGGGAGTAAAAAACGGCACAGCAAAATCGCTGTGCCGTGATGTCAAGATGTTGTCCACAAAAGCTCAGTCGGCTTTGTAGGGAAGCAGAGCCATTTGACGCGCACGCTTTATGGCGACCGCGAGGGGACGCTGGTGCTTTGCGCAAACTCCGCTCATGCGACGGGGCAAGATCTTGCCCTTTTCGGTGATATACCTTCTGAGCTTTGCGACATCCTTATAGTCGATGTCGTTGACATGCTCTACGCAGAAGGTGCAAACTTTCTTTTTGGGCGCTCTCTTTTGAGGACGCGGTGCCTTTACTTCTTCAGCCATATTCAAAATTACTCCTTAAAATCAGAATGGAAGATCCTCGTCGATGGGCTTGAGGTCGTCGAAATCGACATCGCCTCTTTCGTCATCGCTCTTTGTGGAGAGGAATTGTACCTCGTCTGCGACGATCTCCGTCACGGTGCGGCGGGTGCCGTCCTGTGCGTCATAGCTTCTTGTCTGAATGCTTCCGCTGACTGCGGCGCGGCTGCCTTTTTTGAGGTAGCGGGCGCAATTGTCTGCGGGCGCTCTCCAAACTATGATGGGGAGGAAGTCTGTCTCCCTCTTGCCGTCGCGGGAATAGCTGCGGGAAACCGCAAGCGTAAATCTGCAAAATTTGATGCCGCCCTGCGTGGAGGACAGCTCCGGATCTCTTGTCAGATTGCCGATCAAAAATACCTTATTCATAATTTTCTCCTTACTTTTTCAAAATCATCTGCCTGATGACGTTCTCATCATTGCGCATCTGTCTGTCGATCTCAATCTGAGCTTCCTTTGAGCAAGTGACGTTCATAAGCACATAGTAGCCTTCCGACTGATGGTCGATCTCATAGGCGAACTTTTTCATGCCCCACTTGTCAAGCTCATCCACCGTGCCGCCTTGAGCGGACACAAGTGCTTCGAACTTCTGGACGGTCTTTTCTTTGACCTCATCCTCGACAGCGCCGCGAATAATGTAGAGAATCTCATACTTATCCATAGCTTTACCTCCTTTTGGTCTATTGTCCCTTTCGGGAAAGGAAATTCGCGCTATTTATATAAATAGCTTAAATATAATAACTTATCATGGCTCATTTGTAAAGCGATTTTCGATAAATTTTTTATAGCGATATGCGTTAATATCTATGACTTTGCGGGCATTATGTAAAAGAAACTCGGACATAGGATGCGTTATACGCTCGTACAATTCAAACTTTAATTTCAAGCTCTCACGCAGGAGTTTTGGCACTTGCACACAAACCAAAACGCGCAAACCGGGCAATGAAAGAGCCTAGTTTGCGCGTTTTTAGTTTGGAGTGCAGGGGACGAAGTCCCTTGCCGAGGGTGCGGGGCGAGCAGCCCACATAGCCCATCAAAGCGGGGAGATGCTTTTGAGGGTACAGTCCGGCGAGAAGCGAAAAACTTCGTTGCCGATGAAATCGAGCACGCGGATGTCGTCAGACGCGGGGTCGACGGCGAAAGTGGCGACAGTGCAGATGCGGTCGGGATATTTTTCGCGGCGCTCAAAGACGGAACAGTCGTAGCTTTCGCCCTCGTAGGCGAGTATACCGAGGAGAGAGTCGAGGTGCGCGTCGTCGCCGAGCGCAATGAGAAGTTCCAACGATTTGTTTCTGCGAAATACGGAGTTTACGGGCACGCGCTCGACATCGTAGGGTTTTGTGCAAAAGTGGTTGGAGTGGGTGTAGCGGTCGCGGATATATTCAACGTGCAGGTCGTGCAGATCGCGCTCGATATTGCAAAGCGTGAGGCTGTTCATGTCGAGGATATTGAGGTTGAATGGGGAGGCGACGTCCACGGAGCGCACCTTTTTTTCCGCTTCGGCGATAGATTTGGAATTGATGACGTCGCGAAGAAGAATAAAGCGGGAGATCTCGTCCATATCGCGCTCGCCGCCGAAGATATGATTGCTTGAAAACGCCATGCCGCTGTCGTTGAAGGCGAAAGCGCTGCCCGCAAGTCGTATCGCGGAGGTGTAGGCGACAAGTTTGAAATCGCCGTAGTCGTATCTGACAAGCGCGACGTTGTCGATGTTCATAGTGGCGCTGTCCTCGTTGTGGGCGAGCATGGCGCTGCGCGAGGTCTTGAGGTATACTGAAGTGCACCCGTCCGTGCCGCCGTATATCTCGGGGAACATGATGAGGAGCATCACGTCGCGGCTCACGCCCGAGCCGTCCGCTCTTCCGTATATTTCGCTCAAGCAATGGGGGAGCTTTTTGGCGAGGTTGGTCTCGAGGGCTTTGACGCGCTCGATATGCCCGGGGAGCATCGCCGCAAAACCCGCCTCTATGCTCATCAGGTAGTCGCGAAAATAGCGTCCTATGAGCACGCCCATTTGATAATCGTCGCCGGAAACTTCAAAGTAGTCGATCATACGCTTTGTCATAATAATTTATTCTAACACAAATAGCGCGAACTTCAAGCGGTTTTTTGCAAATGGTTTCAAAATATAAGGATATAAGAGGATAAATTACAAAAGAGAGGGAGTTTTTGCGCGATTTAGGTTGCGCTTTACGCTTATTTTGCGCTATTATAGTTTCAAGATAAAGCGCGCAAAGCCGCGCCGAGAGGAAATAAATTATGTTTGAAAAAGAAATTTCAGAAGCGCTCGCCGTAGAGGGACTTGCCGCGCAGGACGTGCTCGGCGCTCTCGAAGTGCCAAAAGACAGCGGAATGGGGGATATTTGTCTGCCGTGTTTCAAGTTTTCAAAAACACTCAGACAAGCGCCTCCCCTTATCGCGGGGAAACTCGCGCCGTATGCGCAAAGTTTGGCGTTTGTAAGCAAGGCGGAAGTCGTGGGCGGATACCTCAACATATTCTTTGACCGTCGCACCGTTGCGGCGGGGATTGCTCCGCTTGCGACGTCGGACGTCGTCGGCGCGAGCGACGAGGGCAGGGGCAAGACGATCTGCATAGACTATAGTTCCGTCAACATCGCGAAGCCCTTCCACATCGGGCACCTCAGCACGACGGTGATAGGCGGCGCGCTGTACAGGATATTCAAGCACCTCGGCTACAACGTCGTGGGTATAAATCATCTCGGCGATTGGGGCACGCAATTCGGCAAGCTCATAGTCGCGACAAGAAAGTGGTCGTCCCTTGAGGAAGTCGAAAAAAACGACGAATATTTCCTCAACTCCCTCTACGTCCGCTACCACAAGGAGGCGGAGGCGCACCCCGAAATGGACGACGAGGCGCGCGCCTGGTTCAAGCGCATAGAGGACGGCGACAAGGAAGCGACAAAATATTTCGACGTTTTCAAAAAAGTCACTATGCAAGCGGTCGGCAAAATATACGACAGGTTGAAAATATCCTTCGACAGCTATGCGGGCGAGAGCTTCTACAACGACAAAATGGAGCCATGTCTCAAGATATTGAGCGACAAGGGACTGCTTGAGGAGAGCGAGGGCGCAAAGGTCGTAAATTTGGACAAATACGATATGCCGCCTTGCCTTTTGGTCAAAGCGGACGGAGCGACGCTGTACGCCACGAGGGATCTTGCCGCCGCGTACTACAGAAAGCAGACCTACGATTTTTACAAATGCCTGTATGTTGTCGCATATCAACAAAATCTGCACTTTAAACAACTGTTTCAGGTGCTTAAACTTATGGATTTTGCCGGCGCCGACGATATGGAGCATATCGCTTTCGGCATGGTCTCCATGGAGGACGGCTCCATGTCTACGAGAAACGGAAGGGTGATCTGGCTTAAGGAAGTGTTGGACAAGGCGGTCGAAAAAGCGGAAAAAATAATAAGCGAAAAAAATCCCGACATAGAGAATAAGGCGCAGGTCGCCGAGAGCGTCGGCGTCGGCGCGGTGGTTTTCGGCGCGCTTTGGAACAACCGCATCAAGGACATCGTGTTCAGCTATGACAAGGTGCTCAACTTCGACGGCGAGACCGCGCCATATGTGCAATACACATATGCGCGCTGTGCAAGCGCGTTGAGGAAAGGGGGCGAGTTCTGCATTGAGAAGGCGGACCTCGACGCGATAACGACGGACGAGGGCTATGAAGTCGTGAAAAGTCTGCTGTCATTCGGCGAGAGCGTGAGGCAGGCGGCAAAACTCAGAGAGCCTTGCCTCGTCACCCGCCATATCGTAGACCTTGCGGGCAAATTCAACAGATTTTACATCGGACACCGCATAGTCGTAGACGACGAGGGCACTCGCAACGCGCGCCTCATGCTGACCGCGGCGGTAAAGAATACCATAGGCACGGGATTATCTCTCCTCGGCATAGACGCCCCCGAAGAGATGTAAATTAAAAAATATGCGGGCGCAATGCCCGCATTTAAAACATAAAAAAGCGGGGCAAACAGCCCCGCATATTTATTACTTTTTCGCCATATAAACTTTCAAGGTGTTGGGGACGAGGTGACAATTGATCTCGCTTCCGCCGAAGATTTCGCCGTCGGCTTCAAACATGCTGTCGTCAAGGACCTCGATCTTGACGGATGTGCCCTCAAACACCTCGGTGTAGGGCTTTTTGACGTGTTTCGCCTTGAGGAAACCGGGAAGTTCGATAGGTATGCGGCTCTTTTTCATTTCGTTGACAACGACTATGCTGAGTTTGCCGTCGTCCACGACTCCGTCGGGGCAGATGGGGATGCCGCCGCCTATGCTCTTGCCGTTGCCGATGCCGATCATAAACACGCTGCGCTCGCCCAACTCATTGCCGTCGATGGTGAATTTCATGTGGTGCCACTTAGGATGCGCAAGCACATATAATAGGGACGCATAATATTTGACCTTTCCGTGGAAGGGCTTCATAGTCGCGTACTTTTGCAGTACGTCTACGTCCATGCCCGCGCCGAGCACGTTGAGACAGCGACGGTCGTCAAGCTGTATGAAGTCTATGTATCTCGCCTCGCCGTCGAGTATGATCTTCATGGCGTCCTCGACTTTCTCAGGGTGTCCCGACGCGGATACGAAATCGTTGCCCGTGCCGCAGGGCACAAGTCCCAACGTCACGTTTTCAAAATTCTCTATGCCGTTGAGCACCTCGTTGAAGGAGCCGTCTCCGCCGAGTACTATAAGCTTCATGTCGGGAGTTTTGCTGAGTTCGCGCACGATCTCGGTCGCATGGCCCTTGCGCTCCGTCTCGTGCACCTCGAAGGGTATCTTCGCGTCCGTCAGGATCGCTTTTACTTTGTCCAGAGCTTTCAGGCTTTTGCCTTTGCCGCCCGTGGGGTTGACGATTATATGAAACATATTGTGACCTCCTTTTTACAAGTATATTTTAATGAATATATCTTGCAAAGTCAACCGCGATGAGAAAAAATATCGGACAAAATGTCCGATAGTTTTGTACGCTTGTATGCTTAAAAGTCAACTGTCCGAAAAAATGGCGCGAATTCCGAATGAAAATGGCGAGCCAAATCGCGGGCGGGTGCAAAAGTCGATTTGCGAGAGGACTTAAATTTTGTATTCTTTTGCGGCGGCGACGAAATCTCGGAATATGGGGTTGGCGCGGTTGGGACGAGAGGTGAATTCGGGGTGGAATTGCACGCCTATGAAGAAACCTTTTGAGGGCGCCTCGACCGTCTCGACGATGTTGCCGTCTGGGGAGGTGCCGCTTATCGTCAGTCCCGCCTCTTCGAGCTTAGCGCGGAAGGAGTTGTTGAATTCGTAGCGGTGACGGTGGCGTTCCTCAATGAGATCCTTGCCGTACGCTTTCGCCATATATGTGCCTTGCTTTATCACGCATGGATAAGCGCCGAGGCGCATGGTGCCGCCCATACGTTTGCCGTTCTGGTCGGGCATGAGGTCAATGACGTGACTGCCCGATTTGGAAAACTCGCCGCTTGTCGCGTCCTTTATGCCCGCGACGTTGCGTGCGAACTCTATGACAGCGATCTGCATGCCGAGGCAGATGCCGAAATAGGGCACGCCGTTTTCGCGCGCGTAGCGGCACGCCTCGATCATACCCTCGGTGCCTCTTGTCCCGAAGCCGCCCGGGATGAGCACTCCCTGTACACCCGCCAGCTTCTCCGCGGCATTTTGACGGGTGATGCCCTCGCTGTCAATCCAATGCAACTGTACGTTGGTGTGGCAGGCGTAAGAGGCGTGGTTTATGGACTCGACTATGGACAGATAGGAGTCGTGCAGAGAGACATATTTGCCCACAATGGCGATATGCACGGTGCCTTTGCGGGAGTGGATGTCATTCACCATAGCCTTCCACGGGGAGAGGTCGCACTTGTTTTTAAGTCCCAACTCGCGGCAGACGACTTTGTCGAGGCCGTTGTTGTGCAACATTATGGGAACTTCGTACAGGCAATCCGCGGTGGTGTTGGAGATGACGCAGTCCTCTTTGACGTTGCAGAAAAGCGCTATCTTCTTGCGTATCGCGTCGCCGCAGTCGGAGTCGGAGCGCGTGATGATGATGTCGGGGGAGATGCCCATCGCCTGCAGTTCCTTAGTGGAGTGTTGCGCGGGTTTTGACTTGTATTCGTCCGAGCCGCTGATGTAGGGCACGAGGCATACGTGTATAAACAGGCAATTTTTGCGCCCCACTTCAAGCGAGAATTGACGTATAGCCTCAAGGAAGGGTTGCGATTCGATGTCGCCTATGGTGCCGCCTATCTCGGTGATGAGGACGTCCGCGCCCGTCTCTTCGACGTTCTTTTGAATGAAACTCTTTATCTCGTTCGTCACGTGGGGTATGATCTGTACGGTCTGTCCGAGATATTCGCCCGCGCGCTCCTTGTTGAGCACGCTCCAATAGACTTTGCCGCTCGTGAGGTTTGAAAACCGCGTGAGGTTTTCGTCTATAAAGCGCTCGTAGTGCCCGAGGTCGAGGTCGGTCTCCGCGCCGTCGTGCGTGACGAAAACTTCGCCGTGCTGAGTGGGGTTCATAGTGCCCGGATCGATGTTCATGTAGGGGTCGAACTTCTGCGCCGCCACCTTGTAGCCTCTAAGCTTCAACAGCCTGCCCAAAGACGCCGCCACGATGCCTTTGCCAAGTCCCGAAACAACGCCGCCCGTCACGAAAACATATTTTGTCATAAAACTCTCCTATTGCCCTGTTTTGCCCCTATATAAACAAAAAAAGGCGTTTTTTTTTAGGTGTTTTTTCACCTAAAAAAATCGCCGATAGACATTTTTTTCAAAAACAGGAATAAATATACCACACCCTATGTCGCTTGTCAACATTTACGGGGAATTTTCTTGCGCGAAATTTTTGTGTCCGGCATATAAATATTGTATGTGCGGAATCGTCGGATACTCGGGATCTCAAAATGCGAAAGCCATAGTTATGGACGGGCTGAGGACGCTGGAATATCGCGGCTATGACAGCGCGGGCGTCGCGCTGGGCGGGGACAGGCTCAAGGTGTTTAAGACGGCGGGGCGGGTGAACGCGCTGGACGCTATGTTGCCCGCGGGGGGAGCGTGCCATACGGCGATAGGGCACACGAGGTGGGCGACGCACGGCAAGCCGAATGCCGTCAACGCGCACCCGCATTTGTCATACGACAAAAAGATCGCCGTCGTGCACAACGGTGTGCTTGAAAATTGCGCGGAACTGAAAAGCGAACTCGCGGGGAAAGGAATAAGTTGCGTTTCGGAGACGGACAGCGAACTTCTCGCGCATCTTCTCGCGCTCGAGGGAGGGGATATGCTCGAGGCTGTACGGCGCGTGGGCGGCAAAGCGAAAGGATCAGCGACATTTCTTGCGATAAGAGAGGGCGACCCCGCCGTGTACGTCTTTAGAAAGGGTGCGAGCATGCTTGTGGCAAAGGGGGAGTACGGAAGTTTCGCCGCGAGCGACGGGCTTGCGCTTGCGCGCTATGTCGGGACGGCGACTGTGCTTCAGGACGACGAATATGCGCGCATAACTCACGACGTTTGCGCGATCTTCAAAGACGGAGCGCGAATTTTCAAGTCTTCTACGCCCCTTCGAGTCTCTCCTCCGAAGGAGTGTGCCTGTCATATGCGCGCCGAGATAGACGAGATCCCCGCCGCGCTTGAAAGGACGTACCTCAAGGTGAGCGAGGCGCTTGACGACGAACTCGCGGACAGAGTGAGGCGGGCGAAGCGAGTCATGCTTGCGGGGTGCGGGACGGCATTTCACGCGTGCAGGTACGGGAAACTTTTGCTGGAGCAGATGGCGGGCATATGCGCGGAGGCTGTTGCGGCAAGTGAGGCGGACGAGGGCGCGCCCGTAGACGGCGATACGCTTGCTTTATTCGTCACGCAGAGCGGCGAAACCGCGGACACTTTGCTTGCGATGAAGCGATGCGCGGAGGGCGGCGCGTACACCGTGGCTGTGACGAATGTCGAGAGCAGCGGCGCGGCGCTTGCCGCGGACAAGACGCTGTTTTTGGACGCCGGCGCGGAAGTCGCGGTCGCGGCGACAAAGAGCTATTGCTGTCAATTGCTCGCCGTCAATATGCTGGCGCGTCGCGTCGCGGGGGATATTTTGCGCGAGGAGGAGCTGAAAAAGCTCACGAACGGCGCAAAGGAATGTATTGCGCGATGCGAATTGTTTGAAAAACGCATGCTCACGGACAAGCTCTTTCTCGTGGGGCGGGGACAGGACCTCGTGACGGCTAAGGAAGGGGCGCTCAAACTCAAGGAAATTACGTATAGACAGGCGGAGGCGTATGCGGCGGGAGAACTGAAGCACGGCCCCATCGCGCTCATAGACTCTGAAAGCACGGTCATCGCGCTTGCGACGAGGGAGGACTGTCTGCCGCGTATGCGCGCTACCGTAAGCGAGCTGAGATCGCGCGGCGCGTACGTCGTAGGTCTGAGCGGAGCGGGAGACCTCGGCGCCGACAAGACGGTGTTTTTGCCCTCTCTCGAGGACGTAACTTTGCGCCCGATTCTTTGCGTATTGCCGCTTCAGGAGCTTGCGCTGTGTTCGTCGCTCTGCCTCGGTCTGGACCCCGACAAACCTCGCAACCTCGCAAAAAGCGTGACGGTCATTTGACTGTTGCAATGTTGAGATATGCCTCTAAAATGCATAAAATGAAATAATGGGATAAAAAAACTGATAATTTTGGAAAACAGAACAGACCGACTCAAGCGATAAGATCGTTGTCGTTTCAAACAAAGCGGAACATATTCGATCTTCCCGCTTGTCGGAGGAAAAGTCGCTTTAGAAAGTTACGTCTCCGTCGGAAGCCATGTCCGTATCCTCGAGAGCCTCTGCGCCGTCAAGGGATGCAGAGTCTTTTGTCGTCTCGGGGTCGGCGCTTTCGTAAGTCGCGGGAGTCTCGCTCTTAATATCGTCCGCAGTTTCGTCTTTATCGTCGCTTTCGTTCTGCGGATCATGGGGACTTTCTTTGCCCTTCAGCGCGCGGAAGCGAGCGGCAATATAAGCGAACGCTTTGCCGCCGAAGGCGCGGCACTTGTTTTCGGGCAGACCTACTTCTACGGATATAGTCATTATGAGCAACATCAGGAAAAACGTCGGTCCGAAAAAGTTTGTATCCACCATGCCGTATGCGTCAAACAGCCCCAGCCCCGCAAGCAGTGCGACGACAGCAGGCTCTTTTATTCGAGCGAGGAAAGTGCGGTATCTCCAGAAGTAGAAGAAGCCGAACGCGACCACTCCGACGACGCCCATCATCGCGGGGATCTGCAGCGCCGTAGAGTGGAACCAATAGGGCGTATATTTGTTGTGGGCAAGCTCTCCGAGGCGGTAGTCCCAACCAGCGCCGAATATGGGGTGCGCCTTAAAGACCGCCCACGCTTCGGGATAGAGTACGGTGTCGCGCCCCGACGAGTTGAGTCCCTTGTTCAAAATCGTGGTGAGTATCTTTGAGACGTCATTGCCGAAATATGCGAGCAAGAAAATGCCGACGCCGAACAGCACGCATACGGAAACGCAAAACAGCGCGCGATTTTCGCTTTTTGCGGCGACGTAAAGTATCATTGCGGGCATGGCGACGGTCGTAAACAGTATAGCGCCCCTGCACCCCGTTGTGAATATAAGCACGTATTCGAGCAACGCGACGGCGACAAAGACGGGGGTTAGGCGGCTCTTTTTTATGCAGAAGAAAAGCGACGCGGGCACGCACATCGACAGCATGGGTGCGACGTTGTTGGGACCCGCCCAGCCGAGTTTTATGTTCTTTTGCTCCATTGCCTCAACAATGGCTTCAATATTGCCCATTCTCGCAAAGTAGACGATGAGTTGCACCACAACGACCAAACCCGTCGCAAAGAGTATCTTCAGCACATATTTGGGCAGATCGCCTTTGTTCGGCGCGTCGGAAAGCGCGACAAAAAAGAAGCAATATCCCACGCCCAATAGTATGATAAGCGCAAGCGCCGACACGACAGCCAAAGGATGTTCGTATGTCGAGCCTACGCCTCCGAGCGCAAACGGAACGACCAGCGCGAGCAAGGCGCAATTAAATCCTTTTATCTTAGATGGGCGCAACAGCGAAACTTTCCTTTTGAAAAATATGAAATTGAACGCGATGCCCGCAAACAGCAATGCTATGAGGGCGAGCATAGGCGCGTAGTTGTCGAGGGTCTTGTGATTTACGCTTATCGTGAGCGAAAACATGAACAAGGCGGGGAAAAACGACTTCGCGTCGCGACATATGAACAGCGACAGCGAGCCAAGCGCCACCATAACGCATATTATAGGCGCCCAAATATCGAACAGCCAGGCAAACAGCACTAGCAATGCGTTGAGCGCGATAAACAGATCCGAGCCGAAAAAGCGCTCAGACAAGCTCAGGAAAGATTTGAATGCGTTTTTTGTCGTTTCGGTCATGATATGCGGCTCCGATGCATGTAAATTTTAAATCATTCCTTGTCGTCGCGAGGGCTTTCGGCGGGGAGATCTTGCGCTTGAGGCTCCTCGCTTTCTTCGGGTTTCTCGGACGTTGCGGGAGTCCCGCAGGTCTGAGCCGCGGGAGGAGTTTCGGGATTATCTTTCAAAGTCGGTGTTTCGGCATTTTCCGCCAAAGCGGGAGTTTCGGAGGTCTCCCGTTTCGTTTGGGGCGCGTCGTGCGTCGGGGGTTTGACCCTGTCGGCAAGTATGCGGAAGTAGCCCACCACGTGCGCGACGGGATCCTTGCCGCCGAAGGCGCGGCAGGAATTTTCGGGAAGTTTCGCCTCTACCGCGTAAGTCATGACGAGCAGTATCAAAAAGAAGTTGGGAACGAAATAGTTGGTGTCTATAAAACCGTATGCTTCAAACAGCAACATGCCGCACAAAAGCGCCATAGTGGAGGGGTCTTTGCGCGCCTTGAAAAAAGTCCTGTATCTCCAGAAATAGAACACGGCGAATATCGCGAGACCGAAAAGGCCCATAGTCGCGAGTATTTGGAAGAAAGTACTGTGATAGAAAACGTCCGTCTTGTAATCCCAACCCGCGCCGAATATAGGCCACGTCTTGAAAGTGTCTATGGCAAGATGATACAGCTCCTCTCTGCCCGAGGAGTCCAGCCTCTTGTTGAGGATGGTGGTGATTATGTTCGCGAAGATGTTGCCGTAGTACGCCACGATGATGATGGCGACGATAAACACTATGCTCACCGTCACGCCGAAAGAGACCTTGTTTTCGCTTTTGACAATGACGTACAGCAACATTGCGGGCATAGCGAGGGTCGTAAACAGTATCGCGCCCCTGCAACCCGTGGCGATGATGAGCGCGTATTCGACAAGCGCAAGCGTCGTGAGCAGGGGAGTGGCGAAATTTTTGCGTATGCAGAAGTACAGCGTCGCGGGTATGCATATGGACAACATGGGCGCCATATTGTTTGGACCCGCCCAGCCGAGGTGCACCTTTTTTGACATCATCGCTTGCACGATTTGGTTTATGTCGCCTATACGTCCGTAGAAAATCAACATCTCGAGAGATATGACTATGCCCGACGCCACCAATATTTTGAGCACGTAGTCGGCAAGTTGCGCTCTCTCCTCGGGGTCGCGATCGCATACCGTGAAGAAGGAATAAATAAAGCCGAACACCAACGTCAAGCCAAACAGCGCGAGCGTAAACAGGGGCACTTCCGATGGAGACCCGACGCCCGCAAGCGACATAGGCAACATGAGCGCGAGGAGAGAGGCATGAAATCCCTTTATGTTTTTTGGGTGTAAGGGCTTGAAGCTCCGCTTGAAAAAGATGAGGTTGAAGATCATTCCCACGACCAGCAAGCCTACGAGGGCGAGAAGGGGAGCGAATTTCATAAGATCGTTTCTGTTTGCGCTCATTATAAACGAGAACATTATCAGAACGTTGAAGAGGTGTTTTGTATGTCGGTCGAAAAAGAGGGGGAGCGTATTTATGACGAATATCACGCAGAGCATGGGGATCCAAATATTAAAACCCCATCCGAACAAAATGAGCACAGCGTTGAGTACGATGAACCAATCCGATTGCACCGCTTTGGATATCAAGTTTAAAATTTTGGTCAGGCGCTCTTTCATGCTCTCCCTCCGCAATATATTTTGGGAATCGTTTGTTTGATTATACCCGAAATGACGAAAGCTGTCAAATTTTAATACATACAAATATTATACAGAAATAATTTCCGATGTAAGTTTTACTATTAAATGCAAAGGGGGCAACCCTTCGTATTTAATGTTGACATTTTTAATACAAAAGTTTTCAAACTTATATATTTCTACCTAAAGACAAGCGTCGGTGATTATACGCGAGCAAGCGGCTGGATAAATGCGCTTGGACATGATGTGTTTTATAAGTCGGGACCCCCACCACCCGCTATTCAGCGGGTGGTGGGGTCCTTTATCAGGGGATTCCTCGACGTTGCTTCGACAGGCTCAACATGACAGCATAAGACAAGGGGATGTTTCGGCTACGCTCAACATGACAGCATAAGAAAAGGGGATGCTTCGACTCCTTACCCCACAAAAACATTACATATTTTTGCGGGGACCCCGATGTCGCTCAACATGACATATTTTATAAATTGTCATTCCGAGCGGAGCGAAGCGCAGTCGAGGAATCCCCTGGTGAAGAGGGTATGCCTCTATCAAGGGGATGTTTCGACTTCGCTCAACATGACACGTTTATAGATATTGTCATTCCGAGCAACACGGGGTCCCCGCAAAATTAAGCAGTGATTTTGTGGGGTAAAGTGAGAAATCTCCCTGTCTGAGCGTTCCCATATCCGCCGTTTGCCGTGTCCGAGCTTAACGCACCCTCTGTCCGAGTGTCCCTATACACAGACGGCATTTGTGTTTATGCGTATAACGTAACGTTTGTCCGAGCCGCCAACGCTATTGACAGGAGAGGCGATTTTTGCTAAAATAATCCATTATGAAATCATAAGGGGGCATTATATGGAAAGGTTTTCTTGTCAAAGCGCGCCTTGCAACAGCGAACGGACGACGTTGTTCGACGATGTGCGCATAAGCGTGCTGTCCGATAGGATCGTAAGGATAGAAAAGGGCGAATTCACGGATCTTAGGACGCAGACGGTGTTTTGTCGCGATTTTGCAAAACCGCAGTTTAAAATGTCAAAAACGGGAGATAAAGTCGTTGTTGACACAACAAGCGTAAAATTCGAGGTCAACTTGCAAACGCTTGAAGTCAAGGTGACGTTCGCCTCTCCCCTCAAAAACGGGACGAGCGTCGCGACGCCTTGCTACAAGCAAAATTTGGGCGGTACGGCGCGCACTCTCGACGGCACGTTCGGCGTGTTGGCGGGCTGGAAGAGAAAAAAGGAAAAGAAGGATCATTTTTGCGTCGAACATATTCGCAAGGGCATATTTGCTTCAAACGGCGTGACGGAGCTTGACGACGGCAAGTCTTTCTTGCTTGCCGAGGACGGGAGCGTCTTAAAACGCAAAGGCGAGGGCGTGGATAAATATATCCTCGCATTCGGCGACGATTATCTCGGCGGGCTTAAGGAATATTTTGCGCTCACGGGCTATCCGCCCCTCTTGCCCATATACGCGCTTAGCAATTGGTGGTCGCGTTATCACCGCTACAGCGCGGAGGAATATCTTGCGCTCATGGACAAATTTGCGGCGCACGACGTCCCTCTATCCGTCGCCACCGTGGATATGGATTGGCACCGCGTCGGCAGTGTTCCCAAAGACGCGGAGTATCACAGCATGCAGGGCAGAGGCTGGACGGGCTATACCTTTGAAAAGGCGCTCTTCCCCGATTATAAGGCGTTTCTCAAGGGACTTAAGGACAGAGGACTTGCCGTCACGATGAACTTGCACCCGCGCGACGGCGTGCGCTATTTTGAGGATATGTATCCCGAAATGGCGAGGGCGTGCGGCATAGACCCCGCCACCAAAAAGACGGTGGAATTCGATCTTACGGACAAGAAATTTTTGAACGCCTATTTCGACATTTTGCATCACCCCTACGAGGCGGACGGCGTGGACTTTTGGTGGATAGATTGGCAACAGGGCACGAAGTCCAAAATGGAGGGGCTGGACCCGCTTTGGTTGCTCAATCACTATCACTTCCTCGACAATTGTCGCTCAGGTAAGACGGGCATGGTGCTCTCGCGCTATGCGGGATTGGGGTCGCACAGATACCCGCTCGGCTTTTCGGGGGACACCGTAGTGTGCTGGAAGAGCCTGAAATTCCAGCCCTATTTCACCGCGCTCGCGTCTAATGCGGGCTATACGTGGTGGTCGCACGACATAGGCGGACACCTTTTGGGGCACGGCGACAACGAGCTGTATCTCAGATGGTTGCAATTCGGCGTATTTTCGCCCATAAACCGTCTGCACTCCAACAACAAGGGAAAGAGCAAGGAGCCGTGGCTGTATGAAAAAGTCACGGATACCGCAGAGGAATATATGCGATTGAGACACCGCCTGTTGCCATATCTTTATACGGCGAACGTGCGCACGCATACCGAGGGAATCCCTCTCATCTCGCCCATGTACTATTATGACGACGACGCGCGCTCGAGGAGCAAAAAATATCGCGACCAGTATTATTTCGGCGAACAGATGCTCGTCTGTCCCGTCACAAAAAAGGGCAGAGGCGGAGTCACGCGTATGCGCGTTTGGTTGCCGAATGGCAAATGGACGAATTTCTTCACGGGAGAGCGCTTCGAGGGCGGGAGCGAATATGATATAGCTTGCAAATTGGAGGATTTCCCCGTGTTCGTGAAGGACGGCTCCGTCGTGCCCATGTTGCCAAAGCGCAAAGGAAACGGCATGTCGTTTGAGAGTATAGAGGCGCGCCTTTTCGAGGGCGAAGGCAAGTACACGCTGTATTGCGAGACGGGAAGCGTAGACTTCGAGATGAAAAAGACGGAGGGAGGATACCGTTTGCGCGTATCGCCGAGCGATGATTGCCCCGTGAAACAGATCGCGCTCAAGCTCGAGAGGGGAAGTTTCGAGGACGGGAAGAATGAATTGAAACTCGCCTCGCCCGCCGCGGACCTCAATATCTTGTGCAGCGATTAAGCGTAGAACGCAACGCGCGAAAATCAGGCGGAAAAATAGCAAAATCTGCGTGAAATCGCTTGACTTATCGCGATAATTCTTATATTATTATCAAGCATAATTTCCAAAGTGACGAAAATTTGGGAACTAGCCCCTCTCAAATCGCAAGTCACGGCAGAAAACAAAACGATCGGAGGTTGGCAGTATGGCTAATGATTTGTCATCTATGGCAAAAAACAATAAGTCCTACATGGCAAAGCCCGGTGAAGTTGAGAGCAAGTGGTATATCGTCGACGCGACAGGTATGGTTTTGGGACGTTTGGCATCTCAAGTCGCGGCGATACTCAAGGGCAAAAACAAGCCCGAATACACTCCCAACGTCGACTGCGGCGACCATGTCATAATAATCAATTGCGAAAAAGTCGTCCTTACGGGCAAAAAACTCGAGGACAAGTATTATCGCTATCACACAGGCTACATCGGCGGGCTGAAAGAGATACAATACAAAAAGCTCATGGCAGAAAAGCCCGACTTTGCGGTGTACAAGGCGGTCAAGGGCATGCTTCCCAAAAACAGCCTCGGCGCAAAGATGCTCAAAAAACTGCGCGTCTATGTCGGCAGCGAGCACGACCATGCGGCTCAAAAGCCCGTGGAGCTGAAACTCAACTGAGTGAGGTGAATTATGGCTACTAAAAAGGCAAAGAAAGTTCAATATCTCGGCACCGGCAGAAGAAAGACAGCTATAGCAAGAGTGCGTCTCATCCCCGGTGAGGGCAACATCACCATCAACAAGCGTACGCTCGAGGAGTACTTCCCTCAAGACACGATGAAACTCATCGTCAATCAGCCCCTCGTCGCGACGGACACCAAAAACAAGTTCGACGTGTTCGTAAACGTGAAGGGCGGCGGCTACACGGGACAGGCGGGCGCAATACGTCACGGCATCGCTCGCGCGCTTTGCGTCGCAGACGCGGAGGCATATCGCGCCATCCTCAAAAAGGAAGGCTACCTCACCCGCGACCCGAGAGCAAAAGAGCGCAAGAAATACGGACTGCACAAAGCGCGTAAAGCTCCGCAATTCTCAAAGCGTTGATCGCAAACAAACTTCAAAAACGATTTCCGGAAGTCACCTTGTGCTTTCGGAAATTTTTTATACTCACATAAATTTACAAAGCAAGCATGCCGTGACGGTGCCGAGAAGAGTGCAAAAGAGAGAAACGGGTATGGCGTAGCCGAGCTTTTTCGCTTTACAGGCGGAAAGATAGACTGCGGAGATGTAAAATACGGTCTCGCTCGCGCCCGACACGCACGCGGCGCAACGCGCGATATAGCTGTCTACACCGTAGCGCGCGATTATATCCTCAAGCAGGGCGATCGCGCCCCCTCCCGACAGGGGGACCAACATCATGAGTTGAGTGATCTCCTTCGGTATCCCGAGGAAGGACAGCGGTTTTGCAAGCAGGTCCGCAAGTTTGTCCGCGGCGCCGCTTGCGCGAAAAAGCTCGATACAAACGAAAATAGCGGCGACATAGGGGAAGATGCTCTTGACGAGGGACAGACTGTCCTTTGCGCCGCCGAGGAAACAGTCGTACACTTTTACGCGCTTTACGAGGCTGAAAATTATGAGGAATATGAGAAAGGCGGGCAGGATGAATACGCTCATTTTGCGCGCCTCATTTTTGAGATGTATTTGCAAAAGTCGGACTTTTTATGCTCAAATCGCAAGGCTAAAGCGCCGTTTTTGTCGCTTCTCTTGTCTTTCTTCAGGGAAAGGACTTTGCATATGATCATGCCCGAAAACGTTGATACGCTCGTGGCGATGAGAGTGGGGAAGAAAATGTTCGACGCGTCCGCGCTCCCCGCCGCGGCGCGCAGGGCGATGACTGTTGCGGGCACAAGTTGTATGGAAGTGGCGTTGATGACGATGAGCAAGATCATGTTGTGCGTCGCCTTTGGCGAGCCGTCCTGCATCGCGGTCATCGCGCGTATTCCCGCGGGCGTCGCGACTCCGCCCATGCCCAGCATATTCGCCGATAGGTTGACGGAAATGTTGTCGTAGGCGTCCTCGCTCTCGCCCTTGAAAAGCCGCTTTATCACGGGGCGCAGAAGGCGGGACAGCTTTTTGTCAAGCCCCGTCGCTTGCATCATTTTGAGAGCGGACAGCCACACAGCGTATATCGCGAGTAGTTTCAGCGAGAGCGTGATCGCGCTTTGCACCCCCGCGATCATCGTGGGAAAAGCCTCTGCGGGAGCGAATATCAACATCGCCGTCAGCGAGACGAGCAAAAGCGTAGAGAAAAGCACGTTCATATTTCAATATATTTGAAATGGGGCGGGATTATGCCCTTTGCTTCGCGCGCTCGCGTCGTGCCATATGCGCTTTCAGACGCGATTTGACATAAAAATGGTTTTTGCCCTCGCGTTTTTACGCGGCGCTGTTTACAATTATAAAGGAAAGTTGTATAATAATAAATCAGGTCGTACGCATACGCGCAAGCGTACTCGCCTTCATGCGCGCGAGGCGCGACAGTGCGCGCGGCGCGACGCAAAACAACAAACAGCCATATAGGAGCGACAAACGGTGGCAATGGCATTTAACGCCGACGAATTTGAAATATGCGACGCCACTCTTGTGAAGTACAAGGGCGCGGGCGGCGACGTCGTCATACCCGACGGCGTGGCGAAGATAGGCTTTGGTGCGTTTGAGCATTGCGAAAGCCCGGAGTCCATTATCATTCCCGAAGGCGTGACGGAGATAGAACCCAATGCGTTTTTCTGTTGTAAAAAACTGTCGTCCATCGTCATCCCCGTGGGCGTGAAGAGGATAGGATGGTATGCGTTTTGGGGTTGCGAGGCTCTGACGTCCGTCATCATTCCCGTGGGGGTTACGGAGATTGAAGGCGGTACGTTTGAAAGTTGCACGGGTCTGACGTCCATCGCCATTCCCGAGGGTGTGACGAAGATATGGGGAGGCGCGTTTTCACGGTGCGAAAACCTGACTTCCATCGTGCTTCCGGAGAGCGTGACGCATATAGAGAGCGACGCATTTGCACATTGCAAAAGTTTGACGCAGATCACAATTCCCTACAGCGTGAAAGAGATCGGACATGTCGACGTCAATTGGGAAGTGGTTTACGATTCCGACACGGGCGCGCCCCATCAACTGCAAGTAAATACGGAGCGTCGCGCGATCTTTGAGGGCGACGCCTCCCTGACTACCGTCCGACTTCCCAAAGGCTTCAAGTACGGAAGAGAGGAACTCGGCATTCCCGAGGGAGCCGAAGTCGTCTACTATTGATCGCCATCGCGTGAAATGTGCTATAATATCAAACGTTATAAAAAATGTTGTAAAAAACATCGTGAAATAAAGTTCAGCCGAGGAGTATATGGGCATGAAGGACAAAAAGAAGTTTTATTTGACAACGGCGATAACCTACACATCGGGCAAGCCGCACGTGGGCAACACGTATGAGATCGTGCTGTCAGACGTCATCGCGCGCGCAAAGCGCCTCGAGGGATACGACGTCATCTTTCAGACGGGCACGGACGAGCACGGCGAGAAGATAGAGCTTAAAGCCGCGGCGGAGGGTAAAACTCCGAAACTGTTCGTGGACGGAGTCGCGGGCGAGATAGAGCGCATATGGAGGCTTATGAACACCTCTTTCGACCGCTTTGTACGCACGACGGACGCCTATCACGAGGAGCAGGTGCAGAAGATATTCAAAAAGCTGTACGAACAGGGCGACATCTACAAGGGCACCTACAAGGGGTGGTATTGCACGCCTTGCGAGTCCTTCTGGACGCAGAGCCAGCTTGTGGACGGCAAGTGCCCCGACTGCGGAAGAGAAGTCAAGATGGCGGAGGAAGAGGCATACTTCTTCAAGATGAGCAAGTATGCGGACGCGCTTCTCAAATATTACGAGGAGCACCCCGACTTCATCACTCCCGTTTCGCGCAAGAACGAGATGGTCAACAACTTCCTTAAGCCGGGGCTTCAGGATCTTTGCGTGTCGCGCACGTCCTTCAAGTGGGGCATCCCCGTGGATTTTGATTCGAGGCACGTCGTATACGTGTGGCTGGACGCGCTCACAAACTACATCACGGGCGCGGGCTATCGCGTGGGCGAAGACAGCGAAAAGTTCGACAAGGAATGGCCCGCGGATCTGCACGTCATAGGCAAGGACATCGTGCGCTTCCACGTCATATATTGGCCGATATTCCTCATGGCTTTGGGACTTCCTCTGCCAAAGCAGGTGTATGGGCATCCGTGGCTCATGCAAAACGGCGGCAAGATGTCCAAATCGAAGGGCAACGTCATCTATGCCGACGACCTCGTCGCCGCGTTCGGGGTGGACGCAACGAGATATTGCATGCTCAAGGCGATGCCTTTTGAAAATGACGGAGTGATAGGCTGGGGACAGACTATAGACGACATAAACAGCGACCTCGTAAACGTCTACGGCAACCTTGTACAGCGCACCGTCGCCATGACCAACAAGTATTTCGGCGGTACAGTCGCGAAGGGCGGCATATATGAGAGCGTGGACGGCGAGCTTGCTTCGGCGGTTTGCGCCCTGAGAGACAAAGTCCTCGGCGACATTGACAGCTATCATGTCGCGGACGCGCTCGGCGAGATCTTCACATTGCTCCGCCGCGCAAACAAGTATATCGACGAGACGACGCCTTGGGTGCTCGCAAAGGACGAGAGCAACAAGGACAGGCTTGAGGTCGTGCTTCACAACTTGCTCGAGAGCATAGCGATATGCTCCACGCTTCTCGCGCCGTTCATGCCCGAAACTTCCGCGAAGGCGCTCGCGCAATGCGGAGTGAAGGAAATAAAATTCGAGGACCTCGACAAGTTCGGCGATTTAGGGACTCTCAAAGTGGACGAAAGCCCCACATATCTCTTTGTCAGGCTCGACAAGGACAAGTTGCTCAAGGAGCTTGTTTCAAAGGGCGTCGCGCCCGAGAGCGAGCTTGGAATAGAGACTGTTGAGACGCCCGCAAAGCCCGCTAATGAAGGCAAACCTAAGGAGGCGAAGCCCGCTAAGGTAGAGAAGCCCGAAAATGTAGTGGACATCGAGGAAATAACCATCGACGACTTTTTCAAAATAAAGCTGAGAGTGGGCGAGATACTCTCCGCCGAGAAGGTTGAAAAGGCGGACAAGTTGCTCAAGTTCACCGTAAAGGTGGGAGATGAGACGCGCACAATAGTCAGCGGCATAGCGAAATTTTATACGCCCGAGGAAATGGTTGGGAAGAGAGTCGTCGTCGTGTACAACCTCAAGACGGCGAAACTCAGAGGCATAGAGAGTCAGGGCATGTTGCTTTGCGCGTGCTACGTCAAGGATAACGGCGAGGAGGAAGTCGTGCTTGTCGCTCCCGAAAAGAGCGTGCCGAGCGGGGCGACGGTCAGATGATAGACACACATTGCCATCTCAACGATGAAAAATTGTTGCCCGAAGCGGACAGGATCGTCGCGGATTTTAAGGAAGCGGGGATTGAGAGCGCGATATGCGTGGGCTATGACATGCCCTCGAGCGAAAAAGCCGTCGAGCTTGCAAACAAATATGCGCCCGTGTATGCCGCTATAGGCATACATCCCCACGACGCCGTGACCGCGGACTATGACAAATATGACAGGCTGGCGGAGTTGTCTTCAAACGAAAAAGTCGTCGCCATCGGCGAAATAGGTCTCGATTATCATTACGACCTCTCCCCGCGCGCGATACAGCAGGGCGCGTTCAAGGAGCAGATCGAGCTTGCGCAAGCGCTCGGTTTGCCCATAATTTTGCACGTGCGCGACGCGTACGAGGAGGCGAGGCGCATACTGTACGAGATGAGCGGATACCTCACAAACGGCTTGCTTTTGCACTGCTATTCCGGCTCTGCCGAGATGGTGCGCGACTTCTCGAAGCTTGACGCATACTACGCCTTCGGCGGCGCGATAACTTTTAAAGACGCAAGGCGCAATATCGAGGCGATGAGGGCGGTGCCGCTCGACAGGCTGGTGCTTGAGACGGACTGTCCGTACATGACGCCCGTGCCGTTCAGGGGCAAGACCAACGAGCCGAAGTATATCCGCCTTGTGCTTGCAAAGGCGGCAGAGGTGCTCGCGCTTAGCGAAGAGGAACTTGAAAAGATTACTACGACAAACGCAAAACGGCTGTTTATTCGCATAAAATGACAATTTTAAATGCGGAATACGTCAAATAAACGACTTTAATACGGAGACTTTATGGAAAACAATTACGTGTATGAATTTGGGGACAGCCTCTATTTGAACATCACAAATCGCTGTCCGAACAACTGCGAGTTCTGCATACGCAACGTCAAAAACGGCGTCGCGGGCAACGAGCTTTGGCTTAAAAATGAGCCTACCTGTCAAGATCTTTTGAGCGCCCTCGCGCGCTTCGATCTTGGGAAGTACAAGGAGGTCGTATTTTGCGGTTTTGGCGAACCCATGTGCGCATTCGACCTTATTTCGGAGGTGGGTCCCTATCTCAAGAGCAAGGGGTGCAGTGTGCGCATAAATACGAATGGTCTGGGCGGGCTGATAAACGGACGCGACGACATTCCCGCGCTCATTGCGCCCTACATCGACTGCGTATCCATATCCCTCAACGCCTCCACGCCCGAAGAATATCAGCGGATATGCCGCAGTAAATACGGCGAGGCGGCGTTTGGCGCTATGCTCGACTTCGCGAAGGCTTGCGTCGAGGCGGGGATAGAGACAACGATGTCCGTCGTCGATTGCATAGGCGAAAAAGAGATAGAGGCATGTCGCAAACTTGCCGAACAGACGGGCGCTCACTTTCGCGTCCGTGAAACTATAAAAGAGGATACGGTTTACTGACCGAATATTCTATGAACGAAGAGATCTCCATCAAAGATATAGTCGCGGCGACGGGTTTTCGCTTCAACAAGGGGTTGGGGCAAAACTTCCTCACGGACAAAAATCTGCTTGCGGCGATCGCCTCGGACAGCGGGCTTACAAATGAGGAGACCGCGGTCGAGGTGGGTACGGGCGCAGGGACGCTTACGCGCGCGCTCGCCGAAGTCGCACGCAAGGTGATCTCCTTCGAGGTGGACTCCTCGCTCGCTCTCGTGCTCGAGCTGTCGCTTAGAGGAGTGGAAAATGCGGAGGTAGTGTTTCGCGACGTGCTCAAGATGAGCGACGAGCAGTTTGGGGAGATCGTCGACGGAGAGTTTCGCCTTGTCGCAAATTTGCCGTATTACATCACAACTCCGCTCGTCATGCGCTTTTTGGAGAGCGATCTGCCCGTGAAGAGTTTGACCGTCATGGTACAGAAGGAAGTCGCGGACAGGCTTGTCGCCGAGGCGGGAAGCGCGGACTATTCCGCCGTCACGCTCGCCGTGCAAATGGCGGGAAGCGCAAGGATAACGCGCTTTGTGTCGCGCAAGATGTTCTATCCCGCACCCAACGTCGACAGCGCCGTCGTACACATAGAGGTGGAGCGCGGCAAGCTTGAGGGGGAGGACGTTCCGCTGATACGCAAGCTGGTGCGAAGCGCGTTTGCGATGCGCAGAAAGACGCTCGCAAACAATCTGTCCGTGGCGTTCGGCATATCGAAGGCAGAGGCGGGGGAAGTCATATCCGAGGCGGGCTTCGACCCCCTCATACGCGGAGAAAGGTTGACCCTTGAAGATTTCAAGACGCTGTCGCACATCTTTTCAAAGCGCGGCATAATGGCATAATTCGCACATCGACAAACCGATGAGCGTCGTGATATTTAATCATTCGCGGCAAGTCCCGTATAAGGGCACTCGGACAGAGGGTGCACACGGCAAACATAAATTTCAAGCTCTCATGCGGGAGTTTTGACCATTGCAAACAAACTAAAAAAGCGCGAATGTTGACGATGTGGGGTACCCGCAAAATTACGTAGTGATTTTGTGAGGTTAAAAGAGTCACATTCGCGCTTTTTTAGTTTGAGAGTGCAAAGGGATAAAGTCCCTTTGCCGCAGTGTGGGCGAAAAGCCTCGCATAGGACATGGAATTACTCTACGCGCAGAGCGTCGACGACGTTCTTTCTTGAAGCGCCGATCGCGGGGACGATGCCGCTGAGCACGGTGAGAAGCAGGCTTAGAAGCACGAGCAACAGCGCGTGCAGGGGGTGGAAGTGCAGCAGGTTGGGCACTCCCGACAGCGCTCCTATGATCAGGCTTATTATGGGAGACAAGATGTAGGTTATGAGAATACCCAGCAGTCCCGCCGCCAGACCTATGAGCGAAGTTTCAGCCACAAATACGTTTCGAATGTCCTTCTTTCTTGCGCCGAGCGCGCGCAGGATGCCTATCTCTCGCGTGCGTTCTATGACGGAGTTGGAGGTGATGACGCCTATCATGACGGTGGAGACGACGAGTGAAATGGACGCAACGGCGATGAGCATCATGGACACGAGGTCGATTATCATATTCAGGCTGTGCACGACCATTTCAGAGACGTCGAAGTAGCCGATGCTGTCTTCGCCGTCCAAAGTTTTATGGGATTCGTTCCACGCGGTTATATATTCGCATATGTCGATCTTTTGCTTGTATGTTTGAGGGAACACCGCTATATACGAAGGTTTCATTGTCGCGCCTATAGCCTCTTCGTATGTCGTGAGTTCAAGTTTGTTTTTCATGACGTCCGTTATAGAGGTGCTTGCGATGTCTACGTCATCCAGATATATTTGAGATCCCGTATTATTTTTGAAAACGGTCGCGCCCGTCAAGTGGTTGCCCGAGTCATAATTATAGTAGAATTCGTCGGACATAAATTCGCGTTGTAGCGCGGCAATATCGCTCTCATATGCCTTTTTTGCGACGAGCGCGCCCAGCTCGGGAGTGTAGCAGAGAGAACTTGTCGAAACATAAGCCGCCTGAGCGTCCTTCTTTGGACGTATGACCGCGGATATAGTGAGGTCAATGCCATTCCCGCCATTTGACGGATCCGTCTTGTCGAATATTTCCTTAAGCTTGCTTTGATCGGAGTATGCCCACCTTATTTCGCCGCCGCTCCCGACCACATTGCCGGGGTTGACAAACAGGCATACGCCGTTTGTCGGCTCCGTCTCGCGCTCATAATAATCGTTGTTGAAAACGAGGCGCAATCTTTTGCCTATAAACGTGTCGAAAGTTATGTCCTCCGGCTTCAATTCCTCCGCGGTATAGTTTTCGGTGTCGAATTTCAGCAATTTGATGCCGAAAGTTTCCAGCAATTTGACGTCGATCTGATTGTGTTCGTTTACGCAAAGGGCAAGCTCGTTGACATTGCTCGGATAACTGCCCGCAAGCACGTCGTATTGCGCCGTCATATATTTTTCGTCGCCGACCAGCTGTTGCCAAAACTGCGGCTGTATGCCGTTGTCGCCGAGTATGGTCATCGCGATGGACATTGCAGATATGTCCGCGGGGGACTGCGACGCGTCGAGATATTGCACCGATTTGCTTTCAAGGTCGTAATATCGGGATATGAGGTTGAAGCGCGTGCCGTAAAAGACGTTCATCGCGCCGTAGCCGCGGTCGTAGGACGTCATATAGTTTGCAAATTCTTCCGTAATCTGATTGCGAGATACGGATTGAAAGAAGGTGCTCAAAACGTCCTGTATCGCGTCCGCGCTTGACGTGACATTCGGGTCGACGACGACTTTATCGTCGTCGGGGAAGGCACCCTCGTCCGTCGGCGATTCGCCCATAGACGACAAAATGCTGTCCAGCACGGAAACCTGAACATTATATTCGTACACGCCCACGGGCACGCCCGCGAGCATCTCCGTTTGCATGTTGTCCACAAATACGTTGAAACCGTTGGATATGGCAAGCACGAGTCCCAGACCTATTATGCCTATACTGCCCGCAAAGGCGGTGAAGAAGGTGCGGTTGCGCTTTGCGATGAGGTTTCTAAGACTAAGCCCGAACGCCATGCCCGCGCTCATGGAGGTAGGCTTGAAAGTCTTTTCCTTCTTCATTTGTTTTTTCTGTTTGCGCTTGCGTTTGTTGAGCGAGTTTATTCCCAATTTGTTTAGGACGGGGTCCGCAGAGGAGTGATTGCGCTTCATCTGCTTTTTGCGCTTGCGGTTGGGGATTTTTTTTGATTTGACGGCGAGAGGAGCGCGCCTACTGAAAAGCCCTTTATAGTCTATGTCGTCCGCGTCCTCCGATACGGTGGGGACGGGCGCCTCTTCGGGGACAGCCTCCTCTTCTGGTCCTTCTAAGGGCGCTTCCTCGGTGTTTTTAGTTTCGCCCGCAAGCAAGGCGTCCTCTTGCTCAAGCAATTCGGTCTGATCTATTCCGTCTGCGTCCGCGCCTTCCAAAACGGACGGCTTGCGCACATTTTGCGGGTTTTGATCGTCATTTTGAAAGGATAAAGTGTCCGTTGTGACGGTTTCCGTAAAATCTGCGGTTTGGGGCGCAGGCGTCTGATCGCTCTCTTCAAAAGAGGCGTCGTCCGTCGGCGCGACTTCGTCTTTTTGCATGCCGAGCACGTCGAAGCCGCCCTCCAAAGCCTCTTCTTCGGGGTCGTAGGGGTTGGTGTCATCGATCAGACTGCCGTCCTTGAAGCGGCATATGCGCGAACAATATTTATTTGCAAGCTCCGCATTGTGCGTGACCATTATGACAAGGCGGGTCTTTGAGATCTCTTTCAAAATGTCCATGACCTGCACGGACAGCTCGCTGTCAAGCGCGCCCGTAGGCTCGTCCGCCAAAATTATCTTCGGGTCGTTGACGATGGCGCGGGCTATGGCGACGCGTTGCATCTGTCCGCCGCTGAGCTGGTTGGGTCGCTTGTTTATTTCGTCCCCCATACCCACTCTGTGCAAGGCGGCGACGACTTTTGCGCGGCGCGACTTCTTCTTTTCGCCGACGAGGGATAGCGCAAGTTCCACATTCTCCATGACGGTGAGGTGGGGAATGAGGTTGTAGCTTTGAAATACGAAACCTATGGTGGCGTTTCTGTACGCGTCCCAATGCAGATCGTCGAATGCCGCCGTAGACACTCCGCCTATGACAAGGTCTCCCGACGTATACCTGTCAAGACCGCCGATGATGTTGAGCATCGTGGTCTTTCCGCAGCCGCTGGGACCCAAAATGGCGACGAATTCCGCCTCGCGGAAAGCAAGAGAAACGCCGCGCAAAGCTTGCACGGTCGTTGTTGCGGTAGGATAGTTTTTTACGATGTCGCAAAGTCTGAGCATAGTCCACCTGCCAAAAATTTTTTTCAGCCGCGTTGCGGCAGGAATTTCGATTTAGTTGTCATTCTCCGTCTTGCTGTGGCGTTCGAAACCCGCAATGGGGAAAGGCTTGCCTTCGAGGGCGCGTATGGCGGCAAGTCCGGCCTTGATAAGTTCGGACATGTGCGTACACAACTCCTCCAGAGTGAGGGTGCTTTGATGATTGTACCAAAGCGCGAACGCTTCCTCTATGCCCGCCGCGATGAATGCGGCGATATACTTTGCGCGCGCCGCGTCGATATCGATGTCGTTTCGTTTTACGAAATCGATAAAGCTTGTGATGACGCGTCTGTTGAGCAACTCGAACAGATGAGACGAGTTGCCTTTTAAAAGGATATATCTGTTGTATTCGTCATATCTTATTATCTCTTTTGAAATGTTGCTCAAAAGAGGATAGGGGTCGACCATAAAGTACAGCCAATCGTTTTCGTCCATTATCCTCTCGAGATTTTGCATTATTTCCTGCTCGATATCGTTGCGCACTTCGATCACGGAGCCGTAATACATATAAAAAGTACTGCGCGTGATTGAAGCCGCCTTCACAAGCTCGCTTACCGTGATCGACGAGATGTCTTTCTTCTGCACGAGATCGTTGAAAGCCTTCCTTATCGCAGTCTTTGTCCTTATAACTCGTTTGTCTTTGTCCCTCTGTTCCATACGCACCTGCTTGACATATTCATTTTATCATACATATGTTGCCTTTTCCACTATTGAGAGTAAATTTTCCATTAAGATTTCTTTATGTCGGCGGTTTTTTTGCGTAAAAATTCACACACTATTTGCACAGCATACACTTATCGAAACCATCGTATGCCTAAAAGGAGAAAGCATGAAATTCAAAAAGAAAAACAAGGCGCCGCTCAGCCACAGCAATTTGACCGAGCATGAAAATTTGCGTTCGCATTACGACCCCAACGGCAGCTGGACGGGCACTCCCGACGGCTGGGACAAGGACATCGAAGCTCCCGATGAAGCAAAGAAAAACGACTGCGGCGCGGAAGCGGATCGCGACGTATACGGCGACTTTATGCCCACCGAAAACGGCTATGTGCAAAGCGAGGACGGGAAGTCCGAGCTTGAGGACGGCCTTACTTCCGGCGGAGTCGAGGCGGGACAGGATATCGTCGAATATCCGCTCGAAGGGCAGGTGGCTCCCATGGACGGGGAAAGCTATGAGCAAAACACCCGCGACATGCAGGACCACAAATACCCCGAACATACCGCGGACAACGGCATGGCGGAAACTGAAGCGGGCGGAGACTTTTATACGCGCATACAGGGCGAAAACGGCGAGTATGAGAAGAAAGCTATGGACAAACTCGCCCCCGCGCACGACGGCGTATACGACGATCAAGCCCCCATGGATATCGAGGCGGGAAGCGACTTCTATCACGAGAAACTCAATGCCGAAGTCGGCAAGGAACTGTATCATTACGACATCGAAGCCGCAAAAGATATGAATGAGGCAAGCGACGTCGCAGGCGGCGAGGATATCTATCAAAACGACATAAAATTCGACCCCGACAAGTATGAAAGCGGCGAGTGGAAACAGAGTCCCGAAGAGCGTCCCGCGCCAAAGCGTGACGTCGAGATAGGCAAAGAAATATCTCACGACGATGTCGAGATAGGCTCAAGCGTCTATCCTTTGGGCACCGTCGGTATGCCCGTCGGCGAAGGAGGTTATCCCTCCGTCCCCGACGGCGAACTCACCATGGAGCAGGCGGGAGTGAAGGAAGATGTTGTGCCCGTTCAGGACGCCGACGACCTGTAAAAAACCGACTGTACGGGCGATATACTGCGTCAAAAGCAATTTTCCTCACGGTCACGTACGTCCATGTACGCTCACGCTCGGAAAATTGCTTTTTCCTTGTCTATCATCCCGTACAGTCGGTTTTTCCAAACCGCGCGATTTATCGGCTCTTTCGCGTCATGCATCCAAATATCGCGGTTTTACAATAGTGCAACGTTTGTCCGAGCGATACGGGGTCCCCATAGAAACGAGTGACGATGTAACACAGTGTAGAAATGCACAGCTAGTGGAACGAATTTTATGGGGTAAAAGGAATGTACGTCTATGTGCATTGGGTTGCTCGGCGGGCGCCTTTACGGGGACCCCGCAAAAATATGAAATGTTTTTGTGGGGCAATTGAGCGTCATGCATCCAAATATCGCGGTTTTCAACCGCGCCTTATGCAAATGATTATGCCCTAAAAAAAGAAGTCGAGAGGTTTTCTCACGACTTCTTTGTCCGTTGCTTTCTTTTTAAGTTCTTATTATCAGAAAATTGTAGTGGTCAACTTGTTAAAGTTGTGCTCTTTTGCTTTTTTGTAACTGCAGAATATATCTATAAACGGCCAAATAAAACCTGTCAACCAGCCGAACAATAGTTTGCAGACGCCTATTCCGACGTCCCCGATATAAAATCTGTCGACGCCGAGCCAACCCAAAAATATTGAGAGGAGCAGCGTAGTCGTTGGGTTTTTCAGCTTCAGTGTGCTGACGGATTCGAAACAATCGTCGGAAGCGTTTTCAAGCATGCGCCTCAAGACCAAAACTTTGTTTTCGGGTATGTCTTTTTGGAATTGTTCTACCAAAGCCCTGACTTTTTCCGATGACATAAATACTTTTTCTGTTGCCATAAAAATTTTCTCCTTTAACATGGTATGAATTTATTATATGGAACAGAATGTTCCTTGTCAATTATTTTAGAACTATTTGTTCCATAATATTTTTATGGTAAAATTCGCTGAAAGATTAAAGGAACTGAGGATCGCAAAAGGGTTTACGCGCTCTCAACTCGCAGAAAGATTGCAGGTGAGTTTGAGGTGTATATCCTATTGGGAAACAGGTCAGCGAGAGTGTGATTTTGCGACATTGATGCAGTTGGCGCAAACGCTTGACTGCACGACCGATTATTTGTTGGGACTGTCTGAATACTGAAACTCATTTATGCGCATAAATGATGGTTGCATATTTCTAATTGTACGCCTAAATGTGCGACGCGATAAAATCGGTTTTGCACGAGATAAGTCTTTATTTTCAAAAATTCTCTATGCTTATATAAGGCGTTGCAACAAATGAGCGCCTGCAACAAAAAGCCTCGCAAGCGTTGCGAGGTTTTTGTGTTATATTGCAAAATGCGATGTTTAAGTTGCAGTTTTGATGTGATAAAGCGCTGAATTTGCACAAAAACGAGTTTTGCGGTGTTGCAAATTTTCAGTGGACTGAGAAGAGCAGATCGCCATAGGTGGGCATGGGATAGTACTCCTTCGCCATGTTAAGCTCTATCTCGTCGCAGACTTTGCGGAGCGCCGACATAGCGGGTATGACCTTGTCGCGGTAGCACTCTCCGCCTTTCAGATTGTCGCCCAAGGTGTGCGCTTCTTTTGTCGCCTCGCCCAGCGTTTTGACGGCGCCTCTAGCCTCGTGTATGAGTGAAGCGAGCTTTCCTGCGATCTCGATCTCGTCCGAATTTTCAACGCCTACGGCTTCGCAATTTTTTGCCGCTTTCGCGATGTCGCCCTTATACTTTATGGCGGCGGGGATTATCTCCATTTTCGCCATGTCCAGCATAGTCATAGCCTCGATGTGGAGCAGTCTGCAATAGTTTTCGATGTATATGTCCTGTCTCGACCTAAGCTCCGCCTCGGTGAATACGCCTTGCTCCTCAAACAGCTTGATGTTCTTCTCGCTTGTGATGTAGGGCAGAGCGTCAATTGTCGTAGGCAGGTTTAGCAGTCCGCGACGCTTTGCCTCTTGCACCCACTCATCTGAGTAGTTGTTTCCGTTGAATATGATGCGCCCGTGCTCGTTCATGACGCGGCGGATGATGTCCGTAATGCCCTGATTGAAGTCCTCCGCTTTTTCAAGTTCGTCCGCGAATTTTTCAAACTGTTCCGCCATAATGGTGTTGAGCACGACGTTGACGGTGGTTATGGACTGCGCCGAGCCGGGCATACGGAACTCGAATTTGTTGCCCGTGAACGCGAAGGGGGAGGTACGGTTGCGGTCCGCGCTGTCCATGGCGAATTTGGGCAGGACGTGCACGCCTATTTTGACGTCGCACTTCGCGCGGCGGGAATACTCCCTGCCGTCCGCTATTGCTTGCAAAATGCCCGTGATCTCGTCGCCGAGATACATGCTGACTATCGCGGGAGGCGCCTCGTTCGCGCCAAGGCGATGATCGTTGCCCGCGGACGCCACGGATATGCGCAACAGGTCTTGATGCTCGTCCACGGCGGCTATGACCGCGGCGATGATAAGCAGGAATTGCGCGTTGTCATACGGATTGCTGCCCGGCTCGAACAGGTTGTGCCCGAAATTTGTGCACAGCGACCAGTTGTTGTGCTTGCCGCTTCCGTTTACGCCGTCGAAGGGCTTCTCGTGCAAAAGGCAGGTCATGCCGTGCTTTGCCGCGACCTTCTTCATTATCTCCATAGTGAGCTGGTTTTGATCGGACGCAACATTGACGGTGGTGTATATGGGCGCAAATTCGTGCTGAGCGGGCGCGACCTCGTTATGCTTTGTCTTTGCGAGGATGCCAAGCTTCCAAAGCTCCTCGTCAAGCTCTTTCATATAGCGCACCACGCGCGGCTTTATCGCGCCGAAATAGTGATCCTCAAGCTCCTGTCCCTTAGGCGGGCGCGCGCCGAACAGCGTACGTCCCGTGTAGAAGAGGTCCTTGCGCTTGAGATATACGTTTGTGTCCACAAGGAAATATTCCTGCTCAGGACCGACGGTCATGTTGAGGCGCTCCGTCTTTCTGCCGAACAGCTTGAGAAGGCGCAGTCCCTGCTTGTTGACCGCCTCCATGGAGCGCAGAAGCGGAGTCTTTTTGTCGAGAGCGTCGCCGTTGTACGAGCAAAACGCCGTAGGTATGCACAGTATGCCGTCCTTGATGAAGGCATAGGACGTCGGGTCCCACGCAGTGTAGCCGCGCGCCTCGAAAGTACTGCGCAAGCCGCCGCTGGGGAAGGAGCTTGCGTCCGGCTCGCCTTTGATGAGTTCCTTGCCGCTCAGCTCCATGATGACGCCACCCGATTTGGTGGGCGCGATAAAGCTGTCGTGCTTCTCCGCCGTTATGCCCGTGAGCGGCTGGAACCAATGCGTGAAGTGCGTGACTCCCTTTTCCACCGCCCAATCTTTCATGGCGTTTGCAATGATGTTTGCGACGTCAAGCGAGAGGGGAAGATCCTGCTCCACACACCTTCTCAGCTCGCGATAGGTGTCCTTCGGCAAGCTCTTCGCCATAGCGCGGTCATCAAAGACCATACTGCCGTAAAGCTCTGACATTATCATAAACTTCATCTCCCGAAAAAATTTTATACGCACATTATATTCCTTTAAATCAAAAAGTCAAACTGTTTGAAACATATTTTTAAAAAATTTTTAAAATGATGTATAATTATAAATTTATTATGAAAATTTGTCCATATCGACGTATATTTTTACGATTTTATGAATATTTATACATTTAGTCATAAATCGATGTCGATCTTGCGATATTTTGCCGCGCCGTTGATTTATATTGCCATTTTGAAAAATATATGCTAGAATTACGCTGTTGGTCTACAAATAGAACGCCCGCGCGGGCGCAAACAAACGATATGGACAGAATGTCCGAGGAGAGGAATGTATGAACGATCCGAAAACGAAATTTGAGTCGACAAAAAGCGAAAACGGGGCGCAGTCCGGAGATCCCGTACCGGAGGGAAGTTCGTCTTCGTCGACGCCCGCGGGGGAGCCGAACGTCTTTGATGCGTCGTATCCCACGCTTGCCAATCCGGGGACGGATTTCATCATAAGAGGGACCGTCCTGCACACGTGCTACAGCGTTAAATCGGGGGAGGTCAAGATCCCTATCGGCGTCACGCATATTTATAATGATTCAACCTCATCGTGGGCGTTTAGAGATTGTTATTTGATAACGTCTATAATCATGCCCGACACGGTCGTAGAGTTGGAAAACGGGACGTTTTGTTCTTGCAAGGCGCTGAAAAAGCTTAGGCTCTCGGACAAATTGAAGGAGATCCCGAGCCATATGTGCAACGGTTGCGGCGAACTCGAGGAAATACGTATCCCCGAAGGCGTGGCGGAAATAGGTTATGCGGCGTTTTCGGATTGCAGAGGGTTGAAAAAAGTCACGCTTCCGAAGAGTTTGCGTACGATAGACGCCAACGCGTTTTGCGACTGTATAAAACTTGAGTCTATCGACATTCCCGCAAATGTGGAGAAGATAGGGGACAGGTGTTTTTGCGGGTGTTCAAACTTGACTTCGGTGACGGTTGGCAAGGGTGTGACGACGATAGGCGTCGACGCGTTTGAAGGGTGCACGGCTTTGGCGAATGTGATATTGCCCCCGCGGTTTTTGATGAAGAAAAGGTTGCTGGGGATCCCCTCCTCGGTCAGGGTCACTTTCAAAAACGTGTGAGCTTTGACTCTGCGCGCGTCGGTCTTGTCCGATGAGGGAGAATTCCCTTTGCGGAGTTTGACAAACGCGCGCGCGAGTGATATATTGTAAAGGGTAAGCCAAACAAATAATTTGTCGGGACGCACGATATGGGAAAAGTGTTTCAAAAGGCTGAAAGTTTTGCTTTTGAGGGACGCTTTTGATTTTTTTTGAGGTGAAAAATGGATACGCCTAAAGACATTTACACATCTCCTCTCTCGGAGAGGTACGCGGGACAGAAGATGAAATACATCTTCTCTTCGGATTTCAAGTTCAGCACATGGCGCAAACTGTGGATCGCGCTCGCCGAAGCGGAAAAGGAGTTGGGAATTGCCATAACGGACGAGCAGATCGAGGAAATGAAGGCGCACATCTATGACATCGACTATGACTATGCGCGCGAGAAGGAGCGCGAGGTGCGTCACGACGTGATGGCTCACGTGCACACTTTCGGCAGGGCGTGCCCGAAGGCGATGCCGATAATACACCTCGGCGCGACAAGCTGTTTTGTGGGCGACAATACGGACGTCATACAGATGCGCGAGGCGCTCGAGCTTATCCGCGGCGAACTGCTCGGCGCTATAAAGGCTGTCAGGGATTTCGCATATAGATACAGAGCGCTTGCTACGCTCGCATATACGCACTTTCAAGCGGCGCAACCCACAACGGTAGGCAAGAGGGCGGCGCTTTGGCTTCAGGACCTCGTGCTCGATCTCGAGCGACTCGATTTCGAGCTTGACAGGCTTCGCCTTTTGGGGTGCAAGGGCACGACGGGCACTGCGGCAAGCTTTTTGGAGCTTTTCCACGGCGACCACGACAAGGTCAAAAAGCTGGACAGCCTCATCGCGAAAAAGATGGGCTTTGCGGGCAGCGTCCCCGTCAGCGGACAGACGTACTCTCGCAAAGTGGACTACAACATTTTGACGGTGCTCGCGGGCATAGCTCAGAGCGCGGCGAAATTCTCAAATGACATAAGACTGCTTTCGCACCTCAAGGAAGTTGAGGAACCGTTTGAGGCGGGACAGATAGGCTCGTCCGCTATGGCGTACAAGCGCAACCCCATGCGCAGCGAGCGCATTGCTTCGCTTGCAAGGTACGTCATGGTAGACTCTCTCGACCCCGCTATAACGGCGGCGACGCAGTGGTTCGAGCGTACGCTTGACGACAGCGCGGGGAGGCGCATCGCCATTCCCGAGGCATTCCTCGCCGTGGACGCGATACTCGCGCTGTACACGAATATCATAAGCGGCTTGAAGCTGTATCCGCGCATTATCGAGAAAAATTTAGCGCGCGAGTTGCCGTTTATGGCGACCGAGAATATACTCATGTATTGCGTGAGCGAGAAGGGCGGAGACAGACAGGTTTTGCACGAGGCGATAAGAGAGCACTCCATCGCGGCGGCGGCTGTCGTCAAGGAACAGGGTGGCGAGAACGATCTTTTGGAGCGCATTTTGAACGACCCGCTCTTCGGACTCAGCGAGGAAGAACTTAAAGAACTTGTGGACGCGGACAAATTCACGGGAAGGGCGAAGGAGCAGGTGGAGGAATATCTTGCGGAAGTCGTCGATCCCCTGCTTGAGGCAAACAAGGACAAGATAATAAAGGCGGACGACATAAAAGTGTGACGGCGCCTTGATTTTAGGCATATGGGGCGGGAAAAACGTCCTTTACGCATAAAGTTGTAAATAAATTTCAAAGAGGTTTCATATATGCTTACATCTATAGTAGGAATCAATTGGGGCGACGAGGGCAAGGGCCGCATGGTCGACTTGCTTGCCGAGTCGCAGGACATCGTCGTGCGCTATCAGGGCGGCAACAACGCTGGGCATACCGTGATAAACGACAAGGGCAAATTTGTGCTCAATCTTCTGCCGTCGGCTATTTTGCGCGAGGACAAGATAAACGTCATGGGGCAGGGCATGGTCATCGACATCGAGCACCTCTCAAAGGAGCTGGCGCGCCTAAGAGAGGCGGGCATAGTCATCACTCCCGCAAACCTCAAGATAAGCGACAAAGCCGTCGTATGCTGTCCCTTCAACGTCGCGCAGGACTGCCTCGAAGAGGACAGGCTTGCGGACAGAAAGTTCGGCTCAACTCGCCGCGGCATCGCGCCCATATATGCGGACAAGTACATGAAAAAGGCGATACGTATGGGCGACATCTTGCACCCCGAATACCTTAGGTCCAGACTTGAGACCATAGTGGAGTGGAAAAACCTCACCATAGAGGGCAGTTACGGCGCGAAAGGCTACACCGTCGAGGGCATGCTCGAGTGGTTCGACAAGTACGGCGCGCCGCTAAAGGACTACATCTGCGACACGGGCTATTTCCTCAACAAAGCGCTCGACGAGGGCAAAAACGTCATGCTTGAGGCACAGCTCGGCGCGCTGAGAGACATCGATTTCGGAATATATCCCTACACGACGTCGTCGTCGACAATCACAGCGTACGGACCCATAGGCGCGGGAATACCAAATCGCAAAGTGCAAAACTCCATAGGAGTTATGAAAGCGTACTCCACCTGCGTTGGAGAGGGACCGTTTACGGCGGAAATGTTCGGCGAAGAGGCGCACAAACTTCGCGAGGCGGGCGGAGAGTACGGCGCGGCAACGGGACGTCCCCGCAGAGTGGGCGGCTTTGACGTCGTCGCCTCGAGATACGGCTGTATGGTGCAGGCTACGGACGAGATCGCGCTGACAAAGCTGGATATTCTGGACGGCATGGACAAGATCCCCGTGTGCGTAAGCTATGACGTGAACGGCAAGACAGTGGACGAATTTCCATCGGGCGAGGCGCTCAACGTCGCAAAGCCCAACATCGAGTATCTCGAGGGATGGCAATGCTCCACCGCGGACTGCCGCAATTATGAGGAACTTCCCGCCGCGGCAAAGGCGTACATCGAGTACATCGAGAAGGCGGTCGGATGCCGCATAAAGTATATCTCGGTGGGCGCGGAGCGAGACGCCATCATAGTGAGATAATGACGTAAACCCGCAAAATCGCGGGTTTATACTTATAAAAACGCAACTTAAAGAGGTTTTTATGTCAATAGAAAAAAATCAAACCGTCGTCGTGCTCGACTTTGGCGGGCAGTATAAGGAGCTTATCGCAAGGCGCGTCAGGGAGTGCAAAGTGCACTCGCAGATACTTGCGGGCAACACCCCTATAGAGAGGTTGAAAGAGATCGCGCCCATAGGCATAATCTTGACGGGCGGACCGCACAGCGTTTACAGCGCTGACTCTCCGCATACCGTGAAAGAATTGTTTGAACTTAATATCCCCATACTCGGCATTTGCTATGGCATGCAGCTTATGGCGTACACTTTGGGCGGAGAGGTCAAGCCCTGCGCGGTCAGCGAATACGGCACCGTGTCGGCGACATATGAGGACCCCGATTGCGCCATATTCAAAGGACTTGAAAGCGAGACGGTCACGCTGATGTCGCATACGGACTATGTTGCGCGCATGCCCGAAGGCTTCCGCCGCGTCGCGCATACTTCGGATTGTCCCACAGCCGCGATGTGCGATGAAAAACGCAAGTTGTACGCGGTGCAATTCCATCCCGAAGTGGAACGTACAAAGCAGGGCACCATGCTGATAAACAACTTCCTCTACAACGTTTGCGGCGCGAAGGGAGATTACAACATTGACGACGTCATTCAAAAACAGATAAAGGCGATACGCGCTCAAGTCGGCACACATCAGGTGGTGCTGGGACTCAGCGGAGGCGTGGACAGCTCGGTCTGCGCGGCTATTCTCGAAAAGGCGATCCCGGGACAGCTCACCTGTATATTTGTCGATCACGGCATGATGCGCAAAAACGAGGGCGACGAGATAGAGCGCGCCTTCAAAGGCAAATCTTTGAATTTTGTGCGCGTGGACGCCGAAAAACGCTTCCTAAGCAAGCTGGCGGGCGTTACGGAACCCGAGCGCAAACGCAAGATAATAGGCGAGGAGTTCGTGCGAGTTTTCGAGGAGGAGAGCGCCAAATTCGCGGGCAGTTTCCTCGCGCAAGGCACGATATATCCCGACGTCGTGGAAAGCGGGCTTACAACGGGCGCAGTCATCAAATCGCATCATAATGTAGGCGGCCTGCCAAAGGACACCAAATTCATAGGTTTAGTCGAGCCGCTGAGATACCTCTTTAAAGACGAGGTGCGCGCTCTCGGCAGACGCCTCGGACTTGACGAGACGCTCGTTTCACGCCAGCCCTTCCCGGGACCGGGACTTGCCGTGCGCTGTATAGGCGAGATAACAAAAGAAAAACTCGACATCCTGCGCGACGCGGACTACATCTACCGCGAGGAACTTTCAAAAGCGGGACTCAAATACGATCAATTCTTTGCCGTGCTCACAAATATGCGCACCGTGGGCGTAATGGGCGACGGGCGCACATACAACTACGTTTTGGGTCTGCGCGCCGTCATAACCTCCGACTTTATGACCTGCGAGTACGCGCACATACCCTATGAAACGCTCGACGTCATCTCCTCGCGCATCGTCAACGAGGTCAAAGGCGTATCCAGAGTCGTCTACGACATCACGGGCAAACCCCCCGCGACAATAGAGTGGGAATGATATGATTTTTCGGTCATCGCCCGCTAAATCATATCATAATCTGCGGGGTTCCGCCCCGCACTCCTTCGTGGGCTACTCGCCCAAACCTCGGCAAAGGGCGATTTGCCCTTTGCAAACCCAAGCTAAAACGCGCGAACGTCGTGACTTTAGTCGCTAGTTCGCGCGCTTTTTGATTGTATGCAATTGCCAATTTCCTACGTGAGAGCTTGATATTTACGTTTGCATTGTTCGAACTTTAGTTTTATATTGCGTAACTCCAGCCTGTGCGTTCATGTAATATACGTCACGCATTGTCCGAGAGTTTTGTCTGTGACCCCCACCACCGCGCTTTGCGCGGTGGTGGGGGTCTCAACTTATAACGCAACCTTTGTCTGAGCGCACTTATACATGGTACTTGCCATGTCCGAGCGATTAACGTAACCTCAGTCCGAGTGTCCCTATACCCGACGTCCGCCTTGTCCGAGCGACGTCGCGGAGCGAGCGGTTTTACGCTAAGTACGCAGTGATGGCGGGGCTTCTGATTTTTTCCGCCCGAACAAGTGCCATAAATGCAGGCTTGCCTGCACGACGAAACATAAGTGAGCGAGCGTAGCCCCTTCCCGCCCTGCCGCGGCGTAACGCAGGGGCTGTGTTTGCGCGTAGAGCGAAACGTTTGTCCGAGTGACATCGGGGTCTCCGCAAAAATATGAAGTGTTTATGTGGGGTAATCAAGCGCGACCTGCGAGGTAGTCGATGGAAACGTTGAAAAAATCGGCGATCTTTATCAAATAGAAGAGGGTAGGCTCACGCTTGCCGTTTTCCCACATACTGATTATGGCTTTACTGACGCAAAGCTCGCTTGCCAACCGAGTTTGGCTGAAGCCTCTCTCTATGCGCAGATCTTTTAGAATTGCTCCGAAACTGTCTTTCATGTAAACATTTTCTCACTATCGTGAATTTTTTACTTGACTGTTCACTTTTGTAAACGGTATAATTTATGGGAATGCGGGACGCACGCATGGTTTTCGGGCTTTTTGACAATTTTTAAGTTTGTGGGATGTGTCTTGCCCCTCGCGCACGTCCCGTATTTTGCATTTGCGGGGGAATAGCCATATAATATTATAGTTATGTATAAAAATAAATTTTTAACAATATTGCTCAAGATGTTGTCGCCGTCCGCGAAAAATGTTATAATGGCTTCAAATCGAATTAAATTTTTGGAGGAATAGATCGGTAAAATGACAAAGACAAATGCAGATCCCAAAAAGGTTTTGTTTACGGAGACCGTTTTGCGCGACGCAAATCAATCGTTGATCGCGACGCGTCTTAAGTACTCCGAGTTCAAGGATATCCTGCCCACTATGGACAAGGCGGGATATTATTCCGTGGAATGTTGGGGCGGCGCGGTATTCGACGTATGCTTGAGGTATCTCGACGAGGACCCGTGGCAGAGACTGCGCGATTTGAGAAAGAACCTACCCAACACCAAGTTGCAGATGTTGCTTCGCGGACAGAATTTGCTGGGATATAAGCACTATCCCGACGAGATCGTCAAGATGTTCGTGCAAAAGTCCGTGGAAAACGGCATCGACATCATTCGTATTTTCGACGCGCTGAACGACCTTCGCAACATCGAGGTGGCGACGACGGCGGCGATAAAGGCGGGCGCGACGGTGAGCGGCACTTTGAGCTACACTCAATCCCCCGTGCATACGCTTGAGAAGTTCGCAAAGCAGGCTAAGGAAATGGAGGACATGGGCGTCGCGACGATATGCGTAAAGGATATGGCGGGCGTCATGACTCCGCGCGAGGCGTACGATCTCATAGGCGCGATAAAGGCGGAGGTCAAGATCCCCGTGGTGTTGCATACGCACTGCACGACGGGCATGGCGTATCTCACATATATGAAAGCGATAGAGGCGGGCGTCGACATCATCGACACGGCGACGTCCTGTTTCTCGGGCGGCACAAGCCAACCCGCTACGGAAACGCTCAACTACGCCCTCAAACAGTTCGGCTATGAGACGGGTCTCGACGACGCCGTGCTCAAGCAGGTCAACGATTTCTTCAAGCCCCTCAGGGACGCCTACATCAAAGACGGCACCCTCAATCCCAAGATGATGGCGACGGATACGGACGCGCTCAACTACAAGGTGCCGGGCGGCATGCTGTCCAACCTCGTCAGCCAGCTCAAGGCGCAAAACGCTATGGATCGCTTTGAGGAAGTGCTCATCGAAACGCCAAAGGTGCGCAAGGACCTCGGCTATCCGCCTCTCGTCACTCCCATGAGTCAGATGGTGGGCGTGCAGGCGACGAGCAACGTGCTTGCGGGCGAAAGGTACAAGAACATTTCAAAAGAGGTCAAGGCGTATTGCCGCGGCGAGTACGGCACCGCGCCCGCGCCCATAGATCCCGAAGTGCTCAAGAAGGCGCTCGGAGACGAGAAGCCCATAGAGGGCAGATACGCCGACACGCTGGAGCCTGTCTTTGAAAAGACAAAGGCGGAGCTTGCGGGTACGGCAAAGTCCGACGAGGATGTGCTGAGCTACATCCTCTTCCCGCAGGTGACGGAGAAGTATTTCGCCGCGCGCAAGGCAAAGGAAGAGAAGATCGTCAAGTATACGATCACTCCCGTGGAGGAATAAGCTATGAGCGGATATATCCTTTGCGCACTTGACAGAGAGGCAAATCTCAGCGTAGTGGACGCGCTGTTGCTTGCGCTTATCGGCATAGTCATAGTGTTTTTGGTGCTCATTGCGCTCATGCTCCTCGTGACGCTCGTCGGAAAGATATTCGACAGCAGTGACAAGCTCAAGGCGGAGCATCCCGAGTGGGGCGAGAAAATAGCCTCCTGCAAGTCAAAGATCATGTTTTGGAAGAAGGACAAGCAGGAAGAGGAAACTCAGCCCGCTAAAGAGGCTCCCAAAGAGCTTGCAAAGGGCACTTGCGGCGAGCTTACGCTTGTCAATTGCGATGAGCGCGACGCGGCGATGATCATGGCAATAGTCGCGGACAGCTTGAATACGCCCCTCAACGAGTTGCGTTTCAAGTCCATAAAGAGAGTGGAGGAATAAGAATATGTTGTACAGAGTAAGTCTAAACGGCAAGATATATGAAGTGGAAGTCGAAAAGGGCGAGGCGGTCATTCAAGCGGAATTCGACGCGGCTCAACCTCAAGCGAGCGTTGCTCCCGCGCCTCAAGCGCAGGCGGCGGCTCCCGCGGCAAGCGCGCCTCAAGCGGCTCCCGCGGCAGCGGGAAGCGCGGCGGCTATAAACGCGCCCATGCCCGGCAACATCAATGCGGTCAAGGTCACAAGCGGACAGGCTGTCAAGAAGGGTGACGTGCTCATCATCCTCGAAGCCATGAAGATGGAAAACGAGATCGTCGCGCCGAAGGACGGCAAGATAGGTCAGATCTTTGTGCAGAAGGGCGCTACCGTCGAGACGGGTTCGCCGCTTATCGAAGTCCTATGAGGTAGAGTATGAACATCGGCGAAATTCTCAAAAATTTGTGGAATGAAAGCGGGTTCAACCTCTTCGGCGTAGGAAGCGGTTGGAAATCGCTCGTGATGATAATCATCGCGCTGTTTTTCCTCTATCTCGGCATCAAAAAGAAGTTCGAGCCGCTTTTGCTCGTGGGCATAGCTTTCGGAATGTTGCTCACAAACCTTCCGGGTAGCGAGATGTTTCACAGCGAGTGGTGGACGCCCGCAGTCGACCCTTCGACGGGACATCCATTCCCGATAGATTATTTGCAAGTATTGCGAGAGGGCGGACTTTTGGACATTTTGTACATAGGCGTCAAGACGGGCGTATATCCCTGCTTGATATTCATGGGCGTAGGCGCCATGACGGACTTCGGTCCCATGCTCTCCCGTCCCAGCTCGTTGATACTCGGCGCGGCGGCGCAGGGCGGCATCTATCTCGTGTTTATCCTTGCGGCGGCGACGGGCGCGTTCACGGGCGGCGAAGCGGCTTCCATATCCATCATCGCGGGAGCGGACGGACCTACGGCGATCTTCCTCACAAAGACGCTTGCTCCTCAACTGCTCGCTCCTATAGCGGTCGCGGCGTACAGCTATATGGCGCTCATTCCGCTTTTGCAACCTCCGTTTATGAAGATGCTCACCACTAAGAAGGAGCGCATGACCGTCATGACTTCCACAAGGAAAGTCAGCAAGAAGGAAAAGATAATCTTCCCCATTCTCGTCACCATCGTCGTATCTCTGCTTCTGCCCTCTGTCGCGCCTCTGCTCGGCTGTCTGATGTTCGGCAACTTGCTTAAGGAATGCGGAGTTACAGAGAGGCTGTCCGACACGGCGCAGAACGCACTGATGAACATCGTCACGCTCTTCCTCGGAATTTCCGTCGGAGCGACCGCCGTGGGCGCAACTTTCCTCACGACAAAGACGTTGCTCATCATCGTGCTCGGACTTGCGGGCTTCGTGCTTGCCACGATATGCGGACTGCTCATCGGCAAACTGCTGTACGTCATTTCAAAGGGCAAGATCAATCCTCTCATCGGCTCGGCGGGCGTATCCGCGGTGCCTATGGCGGCGCGCGTCAGCAACACCGTGGGGCTTCAATACAACAAGGGCAACTATCTGCTTATGCACGCCATGGGACCAAACGTCGCGGGCGTCATCGGTTCCGCTGTAGCGGCGGGCTTCCTGCTTGCGGTATTCGGAGCATAACAACTTCAAACCTATGTTCGTCTGTCCCGCTCGGGTAGACCTAAGCGGGACAGACGTTTAAAAAATCAAAAAAAAGAGAGTAACTTCGACAATGCTTGAAAATCGCAAAAACTCAATTTTCGGCAGTGGTATCCTGTTTATATGCGCGCTCATCTGGGGCTTCGCTTTTGTCCCGCAGAGCCAAGCGACAGGCACTATCGGTTTTGTAGCGTTCAATGCGCTGAGGTTTGCTCAAGCCGTCGGAGTTATAGCGATAATAATCATAGCGTGGCACTTTATCGCAAAAAAGCTGGGCAGGGAAGTCGTAGGGTGGAACAAAAGCACCTTCATCGGCGGTGCGCTTGCGGGAGTCGTGCTTTTCATCGCGACAAACTTGCAACAGTACGGGCTTCCCATGACGACCGTGGGCAAGGCGAGTTTCATCACTGCTATGTACATCGTTTTTGTGCCCTTGCTCGGCTTGCTCATGGGCAAAAAGCCGACGCTGATGTGCTGTTACGCCATATTGCTTGCCATTGTCGGGTTTTTCCTCATGTGCAACGACGGCAATATGTCCGTGGGCCTCGGCGACGCGCTCATTTTGATATGCGCGCTGTTGCTTGCAATACACATCTGTTTTATCGATCTGTATTGCGGCGAGACAGACCCCTTGAAACTCACATTCGTTCAATTTTTCGTGTGCGCGGCGCTGGGCGTCCCCGCTATGGCGATATTCGGTTTCCCCACGCCTAACGAGATACACGATACGCTCTTCCCGCTCCTCTATCTGGGCATCGCGTCCGCGGGCATAGGCTTCACCCTTCAAACGATAGGGCAGAAATATACCGATCCTTCCATAGCTACGCTGATCATGAGCCTCGAATCCATCGTAGGCATTTTGGCGGGCACGATAATTTTGAAAGAAAACCACACGATGGTACAGCTTACGGGTTGTTTGCTCGTGTTTATAGCGGTTTTTCTTGCGCAGTTCAATATACCAAAAAAGATGCTCGCATTTGAAAAGTCCAACTATGCGCTCACCGAAAAACTCAAAGGAGGCTGGATGTGAGATCCCCGCACAGCGTCAGGACCTATCTTCGCGCCTATTTCAGCTCGGACGCCGCGCCCGAAGGTCTCGCGGATGAACTTCGCCGCACCTTCGATTGCCCGTGGATCGCGGGGAAGCACGACTTCAGCACGCCCGTCAACTCACGCTATGACGTCGACGTCAACAACATGCTCCGAGTCACGCTCGCGCCGTTTTTCGGGAAAGAAAGCGAGTTTAAACGTATTGCGGAAGAGTATAATGTCGAGTTTATACTCGAGATCGTGCCCGAGCTTGAGGCGAACAGCGCCTATCCCACGCCCATTCTCTCGCTCGACAACGACATCATAAAATTTTTGTATCTTTCGGGCGTCATCCACGACCTCGACCTCTACGTTTGAGGTTTAGTTTTTATGCGGTACTATTCGCCCCGCACCCCTTCGTGGGCTACGCGCCCACACCTCGGCAAAGGGCGATTTGCCCTTTGGGTCCCAAGCTAAAAACGCGCAAACGTCGTGACTTTAGTCGCTAGTTCGCGCGTTTTTGATTGTCTGCGAGTGCCAAACTCCTGCGTGAGAGCTTGATATTTACGTTTGCATTGTTCGAACTTTAGTTTTATATTGCGTAACTCCGGTCTGTGCGTTCATGTAATATACGTCACGCATTGTCCGAGAGTTTTGTCTATGACCCCCACCACCGCGCAAAGCGCGGAGCCTCCCCCTATACATCACCCCGCAAAATCACTACGTAATTTTGCGGGGACCCCGATAACGTTCCTACACTCACGCTGTAAAGGGGTATGCCCAACAAGTAGATAATTAGAAGATTGTCCGAGCTGTTTTGGGGTCCCCATAATAATGAGTGACGATGTAAAACAGTGCGGAAATGTATAGCGAGTGGAACGAATTTTATGGGGTATATAATCGGGGTCCCCATAGAAATGAGCGTAGTGAATTTTATGGGGTATATGATCGGGGTCCCCACGAAAAGTACTTTTCGTGGGGTAAATCAAGGGGTATGCCTACAAATGGAAAATTTGGAAAGTTTGTCTGAGTAAAGAACAAAAACGCTGTCCGAGCGCACTCATATTCTACGTCTGCCGTGTCTGAACATAGGCATCTCCCTTTATAACATCAGTGTAGAAATGAAACATTCGTTTAGGGAGAGGCTCCGTGCGTTAGCACGGTGGTGGGGGTCCCGACTTATAACGTAATCCTCTGTCCGAGCGTTCTTATACCCGTCGTTCGCCTCTAAAAAGCGACCCCATATCAACAAAACGCAAAATTTGTCGAATGCTTTACAGCGCCAACTTGACAACAGAGTGGGTTATGTTATAATGGGTTTATAAATTAGTTTCGGAGGATAATTATGAGTGAAATTTGTACTAATTGTTCCTATATAGACTTGGAGAGCGCCCACTTTGATGCTTGGGGAAATCGAATGTATCGGTGCGGATATGACGGCAGTTGGCATTATTATGACGATCGCGCGTGTTCACATTACACTACGGGTTCGTCCTCTTCCTGCTATTTGACTTCTGCTTGCGTGGGGTATTTGGGCAAGCCCGACGATTGCTATGAGCTTACGACGTTGCGCGAATTCCGCGATAACTATCTCAAAAAGACAAAGGAAGGAAAAGTCCTCGTCCAGCAGTATTATGAAATCGCGCCCAAAATTGTGGAGAAGATCGAGGCGACGGGCAATCGGAAGGAATATTACGATTACATCTATGGCGTCGTCAAGGAGTGCGTGACCTGCATTGAAAACGGCGATCAAGAAGGCGCCCTAACTCGCTACCGCGCTATGACTCTCAAATTGCAAACCAAACTCTTAGGGAATTAAACAGCTTTGCGCACATCAAAAGAAAGCATTTTTACATTCAAAAAACCTCCCGCTAAGCAAACTGTTTGACGGGCGTTTTCCTTTATGTTCGGATGCGTAGAGTCGAGCAAAATTCGATTTTTGAGAATTACTATTGAAATTTGCCTCCGCATAAGGTAAAATTATATTTATGTGACACAGAAGTGTGTTTATCGGAGGGAAAATTATGGCAAAAGAATGCAAGAAAACCTATGTAGGTTTCAAAGAGTTCAAGGGCGAACGTAGGCAAGTCGAAGTGACTTCTCCTACGAAATTGCTCGACGAAAAGGGCAATTTGCTCGTGAAGGGCGCGTGGGCGAGGCACAACCTGTTTGAGTACGACCGCACCGTCGCAAAACCGCAATGGCGCGGCAAGGAGTGGGACTTCTATCAGTTTTCGGACGGTAGATATATGGTGCAGATCTCCATGGCGAACATCTCCATCGGCGGCTATGCGTCCGCGAATTTGGTGGATATAAGGGACGCCGAGCACAAAAACAAAGTCATTTCAAGTATGGCGATATGGGTCGGCGGCAAAAATAAGCACGTTATGCCCGAAAATTGCGATCAGGGACACCCAAACACCGTGGAGTACAAGCACGGCGACTTCCTTTTCCGTGCAGAAACGACGGACAGGAAGCGCATAGTGGAGTTCAAGGGCCCCTACAAGGGCGAAATGGTGGAATCTCGTTTTGAGATGGACCTCTTTGAAAATCACGAGAATATCACGATCGTCACCCCTTTCAAAAACAAGAAGGGTCAGTACAAGCCCACCCGCTTCTTCATGACGATGAAGCAAAATTGCATGCCCGCAAGCGGCTATTATAAGGTCGGCGACAAGGAAGTCAAGTTTGACAAGAAGGACACCTTCGCGGTGCTCGACTGGGGCAGAGGCGTATGGCCGTACAACAATGTGTGGTATTGGGGCAACGGCGCGCAACACATCAAGGACGCAGAGGGCAAGGACCACATCTTCGGCTTTGAGATCACGTGGGCGATAGGCGACGAGTCAAACGCCACCGAAACCTGCCTCTTCTATGACGGCAAGGCGCACAAGATAGGCCCCGTGGACGTCGAAGTGTTCCCCAAACCCGACAAGTATATGCAACCGTGGCACTTCATCTCCGCAGACGGCAGGTTCGATATGGTCATGACCCCGTTCTTCGATCACCACTCGGACATGAACGGCCTCAACATAGTGCGTATGCACTCCCACCAAGTCCACGGCATGTGGAACGGCACCGTAGTCCTCGACGACGGCACCAAGCTTGAAATCAAGGATATGTACGCCTTCTGCGAGTACGTCGAAAACAAGTGGTAAACACTCTTCGCGGCAGCAGTGCGCTTATTGCGAGTATGCCCGCAATAAGCGAGCGTATTCTCACAATAAAAGGCATGTGCGTCTTCTGCGAGTACGCGGTACATCGCTCAAAACTCACAAAACAATCAAAAACAAAACGCGGCAGGGAATTTTCCTTGCCGCTTTTGTCAACGTTTTGCGGAAAAAGTCACGACGTTTGCATGATTTTGACATAAGCGCTTTCAAAATGAGTATCGCAAAATGCGAACAGTGCGGGAGAATTTGAGATGTTTCGGCGGCGGGCGGCGCAAGCGTTTGACATAGGGGACGTTTAGGTTTTATTATAGAGGGCAGATGAGGCAGATATGGACAGAGAACAATTTGTTGAGATGATGAAAGAGAGAAAATATATCGTCGCGGGGTCCGAGGCGCACTTGCATATGCACGAGATGTCGCAGAGAGCGCTACGCTACACGGCGGAGATCAACGGCAAATACCACGCGCCCGAGGAGCTTAGGCGGCTGTTTTTCGAGCTTATCGGGCAGGAAGTGGACGATACGTTTGGGCTGTTTCCGCCCTTTTCCACGGACTACGGCATGAACATAACTTTGGGCAAGCGCGTATTCATCAATTCGGGCTGCTGTTTTCAAGATCAAGGCGGCATAGATATCGGCGACGACGTGCTCATCGGCCAGCAGGTGGTGATCGCCACTCTCGACCACGACCTTGACCCCGACAGGCGCGGAAGTATGCGCCCGTCTCCCGTGAAGATAGGCAACAAAGTGTGGATAGGCGCGCACGCCACGATACTTTCGGGAGTCACGATAGGCGACGGCGCAGTCGTGGCGGCGGGAGCAGTCGTCACAAAAGACGTCCCCGCCAACACCGTCGTCGCGGGCGTCCCCGCAAAAGTGTTGAAAAACTTATAAGGGACGGGGAAATGTTTTTATACGATATTAGAAAAACGAAAGCTCGGACAAGGGGGATTCCTCGACTGCGCTCGGAATGACAGAGAGTACCCCGAAAGGCTCGGACAAGGGGGATTCCTCGACAGGCTCGGAATGACAGCATATAAAACGTGTCATGTTGAGCGGAGCGTAGCGAAGTCGAAACATCCCCTATTTTACCCCACAAAAACATTTCATATTTTTGCAGGGACCCCGATGTCGCTCAGATAGAGGTTGCGTTAATATGCTCGGACAATGGGGATCCTTCGACAGGCTCAGAATGACAGCATATAAAACGTGTCATGTTGAGCGGAGCGCAGCGAAGTCGAAACATCCCCAAGTGCGGAGCAGTAATTTAAAGGTAACTATATGAACAGTTATTATGTTTACATTATGTCAAATTCTCAACACACTACGCTGTATATCGGAGTAACAAATGACCTACAACGGCGTGTGTCTGAGCATAAGAGTGGAGAGATCAAAGGGTTTTCACAAAAATACAACTTACACGAGTTGGTCTATTATGAAGTCTGCGGTGATGTTGATGACGCAATACGGCGAGAGAAGCAACTTAAAGGTTGGTCTCGTGCAAAAAAAGAAACCTTGATTGAAACGCTCAACCCCGATTGGCATGATCTGTCGAGAGAATAATTTGCGACCTCTACAAGGGGGATTCCTCGACTGCGCTCGGAATGACAGCATATAAAACCTGTCATGTTGAGCGGAGCGTAGCGAAGTCGAAACATCCCCTATTTTACCCCACAAAAACATTTCATATTTTTGCGGGGACCCCGATGTCGCTCAGACAGAGGTTGCGTTAATATGCTCGGACGAGGGGATTCCTCGACTGCGCTCGGAATGACAGCATATAAAACGTGTCATGTTGAGCGGAGCGTAGCGAAGTCGAAACATCCCCTATTTTACCCCACAAAAACATTTCATATTTTTGCGGGGACCCCGATGTCGCTCAGACAGAGGTTGC
>CANQBO010000010.1 GCA_947589475.1 uncultured Clostridia bacterium
CCTTACCGTTAGACGACAAGAGCATAGACCTTATATGTACTCACCCACCGTATGCCGATATCATCCATTACAGCGAGAACATTGACGGGGATCTGTCCCTATTGCCAATGAAAGAGTTCTTGTTTGAAATGGGCAAAGTTGCCGAGGAATGTTATCGGGTATTGAAAAAGGATAAGTTTTGTGCTATCCTTATGGGCGATACGAGGCAAAAAGGTATGGTCAAACCTCTCGCCTTTGAAACCATGCGAGTGTTTGAGCTTGCCGGGTTCAAGACAAAGGAGATCATCATCAAGGAACAGCACAACTGCAAGGCAACAGGCTATTGGAAAACAAACAGCATCAAGTTTAATTTCCTCTTGCTCGCGCATGAGTATTTGTTTATATTTAAAAAATGAGGCAATAGTTATGGAAAATCAATTGGAAGAACTAATAGGATATATTAACAAGAAAATATCTCCCTTTTCGTTGAGCGAACATGCAAAAAATAATCTCAAAATACTTATATCAAAATATTCGTTAGAAATGTTGTATGAATGTGTGGATATAAGTTTTGCGAAATATTTATCATATATTAATAATGTTCCTACGGAAGAATCGGTTAATATAGCAATAAATAAAATCGGTGGAATCGCATACAATATGGCGCTACCTCCAGTAGAAAAAGCGATTTCACATATATGTAATAAGGGGTCATCAAAATTCGTTTATTGGAATAATGAAAGAGCAAAAGTATTATTACATCAATATGTAAAAGCTTTGTCTTCGCATTTGGGAGAAGAAGACATACTTGAAGATTTGAATAAAGAAGTTATGGGTTTATTTGACACTCATTCAAGTTGGACAAGTTGGATACGCCAAATCGAAAAATGGATAGACGATATTACAAATTGGAGTAATCAAATAATACTAAGCAACGATTCTATTTTACCATCAAGTTTATTTATAAAGGCGCCTCGGAATATTGTTTCATTGCAAAAGCAAATTAATGCAAGCTATGAAAATAATTTATTTGATTGCACCGCCGTAATTATGCGAAGATTAATGGAAATATTATTAATATATGCATACAAAAACAATAAGATCGAATCTGAAATTAAAAACGGGGATCATTTTTTTAATTTAGATAAGATAGTTAAAAATGCAGAAACAAATTCAAAATTGGATTTATCTACAAACACAAAAAAAGACATAAACACAATTAAAGACTTAGGAAATTTATCTGCGCATAGAATACTGTTTAACTCAACAAAAGAAGATATTGATGGCATTAAATTAAAATATCGCTCCATTATTGAAGAGCTGTTATACAAGGCAGGCTTATTATAATTATTTGTTTTAGTTTAGTTAATCTCCGCCAAGTGGGACTCAACTGAACCCTCAAAATTTGAGAGTCGGTTGAGCCCATTTTTTATACTGTTTAGTAGTGCTATAGCGATTTTTCCAAAAACAGCCAATTTCATTTTTTTACAAATTTGCCAAATAAAATCAAAAATATTTGCGGTTTTTGTTGTATTTTTTGACAGCAATTTTTTATTGCAATTTATCCCTATTTTTCCCTTGCTCTCTCTCTGCGATGGTAGCACAGATTTCTTTTTGAGCAAGTTGCAAAAATTTACTCTGAAATTTTTAGCTATATGACACTTCGCAAATTTTGTGCTGTGCTTCGCCCACCGCTTGCTCAATGTTAGGACGAGAAGTGTTTGGACTTTATAAATCTGCGCTCCGGTTTTCCGCGCCGAGAGGCAAGAAAAAAATATGGAGGATTCCAAGAAATGAAAAAAGTTGTTTACTCAATCAAAAAAGCAGGAAGAAATGAGGACTTCCAACTTAAAGGCATCGGCTATATAACCGATGAAGATTTGATCATCGCTTGCATAAGCAAGACCAATAAGCCCTTTATACGGGTATTTGAAGATTGCATCAAAAACTGCCACCTTGTTATAGGCAAAACGGACGAATACAAAGGAACGTTCTATGAAATACACGAAATAGAACAGCGAGAATACGAAGTTGAATATTACATCTGGTATAAGCTGGCAGATTGACCTCTGCCATACAGACACAGACGATATACCCGCAGGCGAGGCAAATATGCGTCGTCTGTTTTTATGTTTTTAAGACGCATTGTCAAACCTTTTTAAGCAATTTCATAACAATAAAATCTTTCAATCACCACCATATTTTCCCTTGCTCTCTCTGCGATGGTAGCACAGATTTCTTTTTGAGCAAGTTGCAAAAATTTACTCTGAAATTTTTAGTTATATGACACTTCGCAAATTTTGTGCCGGGCGTTGCCCACCACTTGCTCAATGTTAGGACGAGAAGTGTTTGGACTTTATAAATCTGCGCTCCGGTTTTCCGCGCCGAGAGGCAAAGAAAAAATATGGAGGTTTCAAAAATGGAAAACCAAAGGTATCAACCAAATTCAGCAAAGTGTTCGATGAGCGAATACGAGCATTTTGACGGCGAAGCGTGGATCGTGTTTGACATGCTTTATCTCAATTTAGAGAAGAACACGGCGACGATAGCTGTCAGCAACAGAGGCAAGATAAGCGTAATCGAATACGACTTGATGAAAATTGAGAACGAACTTTACTTCGAGTTCAATCCTATAACCCGCATATCGCTTGCGGACTTTGTGGAGGTGGAAATATGAAAACGACGCAAGAACAGAGAAAACAGAAAGCCGTTGAACTTATGCAGAAGCTGGACATCTTCAAGCCATATATAGAAAGCTTTAAGCTGGAAGGCTGGACGTGCATGTTTGAAATGTACGGCGGCTATTGGACTCATCAATATGATGAGCTTGAAGCAAAAATCAAAGAAATTGAGGAGGAATACGGCTTAACCGTATATGCCGTCACCCATGACTTAACTGAATGCGGCGAGATGTATTCAATGCTTATAGTGCCACAAGACGATGAAGATTGGGACTATCTCATAGAAGATACCGTCAAAGACAACACGTTCTATGCCTACAGCTATCATTGAATTTTGATGCAAAAAAGTCGGAGGGACAAGCTTCCGACTTTTATTGCGGCGCACTAAGTGCGCTGTGGCATGAAAATTTTGCGCTGAGGGTTCAATGTCGGCGCGAAGGCGGACATTTCTTTCAATAGATCTTTTTGCGCTTTCGCTTCACCGCAAATACGACGGCGACAACTGCGCCCGCGACGCCGAGCGCGGCGCCTGTGCCCGCAAGCGCCCATATGAGCGTAGCGTTGCCGCGACCGAGCGGCGGAATTTCCTCTTGCGCTTGCAGAATTTCGCCGCAACGAGCGCACCGTTTCCCTTCCGTCAAGCCGCTTTCCTTCTCAGTGGGAGCCTTGCCCTCTATGATCTCTACGTCGTGTCCGAGGTCGTCCACTATGTCGTACCCCTCTATGGCTTCGCAACGGGAGCATTTCTTGCCCGCCGTATGCCCCACATGCGTGCAGGTGGGCAACTCTTCATCGATGACGACGGAGAAGTCGTGACCGAGCGGAGCGTAATGCTCTACGCCTTCGCCTGTCTCGCCGCAACGCGAGCACACGAGACCTGCGCCGTGTCCTTCATCCGTGCAGGTAGCCGCGAGTGCGGGGCTATACGCCATGTTGTGATTTAGAGGATTAGTCGCTTTGACCCCTTCGGTATAGCCGCACTCGGAACACCTCAACCCTTCCGTACTGCCGTACGCCGTGCAAGTTGCGGGCACCGCGTCGACTTTTTCCAAAGTGTGGCCCTTCGCGGAGGCGCATTCCACCGTTTCACGAACGGACATTCTGAAGTTTTCGTTTAATCCATCTCCTATTTCATCCTCATCATCCTGTAACAATATCTCGCTCTCCAACATGGCTCTTTCTATCGTAAAGTCATAGTAATAGAGTTCTTCCTCTGTGCATGTAGCCTCTTGATGGGCGTTGGGATCAAATGCAAATATGATTTGCGTCTTGTGTTCGCATTTTTCCCCTGTTTCGTAATTCTTAAGACCATCGCATATCAAATAAATTTTTACCGTCGCTTTCCCGTCGTCACCATACTCTATCTCATACCCATTGCCATCGCCCTGTGTTCTATCCACCAAATAGGAGTGTCCTATCGCGGATGTTTGTCCGATATCTTCTTTTATATCATTACAATGCTTGCATTTAAAGCTTCCGCCAAGACCGGGTTTTGTGCAAGTCGGATAAGCACTTGGATCTTCAGGCCAATCGTATTCATAATCATGCCCCAAAGCGGGGATCACAAGGTCGGCGTCTTTGAGCAATGTATGACCCGTCTCGACGTCGAAGTTGCAATTGCAAGTCGAGCAGGTCTTGTAGGCGATCACGCCGTTTTCCTCGCAAGTGGCTTCCTGTTGCTTGTATATCTTGCTGTTGTCCCACGTGTGGTTTTCGTGCAACTCCAGCACGTGACCCGCGGTGCTTGCGCCTATCTCGAGTTTGTAGGTGTATTTGCCTGTGTTCTTGTCCAGATACACATAAGGCAAGTCGCAAGTCAATTTGTCCTCGGCGGAGCGACTTCTCTTAACTTCGACCTGCTTTGGCAAGGTTATACTTTCAAGCTCCGCGCAATTTTCAAACATACGATAGATGTTGGCGTTTTCGTCCAGCTTGAAGTTGCTTAGGTCGATATTTTCGAGGCTCGTACAGTTGCCGAACATCTTTCCGAAACTAAGCACGTTTTGCGTGGTGAATTTGCTTAAGTCCAGCGTCCTGAGCGCGCCGCAACCGAAAAACATGCTCATAGCGCCGCGCATATAAGTCGTGTCGAAATTGTCGAGCACAAGCTCCGTCAGAGCTTCGCAACCCGAAAACAGCGAGGCGCACTCTATCGGCGCAAGGATGGTGCCGGGATACACAAACGCGATCTTGTCCCCATCGCGGTAGAGGCGAATGTATGTATCTATTCGCACGAAGGTATCCTTGTAGCCGTCCGGCGCTTTCTCCACGAATTTTATGCTTGTCAGCGTTTTGTAGTCCTTGACGACGGTCTTCCACTCGCGCGTGAATTGACGCTGTATATTTGTATCCCCATAGTCGGGCTTGCCGTCCTTTTCGGTGGCGGGATACTCCTCTGCGGCGACGGGAGTGCCGTATTTGACGTTGATGAAGCTGATGTTGAAAGGCTTTGCGTCGAGGGTGGTCACGACGACGGTGTGCACCCCTGTTTCCTCCTCTTCAAAGTCGAACACGCGCTTGTTGAAGAGGGGTTTGTCGCTCAGGTCTATATCCTGTTGCCTTATGCCGTCCACGATGACGGACGCTCTGCCGTAGTCGGGATCCGTATCGGCGAACAGCTCGAACCCGCTTCCCAAAAACTCGAACTCGAACTTTGCGCCCGCTGTCGTCGCGGACAGCTTGCCGTTTGCGGAATTTTCCTCGAAGCCCTTGTTCTCCTTCATATAGTTGGAGGGCTTGACGGTCTGACTGAGCTGAGATTCTATGCCCGCATACACTTCCTTGATGACGGTGTTGCCGTCCCTCGTGCCGCCCTGCGAGCCGTTGTCGTTTACGACAAACTTGAAATATCTTATCTGCGTGAGCGCAAAACTTATCCTCTGACGCGCGGCGTTGATGTTTGAACTTGCCCCGTCAAACAGCTCCGTCCAGCCCGTGTTGTCGTTGACATTCCTGTCTTTGAGCTTATCATATTCCTCGCCCGTGCAGGAGTACAGCGCGTATTTCAAAAGTTTGTCATTGCCGTTGGTGCGGCGCACGACCTCGAAATAATTGAAAGTTTGATCCTCCTTTGTGTCGATGATGAAAACATGCGGAGGCGCGATCCTTCCTCCCTGATATTTTGAGTGGAACGCTGTGTTTTCATTGCCGTCCACAAGATAGCCTTGATTGACCGTCTGGTCGCCTTGCGCCGTTGTCGCATACAGGACGTCCCAGCCGCTGTTGGAGACTTGATAATCTATAGTGGCGTTTTTGATGCTGTCCGTAAAGCGCGGTTGCCAACCCTTGAAGCTGTCCACTGTAGTCAATTCGTCGTCCTCTACTCCCGCGCTCAAAATGCGATCGGCGGGCAAGGCGACGACCTCCTCGGTGTCGGGAGTGCGCACGCCTACGGTGATGTGCCCCTTCCCGCCCCAATTGACAAGCTCGCAGTCTATAAACACCGTATCTCCCGCCGTCAGCGCCGTTTCGATGTTGGGATAGGTCGTAAAGCTTGTGGTGTCGTGCGTCACGGAAACCTTCCCGAGGTGCTCGCCGTTTATGTTGCTCTTAAAGAAGTTTACGTCCGCGATGTCGTCTGCTTTTACGTAAAAACCGTAAGAGCCGTTTTGGGGGACGCGGTATTTTAGCCTCAAGTGCAGATACTCTATGTTTTGGTGGTTGAATTCCACTCCCGCGGAAGGCGAAGTGAGCGTGTAGTCGTGCTCTTTGTTTCCTATCCTTTCCTTCACCTGAGATATGGACGGATTTTTCCCGCCCCACTCGGACTTTGTGCCCATATCCCACACTTCGCCGTACATGCCTCTGTAGACGAGCCGCATATTGACGTTGAGAGTGACGCGTCTGCCGCCGTTGGTCTTGACTATGATGTCAAAGCGGTCGTACTCCGTTGCCTTCTCGGGCGGAGTATAAGTGACTTTTTGCGCTTCCCTGTCGTAGTTTATCCTTCCGTAGCGCGCGCCGGACACATCGAGTATTTCCACGCTCTCGGGCGAAGAGATGTTTTTGCCGCCGAGGTCGAATACGGTGGGAAACTTGCCGTCCACGTCGTACTTGCGCGCAGTTTCGTTGCCGTCTATGCCGTTTGCCCAATAGTACGCCACAGGCACGAATTTTGGAAGATTGCGCAAAAATTCAAGCTGTCCTGCGTCAAACATGTCGTCCGAGATGTTTGCAAAGTAGTTTTCGTTTACCCAATCGAGGATATTCACGCGGTCCACGACGCCTATGCGATACACAAAGTCGGCGCGTTTATTGTCGCAATAGGCGGGATCCATCTTGTATGTGTAAAACATATCCACAAACTTATCGGGACCGAAACTGTGCAACAGAGTCGCGTACATGGACAGCTGATCGAAGTGCGCGCCGCCGCCCTCGTTTATCTTGCCGTAGTCGTCTATGCGGTGCGTCTGCCCCGTTGCCTTGTCGGTGTACTCTTTTGTTATCTTTTGCGAACGCTCCACCGCCGTATACGGGTGAACGTACTCGCCGTGCTCGACGCTTATCACCCTGCTGTCCATATTGCAAAGCATGCTGTAGATGAGCAGGATGAGCGTGTTGTTCCAAACCTCGCCGTCGCCGTCGCAGAAGCCCCAATTTACGCCGTGCGTTTTTGCTTGAACGTGTCCCAGCTCATGAAAAGTGCCCCAATTGCCCTTCGTGGTGAGCGTCTCGTAATTCATGCATATGGGAAACCAATATTCGGGTTGAGCGCAGAAATTCGAGTTGAGCGCGACCGCCTCGCCCGCGGGCACGTGCACATCGTAGCACATCGTCATGTTGTAGTTGTACGCCCTGCCGTTCAGCGAAATGTCGATCGCAAATACGCTGTGCCAAAAATACGCCAGCTTTTCTATGTCGTCGCACTTGCGCATATCCTCTGCGGGACCTATAAGTTGTCCGTTTTCGACGTCCAAAGTGGCGATAAGCCCGGGCGCTTTGCGCAGTTGCTCGTCAAAATCTTCGACGGTGGTGACGCCAAGCACAAAGTGCGGAGTGAGCACCGCCCCCGTAATCTCCATTTCCACGACGTCGGTCGTCGGCTTTACGTACAGCGGTCCGCCGTACATACTGCCTATCTTGATCTCCGTTTCCTGCCCCGTCCCCACGATGTTGAAAGTCGTGCCCATGCAGGGGACCTTTTGATTTTGCCATTGCCACTGTCCGTGTAAGCCGTACTTAAATTTCTCGAAATTCGGCGCGCTTCCCTCTTTCGCGGCGCGTTTCGCCTCCCCGACGATCTTTTGATCCCAATAATCGAGATAATCTTCCATTCTGCCGAAGCCGCCGCCGTCCTCTTTGTAGCCCAAATAGCCCATTGTGTCCTGGTGGTGCGTATAGAGCGAGACTGTCTCGCCCGCTTTCAGCCCCTTGATCTTCACCGTGACGATCTCGCCGGGAGCAAGATACAGTCCCGTCGTCATGGGCGAGCGGTAGATAGGATCCGTCACTATGCGCATCTTGACCGCCTTAGCGTCGTCGGGTATCTTGCCGTATATGTAGTCCGCGGCGGGATGCTTTTTAAGCTTGCCGTCTTTTATGATGTCCATGACGTGCGTGTTGAAGTAATACGCTTGTCTCAACAGCATATATTTTTTAAATTCCGAAAAGTATTTTTGCCCCGTAACATTGCCGTCGGAGTCCTTAGGCGAGCGTTCAAGCCCTCTCATCGGGTACATGGGGTGATCCTTGTTGCCCGCCTCGAGCACGGGATCGCTTGCAAAGTTTATTTTGGCAAGCGGATCCATGATCTCGCCCGTCTTAAAATCGAGCATCTCGTATACGTCGGACATCACGTCCGCGGGCTTTCTGACGATATTGTCGTCCAAAATTTCCATAACGGGCTGGCGGACGGTCACGCGGCGACCGCGTATATCCTCAAGTCCGTTGAGCGACAGCCCCTCGTCAATATCTTCGGGGCGCACGACGCCTTCGTCTTGCTCGATAGAAACGCCCTGTCCCTCTTCGGCTCCGCCCGCGGCAAACGCAGTGAGATCAACGCATTCTATGATCGGGATAAGATCCCCAAAGCAAAGCGCCAAAACGATCAACAAACACAAATTCAAAACAAGTTTTTTCTTCATACGCCCCTACCGCGTTTCCGACTTATAAGCGCGGCGAAATACGCTTTGCGCCTCGCCCCGACCAAGCCGAGAAAAAGTATATTTGTTTTTGTCGTATATAAATTATCATACCAACTCGTACAAGTCAATCGTCAATTCTTAAACGAGCACAAAATTTTTTCGATATTTTTTCGACCTCTTCGACGCCTTTGTCCCCTCGCATACTTAAACGACCTCGTCCCTAAGAAATGTTTGTCTCGTCTCGCAATTTCAAAGCCATTCCTTTCCTCGTCGCTACATGCTTTTTTAAGCCCCTCCGTCGCGTGCGACAATGCTTGCCAAGTGCCCGAATAAGTCTTGCGCACGCTTTTTCGCCGTTTAAGGATATGCGGCGAAAAAACGTCGCTCTTGCAAGCGACGGCTATACGGAAAAACGCGCAAATTGCGCATATATCAAACGTTTAGTCTCAAAATTTCGCGCTCAAAAAGTCAAAGAGAAGGGCGAAAGGCTCGCGCAAGTGCATAAGCGCCTTTTGAGACGTGGGCATGGACGGCGCGGCGAGAGTGCTCGCCTTATACTTGCTGTCCGCCCTCTTCCATAGCATGCGTATGCGCGCGAGGTGAAACTCGTTTGAGACAAGCAATATCCCTTTGGTCGCGTCGATGCCTCTCTCTTCGATCAGCTCTAGACAAAAGCGGATATTTTCCACGGTGGTGGCGGAGGCGTCCTCTTTCAATATGCGCCCTTCGTCTATGCCCTGCGCGACAAGGTAATCATACATGCATTGCGCTTCGGACATATGCTCGCCGTCGCCCTTGCCTCCGCTGACTATGACCGTCATATTCGGGTGTTCGGACAGATATTCTGTCGCGGTATCCAGCCTACATTTCAGCAAAGACTGCATCTCGCCGCCGTCCAGTTTATACCCGAAAACTATCATGACGGACGGTTCGCCCTCTATGTCGGAATGACTGCCCGCAAACACCGCGATGAGCGGCACGATAAAGCAAATGAGCGCCAATATGATCACGACGATCAAAATTATCCCGACGATCTTCATTACTTTTTTCATGATCTACCCCTTCCGCGACGGTATTTGTGTTTCTGCATCCAAAACTGCATATTTATCGAAATCAATACGTCATAAATATAATAGCATATTCCGCCGCACATTTCAACAGGAGAAACTTTTCTTGTCCTTTTCAAAGCGACGACATATGCGCACTTTCGCTTTTTTTCGCACTCATATACGCTTTTTATCCTAAAATATATGCGTTTCAGTCGGAGGGGAAATCGTCCACGTTTATTCCCTTTTGCGCGAGTACGTCCGCGATGGACGAGTGTACTTCCTCGATATGGTTGCGGCTTGCGCGTCTCGCTTCCTCGGCGCACTTGTTGAGGGCTACGATGTCCATGCCTCGGCTTACGCACATCGTTTTGGTCAGCAACATTGTGAGATATGCGTCGTCCACGCTCCTGTGAAGCGTCACGTCTATGGGTATGCCCAGCGCCTCCGCCGCCTTCTCGAGCGAGGTGCGCCGCCCGTCGCCGTACAAAAACGCGAACATGCGCTGTACGTCGAAATATGAAAACTTGAAGCGCTCGCGCGAGCATCCGTCGCACGCGACGCCCAAATATCTGAAGTCGTTTTTGGTGGAAAATCCTATGATGATCTGCTCTTTTGCCTCGAGAAGCGACTTAAGCCTGTCGTAAAACGTCGAAAAAGGCGGACTGTTTTTATACTCCTCTTCGGAAAAACTGAGTTGCAGATCGCGCCCGCCCCGTCTGCCCGTCAAACAAAATTTGTATTGCGGGTCCATGAGTATGCACTCCCTTCCCGTCACCTCGAAATTTTTGTCCGTGACGACGTAGCCGAATTCGCATATATGCTTGCCGTCGCAACACTCTATGTCGAAAAACAGATACCTCATAAACTTTCCTCTCCCGCTTTTATCGCTTTCATTATAGCATATCCTACGCGTCGGTTGGCAAGTCTTTTTGAAATTATGTCGAGGTTTTTAAAAACAACAAGTCTTTACTCAATGCAAAACGCATTCTCCCCATTCATCATTTTGCAAAAACCGACTTTTAAAGCGTCGATCCGCACATATAAAAATCGGAATTCGCAAATTCCTCTCGCTTCTTTTGCGTTTTGCCCCCATGTTTTATCCCTTCGTATCGAGCAAGTACAGCCTCCCGATTCTTCTTTAAAACAGCTTCCCGCTTTACGCCGAGTCGGGGCGGGGAGATGCGGCGCGCGCTTACCGTGTTGCGTCGTATTGTCTCCGCTCTCGTTTCAAGATCGATTTTTTACACTCGGCATAAGACAACTTGTACGCTTTTCGATCGTAATTTTCGATGGTAACAACAAATTATACGTTGATTTTATTTTGCGCTCGTGATAAACTTAAATAAGTAATTTATCGATAAAGGAGACGGATATGTCATTCAGCAAATTTTTGGAGTCGAGGCGCGGGGACTGCGTTGCGCTTGTACGCGAGCTGAGAAAGCGTTTTGAGTATGTCAGCGTGCTCGGCAGTGACGTAAAGGCGTTGTCCGTGCGCGTCAACAAGCAAACGTCGGCTATTTCGGACGGCTCGGACGTGGATTGCGGCTTTGTCGTGAAGCTGTGGACGGGAGGCGCGTTTTTGGAATATTCGCTTGACGACGTGGCGGGCGACAAGCAAGCGCTCGCTTTGAAGATAGAGGAAGCGCTTGCGCTCTCAAAGGAGCTTGAGGACAGACAGATCTCCGCCTGTCCCCTGAGCGACGAACCTCTGGAGCGCTCTTTCCGCCGCCTCAACGACCTTGACAAATTCTCCGAAGAGGACATTTTGAAGGCCTGTAAAAATGCGCGCGACCTGTTGCTTGCAAAGAGCGAAAACATCGTCAACGCGACCGCGCTCGTGCGCACGATGGACATAAGCAAGCTGTTTGTGAGCGAAAACCGCATGCTGGATCAAAACTATACGTGGGTCAACGGCATGCTCCTCGTAAACTACCGCAAGGGGGAGCGCATGATAAGCGCGCGCGAGGGGGCGGCGAGCCACAATCTGGGCTACGTGCTTACTTCCCTGCCCCTGCTTACGGACAAGCTCGCAGACAAGGCGGCGCATCTCGTGACGGCAAAACCCATAACGCCGGGCGAGTACGACGTCATCACGGATCCTTCGATCACGGGACTGCTTGCGCACGAGGCGTTCGGGCACGGAGTCGAAATGGATATGTTCGTCAAAGACAGGGCGCAGGCAAAGCAGTTTATAGGCAAGCCCGTCGCGTCCTCCATATGCAATATGCGCGACGGAGCGGCGGCGACGTTGAGCGTGGCGAGCTATTACTTTGACGACGACGGGGTGCTCGCCCATGACACGCAGATAATAAAGGACGGAATTCTTCTCGCGGGTATAAGCGACCTTGCGAGCGCGTCCCAACTTGGCACGGAGCCTACGGGCAACGGCAGGCGCGAGAGCCACAAGCGCAAAGCGTACACGCGCATGACCAACACGTTCTTCGAGAGGGGCACGGACAAGCTTGCGGATATGATCGCCTCCATAGATCACGGATATATGATTTTCGAGACCAACAACGGCATGGAGGATCCCAAAAATTGGCAGGTGCAATGCGTCGCGGAGTACGGCAGAGAGATAATCGACGGCAAACTTACGGACAACTATGTCGCGCCCGTCGTTATGAGCGGCTATGTGCCCGACGTGCTTAGGTCCATATCTATGATCTCGGACGACTTCTTCATCGAGGGCGCAGGCTCCTGCGGCAAAGGCCACAAGGAATGGGTGCGCGTCTCGGACGGCGGTCCCGCATTGAAACTCAGAGTGAGATTGGGGTGATGTTATGATAGAACTTAAGGATATTATAGATGTCGTAGCCTCAAAGGAAGGCATCTGCGACTATAGGATAGTGGAAGATGAAAAGCAGTCCTACGAGCTGTTTTTCGTGCACGGCAAGCTTGAGACGGAGCGGAGGGCGGATTCGCTCGAGAGACAGCTCACCGTCTACGTCAATCACGACGACAAGCGCGGCTTAGCCTCGTTTGGCATAACCGCGGCTATGGACAAAGAGGAACTCTCGGCGAGGACGGATGAGGCGATAAAAAACGCAAAACTCATCTTTGACGAGCCGTATGTGTTGCCAAACGACGAGACTATGAACGTGCTCATCGCCTCCGACCTCGCGGACATCGACCCCAAAGAGGCGGCGGAAAAGCTTGCGGACGCTGTTTTCAGCGCGAACACGCATGACGGCCTCGACATAAACGCGCTTGAGGTGTTTGTAGTCAAAAACGTGTTGCACGTCCTCAACAGTCGCGGCATAGACAAGACTCAGACAAAATATACCGCCCACATCGAGGCTATTCCCACCGCGAACGGCGAGGACGGATCCGTGGAACTTTTCGAGAGCTATGACCTCGCGTCTCTTGACGTCGTTTGGCTCAAAGATGAAATATCGGCGCGGCTCGAGGACGCAAAGGCGAGGCTGTACGCGAAAAAACCGTCGCAAAAGCTCTCCTGCCCCATCATTCTGAACGCGTACGAGTTGAAGACCCTCTTCAAAGAGTTGACCTCCGACGCCAACTACTTAAACGCCTATATGCACGTCAATCTGCACAACGTCGGCGACGCCCTGCAGACGGAACCCGCAGGCGACAGACTGTGCATAACAATGCGCGGCAGTATGAGCGGAAGCTCTTCAAGCAACTGCTTCGACCTCGACGGCACTACGCTTATCGACAGAGAGATCGTGCACGACGGCAGGATCGTCGCTGGCTACGGCGCGTCGCGCTATGCGGGCTACCTCGGCAAGACGCCGACGGGAGCGCTCGGGTGCGTGGACGTGCTGACGGGCACGACAACACTTGATGATCTGGAGTGCGATCCCCATCTCGAACTCGTATACCTAAGCGGTTTGCAAGTGGATCTGCTGAGCGATTATATCGGCGGAGAGATAAGGCTTGCGTACTACTTCGACGGCAAGGACAAGACTCCCGTCACGGGCATCGCCTTCAGCGGGAAGCTTTCCGACGCGCTCAACACCATTACGCTCTCGGCGGAGCGCACCACGCTCGGAAGCTACTCGGGTCCAAAGAAGGCGCGTATCGAGCGAGTGAACATTTTCTGACATAAAAGGTCAAAAAGCGACATATTTACAAAATATCCGCGCGAAAGTGCGGGAAAAAGCGATATGGCTGACGAAGAAAAACGCAAAAAAAAGAAGGACAAGGACGATTGGGACACGGGAGTCGTCATCGCCCCCATGAACGGAGACGAACTGCCCAAATATCGCCGTATGGCATATCTCAACCGCCAAAAGCGTCCCCCGAAGAGCGAGCGCAAAAAGAGCGACCTCACCAAAAAGGAAAAACGCGCGATATATCGCGCGGGTTTTTTGGCTATGCTCCCCCAACTTATCGTCATACTCATCGGCTTCGGCATCGTCGCCGTGCTCGTCTACTTTTGGCTGAAATGACGCGACGGCTGTGCGATTTTGCGCGCGATCTCGCCCCCATTCCGCTGTTTTGCCCCTTATAAACCTCAACATCTTATATTCGGGCGCATTACGCGGGCGGCTTTTCGGACGGCGAGGAGCAAACATCAAAAAATGCGCAACGCAAGTTGCGCTTTTTTATGCCGTGGAAGGGGTGTACTATACTTTTAAGGCAACGCTTGCCTGACAATTTGCTTTGTGTAAATTTTTTACAAGTCAGGACCACCAGCTTAGCTGGTGGCTTGCTCTGCGGCCCTGCCGCCTGTTCCCGGCATAGACGCAAAGCGTCCTTATCGCATGCCTATGCCTATATCCTGCGTTTTACCTCTTCCTATCGCTTATCGTATACTGTTGTTCCAAATTCATTTCTCTACTTGCTTTTTTATTATGTTGACTTTATGCAATATCATATGTTAAACTTTTCTTGTTCATATGAGATACCTCCATGTATTGAGTTCGCGGCTGACGAAACCGCTTACATCTTACACGGAGGTTTTATTTTCCTCATCGCTAAAGCTCTTCCTGCCTCACCAGCTTAGCTGGTGGTTAAGCCACAAAAAGAGCGCCCGCGCGGGGCGCCCTTCTTGAAAGCGCGTTTTTATCTGCGCACTTTATGCTTCTTGCGGCTCTTTCCGTTTAAACGGGGCCTTTCGGCGGACAGTCCGCTTGAGAAATCCACTTCCCCGTCAGGTTCGGAAGTTTCATCCTCGGAGGTCTCCTCCTCTGCCTTTTCAAGTTCCGCGCTCTCGTCTTGAGGAGCGGCTTCGGCGACATCTTCGCCTTCCGCCGACTGTATCTCCGAGGCAGGCTCCGCTTGCTCTTCGATAGGTTCCTCCGTCGCTTCGGCAGGCTCCCCTGTCTCTTCAATAGGCTCCTCGGACTCTTCGGCAGTTTCTCCTATATCCTCTGCTTGCTCCGCCGAGTCCTCGGCAGGCTCTTCAACAGGTTCGGCCTCTTCGCCATGCTCGGTCTCTTCGCCCCCGTCCGCAGGCTCCGATTGTTGTTGAGGCTCCGCCTCGTCCTCTTCGAGAGGCGTCTCTTCAACAGTCTGTTGCTCTTGCGTCTCTTCCTCGGGAAGTTGTTCCTCCTCTTGAGGTTGCTCCTCTTGAGGTTGTTCATCTGCGGGGAGTTGCTCCTCTGTCTCGGCGGGGGTGGTGTCCTGCTCGTGTTGTTGGCTCTCGGCGGGTCCCGCGAGCGTTTGGGTTTGAGACTGTTCCGCCTGCTCTTTTTCCTCTGCTTGCGGCTCTTCATTCGGCAACTCGCTTGTAGGAGTCGGCTCCTTGTCAGCCGCCGCCTCTTCCGTCGGAGCGCCTTGCGTGAATATGGCCTCATCCGCCTTGCTCTTTATGACGCGTTTTGCAAGTCCCTTGTCAATAAGTTCCACAATGCCCTCGTAAGGCAGATAGTAGTCCTCCGATACGCGCTCTATACGCACGGCGCCCAGACGCTCCATGACGGTCGCGAACAGTTCTATTGCGAGGCGCACGCGCTTGTCGTTTTTCAGCCTGTACATGCACGGAGTGTCGGCGTAGGACGGGCTGTCCGAAACGTCCTCGACCTTATATCTGCTGTCCACATAATCTGCGGGATCGAGAGGCAGGAAGATGCACAGCGTATTGCCTCGATAGCCGAGGCGAGCGACGGTCTCTTTGCCAAAGCGGAAAGTCTCGCGGTTCCAGCTCATGCGCGCTTTGACTTTCTTATAGGACAGCAACTCGTTCTTGAGTTTTGTATACCATGACTTAATCTCATCGTCGGATTGTATAAATCTCGCGGTAAAGCTTCTGTCATAGCGCAGGATCCCGCCCTCAAAGGATTCCTCATCGCCGAAATCGACGATCTCGGGTTTTTCGTGCTTGACCTCGGGAGTCGGCTCTTTATCCGCAACCGCTTCCGCCTCTTCCGCGGGAGCGCCTTGCGTGAATATAGCCTCATCCGCTTTGCTCTTTATGACTCGCTTTGCAAGTCCCCTCTCGATGAGTTCCACAATGCCTTCGTAAGGCAGATAGTAATCTTCCGAAACGCGCTCTATACGCACGGCGCCCAGACGCTCCATGACGGTCGCGAACAGTTCGATCGCAAGTCGCACGCGCTTGTCGTTCTTAAGTCTGTACATGCACGGAGTGTCGACGTAGGACGGGCTGTCCGAAACATCCTCTACCTTATATCTGCTGTCTATGTACTCTGCGGGATCGAGAGGCAGGAAGATGCATAACGTGTTGCCTCGATAGCCGAGACGAGCGACGGTCTCTCTGCCGAAGCGGAATGTCTCGCGTTTCCAGCTCATGCGCGCCTTGACCTTTTTGTAGGAAAGCATCTCATTTTTGAGTTTTGTATACCAGGACTTGATCTCGTCGCTCGACTGTATAAATCTCGCGGTAAAGCTCCTGTCATAGCGCAGTACTCCCGCTTCGTGGGTCTCTTCGTCTCCGAAGTCGAATTCGCCGTTATGCTCGGACGCGGGAGTTTCCGCGGGCGGCTCGGCAGTCTGTTCTTCGACGACTTCTTCTACGGGCTGTTCCTCGACGATCTCCTCTATAGGTTCCTCGACAGGTTCCTCGACGGGAGTCTCTTCGATAGGTTCTTCCGCTATTTCTGCGACAGGCTCCTCTTCGACAGGCTCTTCGACGATCTCCTCTTCGACAGGTTGCTCGGCAGGTTCGACATATTCGATGAGGTTTGCGGTCTCGAAATTGCCGCCGTCTATAGTCCTCACGGGCGTCTCGTCGGAAGTGTTGTATGCTATGACATATTCGGTTTCGTTTGCGGTAAGCAGATAATTGCCTTCTTCGTCGAGCGAGATGTTTCTCGCCTCTATGCCGTCGATTTGTGCGGTGTATTCTTCGATGACGACGTGTACGCCCTCGTGCCCTTCGACAAGCCAATCGCCTCTGAGCGATTCGGGGAAGGCAACGATGACAGGTTCCTCGACGGGTTGCTCCTCGATGATTTCCTCGACGGGAGCCTCTTCGACGGGTTCTTCCGCGATTTCTGCGACAGGTTCCTCGGCAGGAACATCTTCGACGGGTTCTTCCACAGGCTCCTCGGCATGCTCCTCGGCAGGCTCGATGAGCGCGCAAGCCTCGTATGCTCCGCCGTTGATGGCTCTGTAGCCGTCCTCTTCCGCGGAGTTGTAATATACGACATAATCGATTCCGTTGGCTTTAAGCTTGTATTCGGTGGGCTTTTCGGGGTCGAGCGCGATGTCGGTCGCTTCAACGCCGTCAACAAACAGAGCGTGCTCCTCGATGAGGACATGTACTCCCTCGTGCCCTTCGACGACCCAATCTCCTCTGAGCGTTTCGGGGAATGTGATGACGAGAGGTTCTTCCTGCTCCGACTCCGCTTCGGACTCGACAGGCTCGACAAGCGCGCAAGCGTCGAATTCTCCGCCGCTGATATTTCTGAAGCCGCCCTCGTCGGACGTGCCGTATGCGACGACATAATCGAGTCCGTTGGCTTTGAACGTATACTCTGTGGGCTTTTCGGGATCGAGCGCAATATCCAACGCCTCTACGCCGTCGATAAACAGCGTATGCTCCTCGATGAGCACGTGCACGCTCTCGTGACCCTCGACGACCCAATCGCTTCTGAGCGACTCGGGGAAGGTGATGACGAGAGGTTCCGACTCCGCTTCGGGAGCGACTGCCTCTGTCCACTTGTACAGCTTAGCATAGAAGTAATCGCCGCCGTTGATGAGACGGAGGTTGCCGTCGTCCTCTTTGGAGTGCTCGACATCCGCCGCCGCTTCCGCCTCTTCGGTCATCTCGTGCGTTTCCGTCTCCGCGTCTGCCGTTTTTGAGGCGTCCTCCGCGGTCTCCGCAGGAGTTTTGGTAAGCGCCTCCTCGTGTTTTCTCGCGCGTTTCAAGAACACCGTATGCTCCACGTCGCCAAGCAGGAATGAGTATTCGCCTTCCGTATCCGTCTCGGCGATGCCTGTAGCCACGACGCCGTCCACGGACAATGTGCTTAAGCCGATGACGACGCGAATACCGTCGTGCCCTTCGATCCCCCAACTGCCTCTGAGTTCTTCGGGAAATTCGACCGAATGACTTTCCGCTTCAGGTTCCGCAATAACCTCCGCCTCAAGAAATTGTATCGGGTTTTCCTCCTCTTCCTTAGGCTCCTTGATTACCACGGTGGTACGGTCGCGCCCCACGCGGTGAATGAGCACTGCAAACACGATCACCAAAAACATGATAAGCGCGACCTGGGCTACCAACAGCCAGAACAGTGCCGTGTCCAGCTCCCAAGGGAGCTCTTTGCCGAAAAGAGTAAGTGCGTTCAAAATGTTTCTCACAACTATTACCTGCCTTTTCTTTCTTTGGAATTATATCGCTTGACCGACATAATACTCTTTTTATTTATTTTTTTCTTTTTTTCTGCGCCCGACGAAAAGCAAGGCGAACAGACCGATGAGGAATTGAGAGGCAAACAGACATACATACAGCGTTATATCCGTTTCTCCTATGTTGAGGAAGTCGTTGTAAACTTCGACTGTATAGAAGCTCTCGAGGCCGTCCCAATTTATTGTGTCGAGGACGGTGACTTTGACATAGTATGTGCCCATGCGAGCGTCCTTTATATCGCGATCCAGCTCCTGAGTGCACTCCTTGTCATAGTAGTATTTGATGATGACTTCGCCCCATTCCGCCTCGGGAAGGAGTTCGGGATCAGGCTCGTAGCCCTGTTGCAATCTTTCTACCGAGTACTCTTTGAGCCACGAGTTGCGCACCTTCAAAATGGTGTATGCGCCCGCGTCGCCGAGTGATCCTTCGACCGTCAACGCGTAGTTGGCGTTTGTCAGGCTTGCCTCGATGCGATACACGCCCGCGTTGTGCCACGTCAAGTCGTCCTGTCCCTCGCCCCACAGCACGGACAGAGCAAAGCCGAGTTCGTCGCCGTCGAGCACACCCTCTATCTCGCTATGCGTGAGTTCAAGCAAGTCCTCGCCGTAATTCGTCGTCTTGTCGTCTACATGTACCGTAATGGGTTTGGGCGAAACGACGTAGTTGCCATAGACCACCGATAGCTCGTAGTTTGGATTGTCGTTGGTATAAATGAGTTCATAGTTATACCTGCCGGCGAAGTACGGAATACCGTCGGTCAGCGTGGCTTCGTCGCCGTCTATAACTGTGAGCGAGAAGAATTTGATGTCTTCGTTGAGGATGGGATCGCCGCCTCTGCCGAGCGTTGTGCGCCTGATCTCAAGCCAACTCATGATGTCGTCATTCGGCTCGACAAACTCGTCGCCGTACGTCCTGCCGCCGTCCTTGACGCGAATGGTCACCTTGCGAGGCACAACTTTGTATACGCTGTACTCGGCGACATTGTCGCTCACCTCGTAATTCGCTTGCGCGGCGGTGGGCGATGTCGGCTTGCTGACTTTGAGCCTGTACGAACCGACTGCGGGATAACCGTTCACCTTATTCTCGTACGGGTCGTCTATCCAATCGAATGTGTATCCGAGGTCGTCGCCGTTGACGATCGCGGGGCCTTCCTTGCCGTCCGCGCGGTAGCTTGCGCTGTGCGGATCGATCTCGTCGCCGTACTCGCTCTCGCCGTCGAAGGTCATGATGATGCGGCGCTTTGTCACCTCATATTTGCCTGCCGCGTTGCCTATGCGGATGTCGGGCAATGTGCCTTCGTAGTCGCCCGTGAAGGTGATGTTGTAGTTGGGATTGTTGCTTTGAGTCGCGATTATGGGATATGTGCCGATGAACGTTGTCGTATCGACAAACCTGTCGTCCTCCATCGCCGCTCTCAACGTGATGTCAAGCACATCGCCGTTGACGATGGCGTTGCCACCGACGCGGCTTGCCGACCAAGTGAGCGCGCTCACGTTGTCGCCGTACTCGCCCGCAGCGTTTTCTATCCTCACGAATATATCGCGCGGTCTTACGGTATATTTGCCGTCGACGAAAGCGACGATATAGTTTTTGTTGTCGAACGTCGCGGAGATCTGATACTCGCCCACGGGCGAAGTCCTGTCGACGGGGCAACCGAGAGTGATGTCATATATATCCCTCGGCAACACGACTACGTTCTCGTCCGAGAATTCCGTCTTATTTGTGCGCTCCGCAGTCCAATCCTTATCGTACTCATCCGCAAGCACATGTTCTTCGCCGTATTCGCCTGTCTGCGGGCGTACGCGGACGGTTATTCTGCGGCGCTCGATCGTGAGCGTGCCGTCGATAATCGCGTTGACGTGATAGTTCTTGTCCAGCGCGATGGTCTTTGTGTCGATATACACTCTGTATCCCTCGCCCGCGTCCGCAGTGCTTGAGGTGTCCGTGGATACTTTGATCGCGTTGACTATTTCGTCTGCGTCTTGATATGCGATGCCGTTGCCCGTCTTGCCGTTTGAACGAGTCGCCGTCCAGCCGACCGAGTAGCCCTTGCTCTCGACAAGATCTTTATGGCGGTCGCCGTATTCGCTTGTGAGCGCCAGCGCTTTCAGATCTATCTCGCGCGGGAGCACTTCGTAGTTCGCGGTGATCGTGCCGTCAAGCGTATAGTTTGCCGAATTCATGACCGCGTTCACTTTGTAGACGCCTATGCCCTTAGTACGACCTTCCTCAAACACGTCGGTCGTATCATAAGTTATCATCTTCTTTATGCTGTCCGCCGTATCGCCGGGAGCAAATTGCGTGCTTATGATGTCGGTCATGAAGCGCTCCGCCACGTCCGTATCGCCGTACTCGCCGCTTGCGGAGTGGACCATTATCGTCAACGTGCGCGGTGTGACGGTGTATATGCCCGCCTTGCCGTTGAGTCTCTCATAATACTCTTCGCTGTTCCACTCGCCCATGACGGTGATGTCGTAGTTGCTGCCTATTTCGTGCGAAGCGGATGTGTCTTGCTCAAGTATGATGATGTACAGTCCGACGGGATCGAACTTGACGTCTTTGTTGATCTCAACGCCCGTCGTCGCGTCTCTGACCGTGAATTGCAGGAATGAACGCTCCGTGTCGCGATTTACATTGAACCATTCCTCGTCCGCGGAAGTGAAGCCTGCGACCGTATAGTTCATAGGCATCGTGGGACGCTCGTCGCCGTAGACCGCGCTCCTCGTCTGGATGTTCACCGTGAGACCTTTTTGATCTACGATGAGCTTTGCATACTTGTCAAGGACGTTATATCCGTCTCCATTGTCGAGCACGAAGGTGATATGATAGTTGAATTTGTCGTTATATCCGCAGAGAAGCTTATATCCCGCCGCGTTCGCCTTGAGATATCCCGTGCTTGTATATTTCGCGCTTGCGGGATCGAGTTTGATGCTCGGCGCCAAAATTTCCATGTCGTCCGGGAATATGGTGATCGCGCTGTTTTGCGACATGACCGCATAACCCGCGGGATCGTCGGGACGACTTGTCGTGAACGCCGCGTCGCCGAGATCCACGAAGTTGAGATCTTTGAGATCCTCGCTCGTGTATGTGCCGTATGCGACGGTGATGTCGTGGACGTTGACGACGATCTCTCTCTGCTTCACGGTGTAGGTGCCGCCGTTGCCGTCGTTTCTGCCCTCTAAGGTCTCGCCGAAGCTACCCACGAATTTGACTTTGTAGTTCTCGTTGTCGGAGCGACCGCTTATGCGAGATGTGCCGCTTTGACGTCTCTCGCTTGTGAACGTCTCCAGCGAGAGCACAATTCTGAGGTCCTCGCCCGCGGGCAACGCCTCTGCGCCCGAGATTATCTCCCACGCGCCTTCGGTATTCGGGTCTATATCCTGCTCGCCGTATTCGCACTGCCTATCTTTGATGAGCACGGTTATATCCACCGCCACGATCGTGACGTACAGATCTACCGATCTTATCGCGTAGTTGGATATGTCGCGGTTGCCGACCGTATTCGGGTTGGAGTCCACTATGACTGCGACGCGATATTCGCCGACAAGTCTAAGCTCGTATTGAGGAGTCTCGCCCTTGTCTTTTCCTATGAGATAGCGTTGCATGCCGAAGTTTGCGACCAAATCGCCTTCCAGCGTGTCTATGGGCGTCGCCGTTACGTTGTGATCCTCGCCGTCATATCTGTAGGTGAACAAGCTTGCATTATCTTTATAGTTTTCTTGAATATTCGGAAGATCGCCGTCGGCAGGCTTCCACTTCATGTTCAGCTCTTTTTGTTTGACGCTCACGACGGAGTAGGTGTCGGCAAACTTGATCTTGATGTTGCCGTTCACCACAAAGGTGATGATGTAATTGCCCGCATTCAAATAGCCGCCCGAACTCGTGTTTTCCGTCGTTGTGAAGATGGACACGGTTATCGCGTCGTCGCCCGTGATCTTCAAGAGCGTTTTTATGACAGATTCGAGGTCGTCTGCGATGTTCTCGGCGCCGTCGATCTTCGATATGACTTTCGTGTCGAACAGCCACGCCTTGAGGTCTTCCTGCAACTGCGCGAATGTCCGTGCTCCGCCTTTTGCAGCCTGTCCGTCCGCAAGATAGTCGCCGTACGTCTTTTCAAACTTCACGCCGTCCTTCAAAGTGACGGTGAGGTCCGCCTGTACCACTGTGAGAGTAAGCGTGAAGGTCGCGTCTTTGTGGTTGGCTTTTTTGATGGTCACATCGACAGTCCACACGCCATAGTTGGTGATGTTGAGTTTGTCCTCGGACACTTCGCCCTCGACCACAAATTGATTGTCCTTCTTGAGGTCGGTGTATTTTACGGTCGCCGCATCATAAGTCACAGTGCCTTTGTCGTCTGCGCCGAAGCTCAGATCGCCTGCGAAGAAGAAGTATCCGGCGTCGACTTTGAGCGAATAGGACACGGCTTCGCCGCGGTAGAGTTGAGTTTGGTTCCAAAGCGTACCCGTGAAGGTCTCGCCATCCTCTGCCGTGCGGTTGTTCTGCTGAATCGTCGCAGGTGTGACGGTGAACGCCCCGTAACTGTCTTCCCCTGCTTGATCGACGAATTTTACGTTGTAGTTCTTCTTGATGCCGTAGTGGTCGGCGTCGCTTTCGGTGATGCCTTGCGCCCAGACGCCTTCGATCCTATGTTCGCCCACCTCGGCATATATATTTCCTTTCTCCGCATCGCCGCGCAGATAGAAGGCAAGATATTGTTCGTGACCGACGGTGAATGTGCCGCTTGCCTCGCCGTATGTCCAGGCGGTGTTTAGCGTATTGACAAGCTTCGCGTTGTAGCGCAACTGCGTCACGCCATCCGTCAGGATGGAGCCGTAGACGCCTTCGCGATCCTTTATCGTGATGGTGACGTCAAGCGGAGTGATCTCGTACTCGCCCCAAGTGTTTTCGACGATGTCTCTGTAGTCCTCCGCGTCGTCCGTCGTCCACTTTGCAAACACAACGTCATAGTTGTTGTTGTCGCAACGACCCGTGATGGCGTATTTGCCCACGAACTGCCCGTTGCCGTTGCTCCACGTACTGCCGTCGACATAGGTGATGCCCTTTGTCAGAGTGATGGACAATTCGCCCATCGACTTCTCTTTTGCCTCGCCGAATACGCTTGTCCAGACGCTTTCATTGCCTTGCGTGTCCGAAGTGACGGCTTTTCCGTCGCGCACGACAAACCACTTCGTCGTTTCATAGCTTGCCATGGGGTTGGTGCCGTAGACGCTGCTTTGCGGGCGAATGACCACCACTATTTTGCGCGGATAGATGTTCAGCGTGCCGCTTGCGTCGTCAATATAGCTACCCTTGAAGGTCACGTCGTAGTTGGCGCCGGTCGCATTGCCTTTTATCGCATAGCCTGTCGCGCTGACGGGAGAGCCTGCTTTTGCGTCGGTGAAGAGTTTGATGCCGAGATCGGACTCGTCGTCTCCCGCCACCGCCCAACCTTCGGGCAATTTGTAGGAGAACTCTATGTCCGTCGATTCGCCGTACTCCGCTTCTGCGTCGTCGATCGTGACCTCTATCCCCTTCTTCGCAACGGTATATATGCCTGCCGTGCCCGCATAGTGGTCGTCTTTGGGATCTATGCCTTTCGTAAACGCGCCTGTCCAAGTGGGCGTATTGTAGTTTGCGTTGTCGCCGATTTCGGACTCTGCCTGCCAAGTCGCATATATTGCGTAGTTGCCCGCGGCGGGATATATTCCTTCCTTCACAAGGGCTATAGTCGAGCTTGTCAATGTGAAGTCAAGCTTGTCGCCTGTCACAAATCCGCCTGCGACGGTATACATATTCGTATTGTCGACGCTGTTCCACGTTACTTCGGCTTCCGAAAGGTCGTCTCCGTATGTCGTCCCTTTGTCTGTCGCCGCTCCGTTGAGGATGCTTATGGTTATGTTTGCCCTTTCAACGATCAGCTTAGCGCCGATTTGCGGGGTTATTACATAGCTGTCGATGATCTTTTGCTGGTCCTCGTTGTCCGACTTCGATCTGTAGTCGACGTTTATCATATAACTGCCGACTTTGAGGGCTTGACCGCCGCTCAGGTCGCTTGCGTGGTAATTTATGTACAATTTCAAGGCAAGCACGTCCAAATCGCCGTTGACAAACGCCGCGCCGCTGCTGTTTGTCGCGCTTGCGGTGTAACTTGACTGATTGAAGATGTCCAAACGCTTGTCGGTGGCTTCGAGGTTCTTATAATGATCCAGCGCGCCGTAAGTGACGGTGCTGTCATTTACGGTGACATTGACTTGACGCCTATTGACCGTAAACACGCCGACTCGGTTCTTATATGTGCTGCCCGAAGGATATTCTTCCTCTCCCGTCCAAGCGCCGCTGAAGCCGATACGATAGTTGCGCAAAATTTCATCGGTGCTTTCCAGCGAAACCCCTTTGCGAGTTGCGGTCATTCCCTTGCCGTAGATCGGGTACTCGCCCGCATAGGAGAGCTGTCCGCTCTTGTCCTCGGAGCCGTAAGCGGTCGTAACAAGTTCAAACTCGACTTTCAAGCCGTCCACAAAAGCGTCGCCCGTCGCCTTGCTGCCCGCGGGCAAACCTATTCTGTACGCGGGGGCGTCGCCCTCGATGGTTTGCACAAGCTTGTGCTCATCGCCGTAAATACCGTTTTGGTTGTTGATGTGGACGTTGACTTCGCGCACGGTCACAAAGAACATGCCGCTGCCCAAACTCCTCAGCTTCTCGCTGATGGGATATTGTCCGCCCCACATAAATTCCTTGACCGCGGGATCGGAAGAATATATCGCTTGATAGTCATCCGCATAATCTCTTTGCGCGACTTCGTCCGTAGGCATGTCTTCGCGCACCAATGTGACTTTATAGTTGGCATTGACCTTTGCTTCGTCGAAATCTATCGTGTAGAACCCTCTCGGACGGACGGAGTATTTGTCGGTATCATATTTCCCGACAATTTGCAACTCAATGCCGAGGCTGTCGCCGGGTTTGAGACCGTAGTATTGCACGCCGTCGACTATAGCCGCGTCAAGCACATCCCAATCTGTACCTTGAATGGATGTCACGCTTATGCTTTCGCCGTAGATCGCGGACTGGTTGTATATCTCAATGCGGATATTGCGCTCGGTTATCTTGTAAACGCCTGCGTGGTTGTCGTTGGCGGAGTCGCCGTCGGTATTGCCGTCCTTGTCCCAATTGCCGCTGAAAACAACTTCGTAGTCGGGACAGTTGAATGTACCCGTTATGGCATATACGTCGACGTCGCTCTGTCCCTCGCTCAATCCTTGACGCGTGAGCGTTATGCTGAGCAAAGACCTATCGTCGCCTTTGGCAAGACCCGTGCCGTCCGCCGCAAGAGCAATGCCTTCGCCCGCGTCCTCGCCCTCGACTTTGTAGGTGAGGGGTTTTTCCTTTTCGGCATAGACGGAAGTTTGATCGTCAATGGTGACCGTCACGGGACGCTTGTTGACCTTCAGCTTTTGCTCGAACGTTGCGGAGGCGTTGGTGATTTGATAGTTGCTCGCGTTGACGCCGCTCAAGGACAAGGTGATGTCATAGCCTATGACTTCGCCGCTTTGCATCTTGACGCGCAGGAAGCCGCTTGTGGAAAGCGTTTCGCCCACGACTGTTATGTCGACTTTTACGTCGTTTATATCGCCGCCGCTCGCATATTTGTTCCACTCGCCCTCTTTGCCGTCTCTTTCAACGACTATTTCGGGATATTCTCTCGTATTGCCGTAGACGATCTCCTTCACGCTAGGCTCGACAAATTTGACGCGGCGCGCCGTAATGTTGTATTCGACGGTCCTTGCCATAGCCATCGTGTAGTTGGCGTTGTCGTTGGACTCGTCGGCTCTTGCCAAAGCCACCGTGACGGGATATGTGCCAACGTTGGCGGTTTCGGACGCGTTTAGGCTGTACGCCACCTCAACGATGTCGCCTTCAAACGCGCCGTCGGAAGAATAGCTCCAATCGTCGGGAACTGCGTCGCCGTACTCGCTTGTGAGGGCGACGTTGCTCTCGCTTGTGATGCCCGTCACCGTGATGAGTTTTGCCGTGACTGTCAATGTGCCCGCGGCGCCCGGCGTGGTGGGACCTGTCACAGCGTCGCCGCTCCACAGACCCGTGAAGGTGATTTCATAGTTGTCGGTGATCACCTTGACGTCGCCTGCCTTGCTTTCGTCCGTATTCAGGCTTATCCAAATGGGATATGTGCCGACGTTGAGATGACTCGAGTTGCTAAGCTGTTGATTGAGCACTTCGTACTTGATGACGCCTTCAAAGAGTCCCTCGTCGCAAGAGAGAATGACTGCGCCTGTGGTACCGGGCAAGCTGACTATTGTATAGGCAAATTTTGCGTCCGTGCCATACACCACGCTTTGGTCGTTGACGCGCAAGCCGATGCCGCGCTTTCCGACGGTGTAGATGCCATAGCCCTCCGTGCCCGTTGTGCCCACAAAGCTGAATTTGTAGTTGTCTGAGGTCTCGTTTGAAGCGACTTCCGCCGTGATATGGTATGTGCCCGCGACAAGATATGTCTCGCCGCGCAGGTTCTCCGCCATGTTTTGGATCGAAAGCGTTATAGCCTCTTTGATGGTCTCGCTGTCGGCGGATACAATGCCTCCTGCAAGGTCTCTCCACGTGAGGGTGGCGCGATCCTCGCCATAGGTGGACATCTTGTCCTCTATTGTGAGCGTGACTTCTTTTTGAGTTATCTCATACTCGCCGCAGACTTTGACTTGTTTAGCGTCATCGCTTGCAACATCCGTGCGGGTCTGCGTGCCAACCACAGTTATCTCGTACTCGTTGGTGGTGACAACAAGTTGACCCGCTTCATTCAGCTTGACCGTATCGCTCAATTCCGTCTCGGAGCTGTTAAAGATGACTGTTCCGTCGCGCGTGATGCGGATATGTATCAAATATTTCCCGACATTCTTTGCGCCTTCGACGCTCAAAGACACTTTTATTTCGGGCGCGGTCTTTCTGCCGCCGCCGAGGTCGACGGAATCCACAAATGTAACGGTGTAATTGTCGTCATCGTTTGTGACTTCTTCCGTCCAACCGCGGTTTTTGCTGTTCAGGCCTGTCATTGTGAGCGCTTCGCCGTTGTAGGCGCGTTTTTGATCAAGCACTTTCACGGTGACTTGACGTTTTGCCACGGTGAAGGTGCCCGCTTTGCCCTTCAACTCCGTGCCGTCGTCATAAGAGCCTTCGCCGTCCCAACTGCCCGTGAAGGTCACATCGTAGTTGGCGTTGTTGCACACTGCCTTGATTGCGCACTTGCCCGCGTAGTCCGCACTGCTCGTGTCGTTGTTGAGCGTGAGTACGATCTGCAACGAGTCGCCGGGAATGATGTAGGTCTTTGCGGCAAGATTATCTCCGCTGATGCCTGTCTTATCGGTGAAGTCGACGATATACCAACCGAGGTCTTTCTCGTTTGTGCCCTGCAGTTGGCTTAGGTTGGTGTAGGTGCGACCGCCGAAAACGCCGCCTTGATCGTTGACGTGTACGGTGAGTTTACGCTCCGTAATGGTGTATGTGCCCGCATGGTCTTTGTTGGAGCCATCTTCGTTCCAACTGCCCGTGAAGGTCACTTCGTAATTGCCGTTGTTGTTCCAATTGCCCGTGATGGCATACTTTCCTTTGTCTCTGCCGCCATTCTTGAGCAGCTCGATGCCGAGGTCGTCACTGCCGATGATGCCCTGATCGTGCGTATCGGTCTCGTCGTTGGTGCAAGTGATCGCGCCTTGTGTCAATGCGGCAAAGTTCTCGCCGTAGACGGAAGTCGCGTCCTTGATTTCGACGCTCAAACTACGCTTGTTGACCGTGAATTTATTGCCGCCCTCGTAGGAGAGAGCATAGTTGGTCATGATGTCCGCGTCCGCGTCATCGCGCCATGCGGCGCTTGCGGAGTAGACGTTTGCGGCTTTGGCTTCGCCCGGCAGATTGAGTTGAATTGCTTTTGCAAACAGAGCTTGATCGTCGTCAAGAACGCCATCTGCCGACCAATAATCGTTGGCAAATGTTTCAACGGTCTTGCTCTTTGTATTGAAGTCCGCCGCCCAATCGGTGCCGTTGTAGACTGCGTAAGATTGCGTAGTCACAGTGACTGTGACGGCAAGCGGCTTAATTGTGAATGTGCCGTTTTGTATGCGGTCGATGACATAGTTGTTTTTGTCGCCTTCGTTTGTGACTTCGCCGACGATCTCATAGTTGCCCGCATTCCACTTGCCGCTTTCCACAGGCTTGACGCCGAGAGAAATTCGGAAGTCCTCTTCCTCCCCTTCGACAAACGGAGGCATGCTGCCGTTCAATACGTTGGTCGCTCTCCAAGCATCCGAAAGTTCTGCCTTTTGCTTGACGGTAGGCGCAACGCCTGTGCCTTTGTAATCGTCCTCCTGGTTGGCGACGGTTATTTCCAAACGGCGCGGATAGATGCGATAACCGTTTTCAACCGTATACTCGGTATGCTCGTCATTCCAACTGCCGCTGATTGCATGACTATTGACGTCTTCTGCCGTCACGTTGTTGTCATCGGTTTTGATGTTGTGCTGGCACTCGAACGTTACGTCGTAGTTGCCATTGTTGTAGGTGACCTCGATTGCGTACCACCCCGCGTTGAGCTGTTTTCCTTTCTCGCTGAGGTAGCTATTAGCATCCACGATTGTGACCGCGATGCCCAGATTGTCACCTTCATACACGGTGCTGCCTTTCTTCACAACCCATGCGTTGTATTGAGTGGAGTCGATGCCTTTATGTTGATTGTTGCCATACACGCCGCTTTGGCTGTAAATCGTGACCGTAACACTGCATTTATCTATGGTGTAAGTGCCCGCTTCGCCGTCTATTACGTCAAAGTTGTTGCCGGGGCTTAATTTATTCTCCCAGCTGCCCGTCCAAGACATGACTTGGTAGTTGGTGTTTGCGCACGTTGCCACAATAGGATAGCTGCCCGCATTCAAGCTGATGTGCGTATTAAGCAAAGTGATTTGCAAGTCATCGCTATTCACTATGGCGTCACCTGGTGTGTAGGTGCTTGACTCATCCAACTTGGCTTCCCACGTACCCTCGCCCTGTTCGAGTGTGACTGCTTCACCGTCGTAGGTCTTGCTTTGATCATTTATTTGCACCGTGATTCGGCGCGGTGTGATCGTCACGGCATTGATGCCGTTTTCAAAGTTGACAATGTAGCTGCCGGTCGTCGTGTATGTGCCGGTAATTGAGTATACGCCGACATCGAAGCCCGGATTCTTTGACAGCTTTACGCCGAGTATGCTATCTTCGTCGCCCTCTGCAAGAACGCTGCCCTCTTTGAGTCCCCATGAGTACTCATTCTGTTTGGGCTCTTGTCCGTCGTACTCATGTTCAATGTGCGTTATCTCGATTATTATTGATTTGGGAGTGACCTCAAAGACGCCCGCGTGAGCCTTGTAGGACGTTTGCTCAACGCCGCTGTCTGCGCCATATTCGCCATCTTCGCCGTCGAAGTTGCCCGCGAGAGTTATCTTGTATTGAGCGCCAACGTTGTAAGTGTACCCTGCGTCGGTCGTTCCGCTTGCAAGATAATATGTAGACTCTGTGTCGCCCACAACGTACTTGACGACGATGGCGTACTTGCCCACGTTGAGCCACTTGTTTGTGCCCGCGCTCCAATTGTCGTTGTGAACAACGGAAAGCGAGATGCCTTTGAGCAAAGCGTCCTTATCGTCCGAAAGAATCGCGTCGCCTTGATAACTCGATACGTTGTAACTGTCCTTGATCAAGCTCTCTTTGTCCAACATCGAGCCGTTTTCTATGTCTTCTTGCTTATAAGTGCCGTATTCGGAAATGAGGTCGCCTATCGTCAACACGATCTCGCGCGGCGTGACCTCGTATGTGCCCGCTGTCTTTTGATTGTCGCCTTCGCCGCTCCAACTGCCCACAAATTTGACATTGTAGTTTTCGTTGACGGATTCCAAATGCACGCTGCCGTCGTCGCTGTTGACAATGGCGTATGTGCCCACAAGCAAACTGCCGTCCTTTTGATTATAGTGACCGTCCTTTATGGCAAGATTTATGTTGAGGCTGTCGTTTTTGTAAACGATGTAGTGCTTCGATGAGGATTCCGACGCATCCCAATCGGCTTTCCAATCCCACTCCACGCCATGGTCGCTGTATTTATCGGGGTCTACAAGTCTCCAACCTACGTTTTCCACATTGCTGAGCGCAAGCGATTGACCGTATGGCGATGTTTGGTCGATGATCTCCACCACCACGTTGCGAGCGACGATCTCGAATGCGCCCAAGACCTCTCTTGTGCCCGTGAAGTTGCCGCCCGCGCTTATAGTTGCGTTTGCGTCGCCTACGTTGACGTTGTTCAGGTAACCTATGATCTTAAACAGATCGTCTGTCAACTCAACTTCGCCGCTCTCCGTGTTTGCGCCTTTCTTGAAGATGATGGTTATGTCGCCGTCCGGCGTGACGGTCACGGACGAAATTGTGTTTTCTATCGTCATGCCCGTGTAGACCTTACTCGGCATTTCCACTTTGAACTCTTTTACGCTGTTTATATCAAGAGGCAGTATTTCAAACGTGCCCGTGGAACTTTGCTCGTCGCTCCTATTGTTGAAGGCATAGTTGCCCTTTTCGAGGGTCACTTGCACGTCGTACTTGTTTGCGTCAACGGGCTTTTTCTCGCTGAACGCGGCACTGCTCCTGTTCACGCGGTATTGCAAAGAGAACTTCTCTGCAATCTCTTCGTTTGCCGTCTCATCGTTTAGAGTATCGGTCTCATTGAGCAACGAGAATGTGACGTCGGGGGTCTGCTCCTTGCCGTTGTAGGTCGTGGACGCCATTTCGTTCAATTGCACAAGAGCCGGGTCGATGATGAATACTTTGGTTTGATTGACGGTATTGTTTTCGTCCGCCTTTATCCCTTGATTGCCGAAGCGGAAGTTGATGGCGTCGTCATCGCCGTTAAGCGTAACCGTGACGTCATAGTTGCCCGCGTTCAAAGGCTTGCTGTTCACTCCAAGCAAAGCGTTGTTGTCGGGACCCGCGCTGACCGCATAAGCGACCTCGTATGCCACGGGCAAAGCGGCGTTGTTGACGTTTGCATTGCGGAAGGAAACTGCGGCCTCATCTTTCAGGTCGTACTCGGCGTGCTTATAGGTGAGATGCGCGAAGTCATTGAGGTTGACCGTCGCGGGATTTATGCGATATACGATGGTCACAACGGGCACGTCCTTTGCAACGTCGGCGTAAATGCCGACAGCCGCGCCTTCGGTAGACGCAGGAGCTTCTTCTTGCCACTTGAGCACAGCCCCGCAGTTTGTCCGCCAATAGGTTTCGTCGGTGTCCCAGCGGTAGTTGGAATTTGTGAGAGTGATGGTTATGCTGTACAAGCCCGCATAGGTCGAATTTTTTTCATCCGCGCCGAAGTTGTACTTCGTGTCGGTTGAATACTCGCCCGTGCGCGGGATCGTGTATGCGGAATAGAACGCATACGTCGGCGTGTGACGCATTGCGTCGTACTCGAATGTGAGCGCGTCGGGCGATTCGTGATCGAAATCGGGATTGATGGAAACGGACGCCTTTGCCACCTCCACCTGCACGATGTACAAACCCGAATAGTTGCCTTGTCCCTTCGCCGTCACGCGGTAAATGCCCGCGTCGACAATTGCTTCTTGCTCTATCTTTTCCCAGACCGCCTCGTTGGAGTTGGCGTCGCCCGAAACGAGCTTGTAATAGTTTTGGATATAGTCCGAGCCTGCCGCAATCGAAACCATAGGCTCCACGACCTTATTGTAAAGGCGCGTCGCCACACCGTTTTGGCGCAACCCATTGTAAGTGAGGCTAAGCGCGGAGGCGATGGTCTCTTCGATCTGCGAGTCGTTGTCAAACGTTTTGTACTCGGAAATCGTGAACTTTGTGCCTTCCTCGTTCACTTCGCCCGTGCCCAAAGACTTCGGCGAAATGTCGAAGTGCAAGGTGAGACTTCCCGAGAAGTTGTGTACGCCCGAGATCTGCACCGTGCCGCGGATCGTATCCTCATTGCCGACGTTGATGTTGTTGCTGTGGTTGATGTTTACTTCTTCGCCCGCCTCGAGCGTTCTGCCTGTCCCGTCGTTCAAGGTCTTGACCTTTACGCCCTTTACAGGTTCCCACGCGGTCGTGACATACGGGAACTTGTCGCCGTTGTACAAAAGCTCGGTCCAAGCGTCGCTCTTTTGCGAAGCGTTAGCTATAAGTTCAAGCTCCACGTTGTCCTGCGACAGCGCAAGCGCGTTGATGCTGTATGTCAACGTCGTTTCATACGCTCCGCCCGAGAATTGAAAGTTTCCTCCCTCTTTAAGCTTGATGACGACGGAATAGGTGCCGACATGTTTGTGCCCGTCTGTCAATTCGCCGACCTTTGTGCTGTTGCCCTCTTCATGTCCCGCCCAGCCGTCATAGCCGTATTGCGCGTAATAGTTTTTGTCTGTGAAGGTGTCGTCCTCTTTAAAGACGGGCGTGCGACTTATAGGCAGTGCGCCCGTATTGTCCGCGTTTGTAAACCACACCCAAAGCGCGTGCGATTTGCCGTCGTAAGTTATCTGCAGGTCTGCGCCCGTAAGTTGCTTCTCGGCGTCGGTCGTATATGCGGTGTCCTCTTTGTCAAACAGATAGGGGTTGAGCGTCGCCGGGGTTATCGTGAAGGTGAATTCCCTCATGATGTGGCAACCGTCATCCGCCTTGCCCGCTGTGCAAGATGGTCTCAAAGCCTCGTCTTCGGGGAAAGAACCGCCGTCTATATCATAGTTGCAGTTGTCAAGCACAAGTTTGAGCGTGAGCGTGCCGACGTAAGTGAATATGTTGCGCAGTTTCTGAATGTCGTCCGCATGGTCTCTGACAGCCTCTGCGGTAAACGTGACTACGCCGTCATCTGCATATGTGAAGTGCATATGATTGTGCCGGTCCGTATACTCTCCTGTGCCGTCGCAGAAGGGCGTGCATTCGCCAAGGTGGACAAAGTTGCCTTCTTTCTGGTCCGTCGTATAGTGGAACACGGCAACTAGTTTGCCATCTTTGTAAATATAAAGTTTGTACGGAACGTCGTTGACCTTTGCGGTACTGCGCAGGTTGAGGAAGTCGATTGCCACCGCGTCGTTGGTGTGCCTGCCTTTTGCGCCCACATTTACGCCCCTGTCCGAGCCTTTAAGCAGATCCTCTTCGGGCTGTTCCTTATAAAGATTGTAGTCAAATACGGCTGTCGTCTTCTTTTGCAAAAGACTTATCGCAAGTTGCTCTATCTCGAAAGTAGATTGATAATAACAGCCCGCGCCGAACGTCAAGCTCAAGCCGCTGAGCGTTTTAATGTTAAGCTCTTCGCTTGTTATCTCGTTGCCCGTGTTCGTCGGATTGTTTGTGGCGACCGCAAGTTTATCCGTGAGCGAGCCGAAAATCGTGCTCGGGGTCAAAGTGGTCTCTTCCTCGTTTGCGCCCGAGATCTCAAAGTTGTTTGCGGCATCTCCCAACAGCACCACGCCGACGTCGTAGGTGTCCGCATAGCTCGGCAAGCCGATGAAGCCTTTGGCTTCATCAAAGCGTGACATCTCAAATGTCTGCAGGGTGAACCTAGGCGCAAAATACACGCCCCAATCGCCGTCGGCAGGCACAGTTGCCGCATTTGCGCTGTTGACAAACCTTACATTCGGCACTTGCAAAGCGCGGTCGAAAATGACGGTGCCGAACGCCGCGACGGAGATCTTCGCCTTGTTTACGATGACCTCGATGACGTACGCGCCCGTGAAGTTGCCGTCCTCTTTCGCTTTGGCTACCACATAATACGTGCCCGCGTTGATGGCGGTCTCGTTGCTTCCGAGTCCGTCGCCGAGCCACTTGTAATCGCTTTCGCCGGTCTTCTGCCAATATGTGACGATATAATCGGAAGTACGTCTGATGAAATATTCGTCGTCCCCGCGGTTGAGCGTGAGCGTGCTCGACATATCAAATGGGCTACCCGTATATGTGAAGGGACCTATGGCTGTGTTTTCAATATCTTTGTTGTTGCCGAAATTCTCGCCTTCGCCGAGAGTGAGTACGCTCACATCTCCGCTACCTTCGACATTCGATGTGCCCAACGGACGTTTCGCTATTTCAAACGTGACCGTCACGGTGCCCGTATAATCCTGCAAGCCGTTTATGGTTATTTTCGCATTTTTGCCCGCATTCATATTGTTGCTGTATACGACGTTATAATCGGAGTCGGCGATCAGGATCTTATACGTGTTTTCTCCGTCCGTCATGACCGACTTCGCGAGGTTTGTCGCGCAGACTTCTTGAAGCGGAGTCTTTGCCAAGCCGTCGTACATGGAATCGCCGCCTCTAAGTATGCCGCCCGCCTCTTCGCCTTTTGTAAATGTGAGCTTTCTGTTGCCTTCATCGGACAGATTATATTGCGATATAGTAAAGTTGGTCGTTGTCTCCGACGCGCCGCCCGAGAATTTGAAGTTGCCGCCCTCTTTGAGGTGCGCGGTGAGAGCATATGTGCCCGCGTGGACATATTGCGTCGCGGCGTCCCCTCCCGTATACCAGCCGCTGTACGAGGACGACAGCCAAAACTCGTTTTCGCCCTGAGTATAGTCGTTTGTCTTGTCATACAAGGGTAAAACATCCGGATTCAGGCTGTTTACAAGCTTCACATCGTGCGTCTCGGAATTGAGCGATTTCTTGTGATCCGCCCCGTCGAACGTACAACTCAATGCGCCCCAATCAACGCTTATCGTTGCCTGTTCTATGACGAAATTGCGCGTGACTTTATTGCCCGCGATGCCTGCGACGGTATAGTTGTTTAAAGCCTCTTCCGTAAAGACGATATTGACTGTATAAGTGCGCGCGTTGTATGGAGCATTATGCCCGCCAAGTTGATCCTCTTCGTAAGTTATGCTGTAGTTTGCGCCCTCTTCATTCGGGACGGGGTTGCCGATGCTGTCCGTAACGCTTACGTTTACGGGATGTTCCACTTTGTCGAATACGACGGACGAAGGCGTCCCGACCACCATTGTAGCTTTGTTAATGGTATAGTTGAGACTTGACGTATCCACAGCGAAGTCATTCGCCGCGGAGCCGTTCAACTTGAAAGCTATATCGTATGTGCCCGCGTTGAGCAGTGATTCCACAATGGAACCGTCATCCGCCACGTTGGGTTTCTTGTACGTGATTATCCACTGATAGCCGTCCGTCTCGCTCTGGGAGGGCATGACGTTTTGGGGGTTTGGAGTGCCTATGGTGAGTCCCGCGAGGTCGGGTATCTTGCGCTCTGCGCCGTTATAAGTCCAACTTGACCCGCTTGCCGTGTAGGTGTTGATCTTAAGCCCCGCTTTTTCGACCGTAAGCACATCCTCATTGCTCGTGACGGAGTCCTTTTGGTCGGTATCGCCGTCTGCGTCGACCGTATAATTTGTGCCCGCCACAAAGCGGTAGTTGCGCGTAGTCGTAGCCACGCTGTCGTTTGACAGCGCCAGCTTAAACGCATACTTGCCCGCGTGGAAAAGCTCGCTCTCATGGTCGTTTGGCTCAAATGAGCTGTTCGGGGTCCACTTTCCTATTGATATATTATAGTCGCTTGTTGTCAGCAAGTTTTTGCCGTGTCCCTCTACTACTTCCAGCGAGAGGATGTCGGTCGGGGCGTACGCGGAGTTGCGGAAAACCATATCCTTCGCCGCCGCAGAGAGTTTCACCTCGAGTTCCGCAGGCAGAATGGCGATCACAGTGCCCTCGGGCGCTTCTTCGCCGTTGTATCCCGCGATTGCGCTACCCTCCCAAGAGGCGCTCCACGTGATCTGCGTGGCGTTTGTATCGGTGTTGAGGGTATATCCGTCGCCCGCGACAAACTCTATGTTGTTTATTGCGTCGACTCCCTGCAGTTGCACGATGAGGACGTAATAGCCCGCGTCGATCGCGGTGACCGCGCCGAAGCCCGTTTTTTCGGTATCCACGCGATACGTCACTCTATAGCCGTGAATGTTCTCGTTGGCGTTGTATTCGGGTGCGGTAAATGTCTCGCCCTCTATCGTATTTTCAAGTTTAAAGTGGGCGCCAAAGAAGCCCGCCGCCTTATCCGTGCCGTCATAGTAGACCCCTTCCGTAGGCAGTGCCTCTGTCAACACCAGCTTATTTCTTGCCTTGTTGATGACAAAGTCTATCTCGGCGGAGTTGGACGAGACATTTTTCCAAGTGTTTTTGGTGCCGAAAGTCGGGTCAACGCCGCTTGTTGAATAGTCAAACGCGTCCGACTCGTCCGAATTTATAAAATCGGTGGAAATGACAAAGTTCCTTGCGCCGTCGCCCTGCAAAGCAAAGCGATAGGTGTAGGTGCCCGCGTTGATGAGTTGCGTATATACGCCGCCGTTCATGGTGAACTGACGCACAGACCAACCGTTTTCTGCGGGACCGGAGCCTTGCGCGCCCCAAATCGCCAAAGCCGCGTCGCTGCCGTGACCGCTGTATATCTTGACGGTGACCAAACCCGCGGCACGTTGTTGGTTGCCCTGCGGGAATTTGGCATAGTAGTCCGTTTTATTGTAGAACACATTGCGGTTGACGCTCGTGCTCAGCGCAAGTTCCGCGGGCTTTATGGTGAACTGTTGATTGAGTTTGTTTTCGTCGGCGCGGTCGGTCAAAAGCGTATCCTGCCACGCGTAATTCGTCCCGTCCGTGAAAGTGAACGGCGCGGTGTAGGTGCCCGCAAACCAATACTCTTTCGGATCGCCGTCTATTTCTATGCCTTCCGGCGGTGTTTTGTCGGAAAAATATGTGCCGCTGCCCTCGGGGGCGCTCATTGTGTAAATGTTGGGGACGGCGTCGTCGCTATCCTTGCCCAACAACTCGTTTTTGCGTTCCGAAGTCCAGCATTCCGATGGCAGTTCGTTTACGCCCTCGGGGATCACCACTTCGGCATGCTTTGCGATGTGCGTGCCTATCGTGTCGCTTGTAATTCGCGTGCCGAAATACAACTCATCGCTGAACGTCGGCGAGGTGATCTGCAACTTGTTTATGGTGACTCTCGCGGCGAGGTAGCCGCTGACTTTCGATTCGCCGACATCCGATTGCATTGCGCCGGGATTGTTGTTGTTGATGAGAGTTACTTCATAGTCCTTGTTGATTTGGGCGTCGGGGTTCTTGCTGATGAGGACATATATGTCGTATGACCCTGCCTTGACCTCATTTGGCTTAAAGTCGGGCACATAGGACGCAAGCGCTTCGTTGACGTCGTCGCCAAGCACCAAATCGCCGCCCACGGGTTGCGCCGCCGCGGTAGTGACGGAAATATGCTCATATGAAGTACTGCCGTAATACGTCCAGGTGTAGGTGTCCGTGCCCGCGATACGGGTCGGGGTAAGCATTATATTTTTCTGGTCGTCGATTTCGGGTGTGACAATACCGAGCGACGATATATCGCGGTACAGCGATACGTTCAGCGCGAGCGGCCTCGGCTCGACGGTGATTTTGCTTGTCGGAGCGCTGTCTGCGGAGGCAAATTCGTAGTCCTGATAACCGTTTGTTGCGTCGATTTTTATGCCGACGGTGAATTGCAAGTTTTGACCGACGTGCGGGGTTATATCGTCGTCGCCCTTGCCGCTTATGGACAAGGTGTAGGCGTCCTTAGGGGTCTGACCCGCGGGCAAGCCCTCGGTGGTCGTTATTGCGGAGCCGTAAAGGAAGTCCTCCACCGTGCCGAAATCATCATATCCCGCTTGTTTATCGGCATAGACATAGTCACCGTAGGTTATCGTCTGGGGTCTCGTCGTGACGGTGACCTTCTTTCTGAGCACGTCAAACTCGGAGATCTGCCACGTGGAATTTGTGCTTGTCAAGCCGTTTACCCACGTTTGGAAAGCGGCTTCGTCCATAGTCGTGTTGTCGAAAGTTTCCGACCAATCGCCCGCAAATATGACCCAAGAACCCGCATGCGTCCCCGAATTGAAATACTCGTTAAATGCGGTAGCAAATTGACCTTCCGTGATGTCAACAACATTTTCGAGGCGATAGATCCCTGCGTCGTCCTTGCGGAACATCGTGAATGTACCCTGAGATACGCCGTCTCGCGGTTGGTTGAAATATCTGTACGGGTCGTCGCCGTACGTCCAGTGTCTGTTTTCGTAATCGGTGGTGGTGTTCAGTTTGAGGCGGAACACGCTGTACAGCACTACTTGGTCGTTTTTGTCAAGTTGGTCGCGTGTGATAGAAAAGTCTTGTCCTATCGGGATATAGCTGTCTTTGTCGGGTTCTCTCACCCATACTTTGCCGCCGACGGTGCTATCCATCGTCCAACCGATAAACTCAGCAGAGGGGTGCTCAAAAGCCGGCGCGGGCAAATTGACCGTGCTGACAAGCCCCGTTTTGTCCGTAGGAGTGACTTCGGGCAATGAGCCGGTCATTGTTTGCTCATACTCACGCTTGTTGACTTTAAGCAACGCCCTGCCCGTATCGTCATACACCATATCGCCGGGAATGTTCTCGCCGGTTATCGTCTCTGTGAGACCGTGTTGGAAATGCACCGAAGCGTATATATCTATGGATATTGTAAATTGAGTTATAAACCTTTTTACTCCGTCTTCGCCGCCAGCATCGTAGTTTGAACTGCCGTTGTTTTTTATTGCATCAGCCAAAGCGTCGTTTTCATAGAATATTTGGAAAGAATATGTACCGCTGTCCGGCGCCTCGTCCCAAAACAGCATATAAAAGTCTTGCGCCGCGCCCTTATCTTTATTCTTATCCTGCGGGTCTCCGACAGTATCTTTCGGCAACAGTGTGACCTCCGTCCCATCTGCTTGTATCAATTTGCCGTAGTCATCTTGTTTGATTTTTACGGGTCCGTCCATTTGATTGAGCAATTCAACGTTTGATATTCTGTTGAGTTGGTTCATCATTCTGACGCCGAAGCGCAAGTTCGCGCCATAGCCGAAAAATGTGCCTTGAGAGTCGTACTTTTCAACAGGGATAGCAAACACGGGGTCGTCGGTCGGCATATCATATGCCATATTGCCCTTGTTGGAGGCGTGTTTCAGCACGGGCAAATATTTTTCGTAGTCTGTGGCTGTAGCGCTGCTCTCTTGCGGCAAACCTATTTCATACACATATGGGCTGTAATCGTCCATATAGTGGACTGTTGGCGTGGTGGTACCCCTTTTTATGCCCGCCGCGCCCGCTACGGATGAGGAGTGCTTGCCTGTGAATTTCAAATATTTGCCGTTTTCACGCGAAAACACGTTGTCCGACTCTTGCGTGCGGTATTGCAAATAGTATATATCCGTCAAATTGGGCGCTTTGGCGTCAAGATATGCCGTACCGAAAACCGTCTTGCAGTATCCGAAATAAACCAACGAGGTGTTGAGAATTGTGCACCCGCGGAAAGCATAAAGCCCAACTTGCTCCAACCCTGCGGGGAATTGCAAATATGTCTCGATTGTTCCCGGATAAAATGACCAGTCTCCTATTTTTTTCAACGTACTCGGGAATATAAGTCCGTCCGTTTGCTTCATGGCGTTGCCGTCTGCCGTCAGAGTCGTAGTACCTTTTACTGTTCCGGTGACCAACATGTATCCGGTCTCTTCCACCCCCTCGGGAAATTTCAAAGTTTTTAAAGTAGTACCAAGTCCGGAAGATCCGGAGATCACAATGGTTCTGTCGCCTTTATTGTGTCCGTTGGGTTTACCGATGATTTTTACATCGTAGGTCTTACTTCCGGTGACAAGTTTACTCGGAAATGTTAAAGATTGACTCCCTGCATTATAATTCCAATCGGAACCTTCTTCGGTACCACTTGTATTGTTTTTTAAGTTTGCCTCATTTGTGCGCACGAGCTGAACTGTACCGTGCGCTCCATTATCGACAGCCTCTGTCAATACTATACAGTCCCAAATGTTATTAAATCTGACAGCCGCTTGAAGGGTCGTGCTTCCGAAAGTTATTTCCGACCCCGGGTTGATACAACCAAATGGATACGTTTTGGTCTCCCAAACGGAATATTCCTCGGGGCGGTCATGCAAGTTGCCTATGTTGCGCGGGTCGCCCGTCAAATTTTTGAAAACTATATCGGGAGTTGATGTCGCCGTGACAAACGCCGATTGAGAAATCTTGAATGTTTGATCGTCAAACGCTCCCCAAATGTTTACGGTAGTTATTGCATCGCATCCATTGAAAGCCCAAAATCCTATCTGTGAACATTGATCGGGAATATTTATCACCCCGGTACCTGTGCCTGTATGATTTGTCGTCGTAATGGAATTTAAGCGCGTACAACCTTCAAACGACATTGCAGCGATTTTTTCGATAGTATCGGGAAGTCCGCTTATAGAAGTTATATAATTGGACTGCTTGAAACATGATGTTGGCAATTGCGTCATGCCTACATCTCCCCACCCTGTAGCAAAAGTAACTGTTGTAATACTCGTATTATTGTTTAGTGCACCGGGAGCTAATTTTGTAAAACTGTGTCCGCCTATTGAAATCGGCACAGTGACACTTGCAGAAGCCCCATTATAAGGTCCCAAGATGCCTCTGCGACTATTGTAATACCATCTTGTATTACTGTCATATCCATATCCTGTCGCACCGGTATTGTACGTGACATTTGTTCTGGAGAACCCCCAGGGATAACATTCGCATGTGCCCGGAGCGCCTTTGCAATATACAGATACATTCAGTCCATTGCCATCGTGGTCGTTGGTTGTATAATCACCATAGATTCTGTTTGCTCCTTCATTCCAGACCACCTCAAAAGGTTGCTCTATCACATTGCCCAAAGAAGCGGGGATAACAAAATAGCTCACGCCATCTATGCTTTCAAGATTTATTTCAACACGGTGGAAAGCGCTGTCGCCTATCTCATAAATGCCTGTACCGTCGGGATAAAAAGTCGTTTCGCCAACTGGGTCAAAACTGTCAAGCCCGTTTTTTTCGCGTTCATCATCGGGTAGTTCAAATTCTTTCAACTGATAATCATAGATGAAGCATTTTGAGCCAATAGTTTTCAAATGGATACAAGCCTGCAAGCTCTCATTCTCACCTACTTGCATACTCGTATAAGTTTCTTCACTCGCAACTGCTTTGTGATAGCTTTTCACTCGCGTCAAACTCTTGCAAGTGGCAAAACATCCTTCACCGAGAGAGGTTATGGACTCGGGAAGTGTGATTTGCACAAGGTCGCTCGAGGCAAAACAAAAGTCGCCAATATCTTGTATGGCAACACCCATATCCTTGCAATCTGCGGGAAGCCTGTCATAAGCGGCGGCGCGCTCGGATTGCAATTCATCCGGATATGCCTTGTCTCCGCCTCCGCCTTCTTCAAGCGTGTTGAATTTTATATAATTTATCGAAGCGGCTCCTCCGAAAACACCCGCCTCTATGCCGAGTATGGGATAACCGTTATATTGGGCGGGAATGACGGCAGGATTGTCTGCCGTGCCGAAAGTACCGTCACCGTGATATTGATAGCTTGTGATGATATAGCCCTGCACGCCGTTGACATATTGCAGGTCGCTGTAATACAAATATCGAGAAAGAGGCGTCTCTTCTGTTGCCGCGTACACGTCGGCGGCGGGTGGGGATATGACTGCCGCGCATATAGACACAAAAAGGAATATTGCAAAAATGATAAGCAAGCTCTTCTGCAGTTTGGATATCGAAAGGTTCTTCAATTCTTGTCCCTCCATTTTGTCAACATCTCGCACCTCGTTTTTTGGGCGAAGGTTGTCTGTGAAACCGAATCAGACTTATTTCGACAATTTTTCATAAATATACACCCCCCCCCCGCATTGTCAAGCATTTTGAACAAATTTTCGACATTTGGGGCGAAATTTTTGATTTTTTTATTTTTACTTATGCTGTTTACCATATTTTCCCCACACAGTTTATGCACAACGGTGTCGATTTTTGCCATATATGCCCTTTGGGACGGCATTTTTCGACTGAAAGTCACCCCCCCCCCGTATTTTTCGGACAAACTGCCCATACGCCCTTGAAAATCTCGATTTTTTGCCCCGATTTTGCCTTGCGATCGCCCCGCAAGCGAATTCCCGCATTTTTGACGGCGTTCCCCTCTCCCGCGAGCGCACGCGCGCGCACTCGCCGCGCCCGACCACAAGATGTGCCGCAACCGACCTCCCCTCTCGCGGCACATCTTGTGCCCCGACCCCTATTTCCCCACTATTTGCCGTCTTTGCTCGTCGCCGTCGAAACCTTGAATATACCCCGCCCCATTGCTTTTTCAAAATGTAAAATTCGAGACGCTCAAACCGCCTCGGCTTTTCCGCTCTTTCAACCTCGGAATTTTCAAACTCGGCATCTTAAGGACCGCCCGCCCCCTCAAAATTTCCGCACTCGGCTATTCCTCTTCGGGCACAAAATTTTGCAACGGAAAATATTCTCTCCTCTCAGAGTATAAAATTTTTACGTTATGCAAGGAAGTTTGCATATGCAATTAGAATATCAAAAACGCAAGATCGGGCTTGATACATTGCCGAAATTTGGCGTTTTTTGAAATAGACCAAAAATGCCAAAAATCAACAAAACTACAATATGTTGTGTTTCGCAAAAATGTTTCACACACTATTTTGCGTTTTTCCCTTGACATCTGCGGCGAGGGTGCTACAATGAAAAAGCAAATTTTCCTAAAAGGGGTCAAAGATGTTAAACGTCAAAAAAAGAGATGGGAGCATAGTCCCGTTCAACCTCAACAAAATCAAGGTCGCAATTGAGAAAGCTTTCGCCGCGGTAGGCAAAAACTACAACGACGACATTCTCGATCTGTTGGCGCTTCGCGTGACAGCGACCTTCAACAGCAAGATCGTCGACGACGTCGTCACGGTCGAGGACGTGCAGGACGCGGTGGAAGTCGTCCTCATTCAATCCAGCTATGTAGAAGTTGCAAAAGCATATATTCTATATAGAAAACAACATCAGAAATTGCGCGACGTGCATTCCACGCTCCTCGACTACAAAAACACCGTCGACAACTATCTGAAGATCAACGATTGGCGCGTCAAGGAAAACTCCACGGTGTCCTACTCCGTCGGCGGACTTATCCTCTCCAACAGCGGCGCTGTCACGGCAAACTATTGGCTGAGCGAGATCTATGACGACGAAATTGCAAACGCGCACCGCGAAGCGAAGATACACCTGCACGACCTCAGCATGCTGACGGGCTACTGCGCGGGCTGGTCGCTCAAACAGCTCATCAAGGAGGGTCTCGGCGGCATTCCAGGCAAGATCACGTCCGCTCCCGCAAGCCACCTCTCCACGCTGTGCAACCAGATGGTCAACTTCCTCGGCATCATGCAAAACGAGTGGGCGGGCGCGCAAGCTTTCAGCAGTTTCGACACCTACCTCGCGCCTTTCGTCAAGGTGGATCACCTCACCTATAAGGAAGTCAAGCAGTGCATACAGTCCTTCATCTACGGCGTCAACACTCCGTCGCGCTGGGGCACGCAAGCGCCTTTCACCAACGTTACGCTGGACTGGGTGGTGCCAAACGACCTCGCCGAGCTTCCCGCTATCGTCGGCGGCAAGGAGATGGACTTCAAGTATAAGGACTGCGTGGACGAGATGCGCATGATCAACAAGGCTTTCATCGAGATCATGATCGAGGGCGACGCCAACGGACGCGGCTTTCAATACCCCATCCCGACATACTCCATCACGCGCGACTTCGATTGGTCGGACACGGAAAACAACCGCTTGCTGTTCACGATGACGGCAAAGTACGGCACTCCCTACTTCTCCAACTACATCAACAGCGATATGGAGCCGAGCGACGTGCGCAGTATGTGCTGTCGTCTGCGCCTCGACCTGCGCGAACTGCGCAAGAAATCGGGCGGCTTCTTCGGAAGCGGCGAGTCAACGGGTTCAGTCGGCGTCGTCACGATAAATATGCCGCGTATCGCATACGTCGCGACGACGGAAGAGGAGTATTTCAAGGAGCTGGAGCACCTCATGAACATCGCGGCGCGCTCGCTCAAGATCAAGCGCAACGTCATCACAAAATTGCTTGAGGAAGGGCTTTATCCCTATACGAAGCGCTATCTCGGCACGTTTGCAAATCACTTCTCGACCATCGGTCTCGTCGGCATGAACGAAGCCTGCCTCAACGCGCGCTGGATAGGTTGCGACCTCACGCACAAAGAGGCGCAGGAGTTCACCAAAAAGACGCTCAACTTCATGCGCAATAAGCTGAGCGATTATCAGGAGCAATACGGCGACCTGTACAACCTCGAGGCTACCCCCGCGGAGTCCACATCCTACCGTCTTGCGAAGCACGATCGCGAGAAATATCCCAACATCATCTGCGCGAAGTCCGCGGACAACACTCCCTACTACACCAACAGCTCGCACCTGCCCGTCGGCTACACCGCGGATATATTCGAGGCGCTGGACATTCAGGACGATCTGCAAACGCTGTACACGTCGGGCACCGTTTTCCACGCCTTCCTCGGCCAGAGAATGGACAGCTGGCAGGCGGCGGCAAACCTCGTGCGCAAGATCGCCGAAAACTACAAACTGCCCTACTACACCCTCTCGCCGACATACTCTATCTGCGCGGATCACGGCTATCTCGTGGGCGAGCAATACACCTGCCCCATCTGCGGCAAAAAGACGGAAGTGTACAGCCGCATAACGGGCTACTATCGTCCCGTCCAGAATTGGAACGACGGCAAAGTCGCCGAGTTCAAGGAGCGCAAAGTGTATGACATCGCGACGTCGCAGTATCACGGCAAGCCCATAAACGAGCACGTCTGCTGTGAGGAAGCCCCCATGCTCAAGGGCAGACTCGAAATCGAAGCGGAAAAGAAAACAGAGGAGCAAGAGGCTCCCGCTTCTCCCGCCGCGAGCGACAACGGGTTGCTCATCTTCACGACAAAGACCTGCCCCAACTGCAAGATGGCAAAGGCTATGCTCGACAAGGCTGGCATAGGCTACACCGTCATCGACGCGGAGGACAACGCGGACGTCACAAAGTCCTACGGGGTCAAGAAGGCACCCACCCTGCTCGTCCCGGACGGAAAGGGCGGCTATACAGCCTACGACAACGCGAGCAAGATCAAGGGCTACATCGAAAACGCAAAGTAAATCAGACAAATTCACATGGGCGGGCAAGTGCCCGCTCATTTCATACAAGGACCGTTTTATGTCAAAACATTTCGATATCATTATAATAGGCGCGGGTCCCGCGGGCATGACGGCGGCGCTCAACTGCCTTCGCGCGGGCAAGAGCGTGCTCGTGCTTGAGGGCGAGAGCTTCGGCGGACAAATAGCCCTCTCTCCGCGCGTGGAAAACTTCCCGTCCTACCCCGTCGCTTCGGGCGCGGAGCTCATGGACAAGCTGTATTCCCAGATAGAACAGTGGGGCGCGCAGATAGAACTTGAAAACGCAAAATCGGTAGTTAAAAGTGACAAAACGTTCATAATAACCACTGATTATGCAACATACACCTGCACTTCCGTCATCCTCGCCACGGGCTGCAAACACCGCGAGATAGGCGTTGAGCGCGAGGAAGAACTCGTCGGGAGCGGAGTCAGCTACTGCGCGCTTTGCGACGGCGCGTTCTACAAGGGCGAGGACGTCGCGGTCATAGGCGACGCCAACACCGCCCTGCAATATGCGCTTTTGCTTTCGGGATATTGCAAACAGGTGCACATCTGCGCCCTCTTCGACCGCCTGTTCGCAGACAAGGCTCTAGTGGACCTCGTGCTTTCAAAGCCCAACATAGACGTCACCTACAACATCTCGCTCAAGGAGTTCGTGGGCGAGGACGAGCTCTCTTCTCTCCGCTTCGAGAATACTCTCACGGGCGCGCCCTACAACGTGGACTGCAAGTGCGCGTTCATATGCGTGGGACAGATCCCTCAAAACGAGCCTTTCAAAGACCTCGTTGCGCTTGACGCAAAAGGCTACATAATTTCGGACGAGAGTTGCGTCACCTCCTGCGAGGGCGTGTTTGCCGCGGGCGATTGCCGCACCAAAAAGATACGCCAGCTTGTGACCGCCGCCTCCGACGGTACCGTCGCCGCCTACGCCGCCTGCGCATATGTCGACTCTACCACATAAAATTCGTTCCACCGGCTATGTATTTCTACACTGTTTCACATCGTCACTCATATCTGCACCCAAAAAAATCACTTCGTGTTTTTCTTGTGACCCGCTATGGGGACCCCATGTCGCTCGGACAAACTTGAAGATCTATTTTATCCCCCTTTTATACCCAAACATAAAACGGAACGCATCGCGTTCCGTTTTATGTTTGGGTTCTTTTTTCTTTTTTTTGCAAAGGGACTTCTATGTTGCATAGATATAGCGAATGTCCGAGTATAAGAATGCTCGGACAAGTGTCACATAAAAATCGGACGGACGACCATGCTCCCCTTTCTCACCCGTCCGCCAAATCAAAATACGCGTGGTGATGCTGTCAAAAATGCCCTCGTCACTCCTCTATGCCCAAAATGTAGCCCGCGGACACATCCAGGACCTTACAAAGTTTTGCAAAAGTGTCGAGCGCGGGAAATACGTTGACATTCATGTATTTCGACACCGTCTGCGCGGATACGCCTATTTGTTTGGCAATATCTTTTTGCTGTATGCCACTGCTTTTTATCGCGGCTCTCAATCTTTTTTGAATATCTTTCAACTCCATAAAACCACCGATTACATAATCGCATAATAGGTGATTTTTGGCTTGACAATCGTATATCATACGATTATAATAAACATTATTAAATATATTTGTACGAGCGCCCTACGGGACCGCTCGCCGTTACATCCGAATTCCTAAAAAGATATAAAGGAGAAAACAAAATATGGGCAAAAATCAAACTACAGGCAACGAAAAGTATTTTGTGACAAACATACTTCAAACGGTGCTCATAGCGCTGTTGGCTGTCATCAGCACTATAGGAACGATATGCGTCTCGTTCCACTCGAACTTGCAAGTCGCAAGACCTCTCGGTCCGCTTATCGGCATAATTTTCGGCTTGATAATAGTGGCGCGCGCCGCGTCAAGATACGGCGAGACCTCGCGCATCTTTACGATATTCCCCACCATAATCGGCGCCGCGCTTATAATCAGTGACCTTATTGTCCTCATCGTGGACTCCGCGGGCTTAATGGGCAACGGTCTGCTTAAAGAGACCTGGTACGCGCCGCTTTTCGGAATTCCGTCGCACCTCTATGTGTCATATCTCGGCATAAGACAGCGCAAAAAAGCGAAGGAGCCATATTTGGCAGGGTCTCCCTATGAAAAACATCAAAAGACTTTGGCTCATGTCGCCTTCTTATGTCTGCTTCTCGGAGGCTTGATCGGAGCGGTTGCGAATTTATTCGGTTTCTTTGCCGCGTTCATGGCTTCAGATACCCCGAGATATTTGGCTATCCTCGTCACATTGATGAGAGTGTTGAGCACCATTGCGATCTTCGGCGGAGCGGCGGCATGGATATGCTACACAATATTTGTGGTGCAGACTTTGAACAACGCCGGGCGCACGACAAGCAGTTACAATACAAAGTCCCGCCGCGGCAGTCGCTCGTCGTCAAAACCGACCCCCTCTCGCTCAAACACCGCGCAACCCTTCGACGCTCCTCTCGCGATGCAAGTCGTCGCAGAACACTTTACGGGGGACTATGACGAACCTTGGCGCGGTTGCAAGATCACCTATTCCGTCTCCGTGACCGTAAACGCAGATAAAGTCGACTTCCTTCTGAAATGCGACCTCTCGGGCACATACAAAACCGAATTCGAGGACAAAGTGATGAAAAACGTCGAGGATATGATCAAGAAGAAAGAGCAATTCATTATTGACACAGCCGTCGATTTTCTTGAAAAAGAGGATCCGACGCACGAATATTTGGTCTCTATAAATTTGAAAACGGACTAATTTCTCATGACGTTGTGCATATCGCGCGATCGCATAATACAAAAGGAAATTTATCGCAACAAAGGAAAAATCGTAGTACGCAGGGCGGAGCATATTGCTCCGCCCTGCGTACGGTTTTTTTCGCAAAACATCTCTTTCCCCACGCTCCCGCAAAAAAACAGACGCGTCGTGCGTCTGTTTTTCGTCAAACGAAAATTCCTTTGCCGGCTTTAAGCGTATCGTCAACCCGCCACGGCGCCTAAGACCGACGCAAAGGACGCAAAGACGATGATATAAATTAAGATCGCCACTCCGCTTATGACTATACCCGCAATTGCAAGCCCTTTGCCACTGCCGCCGAAATCCTTCTTTGACTTGACTAAACCCACTATAGAAAGGACAAGTCCTATCAACGGCATAAAGAAAGCAAGTACAAAGCCCGCGATCGCAAATCCGTTTGTCTGATTTGATGAAGTCCCGTTTGTCCCCTGTTGGACGGGAGGCGCGTAATATTGCTGATTTACGGGCGTCCCCGTAGTCGGCGTCCCGCAATATTGGCAAAAAGTCGCGCTGTCGTCTATTTGTGCTCCACATTTACTACAATACATAAAATGCTCCTCCTGATCGTATGTTTGCGGTTTTTATTATATGTGAGAATACGCGTTTTGTCAAGATTATATTGTTCTGCTTCCCGATCTAAGTTCTATCGCCTTTTCGACGCGACGAAATTATGTCTGTTTGCCGATCTTTTACTCCGCCGCCGCGCGCATAGCCGCCTTTGGACGCGAGCGCGCACGATAAGCTTCGGCTGTTTTTTGCAAACCTCGCGACGCTGCTTGCGCGCCCGATACAAAATATGTATAATGAACTTATGCTTAAAGTCGTGCTTATTGACATAGACAACACGGTCATGGATTTCGACCGCTGTTCAAAGCGGAGCATGAAGCTCACCTGCGAAGATTGGGGCATTCCTTTTAAGGACGGCATGTTTGACGCGTTTAAAAGCTACAACGACCGCCGCTGGCAGGAGATAGAGCGCGGAGAGCTTACGGTGAAGCGGCTTTTCGAGGTGCGCTGGAACGAGGTGTTCGCCTCGCTTGGCATACCTATGTCGGACGGACCCAAATTCGAGCGTGACTTTCACGTCTACCTCAACGTCAGCGACATTCCCGAGGACGGCGCGAAGGAAGCCCTCGCATATCTGAGCAAAAAGTACCGCGTCTTTGCCGCGTCCAACTCCAACACCATGAAACAGGCGCTACGCTTACAAAAGACGGGCATGTTGCCCTATTTTGAGGGGTTGTTCCTCTCGGAGGATATGGGCGCGACAAAGCCCGACCGCGCGTTTTTCGACATAATTTTCTCAAATCTCGACGGCGTGGCGCCAAATGAGGCGATAATGATAGGCGATTCGCTGTCCGCGGACATCGCGGGGGCGGCGGCATACGGAATCGGCACCTGCTGGTACAACAAAGCGCGCCTTGCATACGACCCGTCCCGTCCGCCCGCGGACTTTGTGATCTACGACATGCGCGAGCTGAAAAAAATATTGTGATCGTTTTTATCCCGTTTTCTTTGCGCGCGGGGGCGGACATTTTTAATTTTTAGGCGTATTTTGCTCCATATCGCGGTATTTTGATAAAATTTTTTCCGCATACCCCCAACTTCGCTTGATTTTTTTGAAAAATAAGTCTAAAACTTAAATGCACGCTTAAAAATGTGCAATTTTTTTTGTTGGGAGTGCGATGTGCGCAAGGCGACGTTGAAAAAAGAATACGATATGACAAGCGGGCCGCTGTTCGGCAAGATAGTCGCGCTTGCACTGCCCCTTGCGCTGTCGGGGATATTGCAACTGCTGTTCAACTCCGCAGACCTTGTCGTCATCGGTCAATTTTCCGCGACGAGCACGGAGTCGCTTGCGGCTGTAAGCTCCAACAACGCGCTTATCAATCTCATCGTCAACGTGTCGATAGGCTTGTCCGTGGGCGCAAACGTCGTAATGGCGCACGCCATAGGCGCAAAGGACGGCGACCGCGCTCAGCGCGTCTTGCATACTTCCATGTTGCTCTCGGTCATATGCGGCGTAGTCATGGGCATTGTGGGCGTGTTTATGGCGCGCCTCTTCCTCGAATGGATGAAAACCGACCCCGCCGTCATAGACAAGGCGACGGACTATTTGCGCATCTACTTCATCGGCACCCCCGCAAACATAATCTACAACTTCGGCGCGGCTATATTGCGCGCAAAGGGCGACACAAAGCGTCCCCTCTTCTACCTTGCCATAGCGGGCGTCCTCAACGCCTGCCTCAACCTGCTCTTCGTCATATGCGCGGGGCTGGACGTGAAGGGAGTCGCGATCGCCACCATAGTCTCGCAATACATCTCGATGATACTCGTCGTCATCGCGCTTTTGAGAGAAACGGGCTATTGCAAAATGGAGTTCAAAAAGCTCGCGATAAAGAGGCGCGAACTTTCGGACATCCTCAAAGTGGGACTGCCGTCGGGCATCCTCAGTTCCTTCTTTTCTATCGCAAACGTCATCATTCAATCAAGCATAAACGGCTTCGGTCCCGCGGTCATGGCGGGCAACTCCACAGGCTCCGCGCTGGAAGGGTTTGTGTATACGTCCATGAACGCTGTCTCGAGCACGGCGACGACCTTCGCGGGACAAAACTACGGCGCCAAAAAGTACAGCCGCATAAACACCGTCATGTGGGAGTGTTCCGCGCTCATTGTGATTATAAGCGTAGTTTTGGGCGGGGCGATACTCCTGCTCGGCAAGCCGCTCGCGTCCATATACTCCCCCGATCCCGAAGTCATCAACTTCTCCTTTGAGCGCAACAAAGTCATTTTGCCCATATACTTCATCTGCGGCATCGTCGAGGTGCTCGTGGGTTGCTTGAGGGGTATGAACTACCCCATAATCCCAATGATCCCCTCCTTCCTCTGCGTATGCGTATATCGCATCATCTGGGTGTACACCGCATTCAAGGCTACGCCCACGACTTTTGTACTATATCTCAGCTACCCCATAAGCTGGGTGCTCAACCTCGTCATCGACGCCGTGCTGTACGCGATATTCTTCAAAGTCATGACTCAACCGAGCAAGGTCATGCGCGGCTACATCAAGACCGCGACATATTCCCGCTTCGCCGTTTCCGACCCCGACGTCCCCGCAATTTGAAATAACATGAAACACACTATTTACTTTGTCGTCGACATATGCTAAAATATTCTTATCACAATATAGGAGAACATTTTTTATGGCAACTTACATGGATCTTTTGAACGAAATGAGACAAAAGAGCAAAGACGAACTGCGCAATATCGTCGATCACTATGCGGCGGAGGCGCTTGAGGGACTTCGCGATGTTCACGGCCTTAAGGTAGACGACGCTTGCAACATGATCTTGCTCTCACTGCTCACGACGATCTCCTCGGACGGTTATTTCAACAACGACGAATTTTATGTCGCTCAACCCGTTCTCAATGCGGTTATCGGCGAAGGCATTACATACGATCAAACTCTCGAACTCATCAAAAAGACGCGCGTCGATTCCAACGAAATGAGATCGGCTATCGATAATTTTGTAGACTGCGTCAATGCAGATACAAAATATGCGCTGTTCGTGATATGCGGGGCTATTTGCGCCGCCGACAAATCCCTCAATCAGGCGGAACTCAATTGGCTCGACAGGCTCCTCGGCTGAAAAGAAAAGGCACCGTCTTGCGACTTTACAACATATGGAAGTCGTCTTTTATACAACTTGTTTCGCTCCTGAACGGGGGCGAATTTTTTTAGACGCAAAATCTCACCGCGCCGATCGAAGCGCGGACGATTTCGCCGTCCCGTCTGCCTTATGAAAGCGTGACATGAGCGCGTTTTTGCCACATGCGGCGCACTTTTTTGCCCTTGAAAGGATGATCGGACCCCGTATGACAAAATATGCGAGATCTGCATTGTTCACATATCGAAGCTTGCAATATTCCTCTTGACTTTTTTCCTACCTCTTGCTAAAATTTATCTATGACGATATGCGAGACCCGCTCCGCATAAAGACAAAAACAATTATAAGGAGATAAAAATTATGCAAACTCTCATGGACATCTTGAATGAGATGACAACAAAAAGCAAAAGCGAACTTCGCTCAATGGTAGACAACCTCGCATGTACGGCGCTGGAAGGTCTGCAAAACAATATGGATTTCAAAGACGCTTGCTACTGCATACTCACCACCGTGTTGGCAACAGTATCCGCAGACGGATATTTCAGCTCCGATGAGTATTATGTCGCACTGCCCGTCATCGAGGCTATATGCGGCGAAGGATGCACCTATGATCAGACTCTTCAACTCATCAAAAACACAGGCATCGACTCCGCAAAAGTGAGAAATGCCATGGACTATTTGATCGACCACACCGACTCCACGACCAAATCCGCGATCTTCCTCATCTGCGGCGCTCTCTGCGCGGCGGACAAGTCCCTCAACGACAAAGAGCTCAGCTGGCTCAACCAACTCGTCGGCTAAGATCGTCAACTCTACAAAAAAGAGCCGCTTCCCTTTGGGTAGCGGTTTTTTTTTGCAAATATCTTTAAATGGAAATGCGAGAAAATCAAAATGCTGTGAAAGTCCGAAAAGTTGACACAGCGCGAAGTTTTGACATAGTTCGGGGCGGTCGAGTAGTTTTTGCGAGGAGTAGGCGAGGGAGGGTCAACGGAGTTTGGTCTTTACATAGGCGAGAAGGTCGTTAAAATCGCCGTGGGGATAGCGGGAGATGTCCTCTCCGTTTTTGTTGATGAGGCAAGCGGGGTTGAGGAATACGCCTATGCCCAGCGTGCTTGCCACCATATCCTCGCCTACGTCGTTGCCGACCATGAGGCACTCGTCGGGGGAAGCGCCGAGAAGCGAGAGGATCTCGTCGTAATAGAGCGGATTCGGCTTTGAAAAGTGCATAAGCTCATAGGATGTGAACATCATGAAGTCGTCGGGGTCCGCGCCCGTCCACTTGAGGCGCGCCTTCTGCCCTATTTCGGGGAAAAATGGGTTTGAGGCGAGCACAAGTTTCAGGCCCAAAGCTTTGAGCGCTTTCAGCGTCGGCGCGACAAGCGGATCGAAACCGCAGACAGCCCTCACCTCGTCGAAGGCGGAGGCGTAGTAGGCGTTCATTATGCCCTCGTCCTCTCGCGCCTTGCTTCCGAAAATGCCTTCCATGACCTGCCAAAACGCCTCGGAATTTGTCCGACTGCCGTCGTTTAAAGTCATTGCGACGGTGCCCTTCCACATCGCGGTGACAAGCTCGTCCTTCTTGTAACCGTGCGGAGCTAGATACTTTGACAACGAAGAAAAGTATGCCGCAATGAATTCATCAAGCACCATGGGGAGCAATGTCCCATCCATATCGAAAAACACATATTTCAGCATAAAACCACCTTTATCTGTTTGATTTGTCCGTATAAACTTAGCTTTTTGGGTATACGGCAACTTTTTTGTTTGCGGAGAGTTTCCCGCCCTAGGCTTGCGCCCTCACAAAGGCTATTTCCGCCTTTGCGCCGTCAAATACGCCTTCATCTTCCGTCATCCTGACATAGAACTTTCCGTCTTTGAATGACGCATATTCAAACAGCGCGTCCTGACTTTTCAACGTTTCGAAGAGGCGCAATCGTTCATAGCGTTTGCAAAAAATTCTGTCTTTGTACACGTCGAAGAAAAAAGGCGCGGTCGTATACATTTTGAAATCTACGCGCGCGTCTATGGATGAAAGCAACATCGGCACGGTGCCGCAATATCCCGATTCCGCGACGGTCACTTTGTCGTACGGTATGGCGTCGAGCAAGCGCGCGAGCGTATCCTTGACGCGCGGATAAGTTTTGAGAGTCTTTGCGGTTTCGCGCGCGAAAAACTCTTTGAACTCATAAAAGTCGTCTATTCCCTCTTCCGCCGCCGAATATATGGGAAGCCTTATCGCGTCGTCGAAATTTTCATTTCCCGATATATCCCTCAAAAAAGCGCGCCCTATCGGATAGGCATACAGCCCCTCTTTCCCGTCCTTTGCAAGGCACATGTACGGCAAGAGGCAATCGCGCAACAAAAATACGTAAGAGGTGTCCTTGTCGCGACATAAAAAACGACTGTAGTCGGCGATGTCAAAAAGCAAGTCGCTCCCCTCTTCTTGCGCGGGATCGGGAAGCGAGACGCTCAACGCGCTCAAAAAATCGTCAAGCGCCCTCTCGCATTTGCCGTAAGTCAAGGGCGTATGCGCATGATATGCTTCAAACGGGCGCGCGCCGTTGCGCTTTAGCACGGCTTTCAACCTTGTGACGCATCGGAATTTGTCTTCTAACCGCAAGCTGAGAGCATGATAGCCTTCGTCGCACAGGTCGTCGAGCACCTTGAGGAGCTGTTTTGCCTCGTAAATCTGCGCGTCCGAAAGCGCCCCGCCCTCGTACTCGTCGAGTTTGCGAGCATAATATTTCTCATTGAAAGACAAAAAGCCCATATCCGTCCCTTGCCGCTTGACATTTAGCCGCGCGCCCGCCTATAGCGAACGCGGACAAAATGCGTCACAGTTCGACAAGCTCGTATTCCCTGCTGCCTACGCCGAGAGCCGCCGCCGCTTCAATGGTATGCACGCCGTTTCTGCTTTCGATGCGCTTGAGCAGGTGCTTCTGTCCCGGGTCGTCCTTTGCGGCATAGACGAGGTCGATGCACGCTTGGTCTATCGCGACGGGATCCGTCGAGATGAGCACGCCTATATCTTTCATGCAGGGGTCCTCCGCCTTTGCGCAACAGTCGCAATCCACGGACATATTTTTCATGACGTTGATGTAGACGGCATTGCCCTTGAAGTAGTTTACGACGGAGGACGCCGCGTCCGCCATTGCCTCGAGGAATTTGTCGTGGTTTGCCGTCCACATGAGCTTGGGATGTCCCGCGCCGTGTATATACGCCTTGCCGTAGGACGAGGCAATGCCTATGGAGAGCTGTTTGAGCGCTCCGCCGTAGCCGCCCATCGGGTGCCCTTTAAAATGGGACAGCACGAGCAGAGAGTCATAATTTGCGAGGTTTTTGCCCACAAAATTTTTCTTTATGACTTTACCTTTTGGAATGTCGAGTTGAAGGTCCGGACCTTCCGCGTCGAGCAAATCCACCTTGAAAAGTTTGCTCCAGCCGTGTTTTTCAAAGGTCTTGAGATGTTTTTCGGTGGTATTGCGCTCGCCGTCGTACGCGGTGTTGCACTCTACGACGACTCCGCCCACATGCTCGACCGTGGGTTGCCAAAATTCGGGATGAAGGAAGTTTTGATTGCCCACCTCGCCCGAATGGACTTTGATCGCGACATTGCCGCTCAGTTCCTTGCCCAAAGTCTTGTACAGCCTGAGCACGCTCTGGGGAGTGATCTCCCTTGTAAAATAAACTTTGACTGCCATTTCGCACCTCCTATATACGAATATAATAATATAACATCACGCTTAAATCAACTATAAAAAAGACTTATAATTTGCGAATTTTTTGCAAATCTTTATAAAATCTTAACGTCGCCGCCCTCACCTTTTATGCAAATTTTATAGACGACGTGCGATAATATTCCGAAGTGAGGAATTATGAAAGCGATTCTGAAAAGGCTTACGGGCGCACAAGTCATAGCCCTCGGTTTTGCGGGGGCGATACTCATAGGCACACTGCTCCTGCTCCTGCCGTTTTCGACGAGGAGCGGCAAGTGCGCGGGCTTTATGAACGCCTTTTTCACCGCGACTTCCGCAATGTGCGTCACGGGGCTGGTGGTGCAGGACACATCGACTTATTGGTCCGTATTCGGGCAGATCGTCATACTGTTGCTCATTCAGATAGGCGGCATGGGCGTAATTTCATTTGCCACGCTCATCGCCATGCTCGCGAAGCGGCGCATAGGTCTTTTCGAGCGCAGCACTTTGAAGGAAGCGATCTCCGCGCCGTCCATAGGCGGCATAGTGCGTCTCACGGGCTTTGCGCTCATCTTTACGGTGATAATGGAGGGGCTGGGCTTTTTACTGCTCCTCCCCGTATTTTGCAGGGAGTTCGGCGCGATAGGAATTTGGTACAGCCTTTTCCACTCCGTATCCGCATTTTGCAACGCGGGTTTCGACATCGTGGGCAAGGGCTATTCCTCCCTCACTGCGTATGCGTCAGAACCGCTTTTGAACATAACCATTGTGACGCTCATCGTCGTCGGCGGCATAGGCTTCACCACGGTGCACGACGTCTTTACTCACAAATTCCGCCTGCGCGCCTATTCCCTTCAAAGCAAAATAGTGCTCATCACAAACGCGTTTTTGCTTGTCATTCCCGCGCTGTACTTCTGTATATTCGAGTTTAAGGACATGTCCGTCTCGGATAGGATATGGTCGTCCGTATTTCAATCCGTGACGACGAGGACGGCGGGTTTCAACACGGCGGACCTCACGACGCTTAGCGACACGGGCATAGCGTTTACCATATTCCTTATGCTGGTGGGCGGCTCCCCCGGCTCCACGGCGGGAGGCATGAAAACGACGACGCTTGCCGTGCTTTTCATCACCGCGATTTCCGTCTTTCGCCGCAAAGAGGACGCGAATTGTATGCGCCGCCGCCTTCCCGAGGGCACCGTGAAGGGCGCCGTAGCGATACTCATACTCTATCTCATGCTGTTTTTTGTGGGCGGCATGGCGATAAGCGGCATAGAGGGGCTTCCCCTCACGACCTGCCTCTTCGAGACGGCTTCGGCGGTGGGCACGGTGGGACTTACGCTGGGCATAACGCCGACGCTTACAGTTGGTTCGAAGATAATATTGATAATACTTATGTATCTCGGCAGAGTGGGCGCGTTGACGCTTGTGTTTGCGGCATTCACGTCCAGAGTGAAAATTTCGGCAAGGCTTCCCGAAGAGAAGCTTACCGTAGGATAAAGGAGAAAATATGAAAAACATACTTCTTATCGGGCTGGGTCGTTTCGGGCGGCACATCGCGGAGGAACTGAACAGGCTGAACCATCGCATAATGGCGGTGGATATGGACGAAAGCAGAGTCAACGCCGTGCTCGGTTTCGTGACAAACGCGCAGATAGGCGACAGCACGGACAAGATCTTTCTGTCATCTTTGGGAGTGGACAATTACGACGCGGCGATAGTCGCAATAGGAGACGACTTTCAAAGCTCGCTGGAGACCACTTCCCTGCTCAAGGAGCTGGGAGCACGGCACGTCATAGCGCGCGCGTCCACAGAGGTGCACGAAAAGTTTCTGTTGAGAAACGGCGCGGACGAAGTCATATATCCCGAAAAAGAGCTGGCAAAGTGGACGGCGGTCAAGTGTACGTCCGATCACATCCTCGACTTCATTCCCATTGACGGCGAGCTGTCCATACTTGAGATCACAGTCCCCGACAATTGGCGCGGCAAGAGCATAATCGCGCTGGACATACGCAAAAAGTATGGAATAAACATACTCGGCATACGCAAAAACGGCAACATCGAGATGAATTTCGACCCTACGACAGTGCTGACCGAAAATATGTCCCTGTATGTGGCGGGCGATATGCGCTCAATAAAGAAGTGCCTGCACTTCTGAGGTCGAATATGAAAAGGGACGACAGGTGTATAGACATAGATGTTACGGACGAAAGGCTGTTGGATGCGCTCGCTTCTCTCCCCGACAGGTGCAGGAGCCTGAACCCATTTTTGCGCTGTACGGTGGGAGTCGAAAGCGAAAACGAGGCGTTCAAACGCCTGAAGAGGCAGAGATCCGATCTTGCGATAATAAGCGCTCAAGGCAAAATTTCGCGCGCAATAGCGCGTCTCAGCGTGGGCGGCTACAGCATAATTTGGCGAAGCAAGGACGGTTCGGACCCAAAGCGCGAGTGGATCGTGGGGCTTATTGCGGATATGCTGAAACAAAATGATGTACACGGCGAAAATGACGTGATATAATGGACGTATGGAAAACGTCTCGGATAAAAATCGGGAATTGCCGACAAGCGGCGAACACGTGCTCGCGTGCCTGTCCTCGGCGCCGTCCAACGCGCGCATAATACGCACCGCCGCGCAGATGGCAAAGGCGTACGGGGCGAGATTTACCGCGCTCTTCGTGGAAACGGCGGACTTTGAAAAGGCGTCCCCCGAAAATAAGTCCCGCCTTCAGGCAAATATGGGGCTTGCGTCTGAGCTGGGCGCGGAAATAGAAACCGTTTTCGGCGACGACATAGCCTATCAGATCGCCAGATTTTCGGAAGCGGCGGGCATCACCAAACTCGTCATAGGCAGGAGCACTTTCACAAAACAGCGTCTGCCCGGGAAATACGACCTTGTCGAAAATTTGCTCGCCTACGCGCCCGAAGTCGAGATCCACATCATTCCCGACAGATCCGCCGACAACAGATACTCGCCGAAACGCACGCGCGGAGGGTGGCTTGAGATACTCAAAAATTTGGGCATAAGCGTCTTGATTTTGGGCGTCGCAACCGCGATATGCTACCTCTTTCAATGGCTGGGTCTTGCGGACGCAAACATGATAATGGTTTACATCTTGGGGGTCTTGGTCACGTCCGTCGCAACGTCGAGCATCGCTTTCAGTATGATCTCGTCGCTTGCGGGTGTGTTGCTTTTCAACTTTTTGTTTACCGCGCCCGAATTGTCTTTCGCCTCATCCGGGACGGAATACCCCATGACTTTCCTCATGATGTTTACGACCGCGCTCATATCGGGACTGCTTGCCCAGCGCTACAAACGGCAGGCGAGCGGCGCGCACAAAATAGCGCATCGCTTGAGACTGCTCTTCGACACGAACAAGCTCCTCTTTGCCCAGACGGATCGCGACAGGATAATATCGCTCACGGCGGAACAGCTCATCAAACTTTTCAAGGCGAACGTGCTCATTTTCGACGAGGAAATGAACGATTTTTACTTCCCCTCAAACAGCTCTTCGCCCGCGACCTATGATGTGCAAACGGAAAAAAAGCGAGCGACGGCAGCTATGAACTCCGCTTCAAAGAGAGGGCACGACCAAATCGGCGGGAAGTTCTTCTATCTTCCCCTGCGCGCGAACGACAAACTGTACGGCGCGGTGGGAATGGACTCCGAAGGGCTGAGCGCCTTCGATCACGATACGTTCTCCTCCGTCGTGCTGGAATGCGCGCTCGCGCTCGACAACGAGCATATCCGCCGCGACAAGGAGCAAGCGACGATAATGGCGAGCAACGAACAGCTGAGGGCAAACATATTGCGATCAATATCCCACGACTTGCGCACGCCGCTTACTTCCATATCGGGCAACGCGGCAAATCTGCTTGAAAACGGCGAAAAATTCGACCCCGAAACGCGAAAACAGTTGCTTTCGGACATATTGAGCGACTCGGATTGGCTCATCACCCTCACCGAAAACCTGCTCGCTTCCACGAGAATGGAGGACGGCGCATTTGGGCTTCGACTTTCGGACGAACTCATCGACGACATTGTCGACGCGGCTGTAGGCTATTGCAAAAAGCGCGCGAAGGGACGCGTCATCTCTCTTTCGTCGAGCGGCGAGCTTATGTTTGTGAGCGTGGACGCAAAACTCATCGTGCAAGTGCTTGTCAACCTCATCGACAACGCCATAAAGTATACGCCCGAAGGCTCGCACATAGACGTGAAGATCGAGGACGCGGGCGACAATGTGCGCGTGAGCGTCATAGACGACGGGAACGGCATCTCAAACGAAGACAAACCGCACGTGTTCGACAAGTTTTTCAGCGGTTCGCGGGAAATTTCGGACAGTCGCCGCTCGCTGGGGCTGGGTCTATACCTCTGCAAGGCTATAATCGAGGCGCACGGGGGCGAGATACGCCTCAAGGACAACGTGCCTCACGGTTGCATATTTGAATTCGAACTCAAAAAGAAGGAGATCACGATAAATGAATAAGCCGTTGATTTTGGTCGTCGAGGACGACCCGTCTGTGCGAAATCTTATCGTCACCACCTTAAAGGCGAACGAGTACAACTTTGTCACCGCGGAGTCGGGCGAGGAGGGCGCCTCTCAAGCGGCGACCCACAATCCCGACATAATCCTGCTTGACCTCGGACTTCCCGACATCGACGGCGTGGAAGTCATAAAACAGGTGCGCGGGTGGGCGATAACCCCTATCATCGTGATAAGCGCGCGCAGCGACGACTCCGACAAGATAGACGCCCTCGACGCGGGCGCGGACGACTACCTCACAAAACCCTTCTCCGTCGAGGAATTGCTTGCGAGGATAAGGGCGACTCAACGCAGACTCGCATATATGAACAGCGCAAGCTCCTCTTCCGTTTTTGAAAACGGCGGACTCAAAATAGACTATGCCGCAGGTTGCGTCTATTTGGACGGCGAGGAGTTGCACCTGACATCCATCGAATACAAACTGCTCTGCCTCCTCGCGCAGAACGTCGGCAAAGTGCTCACCCACAAGTTTATCACCGCGAACGTCTGGGGCAGTAGCTGGGACAACGACATCGCCTCCCTGCGCGTTTTTATGGCGACCCTCCGCAAAAAACTCGAAAGCGCCGACAGCGAAAGACAGTACATCCAAACCCATATCGGCGTCGGCTACCGCATGGTACGATTGTAGATTTTGTTTATATGTGGGCTACGCGCCCACACTGCGGCAAGGGACTTCGTCGCTCCACGCAGGGCTGCTCGCCCCGCTCCCTCGGCAAAGGGCAATTTGCCCTTTGCAAACCCAAACTAAAAAACGCGAGCTAGGCAAATATTTGCCGTCGCTCGCGCTTTTTTGATTGTCTGCAAGCGCCAACCTCCTGCGTGAGAGCTTGATATTTACGTTTGCCCTGTCCGAGTTTAATACAAAACTTGTACATGCCCCCTTATACACGCCGTTTGTCGTGTCCGAGCATTACCGTCAGCATACCTCGCAAAATTACCGTGCAATTTTGCGGGGTATGCTTGTAAACAGCGTAGTTGTATGTTATAATGTCAAATCGGAAAATAAAAATAAATTTTTTTCGGAGGTAGATATGTTCATCACAAACGACATCAAATACGTCGGCGTAAACGACCGCGACATCGATCTTTTCGAGGGGCAATATGTCGTCGAAAACGGCATGGCATACAACTCCTATGTCATCGTAGACAAGAAGATCGCGGTGTTTGACACGGTAGACAGGCGCTTCGGCGACAAGTGGCTTGCAAACATCAAGGGCGCGCTGGGTGCAAAGGCGCCCGATTATCTTATTGTTCAGCACATGGAGCCGGACCATTCGGCGAATATCGCGCTGTTTATGGCGAAATATCCGACTGCGACAATAGTTTCGTCCGCAAAGGCGTTCAAGATGATGGGACAATTTTTCGGCACGGAGTTCGAGAGCCGCCGCATAGTCGTCGGCGAGGGCGACACTCTATCCCTCGGCGAGCACGAGCTTACGTTTGTGACCGCGCCCATGGTGCACTGGCCGGAAGTCATCGTCACCTATGACAGCAGGGACAAGGTGCTGTTTTCGGCAGATGGGTTCGGAAAATTCGGCGCTTTGGACGCGGACGAGGATTGGGCTTGCGAGGCGAGAAGATACTATATCGGCATAGTCGGCAAGTATGGCGCGCAGGTGCAGGCGCTCTTGAAAAAGGCGGCAGGTCTGGACATCCGGATCATCTGCCCTCTTCACGGCCCCGTGCTCAGCGAAAACCTCGGCTACTACCTCAACCTCTACAACATCTGGTCGTCCTACGGCGTAGAGTCGGACGGCATAATGATCGCCTACACCTCCGTGTACGGACACACCAAAGCGGCGGTCGAGAAACTTGCCGGGAAATTGAAGGAAAAGGGCTGTCCCAAAGTCGTCGTAACCGACCTCGCGCGCGAGGATATGGCGGAAGCCGTCGAGGACGCCTTCAGATATGGCAAACTCGTGCTTGCGACAACGACTTACAATGCGGAGATATTCCCCTTTATGCGCGAGTTCATCAACCACCTTACGGAGCGCAACTTCCAAAACAGGCACATCGCTTTCATCGAAAACGGAAGCTGGGCGCCCATGGCTACGCGCGTCATGAAGGGCTTGCTTGAGGGTTGCAAAAACTTGACATATGCGGAGCACAACGTACGCATACTCTCCGCCCTCAACGCCGAGAGCGAGGCACAACTCGAAGACCTTGCGACGGAGCTTTGCTGCGACTATATCGCAAGAGGCGCGGACGCGGACAAGTTCGATCTGAAGGCGCTGTTCAACATCGGATACGGGCTGTATGTCGTCACCTCCCGCGACGGCGCAAAGGACAACGGTCTCATCGTCAACACCGTCACGCAACTCACAAATACGCCAAACCGTATAGGCGTCACCATCAACAAGGCCAACCTCTCACACGACATCATCAAAAAGACGGGACTTCTCAACGTCAACTGCCTCTCCGTCGAGGCACCCTTCAAAGTTTTTGAGAATTTCGGCTTCAGAAGCGGCAGAGACTGCAACAAGTTTGCGGACTGCGAAGAGATACTGCGCTCCGACAACGGACTCATCTTCCTGCCCCGCTACATCAACTCATTCATGTCCCTCAAGGTGGAAAGCACCGTCGACCTCGACACGCACACCATGTTTGTGTGCACCGTCACGGAGTCGCGCGTCATCTCCCCCGTCGAAACGATGACCTACAACTATTATCAGCAAAACGTCAAACCGCGCCCCAAGACCGAAAACAAGAAGGGCTGGGTGTGCAAAGTTTGCGGCTACGTCTACGAGGGAGACGAACTCCCCGAGGACTTCGTCTGCCCGCTGTGCAAGCACGGCGCAAGCGACTTTGAGAGGATACAATAAAACATAAACTCACGTCGCAATAAAAGCGGCGACAACTTTTAAACTTCAATAAAAATTATAGAAAAAGCGACTCGGATTTTCCGAGCCGCTTTTGTCTTATTTGGTTCATATGTCCAATGCGATTTTTATTGCGGGAACAACGCCGCCTTCATGAACGCTATCCACAGTCGTGGTCGGGTTCTTTGAGCCTCTTACGCTGATGGCTATGACATCGAGTCCGCCGCCCGCTTTAGTTCCCGGCGATCTCAGCCACCAACAAGACCACTTTGCGGTTTTCTTTATACCCTGCGACTGACAGTAGTCGGTAGGCACGAGCCGTTTTGCGGTGTCGTCCTCATATATATCTTCGACAAAACCGTATGCGGGGTTTATAACATCTTGATAACTCAGCAAAAACACCTTATCCTGCGTATTTTCGCAGACATATGTTGCGTCCGATGAGGAAGCCGCGCTGTTGTCCACCGTCGTCTCAATTATCAAACTTTGATCAAGCTCGTCAAATGCCGCCTCATAAAAAGTGCCCGTGAGCCATGCCCTTATATCGCTCTCCTTGTAGTTGTTTGGATGCACCGTCCCGCCGCTCAGATCCCTATCGCTCTGATCTTTGTAAAAATGCTGTGCGTCCAATATAACGTTGCTCATGAGGAAAGCCTTGCCGTCCTTCTTTTCAAGAACTTTCCACTCTATAGGCTCCCACTTGAACCAATATTGCTCGTTTATGAGATAACCGTTGTCTTTCTGATGCATCTGAGTATTATTGTTTTCCCTCATTGTCTTGTACGCCCTGTAGGATGTGAAGTACACGCCTCTGTATCGGGCGCCCTGATACTCTAGGTCTATATACCACATGAACTCGTCCACATTGCCGTTGATGTAATACTTGCAATCTGTCCACTTGCCCGCATTTCCCTTCACGGGATTCGCTCCCGCCATGACGTTGAGTTCATGAATGACGCCGTTGTCCGTTTCCTTGCTCTGCGGATATTCGCCGAAATAAATTTTGCCGTCCTCTTCGACATACGGCTTATCTATACCGCAAACATCGCACTTGTTTTGCGCGTTCCATTTGTGTTGACCAAATGCGCCGTAGTCCTCTTCCTCCATTTTATGCCCACAGGAGGAGCACTCTTTATGATGATGAGCTTTGCTCTTGCAAGTCGCCGCACTGTCCTCGATCCACTCGTCGGCAAGCGTATGAGAGGCAAGATCCAATTTCTCATTGCAATTGTTGCACTTGTGCCAATGCGAAGTCCCGTCGCTCTCCCAAGAGGTCGCTACTTTGTTATGTCCCGTCGAAACAACGACGGTTTTCGACAGATCTATCTCGTTTTTGTCTTTGTCAAAATACTTGCCGCAAGAGCAGGAGTAATATTGAATGTTTCCATTGTCTGTGCATGTAGGGGCTTTCGCCTCGACAAGCGTGTAAGTATGCTCATGCTGTTGCGTTTTAGAGCCTCCGCCGTCACATGCCGCGAGCACTGTCATCAAAGCCGCAAGCAATATGACAAACAAAAGCAAAAACATCGATTTGTCGATCTTTCTTTTCATTGTTTGTATCTCTCCTTTTTTTATTATTGATTATTATAGTCATAATTATGACTATTGTCAATATAATAACTATAAATGATAATTGAAGTATGATATCATTCGCTCCGTTTTGGCGGACTATCAAGGAAAGGCATGTTTCCACATATGCGCTCATAAATAAGCACGGGATAAGCAGCGCCACGATAGACCGTCTGCGTAAAAATGAAGGAATAAGCACGTCCAAAATCGACGACTTATGCAAGATCCTCGACTGCAAAGTCGAGGACATCATTTGTTATGTTCCCGACGAAAACCCAAAAATCAAACGGGCTTGAGTACCCGCTCAAGCCTTTTCATTTTTATATCCGCATTCCATATTTTTTGCCCCATATCTACATTTGAACGCCGAAGAGCGGGAGCAAGGTCACGGCGATGCCAAGCAGGAGGGTGTAGACGGCAAACGGGAGCAAACTGTGATTTTTTACGAGCTTTAAAAAGAAGGTTATTGCGGCGAGTCCCGACAAAAACGCCGCCGCTACGCCTACGAGCATGGGGATCGGACCTATGTCGAGGGTCACGCCTCCCCTCAAAATGTCCGCACCTTCCATGAGCGCGGAGCCTACTATTATGGGCACGGACAACAAAAACGAGAAGTCCGCCGCCTCGCTCCTGCCCACTCCGCATAGAGTCATCGCGGACACCGTAGCGCCGCTTCGCGATACGCCCGGCAAAACGGCTATTCCCTGCAAAACGCCTGTTAAAATGCTTATTTTGGGTGTAAGAAGTGCCGTTTTTGTCGATTTGAGCTTTTCGCCCGCAAACAGCAGACATGCCGTAAGCACAAACCCGAAACCCAAAAGTTTGCCATCCAAAAGAGCGGGCGCGGCGAATTTAAATACGAGCGCAATGAGGATCGTCGGCACGCAAGCCAATAAAATATAGCCCGTCGTCTTTTGCAGAGGGTGCCGCGCCAACTCCCATATCCGCTTGCGCATCGCGATGAGCACCGCGACAAGCGTGCCGACGTGTACCGCTATGTTGAAAGGCAGGCTCTCTATACCTATCCCCGACTTTTCAAGCAACAGCAGGTGTCCCGACGACGATATGGGCAAAAACTCGCTCGCCCCCTGCACTATCCCCAGTATCAACGCCTCCCACCATGTCATAAGCCGCATAAAAGCGAATTTTCCGCTTTACTATTCTCCTCGATTTGTTTATAATACCAAATAGATATTCTCACTTTCGCGCTTTTAGACCAAAAGCAAAGGAGCATTATGAAACTCGGAGTTGTCGGATTGCCGAATGTAGGCAAAAGCACGCTGTTCAACGCGATAACAAAGGCGGGAGCGCAGGCGGCAAATTATCCTTTCTGCACAATAGAACCCAACGTAGGCGTAGTCGCCGTCCCCGACGAGAGGCTTGAAAAGCTCGCCGCCCTGTACGACAGCAAAAAAATAACCTATACTACGCTTGAATTTGTGGACATAGCGGGGCTTGTCAAGGGCGCAAGCCGCGGCGAAGGCCTCGGCAACAAATTTCTGTCCCACATACGCGAGGTGGACGCAATCGTGCACGTCGTACGCTGTTTCGACGACGAAAATATCACGCACGTGGACGGAAGCGTGAATCCCGCCCGCGACATCGAAACTATAGATCTGGAGCTTATCTTCGCGGACCTCGAAACCCTCGACAGGCGTATGACAAAAGCGCTCAGCATGGTCAAAGCGGACAAAAAATATCAAGAGGACATCGACCGCCTGAACATAATGAAACAATGCCTCGAAGCGGGCAAGCGGTTGAGCACCCTAAAAGTGGACGAGGATTTCAAGGCGTTCATCGACGCGCAATTTTTGCTCACGTCAAAACCCGTCATCTATGTCGCCAACACGGACGAGGCGGGAATAGCGGGCAACGCCTATACCGCCGAAGTACAGCGTATCGCCGCCGCCGAGGGAAGCGAAGCGATCGTGCTGTGCGCTAAGCTCGAAGAGGACCTATCCTCTCTCGCAGACGACGAGCGCGCTATGTTTATGGAAGAATACGGCCTTTCGGAGAGCGGCCTCGACCGCCTTGTCAAGGCGTCCTACAAATTGCTCGGACTCATAAGCTATCTCACCGCGGGCGAAAAGGAAACGCGCGCCTGGACTATAGTCAAGGGTACAAAAGCCCCCGAAGCCGCGGGAAAGATACACAGCGACTTCGAGCGCGGCTTCATTCGCGCCGAGATCGTCGACTACGACACCCTGCTGGAGTGCGGCTCCTTCAACGCCGCCAAAGATAAAGGCAAAGTCCGTAGCGAAGGCAAAGACTACGTCATGCAGGAAGGCGACGTCGTCCTCTTCCGCATAAACGTGTAATGATACACGTGGGGCACTGCCCTACACCCGCTTGCATTTGCTCAGGGCTTGGCACCATTACGAAGTAAGGTGCCTAAAAGCCCACCGCAAGTTGCTACGCCACTCCGCGCTTAATTACTCCGCAAAATCACTGCGTAATTTCGCGGGGACCCCGAAAAAGCTCGGGCATACGTTTCGTTTATTAACGCGTCGCAATTCTGCATTTGACAAGAAGCGAGCCATAGCAGACAAAATGCGCATGGCTCGCTATTTTTTGCGCTTGGGAATGCGGGCTACGCCCGCTTTTTCTAATCAGCACACGTGTGTTTTTAGACTGTGTGTATGGTATGAACTCCTGCGTGAAAGCTTGATAAAAAACAATTTTTTGAAAATACAACTGTTTTGATAATTATTTTTGACTTCGCTTTTTCTCTTTCACCGCTAATGTGGTTTCTGTAATAAGCATCGGAAGTGCGCCGAGAACAACTATGGACGCTATCAAATAACCGATAAACCCGATTTTCACGTCCAAAATATACTTGCATATCAACAATATGCTCCCTATGACCATAAGCGTCAAAGAAATAATTATCAGCAATATTGCAAAAAGTTTATTCGCGTATTTCCATGTTTCCGCATCTCTTGACGCTCTGCGCGTTTTGTATCCCCATAAGTCATTTATGGGTGGGATCTTAACGCGCAAGATCACTCCTATAATAAGGAAAAAACCTTGTAATATAAATACTGAGCAAATGTCAAATTTCATGTTTCACCTTTTCCATTATAAGTGACGTTGTGCATTATGTCAAATGTGCACACTGTTATGCTTTTTACAGGTACGCCTTTCCGCATAGCATAAGCGTTTATCCGAGACTTGTTTCTATATCTATGCAAATTTACCTACAAAATCACTCGGACGAGGGGGATGCTTCGACAGGCTCAGCATGACAGGTGGTATAACTTGTCATTTCGAGCGCAGTCGAGAAATCCCCCTGTCCGAGCGTATAACATACCCTCTGCCCGAGAGCGTATGTGAACAGACGTCACCTTGTCCGAGCGTTGATTTTTACAGAACCCCCACCACCCGCGGAAATTTTGCGGGAGCCTCCCCCTATATAGATTTTTGTCCTCTACACTTATGTTGAATAAGGGGTATGCCCAAATCGGATAGTAGCAGCGTGTTTAGTGTAGGCATCGCCCTTGATTTACCCCACGAAAAATACTTTTCGCGGGGACCCCGAATCTATACCCCACGAAAAATACTTTTCGCGGGGACCCCGAATCTATACCCCACGAAAATACTTTTCGCGGGGACCCCGAATCTATACCCCACGAAAAATACTTTTCGCGGGGACCCCGAAGGGTCGCCTTCAAATGGTACAAACAATATTTTCGTCAATGTCAAGCTCTCCCGCAGGAGTTTTGAAACTTGCATTACAAATCAAAAACGCGCGAACGTCGTGACTTTTGTCACTAGTTCGCGCGTTTTTAGCTTGGGATCGCAAAGGGCAAATCGCCCTTTGCCGAGGTGTGGGGCAGCGCCCCACATAAACATCAGATATTATATCCGCACTCGCGGGCTTTTTTGAGCCACTCGTCGCCGTCAAGAATGAGGAGCATATGTCCGAACGGAAGCGCAGACATATATCTTTGCGCCTCTTTGGTGAGTTTGGAGTTGGTGGAATAGATGAATTTCGTAGGTCTTTCCGCCTTACCCGACTTTTGCTCGCCAAAGAGGTGATACGCCACAATGCCGATAAATTCGCGCACGTCCTTTAAGGATATGACGTTGCCAGCGTCGCGATGCTTGCTTTGGATGATGATGTACTCCTTAAAGCCCATACCGTCCGTACCCTTGATGTAGCAATCCACGCCGTTGTCGCCGCTACTGTCCGTGTTTTCGCTTTTTAAGTCCTTTAAAATGCCGAATTTTTTGTACCACTCGTACAGCATACGTTGGGTGTGGATGTTGAACTCCTCGCCGCTGAGCGTGTGGATAAGCTCCTCGTTTTTCTTAGGCGGGAGGCTGTACGCTCCGCTCTTTTTGTCGAAGAGTATTTTGCCCGCTTCCTTGAGGTTGGACAGCAGTTGTCCCGCGCGCGTGCGCAACCGTTTCGCCTCATCCTTGTCGGCGGACTTGCCGCCCTCCACAATGGTGAGTATCTCGCGGCGCGTATGCTTTTCTTTTTTGACCGAATCCAAAATGATACGCTCTATTTCCGCGTCCTCGTTGGCAAGCTCGAGCGCCTTCGCCTTTACAGCTTTTTCTGAAGTGCGTTTCGAGGGCTTCTTGTCCTCTTTCGGCGTATCTTTTGCAGGTGCGGCGGGCGGCGTAACTTTTGTAGATGTCTGCTCCGCCTTCCCTTTTGTCGGTTTGTTTCCCTTTCCTGTCTTTCCCTCTTCGCGGCTTCCCTTTGACGGCTTAGCCTCTACCGTCGCAGGTTTGGCGTCCGCCTTTTCCGAAACTCCCTCGCTCTGTCGCGAAGTCGCGGACGGTTTGCCCTCTTTCTCCGCCTTTTCGCCTGTCTGCGCCTTGTTTTTTTGCGTCCTTTGCTTGTTGGCGCTCTTTGTGTTTTTATCCGAAGAGGCGCGCCTGTCTACGCTGTCATCCTCAGATTTTTCCGCCTCAAGCTCTGCGGGGGCCTCGTCGCGCGCATCCTCTATCTCGCACAGAAAAAGCGTCGCGTTTTCCGCGTCCTGCCGCATATATCCGTCTCTGATGAGCGCGTCCAGCACCCCGCCCAGCATACTGCATACGTTGTTGTACTTGCTTGAGGGAGACTTGTCCTTAAGCTCGTCCTTGCCGAGCAAACCCTCCACGCTAAGCCTTATCACCTGCTTGCGCGAGCGCTTTCCGTCCACATTTTTGAAAATTTCCTCTCGCGCCTTTTGCGCGTCCAAACTTATATCCGCCACTCTGCTCCTCCTGAAATGCATTATAACATACCCTGTCGCGTTTTTCAACGCAATATGCTTTAATTTGATCCGCCCCCTGCCCGATTTGTTTAGACTGTGGTTCGATTCTATTAATAATGCAACTGTAAAACAAAATTATATGTTGTGACCTATTTTTTCTTACCGTCAATTAGTTTCCGTTTTTGCGAATTGTAATATTGACAAATAATTAACGAAAAGACAAGTACATTATACGCTAAAGCACTCAATACGCATTATATATTATTTTTAGTATATACGTGGAAAAGCATATTTCCTATACAGAGATGACTGTTTTATCCATTTTATTATGAACAATATAAAATTAACTAATTGACAATTCATGTAAAAGTGGTAAAATTTAATCGTGTTAAACATATAAGAAATATGTAATCTTTATACATAATAAATTGACAACGACGGCCCACCTTAAGTAGCATGAAGAATATAAGACGCAAATAAAAACAAGAACCTAATCCGATTAGTTGTGCCAATAGTCTTCAACGAATTACTTTAGATGTGAAAATTAAAATAAAACATATTAAATTGCTTTAAGGAGAAATGTATGAGAAAACGTGTTTTTTGTTTGATTATGTTGCTTATTATGGCAACGGCATTGTTATGTGCGTGCAACACGCATACAGATACAAACGGCGATAATTTTCCGAGTATAGACAGCGATAATATCATAGCGACTCAAAGTGGGGAAGTGCTGAATAAAAGATATACTACGGAAAAACACTCTACTTCAACCGAATCTGATTTTATCGGTGCATATAGCGATGACAATTACTGCTATTATTACTATAAACTCGGTAGGGTTTATGATGTGCCGCTTCAATCAAAGTTAGAAGTGCCATATTGGCATTACACCGGCAATAATTATACGAAGGCATTTAAAACAACAAAAACGACAACAGAAAGCGTTGAAGATGCGTGTACTACAGCGGTAACAAACACAACGACTTTTTCAAGCACAGAAAACATTAAAACAGGGCTAAGCGTAAAGGTTACAACATCTGCCGAGGCAAAATTAACCGACGGGATCGCCACTGCAACTCTAAAAGAAACAGCTGAATTTGCTTCTAGTGTAGAAGCGGGTTATTCTAGCACAACGGGAAAAAATAATACATCCAGCCGAACCGATTCCTACAAACAGGTTGCGACTAATTCAGAAACAACTGAGGAAACAACAGGATTTGAGTTTACTTCAGATTCAAAAGTCGGTTACTATCGTTATATAATGACCGGCACAGTAGATGTATATACGGTCGTAATTTATTCAACAGTGAATGATACATATTATTTGAAAACATTAACGGAGGTTACTTCATATGGATTTTCTTTTGATTATTCTAAGTCTCCGGAGTTTGATGATAATTTGTGTGGGAACTTAAATTTTGATTGTTCCATATTAAACGACTTGTCTGAGACTGCGGGCGGTGCCACACCTCCGCAAATTGGCGGCGATACTGCGCATTATGCCGGAGGATACGGAACGACGGCACAGCCTTATTTGATTGAAAGTATAGAACAATTCTCAAACATTAGATTATATCCTTCTGCGGTCTTTTCAATCGTCAAAGACATTGATGCCAATGGTTACACGTTGCAACCTATACCTGACTTTGCCGGAGAATTACAAGGTGGCAAGCATGCAATTTATAATTTCAATATTGTGGAATCGGGAACAGCGTCGGAAATCAATGTAGGATTGTTCAGAAAAAATTCCGGTAAGATAAAAGATCTGACTATTGGAAAGAGCGGCGTTACGAAATATGACAACAAATATTCTGTTAAATATGACATTCAGTGTACAGAAACTTATAACAAGTCGTATTTGATGGTCGGAGGGTTTGTCGGTAAAAACCAAGGAACAGTAGACGGCTGCAAATTGGTGAATGTCTATGTAAACGCCTCGTTTGCAGACAAAAATAATAATGAAAATTTATTCCTATACGCAGGAGGTATCATCGGGTATAATTATTCAAATGGAAATATAACCGATTGTCATGTAGAAACATCATTCTTTGATGTAGAAGCAACAACGGTAGTAGACTCAGGCGATGATAATTACGGATATGTAGGAGGACTTTGTGGCGAAAATCACGCCACTATCGCCCGATCTTCGGTTCGGGGCGCAACATTGACTCTCGTTGTCAGAGGGGATGGAAAGAATAATAATAAAGCATATCCGCATGGTTATCTTGGGGGCCTTGTCGGTTCGCAATGTAATGGTACTGTAACCGAGTGTGAAATAGGAGGCAACACTTTATCTATTTATGGTTCTTCGGGTGGATATACTAAGCCTACCGTGAACCAGGGTGACTATTTTGGAAGAAACGTAGGGGGTACAGTGCAAATTTAATAAAATTAGAGAGGATCGTTTGATGAGACTGACGATAAAGCTTGCTCTAGTGAGCGGAGCGTGCAGCACGACCGATGTCGTGGCATTGCAGAGCAATGCGCGTGTTTTGTCAAAAACACGCAGGTTCGACTCCAAACAAGGAAGAAAAATGCAATCTAAGGTTCAACTTAGATTGCATTTGGCGTTCCTGGCGGGAGTCGAACCCACGACCTTCCGCTTAGGAGTCGCATGTAATTGTTCAAACTACTTGTATTCGTTTCATATTATGCACATTTCGCTCGATTTTGCATATCGGAACGGCTATTTCGGGCGTTTTTATGTATAATTTGAAACAGCTTTTGCAGGCGAAAATAACTTTAATACCAAAATAATACCAATTTAATACCACTTTAGCTTATCAATATTTCAGTCTATACACTCTGTTGCGGTTTGCTCCTTCAGCCACTATGATGCCGTCGCTTTGCAAATCGGCAAGCAACACCTTAACACGGGA
>CANQBO010000011.1 GCA_947589475.1 uncultured Clostridia bacterium
TTTTAGGGGGAGGCTCCCGCTGACTAGCGGGTGGTGGGGGTCCCGGAGAAAACATATAAACTATGCGTGACGTATATAACAAGAACGCAAAGCCAAAATTTACGTAAAATAAAAACAACACTCGGACAAGACAAACGCAAATATCAATCTATCCCGCAGGAGTTTGGCACTTGCAAACAATCAAAAAACGCGCGAACTAGTGACAAAAGTCACGATGTCCGCGCGTTTTTAGCTTGGGACCCAAAGGGCAAATCGCTCTTTGCCGAGGTGTGTGCGCGTAGCCCACATAAACTCAATCGATGTTTTCGAGGAGCTTGTTTTGGACGGCGAGGCGGAGGGCGTCTATCATTTCGTCAAGCTCGCCGAGCATAAATTTGTCGAGGGAATACAGCGTCAGTCCTATGCGGTGGTCGGTGACGCGCCCTTGCGGGAAGTTGTAGGTGCGGATACGCTCGCTTCTATCCCCCGTGCCGACTTGCGCGCGGCGGGTATCGTCGTACTCCTTTTGCGCCTGCGACTGATAATAGTCGTACACGCGGGACTTGAGCACTTTCATCGCCTTTTCCCTGTTTTTCATCTGACTGCGCTCGTCCTGACACTCCACCACTATGCCCGTGGGCAGGTGCGTCATGCGTATGGCGCTCTCCGTCTTGTTGACGTGCTGTCCGCCCGCGCCGCCGCTACGGTAGGTGTCGATCTTGATGTCCGCCTCGTTCAAGGTTATGTCCACGTCGGGCGCCTCGGGGAGCACTGCTACGGTGACGGTGGAAGTGTGTACGCGCCCCTGCGACTCAGTCTCGGGCACGCGCTGGACGCGGTGCACTCCGCTTTCAAACTTCAGCTTGCCGTACGCGCCCTTGCCCGTGATCATAAACACAAGCTCCTTTGCGCCGCCCAGCTCGGTGAAGTTCATGCTGACCTCCTCCACCTTCCAGCGATGCAACTCCGCATAGTGGCGGTACATCTTCATGAGGTCCGCGCCGAAGAGAGCGGCTTCGTCCCCGCCCGCGCCCGCGCGTATTTCCATAATGACGTTGTTGTCCTCGTTTGGATCCTTTGGCAGAAGCGCGACGCGAATGTCCGCAATATCCTTGTCCATGGCGTCGCGAAGCTCATTTTGCTCCTCTTTGAGCATGGCGCGCATATCGGGGTCCGTCTCGCCGCCGAGCATTTCCTCGCAATCGTCAAATTGCGCCTTGTGCGATTTATAGGCGGAATACAGCTCGCATATGGGACTAAGGTCGGAGTGTTCCTTGCTGTACGCGCGGAATTTCTCTTGATCCTGCAAGACGTTTGGGTCGGCAAGAAGAGCGCCCAACTCCTCATAGCGCGCCTCTATCTTGTCAAGTCTTGTCAAAAATGCCTCGCCGACCTTCATTTCCTCGTGACGCGAGCAATGCGCTCCACGCCCTCCATATCCTCGAATATTTGCACGTCGAAGCCGTCGAAGAGCGTACGTATGCTCTCCGCCTGTCCTATGCCCAGCTCCAGATACAGCGCGCCGCCCTCGCCGAGGCGCGCCTCGAAGCCCGCGCGTATCTTCCTGTAGAAGTCAAGCCCGTCCTTTCCTCCGTCGAGCGCGGAAAGAGGCTCGAATTTTTTCACCTTTTCATCGAGGCTCTTTATGTCCTCGGAGGGAATGTAAGGCGGATTTGAAACGATGACGTCATAGGCGCCCTCGATGGGCGCCCACATGTCGCCCACAACATAGGACGCCTTTGCGCCCGCGTTTATCGCGTTTGCCTTTGCAACCTCTATCGCCGCCGCGCTTATGTCGCTTGCGGTCACTTCCGCCGCCGTATTTTTGGCGATGGCGATGGCTATGGCGCCGCTCCCCGTGCACAGGTCCAGCACGCGCGCCGTCTCGCCCTTGCCCTCTCTTTCCTTAATATCCGCAATAACTTTTTCGGCAAGCTCTTCCGTCTCGGGACGCGGAATGAGCACGCTTTCGTTGACGCTCAGTTTTATGCCGTAAAATTCCGTAAATCCCTGCGCATATTGAAGGGGCATGCCGTCCTTCATCTTCCCCGCAACAGAGAGCGCCCTCTCCATAGCCGCCTTGTCGAGATATGCGGGAGGCGCACTGCGAAGCGTGGAAGTCGCGTCCGCAATTATCCACTCTATGTCCGCATCGTCCGCGTAGGGCGCAACGCCCCTAAGTTGCTCCTTCGCCATATCGAGAGGTATGCGTATCTCAAACTTCGTCTCGGGAAGCGTGGGATCCGCGTCCATCGCCTGTACGCGCTTGAATGCGGCGATCGCCACCTCGAGCATATCGTCGTCAGGCTCCTTTGTAGTGAGCATCTGAAGCGCCATGCCGGGAGCGCGAAGTATGCGCACAAAGAGGCAGTCGCTCTTTGCAAGCAGTTTGAGTATCTCATACGATATTCCCGCCACGACGGGCACGAACAACAACTTGAAACCCAGCTTTATGAGAGCGTTGAGCGCTTTGTAGCCGCCTACGCTGTTGGAAACGAGCAATCCGCACCTGTCCAGCATAAAGTTGACGAGAGCGAATACGATTATGCTCACCACAAGCACGAAAAACATAAACGTCGTGCCGCAACGACTGTGCTGTCTGCTCATGCCGCGCGCATTTTCCACGGTCAGATCCAGCCCGTGCTCAAAACAGCTTATCGTCTTATGCTCCGCGCCGTGATACATGAAGACCCTGCGCACGTCCTTCAAAAGCGTGACAAGCAGAATGTAACATATGAAAATGACAAGCATAAATCCGCTCTCGATGAGGCTGTACCAAAGGCTTGAAAGCGAGCTTGTTCCCACCGCCGTATGGTCGCTTATCAGGCTTGCGAAAACGTTGGGAAGAAGCACGAAAAGCGCCACCGCAAGCACTATGCCCAAAATTACGGACGCGGTCATAAGCAGGCTCATGGGGTCCACCTTGAACCTCTTTGCCGCTTGCTTTTCCATTTTGGACGGTTCGGTAAAATCGCCGTACACCTCGGCGGAGCGCATGATTATGCCCGTACCTTGAAACAGTTGCGTCACAAGATTGACGACTCCGCGCACAAACGGCAAGCGGAAGAATAAATTCCTGTCCTTCGCGCTCTTGACGTACTTGCTCTCGATGGTGATCTCGCCGCCGGGAGCGCGCACCGCCGTCGCCATGGAGCGCTCGCCCTTCATCATGACGCCCTCGAGCACCGCCTGTCCGCCTATGGACGTGCGCCTCACCGCGCACTGTCCCGATTTTTTGTTTTTGTTTTTCTTTCCCATAATTGTTCGTTTGCATCCGCTTTGGGGACGTCGCGAAAACAATTCCGCACATCGCGCCGATAAAGCTATGCCCTATATTTGTAAAAATGCAGACACCAAAGTGCCTGCACTTCACTCAAGTCAGACACCCTTGTGTCTGCAGAGAACTCAATCGAGATTGTATCTCTTCTTGAACTTGTCAACGCGTCCGCCTGTATCGACGAGCTTCTGCTTGCCCGTGAAGTAGGGGTGGCACTTAGAGCAAATTTCCACCTTCATTTCCTGCACGTTTTTTGTCGTGCCTGAGAGGAATGTGTTGCCGCATGCGCACGTGACGGTGACGGTGTGGTAATTCGGATGAATACCTTCTTTCATTGTCAAACTCCTATGATCGTTTTTTTACGCCCACACGCGCCCACTGCGCGTATATGACATAAAGTTATTTTATTATAGATGACCGCCCGCACGCTGTCAAGCGATTTGAGAGCGAAAAGTTTTTTAAAATAGCGGACACAACCGGTAACGAGAACTCTGTCCGAGCGATGCTATTCACGGACGTCCGCTTTGTTACGAGTGTAACGAAACCTCCGTCCGAGCTGTGGGCATACCCCTTTACAGCGTTAGTGTAGGAACTTTATCGGGGTCCCCATAAAAATGAGTGACGATATGACACAGTGTAGAAATGCACAGCTCATGGAGCGAATTTTGTGGGGTGATGTATAGGGGGAGGCTCCCGCCGCATGGCGGGTGGTGGGGGTACTTGAATAAACAAGCGGATAAAAGAGTGGCACTCTGCCGCATTTTCGCTTGTTATTATTGAAAATGGATCGTAATTGAAATATAATAGACTCATGGGAAGAGCTTTTCACAATTCAAATCTTACAACGCTTGCAAGACAACTGCGAACTCAAGCTACCGAGGAAGAAAACAAGCTATGGTATGAATTTTTGCGTGGGTTAGATGTTCACTTTTCAAGGCAGAAGGTCATAGGTGATTATATCGTGGACTTTTGCTGTGCGTCGTCGATGTTGATAATCGAGCTTGACGGGTCGCAACACTTTGACGACGAAGGGATACAGTCGGACATAAAAAGGACCGCATTCCTCAATTCAAAAGGGTATACGGTCATAAGATATACAAACGATGATATTCATACGCATTTTAACGAAGTCTGCGAAGATATATTGCGGCATTTGAAATAGCGGTTTTATTATGGGATCATAAATTTGTTTCGGAAAAGTAGCTTTTTATGTTGGGACCCCCACCACCCGCCATGCGGCGGGAGCCTCCCCCGCAACTCACCCCATAAAACTCGCTACGCTCCTTTCTATGGGGACCCCGAAATCTCTCGGACACACTTTGCGTTAGAAGGGCGATGCCAACACTCGGACAGAGTTTTCATTATAAGTCAGAACCCCCACCACCGTGCTAACGCACGGAGCCTCCCCCTAAACGAATAAAACGTTTCTAAACAAGTGTTGTCGAAGGGCGATGCCAACACTCGGACAGAGTTTTCTAATTATCCGATTGTGGGCATACCCCTTTATAGCGTTAGTGTAGGAACGTTATCGAGGTCCCCATAAAAATGAGTGAGTATGACACAGTGTAGAAATGCACAGCTCATGGAACGAATTTTATGGGGGGCGATGTATAGGGGGAGGCTCCCGCCATATGGCGGGTGGTGGGGGTCCCGAAGAATAACGCAACCTTTGTCTGAGCGACATAGGGTCCCCCCCCCCCAAAGAATTGAGCGATAACGTACACATTATGTAGAAATTATGTGCAATCGGAGCGAAATTTTTTGGGCAAATACGGAGTATCCAAATAGACGTCGCTCGGGCACAATTCATTTTTCATTTACTCACAACTTTCTATCGCTTTTAGGAGTTGCTCCCTGACGGAGGCGAGCGCGGGGCTTGAGAGTTTGCGCTCCGTCTTTGAGATGTCTATCCTGCCTCTTGCGCATATCCCCGCGGGCGCACCCGACAGCACATACCAATCGTCCGCGGTGAGCAGACACTCGTCAATGGCGTGAGTGACGAAAATTATCGTGCGAGGCTTTTTCTCGTTGAGGGCAATGAGTTGTCTGATAAGCCTCGTTTTTAGCGCTGTGTCGAGCGCCTTGAACGGCTCGTCCAAAAGCAAAATATCCGCGTCGAATAGGTACGCCCTTGCCATCGCGACGCGCTGAGCCTGTCCTCCGCTCAACTCCGTCGGCAACTTTTTCGCCTCGCCTTCGATCTCGAGTAACGCGAGCATTTCCTCTATGCGTCGTCTGCGCTCCTTTTTGTCCTTGACAGTTGCCTTAAGCACAAGCTCCAGATTTTTGTATACGGAGATGTTTTTGACAAGGCGATCGCCCTGAAAGATGTAGCTCACGCCCTGACCGCCGAGGTCTATTTGCCCGCCGTACGGCAACAATCCTCCTATGGCATTGAGAAGCGTCGTCTTGCCCACTCCGCTACCGCCCAAAATGACGCTTATCTTGCCGCCCTCAAACGCCTGCGAAAAGTCCTCGAACACCACCCTGTCGCCGTAGCTCACGCTCAAGTTTCGGATATTCAAAAGGTTCATCTTGCCGCCTCCCATATTTTTTTGAGTAGCAGTACAGCCCCCTCCAGCACGAAGCTGAACACAATGGCTATGAGCGTCCACGCAAACAGCGACGCCATCTCGTCTCCCGCGGCATAGTAAAATTGAATGTTGTGCCCTATGCTTCCCGCGAGGTTCGTCAAAATTTCCGCCGCGACCACAACTTTCAGCGTGAGGGAGAGCGTTGCCCTGCTACTGTCGAAAAGCGTGCCCGCAATGGACGGCAGATAGATCATGAAAACTTTGTCCGCGGCGCGCACTTTGTAAAGCTTTGCCATGTCCAGGACGTCCCTGTCCACGCCGTCTATCGCGCTGTAAAATGATGAGTACAGCACGGGAAAAGCTATAAGGAAGCCAACGACCACGGACATGCTCTGCTTGTCCATAAAGGCGTACAGTATGAGTATGACCGCCACCGTTGGAGCGGCGCGCAATATGCTGACGATGGGCGAAATGACCCTGTGTACAGGCTTGAATATGCCGCCGAGCGCCGCGAGACCGAGCGCGAAAACGAATGACAGTATAAAGCAAAGCAAAGTCCTGCCGAGCGTGGCAAGCACGGCAAGCCAAAAGCCGCCCTCACCGCCGAGCGTGAAAAACTCGCGCAAGACGACGGCGGGCGACGGGACAAGATAGGGCTTGCCCTCCGCCGCCGCCCATATCGCCCAGAGCGCAAGCACAATTGCGAGCGCAAGAAGCGGATAAAATATGTTGAGGACGACGTTTTTGACCTCTTTTTTGTCAAACTTTGCTTTTGATGTCATATTGCTACGGTTTTTATATCATTGTTACGGTTTTTTATATCATTTCTTATTTTTATTTATTGTCTTTATCTCTAAGTATCACACGTTGTCATGCTGAGCACAGTCAAAACATCCACCGATGTCACACGTTGTCATGTTGAGCGCCGCGTAGCGAAGTCGAAACATCCCCTAGTCCGAGCGTGGGCATCCCCCTTTTTAGCGTCAGTGTAGGAACGATATCGGGGTTCCCACTAAAAGCATTTTCGTGGGGTGATGTATAGGGGGAGGCTCCGCGCTATCGCGCGATGGTGGGGTCCCGTTGAAAAAACGCTCTCACCCTGCAAGACCGAGGGCGAAAAGCTTATCTTTGCTCTCGTCCCACTTGACGGAGGGCGCGACGTTTTTGAGGAATGCCAGAATCTCGTTCACGTCCTCTTCGTCGAGGTCGCTGCAATCAAGCGCGCATCTGGGTATAGCGGGCTTCGGGAATTTGGACGTACTTCCTATCTTTGCCGCTTCGTCCGTGACTTTGTCCGCGTTTGTCTCTATCCAATCCTCATTTGCGTCGAGCGCGGCAAAGAGGTCGTGCATGAGTTGCTTGTCCTGCGTGAGCGCGGTCTTGACGAAGAGTCCCGCTTGCGGATAGTCGTCCACGCCTTGTGCTCCGCACGCCTTAGCGTACTCGGTCTGCATATTCATTTCCGCATTGAGGTCGTTTGCGGTGTTTGCCTTTTGCGCTGTAGCGGCAGGTTCGCCCACGACGATGAAGTCCACCTGTTTGCCGTTGTATCTCTGCGCCGCGACGGAGCCGTCCGCGACATATTCCACAAACACCTGCTCCGCCGTGGGAGTGCCCTCCGTGATGATGGTTATATCGTTTGCTTGCATAACATATCTGAAAACAAGTCCGGGGACGCCCGACTCGCCTATGCAAGCGATCCTCTTGCCCTTGACGTCGTCCATGGTTATGGCGGGGACTACGTCGTCCACGGGGTCCTTATGCCCGACGAGATACAGACTGCCCTCGACGGCAATGGAGACGAGTTTGTAGTCCACGCCGTTTTTTACGATCTGCGTTGCGCCCGCGTTTACAGGCATTATGACGATGTCCGCCTTGCCGCTTGTCATTTCGGTGGCGATGTTGCTCGGGCTGACGACCTCGTATTCGACGGTCTTGCCGCCGAGCTTCTGCCCCTGAGACGCCAGCGTTAGCATTGCGAGCGCGGGAGTTCCGTCGGGCGCGGCGAAGCGCAGATCCGCCTTGTTTTTGCCGTCGCAAGCGACCATAGAGACCGCCAACACTCCCACGAGGAGCGCTATGACGGCGATGAGCGAAATTGCTTTGAAAAGCTTTTTCATAGTTTATACCTCACAAAAAATTTATTTCCATTATGCGACAAACTATTATAAATTTGCCGAGTTTTTAAAATACTTTTGAGACTGCATTTATATTTTATCCCAAAATTCGAGCGGTTTTTGGCGAATTCAGTCCTCGTCCCCGATTTCCACCGAAGTGAGCGCGGACTTGACGTTTAGTCCGTCGAGCCTGCCCAACCTGCCCGTGAGCGCGGACAATCTCTCCTGTTCGCCCTCGACGATGAGCGCGATCGTGTTGACCTTAGGGCGCGGCACTCCCATACGCCCGACGATGATGTCGCCGAAATCGCTGAGCACTTTTTGCATCTCGAGCACGGTGCCCTTGTCCCCGCTTACGACTATTCCTACAACTCCAATACGTTTCATATCCGACTCCTATTTCATTCCCAAACGAAAGAGGCGTCACCGTGCAAGACGATGGCGCCCCAAAATATGCGGCTTAAATTTTGACGTCTTACACTCCGACCTTGCGCCCTACCTCGCTCATTGCTTTGGAACAAGTCCGCCGCGCCGAAAATATCGGGCTGTCATCGTTTTGGGATCTGTTGTGAATATTTTACGCTATTCAAAGAAAATTGTCAACTCTATCTCAAAAATACTCTTCCCCGACCTTGAAAACCGTGCTATACTGTTGGCATGGAAAGATTGTACAATGTGGATGTAGACAACGTAATCGAGCTTGTGAAGGGCGGGCATGACAAGCCGCGCCTGCTTTTGCACACATGTTGCGGGCCTTGCGCGTGCGGAGTGCTTGCAAACATCGCGCCCTATTTTGACATAACCGCTTTCTATTATAACCCCAACATCCTCCCGCACGAGGAGTGGGAGCGGCGCCTCGACGCGCTTAAAACCGTCCTCGACTATTTCGGCGGCATAAAGCTTGTCGTCCCGCCGCAGTCCGAGGAGGACTTTCTTAAAAGAGCGCGAGGCTTGGAGGCTCTGCCAGAGGGAGGCGAGCGGTGCACGCGCTGTTTCGACCTACGCCTCAACGCCACGGGAGAATATTTCTCGGAGCACCTTGACGATTTCGACTTTTTTGCGACCACGCTCACCGTCAGCCCGCACAAAAACGCCGCCCTCATCAACGAGATCGGCGAAGGCATAGGCGAACTCTACGACGTCCCCTACCTGCCCTCCGATTTCAAAAAACACGACGGCTTTTTGAAGTCCACCCGCCTAAGCAAGGAACTCGGCATCTACCGCCAAAACTATTGCGGGTGCCTTTTTACCCTATAAAAGCGTCGGCATCTCGGACAATGCTATTAAAAGATTGTGTAGCCGATCGGACATAGCGGACAGCGTGTATAAGGAAGCTAGGTCAGAGGTTGCGTTATAAGTAGGGACCCCCACCACCCGCGAAATTTTCGCGGGAGCCTCCCCCTATACTCACGTTTGTCTGAGCGACATCGGGGTCCCCACGAAAAGTATTTTTCGTGCGGTAAATCAAGGGAGATGCCTACGCTCAGACAAACTTTCTTTTTTATCCATTTGTAGGCATACCCCTTTACAGCGTTAGTATAGAAACGTTATCGGGTTTCCCGCAAAATTACGTAGTGATTTTGCGGGGTGATTTTAGGGGGAGGCTCCGCCAAAGGCGGTGGTGGGGGTCCCTACTTACAACTCGAATCCTGTCCGAACGTGCTTTTAAAATATGTTTACTACATCAGATATTCATTGATAATTTAATTATTTTGCAAAATCTATAATGCTTTTATGCGCTTTTTTAGCGTACTCAAGCGCTTTATATGCGCCGCTCCTCTCGCGCTGTTCTGCGTAGAAGAGTACAACGTCGCTCATGTCTATCATCGCGCAGTTGCGATAATACAGCGATGTGTACCAATAATCAAAGCTCTTTGCGGGGACTTCAAGCGCCTCGTACTCCTTACGCTCAAACCAATGAGGCGGCTTGTGCAGGTCGCGGTCGAGCGGAAAGCAGAACACTCGCTTTATGCCAATTTCGGGGCTTTTCTTCTTCCGCTCCGACACGACGTCGTATACAAGGTCGTCGAAATCGCTCAGCCCGCCAAAGAGGAAAGTTCGCACGCCGTCCTTTATCGCGCCGTCAATCGCAATTTCGACTTCTGCGCGCAACTCATCTGTTATCTCAACTTTTTGATGCCCGAAACACGAGCAAATTTTATCTTGTTCTATCATAAAAAACGCCGCTCCTTTGGAACGGCGCTGTAGAATACCGTTCCATAGTTGCAACACTAACAAAACGCATCCTTCAAAATCGGAAAAACGTCGGAACAGGTATTACTACCAATGTTTGTCGTTTTTCCGAATAATATGCGCTATCTGCCGCTTGAAGGAAAGTTTTATGTTTTGTTAATGTTGCAACGCTATTGTATCACTTAAATCTCAAAATATCAATTGCAATTTTGTAAATATGCAGAATTTAGCTTTCTATCATAAAAACGCCGCTCCTTTGGAACGGCGTTGTAGAATACCGTTCCATAGTTGCAACACTATTCCTTGTTTTTGAAATACAGGGGTGGAACAAGTAAAACTACCGATAGGTTTCCCCTGTTTATCAAAATTTGCCACACACAAAGTCTGTTGTGGTTTACAAAAACGTTTTTTAGGAATAATGTTGCAACGCTATTGTATCACTTATAAATCAAAATATCAATCTCAATTTAAATTATCTGCAAATTGACCGAAAAAACAGACTATTTACGCCTTATCGCAAACAATTTCATATGTGCATAACGTAAAAGCACGGCAACTAGCCGTGCTTTTACGCAGTAAATTCAAAATCAATATGTTTTAATTCTCTTCCCCATTGCTGTCCGAGCTGTCCTGCGTGATGTCGCTTGCAAGCTCGGCTTCGGGCGAAGTCGGCGAATAATTCTTAGTAGGCTCGCCTATGGGTGATACGGCGCTTTCCTGCGCGGGAGCGAGCGACGCGTTCTTCCCTCTTTTGAAAGTTACGTTTCCCAGAAGTTGAAGTGCGGGAATGAGCAAGCCGCCGACGGAGTTGCCCAAGATTATTATCCATATGTAGCCGAAGGCTTGCCACGAAGCGATCCCGGACGCGGCAAAATAGAACATGTCCGCAATGGAGTGTTCGTAGCCGCTGACGATGAAGGCGGGAATGCCCAAAATGACGCCGAGCACGGACTTTTTGTTGTTGTAAACATACACGGCGACATAGATGAGTATGCCGCAGAATATGGCGCGGATGAAGCCTTTGAGATAGCCCTGCGCGAGTTTTGCCTCGGCGAGGGTGTGCGCGACGTCGCCTATTTGCGGTATGGCGTAGGCAAGCAAAAAGCCGCACGCGAAAGAGGCTATGGCGTTGCCGAGCAAGCCCAAAAGCAATGCGGAGATGTCCTCTTTGCTATGTTTTTCAAGCACAAGCCCTATCTTGCCCGTATACAGCGAAAAACCAAACCAACACACGCTTAGCAGTCCCACGCAAAACAGGAGCGCGCCCACGAATTTGTTCTCGTTGTAACACATCAAAAAGGCGGCACCCCCTATGGAGATGCTCAGCCCTGCGAAAAATCCGTTTATGATCTTTTTCAACATACGCCGTACCTTAAAAGTTTATTTGTCGCCGTCCTTGCGCTCCTCGAGCATGCTTTTGACCTTCATAAGCCTTGTCGTAGCGCCGCGCTCGTTCTCGTCCAGCTTCATAGTGATATACTTGATGGTTTCCTCAAGTTGCGGAATCATGACATATTCGAGCGCGTTGACTCTGCGGCGGTTCTTTTCTATCTCGTCCGCAAGCATATTGCACGTCTTTTCAACCTCGGCAAGCTTGAGGAGTTTTGGAAGGAGCTTTGACAGCGAGGCGATGGACGTATCCAGCTCAGACGTGACGCCCGCAAAGGAATATGGATAAAGCTCGCTCACATCGCCCTCTTTGATGTCGAAAACGGGGACGTCCACGCTCATGATATTCTTTGAAGACACCCCCAGCTTTACGCTTGTCGCGGGCATGGCGACGGCTTCCTCTATGACAGCGTCCGATGACGTGGCGCGCGCGAGCATAAAGGAAGAAAGCGAGGCTTGAAGTTCGCCCTCCACCTCCTCGCGGAGCCGCTTGTTCTCGCGGATATAGAGCATAAAACGGCGCACCATCTCGTCCGACTTGTCCTTGAGCAACTTGTGCCCGCGGACAGCGGTCTTAAGACGGTTTTTGAGCCTCCTTAGCTCCATTCTTGTCGGATTTACGTTGAGCTTTGCCATATTCTTTTATTTCTCTTTGTTTTCAAGCCTCGGATCGAGATACTTTTCGAGATATGCGTCCCTGATACGCTTGAGTTCGCCCCTCGGAAGCAGCGCGAGCAGATCCCAGCCGAGATCCAAAGTCTCTTCGATGGAGCGGTTGACATTAAAGCCCTGCGACACATAGCGTTTTTCAAACTCGTCCGCGAATTTTGCGAATTTTTTGTCCGTCTCGGTGAGCGCCGCGTCGCCCAAAATAGAGCTTAGTTCCTTCGCTTCCTTGCCCTGCGCGTACGCGCTGAACAGCTGGTTCATGGTGTCGGCGTGATCCTCGCGAGTCTTGCCCGCGCCTATGCCCTTGTCCTTAAGACGTGACAGCGACGGCAAAACGTCGATGGGAGGAGTTATGCCCCTCTTGTAAAGCTCGCGCGAAATGATTATCTGCCCCTCCGTGATGTAGCCCGTAAGGTCGGGGATGGGGTGCGTCTTGTCGTCCTCTGGCATTGTGAGGATGGGGATCTGCGTGATAGAGCCTTTCTTGCCCACGATCCTGCCCGCGCGCTCATAGAGGCTGGCTAGGTCGGTGTACATATATCCGGGATAGCCGCGCCTGCCGGGGACTTCCTTTCTCGCGGCGGAAACTTCGCGGAGCGCCTCCGCATAGTTGGTGATGTCCGTCGTGATGACGAGCACGTGCATATCCTTTTCAAACGCGAGATACTCCGCGGCGGTGAGCGCCATACGCGGGGTGGAAATACGCTCGACGGCGGGGTCGTTTGCGAGGTTGATGAACATGACCGCACGCTCTATCGCGCCCGTGCGCCTGAAGTCCGAAATGAAGAAGTCCGCTTCCTCGAAGGTTATGCCGACCGCGGCAAACACGACGGCGAATTTCTCGTCCGTGCCCAAAACCTTTGCCTGTCTTGCGATTTGCGCGGCAAGCTCCGCATGCGGCATGCCCGACATTGAAAACACGGGCAATTTCTGTCCGCGGACAAGCGTGTTGAGTCCGTCTATCGCGCTGATGCCCGTCTGTATGAACTCATTCGGATAGTCCCTTGCGACGGGATTTATGGGCTGACCGTTGATGTCCAGCTTCTTGTCGGGGATTATGGGAGCGCCGCCGTCGCGGGGACGACCCATACCGTCGAAAACTCTGCCCAACATATCCTCGCTGACGCCAAGCTCTATGCCGTGCCCCAAAAAACGCGCGTGCGCGGTGGTCATCTTGATGCCCTGCGACGGCTCGAACAGCTGAACGAGCGCCTTGTCGCGGTCGATCTCAAGCACTTTGCCGCTTCTTACTTCGCCGTTTGCCTGGCGTATCTCGACAAGCTCGTTGTACTTGACGCCCTCTACGCCGTCCACGAGCATGAGCGGCCCTACGATCTCTCTTATCGTGTTATATTCTTTAAGCATCAGTTTTCTCCTCCCTGCTCGGTGAGCGCAAGCATACTTCCGCTTATTTCGGCGAGAAGCTCGTCAAACTTCGACAATTCCGTCTCGGGAATATATTTCGCTCTGCCTATCTTCTCTCTGACGGGCAACTCCAGAATATCCTCTATGTCCACGTTCTTGTCGAGCGCGTCCTTAGCGAGACGGTCGAACTCGAGAATGAGCTTCATCATGTATTGCTGTTTTTGAAGGGACGCGTAGGTGTCCACCTCATGGAAAGCGTTTTGGTGCAAATAGTCCTCGCGAATGGACTTCGCCGTTTCCATGGTGAGGCGGTTTTCGGGAGAGAGCGCGTCCATGCCGACAAGTCTGACGATCTCGTCAAGCTGAGCCTCCTCCTGAAGTATGCGCATAAGGTCCGCCCTGAGGCCCATCCACTCGTCGCTTATGTTGTCGCCGTACCAATCGCTGAGCCTGTCGGCATACAGCGAGTAGCTGGTCAGCCAATCCACCGCGGGGAAATGGCGCTTGTATGCGAGCGACGCGCTCAAGCCCCAGAAAACCTTGACTATGCGCAACGTCGCCTGCGAGACGGGTTCGGAGAGGTCGCCGCCGGGAGGCGAGACCGCGCCGATTGCCGTTATGGAACCCGTGACGCCGTCCTGTCCCAGCACTTTGACGACGCCCGCGCGCTCATAAAACTCCGCAAGGCGGGAGCTTAAATATGCGGGATAACCCTCTTCGCCCGGCATCTCTTCGAGTCTGCCCGACATCTCTCTGAGCGCCTCCGCCCAACGAGATGTGGAGTCCGCCATGATCGCGACGGAGTAGCCCATATCTCTGAAATATTCCGCAATGGTGATGCCCGTGTATATTGACGCCTCACGCGCCGCGACGGGCATATCCGAGGTGTTTGCGATGAGCACGGTGCGCTTCATGAGCGGCTGTCCGCTGTGCGGGTCGATGAGGGACGGAAACTCGTTGAGAACGTCCGTCATCTCGTTGCCGCGCTCGCCGCAACCGATGTACACGATTATATCCGCGTCCGCCCACTTCGCAAGCTGATGCTGGACAATTGTCTTGCCGCTTCCGAAAGGACCGGGGACCGCCGCCACGCCGCCCTTCGCGATGGGGAAAAGCGTATCTATGACGCGCTGTCCCGTGACGAGAGGCGCGCTCGGTGAAAGCTTCTCGAGGTAGGGTCTGCCGCGACGTACGGGCCACTTCTGCAACATTGTGACCTTGACGTCGCCCTGCGCCGTCGCTATTGTCGCGACGGTATCGTCCACCGTGAAGGAGCCTTTCTTTATCTCTTTGACGGTGCCCTCGACGCCATATGGGACCATGATCTTGTGCAGGATGAGCACGTTTTCTTTGACGGTGCCGAGGACCGTGCCCGCGCTCACGCTGTCGCCCACGCTCAACGTAGGCACGAAGTCCCACAACTTCTCGTGATCGACGGCGGGAATGTAAACTCCGCGCTCTATGCGGTCGCCCGAAGCCTCTTTGAGCTTTGTGAGCGGACGTTGTATGCCGTCATATATGCCCTCGATGAGACCGGGTCCCAGCTCCACCGAAAGCGGCGCGCCCGTGGAATACACATTCTCCCCGGGACCGAGACCGCTCGTCTCCTCATACACCTGTATGGACGCCTTGTCGCCCCTAAGCTCGATGACTTCGCCGATGAGTTTTTTGTCGCTGACCTGCACCACGTCGAACATCTTGCATTGACCCATGCCCTCCGCGATTATCAACGGTCCCGAAACCTTAACGATCTTCCCAATTTCCATTATTTGTCCTCTTTGTCGAACAAGATATCTGCGCCGATCGCCTTTTCGACATTCGCTTTTATTCCCGCAAGCCCCAACCCGGCGCCGCCGCTTGCGGACGGTATGGGCACGACCACGGGATATGGCCGTACCGAATATCTTTTCAGGTACATCGCCGCCCACTGCGCGACCTGTTCCGTGACAAAGATCACGGAATGTGTGCGAGCGAGCATATGCACCCTATCCTTTGCTTCCTCTTCGTTGTCGACGGGGTAGACGTCCACGCCGAGCGCTTTGAAGGCGAGCACGGAATCTTTATCCCCTACTACCGCAATAAGACCCTCACGCATTGACATCTCTCAGTCTCTCCTTTATCACGGCGGGATCGACGCCGTTTCTTATTCCCGCGACGATGAGCTTCGCCGCTTTGAGTTCGGTCTGTTTTTGCAGACAATAGCTCAATATGGGCGCGGGCGAAAACATATCGTCCCTTGCGCTCCTCACCTTTGCCAGCAAAACGTTGTCCGCGGCGACTTCGAAGGATATGACGTCCATATTCTCGAGCGCCTTTTTGAAAGGCTCGTAAAACGCGTTGCCCTTCACCGCCTCTATTATGGCGTCGTTTGAAAGGTCGAAAACGTCCTTGACTTCGGGGGAGCCGCCCTCTATATAGCCCTCCGCGAAAAACGCCGCGTCAAGCCCCAGCCTCTTCGTCCTGAGCAGGGACAGGAGGTTTATCCCCCCTATCTTCAAAACGAAGTACTCTTTCAATATTTTGTCCTTAGCCGCCGCCTTCGCCGCCTTAAACATTCTCTTGTCCACGGCGACGTCTATGCCGCGCGGACCCGCTTCCCCTTTTGCCGAAAGCGCGCGCACGTCCGCAATCGCGCCGCCCAACTCGCCCGTCAGCTTTTCGTCGGGCAAGTCGACAAGATCGGACACCTCGTCGAAAGTCATCAAGCCTTCAAGTCCGCTTGCCGTAGCGATCTTCCCCATCGCTTTCGCCTTCAGGATCAACTTCAGATTGAGAAAGTCGTACGTCAAAAGCAAAGCGTCAAGCGCGCCGCCCACATTGAATTCCTTGATGAGAGCGACGCTCTTTTCCTCCTCAAAGGCAAACAGCGCGTCGAAATCCCCGGGCGCTACGCCCGCGCCCACGCCGAAGCCCAAATCGACAAGCGTCTTGAAAGCCGCCTCGGGAGAGGCGCAATCGATGAGCCTCTGCATGGACTGCCTTGTGAGCAACTTGACTTCGAGGGACTTTATCCTCGCGTTTTCGTATACGAATCTTTCAGACATATCAACCGAAAATTTGCTTTGCTATTTCCGCTTCCTCGCTGTCGCGAAGTATGGCAAGCTCGGACGCGAACGTAAGATTTTTGTCTATGCCGCCGTGTCTCAGCTTTGCTCCGCCCTCGAAATCTCCGACTTCGTCGGACAATTTGAGGGATATTCCGCGGCTTGAAGCGAATGCTTTGAGGACGCTCTTGTTTATGAGCGACCTGCCTCGCGCGTTGAGTATGACTTCGTCGCCGTCCTCGGCATATGAAAGCATGCCGAGAAGAAGCTGCTTCATCGCCTCGTCGTCAAGCTGAACAAGCTTTTCGAGGGCGCGCGCAAACACGCGATCGAGTATGCCCAACTTTGCGTCCAAGATCAGCCTCTTTGCGTCCATTTCCGCCACGACGCGCGAACGCGAGAGCGTCTCTTCCGAGGCGCGCTCCATTTCCGCGCGCGCCGCCACGAGTTGCTCGTCGCACTCCTTTTTCGCCGCGTCGAGTATGGCGTTGCCCTTCTCTTCGCCCTCGGACAATATGATTGCCGCCTTCGCCGAAGCGTCGTCCGTTATCTTTCTGATTAAAGCTTCCTTGCTCATAACTTACGCTGCGACGCCTGTGACCGTAGGCATCATGACTCCGAGCAGTGAGACGAGCAACGCGAGCACCGCGTACGTCTCGACCATGACCGTGAGGATTATCGCCTTACCGCTTTCCTCGGGGCGCTTTGCGACCATGGCGATGCCGCTCACCGCCACTTTCGACTGATACAGCGCGCTCAAAAAGCCCACTACAGCCATGGGAAGGCATGCCGCAAACAGCGAAAGCCCCTCGCCCGTGGTGAGCGCCATGACGTTGCCGAAAAGATTGATCTTGACAAACACCAAAAACGCGACGAGCAAACCGTAAATTCCCTGTGTGCCGGGGAGAAGTTGAAGCACGAGGCATTTTGAAAACTTGTCGGGGTCCTCGCTTGTGACGCCCGCCGCCGCTTTGCCCGCGACTCCTACGCCTATCGCCGAGCCGATGCCCGCCATAGCCGCCGCTACCACGGCGCCGAGAATGGCAATAAATGTGCCGATGTTCATGTTGTTACCTCCTCATTTCGAGATAAGTGTATTTTTTTATTCGTTTGCGACAGCCCCTGCGTCCGTATTAAAGACAGCGTCCGCGGGAGCGTCGTTGCGCTCAAGATAAGTATACTTCATATTCGTGCCGTAAGGCATGAACACATGTCCGCCGCCCTCATAGAACTTGCCGTAAAACTCGATGTATTGCAGTCTGCAATTGTGCACGTACGCGCCGAGGGTGGATATGGCGATGTTGAATATATGTCCCACAAGGAATATGGGCACGCAAATTATATAACCTATAGCGATGAGCGCGGACCCCTCGGGGAAGAAGCCGAGCACCACTTGACATATCTGATTGACGACAAGCGCGACGACGCTGCCGCTCAGCCCGAGACCGAAAAGCCTTGCGTAGCTCAAAATATCGGACAAAATGTTGACCCCGTCATACAACTTGCCAAAGCCGCCCAAGAAACCCGTGACCTTTTTCACGCCTTTCTTGCCGCGCATATTGCATACGGGTATCAATATGGCGCCGAGCGCCGCAAACGCTATGCCGACGTACTTTATCGCGGGGATATTTTTGAGGAAGAGCAAGCCCACCGCAAGCAAGATTATGCCCGTGAAGATGATGTACCACGTGCCTACCTCCGCAAACGCGTCGAGAGGACGCTTTTTGCGTATGAGGTTTATCGCGTTCATAAGCATGCCGACGACGATGTGCACAAAGCCCAGAGCAAATGAAATTCCGAGCAAGACGAGAGGTCCGTTGCCCTCGAGAGGTTTGACAAGCTGAATTTTTTCAAGGAAAGTGCCGGATATGTCCAGCCCGAACCAGCCGCCGAATATCGCGCCCCATATGACCGTGGAAATGCCGCCCATGCCTATGATGAGGAGCAGTCTGCCCTTGCCGGGCACGGGTTTTTTGATGAAATAGGTGAGAAGCCCGCCGATCGCGAGTATGAGTCCGTACGCCGCGTCCGCAAGCATCATGCCGAAAAGCAAAAAGTAGAAGAAGGACATGACGGGGTTGGGATCGAGGTCGGAGCCGTACTTCGGCGCGCTGTACATGTTGGTTATGTCCTGATACGGCGTGACGACGCGGTCGTTCTTGACGTAAGTCGGCACGACTTCGCCTTCCTCAGGCTCGCATATCTCATACGCGAATGCGTCCGAAACGCCGTCTATCGCCGCCTTCACCCTATCCTCGTCCTTAGCGGGGAGCCACGCCTCCATGACGAAACACGAGCCTGAATTCGCAAACCCGCCCAGAGTCTTGTCGCGCTCTATCATCACTTGATAATAGTCGTAAAGCGTCTTGAGATCGGCAATGTACATCTCCTTCACAAGCGCGCGGGTGATGAGATCCTCATACTCAAGCTCAAGCTCCGCAAGCTCCCGCTCAATCTCCTCTATGCACTGTATCGGCGACTTATCCCCCGAAAATCTCAGCGGAGTATAGTCCAGCTCCTGCAACTTTTTTTCCACTTCTTCGCGTATGCTCGCGTCCGCGATGAGCGCAAACGCCTGCACTTTGCCGATGTCGGGAAGCTGTATATCCATGAGAGGTTGCGCCTCGGCGTATGCGGACAGCTCCCCCGCGCGTTGCGACGGCACGCAACCTATCATCATAAAGGTGCGCTTGCTGTCCGTATATTCGTCGTAAGGCTCTCTCAAAAACTTAAAGATCGCGTGCTCTTCCGCCTCCTGCGCCGCGCGGATCTTCTCCTGCTCGATCTCGCGCTGACGGCTTGAGATATTCTCAAGATCTGCGACATTCGCCATAAGTTCGTCCTGTTTGCTCTCGATAGAGTCGAAATCGTCAAAGGACATGCGTACGATCTGCTTGACGGAAGGCGCCTTTATGGGCGTGTTGATGAAAGGCTGTTCGGACTTTTCCGTGCGCTTTGCGATGACCTCCGCCTTCTTCTTCTGATCCTTTAAAAACGAAAATGCGAAATCTATGCGGGAAAGATCGACCTTGAGTCGATCCACCCTCGAGGACGGACCCGTGCGAACGGTGTCGTCGATGTCTCTCGTCCGACAGGTCTCCACACATCTAAGGCGGTGTATCGCCTTGAGAAGTTTATCCTTGTACTCGCCGTGCCCGATAAGCACGAGCTTTTTCATTTCAACGATCATAAATTTCGATGACTTTTATGGTTTTATTTTATAATTGGGTTTATATTGCCTATATCTATATTTTATATTGCGCGATCAAACTCGCGACGACTGCGTCCGCCGCCTCTTCGACCGCGGAGTTCTTGTTTTCGATAAGCTCCTTCGCGGCATTTTCGCCCTTCTTCATGAGAGCGTCCCTTCTTTCGGCGGCGCGAGAAGCGGTGTCAAGTTGAGCCTGACGTTTCAGCTCCTTGAGTCTCTGCTTGTTTTCCGCCCTCATCTTGTCCGCCTCGGCTTCGGCGGCAAGCACGCGCTCCTTAGCCTGCTGTCTTGCTTGCTCGATCATCATATCCGCGTTCTCTTCAGCCGCGCGAACATCTCTCATTACATCGTCGATTATGCTCTCTTTCATTTGAAATTCTCGTCCTCGATATCGGATATTATGTCAAGGCGTCTTTGATGTCTGCCGCCCTCGTACTCGGCGGTATACCACGTCCTCACGATATCCTCCGCCTCGTCCTCGCTTATCACCCTGCCGCCGAGCGCAATGATGTTTGCGTTGTTGTGGTTTTTGGTAAGCTTCGCCATATAGGTGTTTGTTACGACTGCGGCGCGCACGCCCTTGACCTTGTTTGCCGCAATGGAAATGCCTATGCCCGTGCCGCACATCACGACCCCGAGATCGCATTCGCCCGACGCGACCGCCTCGCCCACCTTGAGACCGTATACGGGATAATCGACCGAAACGTCCGCGCTGTTCGTCCCAAAGTCCACGACCTCCGCGCCCAACTCCTCGAGCGTTTTTATGACCCGCGCCTTGAGCGCATACCCGCCGTGATCGCATCCTATGCCGACCTTCATATCGATTTCCTCCGCTTTTCCAGATATTATACATCATAGCGCAAAAAATTGCAAGCATAATAAATTTCCCCACCGCACTGTTTACTGCCTTCTCGCATTAAATTTTCTTTATATCCGATTATCCTCAATCATTTTTGATTTCTATTGACAAACGGGGGCATTTTATTGTATCATTTTTCGGGTTTGGGAAATAGAAATATACTGTGTACATCCGCTCTTAAGGTTTGTACAAAAAAATATGCGGTATAAAATTTCTCGGACCTTTCGGGACGATTTAATTTTTTAGGAGGAAACTAAAAATGAAATTTAAAAGCAAAGGCGTAGAAAGCTTTGTGCAAGACAGCGTCGAGCTTTGTCAGCCCGACAAAGTCGTGCTTATCGACGGCAGCGAGGAGCAACTCGAGGCTCTGCGCGCCGAAGCCGTTGCGACGGGCGAGATGATCAAGCTAAACGAGAAGCTTCTCCCCGGATGCTATCTGCACCGCACGCTTCCAAACGACGTTGCGCGCGTTGAGGGACGCACCTTCATCTGCACCGAAAAGCAGGAGACGGCGGGACCCACCAACAACTGGATCCAAAAGGACGAGGCGTACAAGATCTTGCGCGACATCTATCGCGGCGCGATGAAGGGACGCACCATGTACGTCATTCCCTACTCCATGGGCGCTGTAGGCTCGCCTTTCTCAAAGATAGGCATCGAGCTTACGGACTCCATCTATGTCGTGCTGAACATGGCGATCATGACCCGCGTGGGACAGAAAGTGCTCGATCAACTCGGCGCAAGCGACGATTTCGTGCGCGGTCTGCACTCAAAGGCGGACGTCGATCCCGAAAAGCGCTACATCTGTCAGTTCCCCGAGGACAACACCATAATGTCCGTCAACTCGGCATACGGCGGAAACGTCCTGCTGGGCAAGAAGTGCTTCGCTCTGCGCATAGCCTCCTATCAAGGCTGGCATGAAGGCTGGATGGCGGAACATATGCTCATCCTCGGTCTCGAGAAGCCCAACGGCGAAACAAAATACATCGCGGCGGCATTCCCGTCCGCATGCGGCAAGACCAACCTCGCCATGCTCATTCCTCCCGAAGAGTTTGCGAAGAAGGGTTATAAGATCCACACCGTCGGCGACGACATCGCGTGGATAAGAGTGGGCAAAGACGGCAGACTGTACGCGATAAACCCCGAAAACGGCTTCTTCGGAGTCGCTCCCGGCACAAACAGCAAGTCCAACCCCAACGCGCTCGCTTCCACAAGGAAGAACACCATATTCACAAACGTCTGCCACAACCTCGAAAACAATACCGTCTGGTGGGAAGGTCTCGACAAGAACCCCCCGAAGAAGGCTATCGATTGGCAAGGACAGCCGTGGGGCGAGGAGCAACAGGCTCAAGGCATAAAGGGCGCGCATCCGAATTCCCGTTTCACCGCGCCGACGATAAACTGCCCCTGCCTCTCCGATCAATTCGAAAACCCCGAGGGCGTGCCTCTTGACGCGATCATCTTCGGCGGGCGCCGCGCAAAGACGGCTCCGCTCGTATACGAAGCGAGAGATTGGAATCACGGCGTATTTGTCGGCTCCATAATGGCGTCCGAGACAACAGCCGCCGCGTCGGGCGCGGTGGGCGTCGTGCGCCGCGATCCTATGGCGATGCTCCCCTTCTGCGGCTATCATATGGCGGACTACTTCGCGCATTGGATAGAGATGGGCAAGAAGGTCGCGCATCAACCGAAGATCTTCAACGTCAACTGGTTCCGTACGGACGACGAGGGTCACTTCCTGTGGCCGGGCTTCGGCGACAATATGCGCGTGCTTGACTGGATCATCCGCCGCTGCGAGGGCACGGCAAAGGCAGTCGAAACTCCCATCGGCTATGTTCCCGATCCCGCCGACATCAACATCAACGGCCTCGATATGACAGAGGAAGACATCGCAAACCTGCTCACAGTCGACAAACAGCTGTGGAGAGAGGACGCCGAAGGCATAGAGGAATTCTACAAAAAGTTCGGCGACAAACTCCCCAAAGAGTTGCGTAAAGAGCTTGACACTCTAAAAGAAAACCTCAAATAGATCATAATTTCGAAAAGCGTCCGCCGCTCATCAAGCGACGGGCGTTTTTTTGTACATTTTAAAGGGAGGTCTTGTGCCGTGCGGGAACCCATGCCACAACTTGTTGTGTACAAAATAAATTTGTTGATTTATGCTTGATTATGCGCCCCGAATGCTGTTAAGATAGAAGTCCGCGCGGGTCCGTATTCCGTAAGGCGTTCGGCGGCGCGGCAGTTTTCAAACGATCGGAAAAATATATGGGCGGCAAACAATCTCAAACTCCGATACTTCCTTCCGACAGCAAGATACAAAAGCTTGTGATACTTTTCGTATTCGACAAGATGTCCATTCCCATCACGGAGGACACCCTTCTCGACATATGCACGTCGGAAAACGAGTGGTTGCCATATATGGAGTGCAAACAGTATCTCTCGGAGCTGCTGGATACAAACCTGCTCTACCGTGTGCCGAAGAGCGAGCTTCTCAACATCACGCAGGACGGAGTCGGGTGCCTAAGCCTTTTCTATGCCCGCATCCCCTCCTCGCTCAGGGACAACATCTCGGACTACGTAAACGAAAACAGGATGCGCTACAAAAAGCGGCAATCATATTTTTCGGACTACTCCAAAAACTCGGACGGCACCTACACCGTCATATTGAGGATAAACACGGAATACTCCACTCTCATGGAGCTGAAACTTGTCGTCGCAAGCCCTCAACACGCAAAATACATCTACAAGAGCTGGGTGGACAAAGCGTCATCTATTTACGCCCAACTGCACGACAGCCTTCTTGAGTGAAAACCCGTGGGCTTATGCGCTCACACCCTATGCGGGGTTCCACCCCACTCCCCGGCAAAGGGCGATTTGCCCTTTGGGTCCCAAGCTAAAAACGCGAGCTAGGCAATTACTTGCCGTCGCTCGCGTTTTTTGATTGTCTGCAAGTGCCAAACTCCTGCATGAGAATTTGATTTTTGCGTTTGCCTTGTCCGAGTGTCTATTTATTGTAACCCCCACCACCGTGCAAAGCGCGATGGCGGAGTCCCGACCTATAATAAAAGTTTGTCCTATCTTACTTACACACGCCGTCCGCAGTGTCCGCGTTTTCGCACTTTTTATGCCGTATTTCTATCTTTACATTGAAAAAAGTATTCTAATTTTAGGCAGTTTTTAGAGAAGTATTTCAAAAAGTGCTAAAATTTAGAATACTTTTTGTTGAAGTTTTACAAAAATATTACTGTTTACTTACAAAATACTCAATTGCCTCGCGATAGCCTTTAAAACCTTTCCCCGCAATGCAAAGCTCCGCATAAAGTCCTATGTAGGACGTCTTTCTGAAGTCCTCGCGCGCGTTTATGTCCGTGAGGTGCACCTCTACAGTGGGGATCGCCACCGCCTTGAGCGCGTCAAGTATGGCGACGGACGTATGAGTGTACGCGCCCGCGTTTATTATTATTCCGTCAAACTTTCCGTAGGCTTTTTGAATGAATTCCACGATCTTCCCTTCATGGTTGGACTGTTTCAACACGACCTTTACGCCCAACTCTTTCGCGCAATCGCGAATATACTTTTCAAGCGCGGAAAAACTTTCCTCGCCGTACAATTCTTTCTCGCGTATGCCGAGCATGTTGAGATTTACCCCGTTTATCACAAGCAACTTTTTCATTTTTCCAGCTCCTTTAGAATACTTTCCACCGCATTCTCGACATCGGCGTCGTTATATGCGCAGATGTCGGCTATGCTCTCGTAAAGCGGTTTTCTTTTCTCGTACAGCTCCGCCACCCTGCTCGCGTTCGTAGAGAGCGGTCTGCCGTCGAGAGGAAGCGAGGATACGTCCCTCTTCAAAAACACCGCTCTGCCGTTGGACCTCATATAAAATCTGTTCTCTTCGTCGAGGACCGCCCCGCCGCCCGTAGCGATGACCGCGCCGAGTCTCATGCAACACTCCTTGAGCGCGGCTTTTTCCAACTCTCTGAATTTGGCCTCGCCGTCCTCGGCGAATATTGTCGGAATGTCCTTTCCCGCCGCCTTCACGACCTGCGCGTCCGTATCGTAAAACTCTTTGCCGAGCGCCTTCGCGAGCGCTCTGCCCACCGTAGTCTTTCCCGCGCCCGCCATGCCGACAAGCACGACGTTTTGCCTCGTCCTCATAAGCCCGCGGCATACCCTCTCGCTTTCCGTCTCGCCCGAGAAAGCCTCGTCATCGCCCGCAAAAAAGATGTTGTGCGCAAGTCTCGCCTGCTCCACGAGCATATCAAGCCCGTTTGCCGCCTTTATGCCGCGCGCCCTTGCCTCGAGCACGATGAGCGTGCAGAGTGGATTGTATATCGCGTCGAAAATTCCCTCGAGCGCGGGATAGTGGGATATATCGAGGGGACGCGCATACGAGGACGGCATCATTCCTACGGGCGTGGTGTTGATGATGACCTCAACGTCGCGAAGGGCGTAACAATTGTCATAGTTCAGGCTCCCGCTTCTCGACACCACGTCTATGCGCCGAGCGCCCTCCTTCCCGCAAAGATACTTTGCCGTATGCGAGGTGCCTCCGCTCCCCAAGATGAGCACGTTTTTGCCGCTCAAGCTTATCCCCGCCCTGTCGAGAGCATACTTCATGCCTTCGACGTCGGTGTTGTAGCCAAAAAGCCTCCCGTCCCTTTCGACGACCGTATTGACCGCCCCGACCTCGCGCGCCGTCTCGCTCACCTCATCGAGCAAGGGCATCACCGCTTGCTTATAGGGGATGGTGACGTTGTAGCCGTCATAGCTTCTGCTCTTCACAAACTCCTCGAGTGCGCGCTCGTCCGCAAGCTCCTCCACGCGGTAATCCTTCGCGCCGAGAGCCTTGTGTATCTCGGGAGAGAGCGTATGCGGCAAACTTTTGCCTATGACGCAAAGTACTCTCTTCATCATAGCTCCTCATACGCGCCCAAAAACTCGAAGCTGTCCGTCTCGCCCGCGATGTCCGCGAGCAAATTCTGCACTTCGGGAGAGGTTATCTTCGCCTCGAAGTCGAAGTAGAACTTAAATTCAAACGGGCTGTCCGGGATGGGGCGGGACTCGAGTTTTGTCAAATTCAGTCCCAGAGTCGAGAATTTGTTCAAAATCCTGTTCAGACTACCCGCCTCGTGCGCGAGGCTGACGGCGATCGAGATCTTGTTTGCGTTTTGATATGCGCGAAGTTTGTCGGAAATCGCGATAAAGCGCGTAAAGTTGTTTTTATTGTCGTTTACGCCCTCCCTCAATATGTCGAGACCGTAAATGCCCGCGCACTCGCGCGAGGCTATGCATGCGACGTCCCGCCTGTCGCTTGCCGCGACCGTCTTTGCGGCAAGCGCTGTGTTGTCGCATCTTGTGATCTTGACGTCGCCAAGCGCGGCGATCATTTCCTTGCACTGCGATATAGCCTGATCGTGGGATATTATTTCCTTGACGTCCTCGACTTTGACGCCGTGCTTCGCCAGCAAATAGTGCTTTACTCTCAGCTTTATACTGCGCGCGATGTAAAAGCGATGTTTTCGCATAAGGTCATACACATAGGTCACGCTTCCCGCCGTACTGTTTTCGATGGGCAATATGCCGAAGTCGCAAAACCCTTTTTCCACCGCCTGAAACACACCGTCCCAATTTTTGAAGCAGGATATGGACGATATGGGAATGAGCGCGTCCGCCGCGATACAGCTGTACGCCCCGGGGACGCCTTGACACGCCGCCGTCGCCTCTATGGGGAAGGGCACGACCCCGCCCTCTATCGCCGCGCGTATGTCGTCTTTGACGGGGGACGGCACGTCGAGCACGGAATATTGATAGGCTTTGCTCGTCTCAAACAACGTCTCGAAAAGCTGTTTCCCGTACAGCTTGACCTCCGCGGGCAAAGTCGCCGTAACGCGGTTGACGATCTCTTTCTCGCGCAAAACGTTGACAAGGGGCAACCCCGCTTTTCTCTTTTCCTCCGCGATGAGCCGCGCCAACTCCATACGCCTCTTGTACAGCGCCGCAAGCTTGTCGTCCACTTCGTCTATGCTATTGCGTATCTCGTCGATGTCCATATTTCACTCTCCCGAATTTATTTTTTGTATTAAGGCGTCGAAATTTAATAACTCCTATCCTTTTATTTCGCTTTTTTTTGGTTTTATTTTTATTGTTGTTAAGATATATCTTAAATATGTCGAATTTATTTCGTCCTATCGTTCTATCGGAGCATGCCGTATATCGCAAGCGCGCACACAGCCTCGACAACGGGCACCACGCGCGGAGCGATGCACACGTCGTGCCTGCCCTTGACCTCAAGCGTACACTCCTGCATAGCGACCAGATCCACGGAGCGTTGAGGAAGCTTTATCGAGGGCGTAGGCCTCACCGCCACCCGCAAAATGACGGGCAATCCGTTTGAAACGCCGCCGTTTATGCCGCCGCTGTTGTTGGTGAGCGGAATAGGCTTGCCGCCGCTCAACCCAATGGGATCGTTTGCGAAACTGCCCTTCATACCCGCGAAGGCAAACCCTCTTCCGAACTCCACGCCCTTGACGGCGGGCACTCCGAACAGCGCGTATGCCAATTTCCCTTCGATCCCGTCAAAAAGCGCGCCGCCCGTCTCGCCCATATCAAGTCCCGCTATGACGCACTCGATCTCGCCGCCCGCGCTGTCGCCCAAATCGGCGATCGCGCGCAATCTGTCCTTTGCTTCCCGCACATTTTTCTCGTCGAGCACGGGCAATTCGCACGCTCTGATTCTCTCCCGCATTTCCTCGTCCACGCCGCGCGTCGCGACTGCGCCTCCTTCATAGTCATACGCTCCCGCAAATCTTATCCCCGCGACATTCGTCAAATAGGCGTCAATACGTATTCCGTGATCTTCGAGGATCTCCTTCGCTATACCGCCCGCGACGCAAAGCGGCGCGGTCATCCTTCCCGAATACGCTCCGCCGCCCGCGGGGATCTTTCCGTCCTTTGCCCACGCGACGAGATCGGCATGCGAGGGACGCGGAATACGTCGAATATTGTCGTAATCGCCGCTTTTGACGTTGCCGTTTAAGATGTATGCCTCGATCTGCGAGCTTTCGACAATATATTTCCCGCCATGTTCCGCGACTCCCTCAAAGACGGGGAAGTCCTCCTCCCTCCTCGGAGTGGACCAAAACGCGCCCGCTTTACGCCTTAAAAGCAAGTCCTTCACGCAGTGCATATCGAGGGACGTGCCGACGTCTATCCCGTCAAGCTTCATCCCTATGCGCTCGGAGTGCGACTCCCCGTATATCTCAAGCTTCAGCTTTCCGATTTCCGCTTTCATTTCTCCTCCTTAGAGATGTCCGCGCCCATGCCTCGCAAGACCCCCGCAAAATTCGGATATGATTTATTGATACACTCCGCGCCGCGAACGACGCTTGTCCCCTCTGTCGCAAGCGCGGCGACAATGGCGCTCATCGCGATCCTGTGGTCGCAAAATGCGGGATATTCGCCCGATTTATGTCGCTTTTTCCCGAATATCGTGAGCGTATCCTCGCCGTACTCCGTCCTTACGCCGAAGCTTTCGATGAGCGCGCGCACCGCTTCGAGCCTATCGCTTTCCTTAAACCGCAATCTGTCCACGGACGTGATGTGCGAGACGCCCTCCGCAAAGGACAGCGCCGTCGCCATAATGGGCACAAGGTCGGGGCAATTTGCCGCGTCGAAATCTATCGCGGTGAGTTTGGACTCCTCCGCGATGTACGCGCCGTCCTCGAAACGTATATCCGCGCCCGCGCGCCCTAGTAATTCGACGACCGCCCTGTCCCCCTGCTCGGAGTCGGGATCAAGACCCTCTACGCGCACCCTTCCCGCAAGCGCGCCCGTAGCGAGTAGTACGCTCGCAGACGACCAATCCCCCTCTATCTTCAGATCGCGCGGCATTTTGTAGCTCTGTCCGCCCTTTATCATGTACGCGCCGTCGCGTGTTTCCACCTCTACAGAAAAGTGCTTCAGCACATATAGCGTCAAGTCGATATAGCTCTTTGAAACGCTCTTGCCCACTACGGTGAGGGTGCTGTCCCCCTCGAGGAGCGGGAGCGCCATGAGAAGCCCCGTGACATATTGCGAACTCACCGAGCCGTCCACGACATAGTTTCCCGCGCGCAGTCCGCTCTTTGCTACTCTAAGCGGCAAACCCTCGCCGCCCTCGCGTGAGAACTCCGCGCCGTGCGCCGTCAAGACCTCCAAAAGGCCGTCTATAGGCCTGTCCTTGAGTCTGCCTTCTCCCATAAACGTCGCCGTACAACCTTGCGCGCACACGACGGGGAGCAAAAATCTGAGCGTGGAGCCGCTCTCGCCCGCATCCAACAGCGGATGATCGCCGCCGTACTCCCGAGCGAGCCGCAACGAAGCGAGGCACCTCTTTGTCGCCTCGACGTCCGCGCCGCCCTCCGCCTCGAAGCTCTCGCCCGCGAGATACGCCGCGATCATCACCCTATGCGCCAATGACTTTGAGGCGGGCGCCTCGACCGCGCCGCATATGCGCGATCCTTTGACGACAACGTCCGTCTTTGAGACGTATCTCAAAAACTCGTCCCCCGTCATTTTTCGCACTTCCGCGCCGCTTTCGGTCACGACGACCGCGTTTATAAATTCTCCCTCGCTCTTCTTGTCCAGCGCGATATAGGGGGAAAGCCTGTCCGCGTCCGCGTATATCTTTCCTATGCCGACAAGCCCCAACATCTTGAATATCTCTTCGGCGCGCGCAGGCGAGATCTCGCCCGCGTCCAAAGCCGCGGACGTCATCACGCTTATCCCTCTCGCGACCGCCGCGCCGTGCGGGACTGCATATCCGCTTGCCGCCTCTATCGCGTGTCCGACGGTGTGTCCGAGGTTGAGTATGCGTCTCAGTCCTCCCTCGCGCTCGTCTCTTCTGACTATGTCCGCCTTCAAAGCGACGCATTTATGGATAAAACTCACGACGTCCGTGCGATTTTTCAACAAATATGGCGCGATCTCGGGACGCATGACGGCATATTTTATGCCCTCTCCCAAACCGTTTTCATACTCCGCCTCATCCAAAGTCGTAAGCGCGTCGGGGTCTATGAGCACAACGCTCGGCGAATGGAATGCTCCCAAAAGGTTTTTCCCTTCGGGCAGATCCACCCCCGTCTTGCCGCCGACGGAACTGTCTATCATGGCAAGCAAAGTCGTAGGAATTTGCACAAAATCTATTCCTCTCATATACGTCGCCGCCGCAAAACCCGCCATATCGCCCACGACGCCGCCGCCGAGCGCGACGACAGCGTCCGCGCGCGTAAGTCCGAGCTTAGCCATGCACTCTGCGATCCGAAGATAATTTTGCGCCGTCTTATTTTCCTCGCCGACGGGCAAAACGAATTTAAATACGTTGCCGTTTCCGAATACTTTCTCAAGAGAGGTCATGACCATGTCCGCATACAGTCCGTCCACGATGTCGTCCGTCACCAAAAGCAACTTCTCCGCCTTGAGTACGGGGCGCAAAAGCTCGCCCGCCCTGCTCATTATGCCGCGCTCTATGAGGATGTCATAGGGTTTTAGGCACTCCGCTCTCACAATTTTCATACTTCCTCCCTCCGCGCGCGGGAATTTCTGTCCGCCGCGTCCTTATAGGCGTTGCCTTCCTCGAGAAGCGCCTCCAGCCTCTCGCCGTCCCCGCTTGCGAGCGCGTCTCTGAACTCCGAAAGGTTTGAAATAAGCAAGTCGAGGTCGGGGATAAGGTCGTCGCCGTTGTTCAAAAACAGTTCCGTCCACATGCGCGCGTCCAGCCTTGAAACTCGCGACAGGTCCAAAAAACTGCCCGCGGAAAAGCCTTGATGCGTCTCTGATTTGATATTTTTAACATACGCGCCCGACAAAATGTGCGCGAGTTGCGAGGTGTAGGCTATCATGCTGTCATGGGTCTCGGCGGAGGCAATCTTCACGCCCCTTACGCCCAGTGCGCCGTATATCTCGCGCGCGACTTTCACTCCTTCATCGTCGTCCGCTATGGGTACGACAACCGCGTACGCGTCCTCAAACAGTCTCTTCGTCGCCTTCAAAACGCCAAACGACTTGCCGTCCGTCTCTCTTCCAGCCATGGGATGCGTGCCGACAAAGTGGATATGCGGATATTTTTGTTTTAGCCGTCTCATACATTCCGCGACCCCGCGCTTGTTGCCGCAAATGTCCATGACAGTCGCGCCGAACTTCATAAGCGGAGCATACTTTTCGAGCGCGGAAATCGTATTTCTCCTCGGTCAGCGCGACGATGAGCGCATCGAGCGCGGAATACTCGCCTATGGGCGCGCATATACACCCCTTTTGAAGCGCGATCTTCTGCACATCGCAGTTTAAGTCATAGCCGAAAACATCAAAGCCCGCGTCGCTGAGTCCCAGCCCCAGCGAGCCTCCTATCATTCCCAGACCGACAATTCCGACCGTCCTCAATTGAGTCATATCTCACCTTTTACGAAAAATTTCCTCAAAACTCACGACGTTTGTATGTTTTTTGTCTATTTGTCCCTGCTCTTGCCCACCGCTTGCAATATTTTGTCTATGCTTGCAACGGTATCCGCAAACTGCTCCGGCCTCAAGGATTGCGCGCCGTCGCATAGCGCGTGGGGCGGGTCGTTGTGCACCTCTATGATAAGCCCGTCCGCACCCGCCGCCGTAGCCGCGAGAGAGAGCGGCTTTACCAGCCTCGAAATGCCCGACGCGTGGGACGGATCCACTATGACGGGCAGATGCGTGCGCTCCTTGAGCACGGGGACGGCGGAAATGTCGAGGGTATTGCGCGTGTAATTTTCATACGTCCTTATCCCCCTCTCGCACAGTATGACGTTGGGATTGCCCTCGGACATGATGTATTCCGCGCTCATAAGCCACTCCTCCATGGTCGCCGCTATGCCGCGCTTCAAAAGTATGGGAGTTTTCAGCCTGCCGAGGTGCTTGAGCAGATCGAAATTCTGCATATTGCGCGCGCCTACCTGTATGATGTCCACGCCATAGAAGTCGTCGATGTGATACTCGCTCATGATCTCGGTGACGATGGGCATGCCCGTCTCTTCCTTCGCTTTCCTCAGCAGCTTAAGCCCCTCAAGCCCCATACCCTGAAACGAGTACGGCGACGTGCGCGGTTTGAACGCTCCTCCTCTTAGCACTGTCGCGCCCGCCTTTTGCACGGCTTTTGCGACCTCGATTATCTGCTTTTCGCTCTCAACGGAGCACGGACCCGCGATGATCTGAAAGTTGTTCCCGCCAAACTTGTGCCCCGCGACGTCTATCACGGTGTCCTGCGGGTGGAACTTTCTGTTGGCGTTTTTATAGGGTTCCTGCACGCGCGTGACGCTCTCCACGATGTCGAGGGTGTTGATAAGCCCTATGTCCACCTTGGACGTGTCGCCGATAAGCCCGATTATCTCGGAATTTTCGCCCTCGCTCCTGTATACGTCAAGTCCCAAACTCTTTATCCAGCGAATGAGATTGTCCACCTGCTTGTTGTCCCTGTCTTTTTTGATGACTATTATCATTTTGCCTCCGATAAGCGAGCCATCCTCGCTCCTGTCTTCAATGTTTCAAGCGGTACGCGCTTCTCCGCCGTTATTTGCGAACGCCTCGCCCGATTTCACTTATGATTTGACTCTATCTTTGACGTGAACCGCCGCTTTTATAAAAAAATCCGACGCCGTTTGGTGTCGGGAACATTCCTCTGCCTCGCACACCAAACGCGACTACGCTATGTAGCCGAAGTAAAAGTAAAATGCGAATTGAGAAGATTTTCTTTCCATATATTGAAATTTTAGACTAAATATATAAGATTGTCAACATAAATTTCAAAAGCGCACGTCTCTTCGCCCCATTCTGCCGTCTCCCCGTCGCAAGCATATGTTTGCAAAGACATGCTCCTTATGTCGATCGACGGCGCCTTTTTGTCTATTTAAGCCCGTTGCTCACAACGACGTCGGCGCTTTCAATGCGACATTTTTGAATATGCCATATTTTGCGCCTCGCGACCCGACTGTTTTTCGTTTTTTCCCGACTGTAAAAATTTTCTCCTTGACATCGCCCGCGCGCGGGAATATAATGTACAAAACAAAATTTCTTGGATGACATATGTCAACCGATGGTGATGCCGCCTCGCGCGGACAAGTCCGACAGCCCCAACAGTTGATGCGGTGAGAATCCGCAACCGCCTGTCAAGTCAGAATGGGAAGGAATTTGACCCCGCGGATCTTCGCGCGGCCTCTCCTTCTCCCCAAAAAGGAGATTTTTTTATGAGATCGAACAAGTTGCGACTCTCGACAAAGCTCATTGCCTACACCGCACTCATGACCGCGCTCACCTATGTGGGGACGTTGCTCGGCTTTTCGGGCGGGCAGTTTTACTTCAACCTCGGGGACTCCGTAATTTTGATATGCGCCTATCTTCTCGGTCCCATACCCGCGATGATTGCGGGCGGTCTGGGCGCTTTCTTAGGCGACCTCACCGTCTATCCCACGACGATGCTCTACACACTTGTCATAAAAGCGATAGAGGGACTTGTCGCGGGGCTGATGTTCATATTGTTGAAAAAGGCGTGCGCAAAGTATCTCGCCTCGCACATGACGACCGCGATGAAGGACTTCATGGCAAGCCACCCCGTTCTCACCGAGCAAGAGCCGACAGCCTCGCCCGTGCCCGACGAGAGAGTCGCATGGGATGAGACCGCACCCGACTATAAGGAAACATCAACAGTCAAAGACCCCGCCTCAGCAGTCGCCGCGGACATCGCGGCGGAGGGGAACGGAGCACAGCAAGGCGCAGATGAAAGAGTGGAGACTCCCGACGACCAAATCGCGCAAAGCGATGTTTATACGTCCGAAAAGAGTGATAAAACCGCCGTTTCCGCAAATATAAAACAAATCAAAAAGCGTGTCGTCCTGCTTACGGTCGCGCTTTCACTGCCCATATGCGTCTTTTCGACGGCGCTGATGGCGGTGGGCTACTTCATCGCGCAAGCGTTCATCTACGGCACGTATGCGGCGGCGCTCATCGCCCTCCCCCTCGACTGCGTGCAAGCCGCCATTTCCTCCGCCGTCGCGACGACCGTCATAGCCGTATTTTCATACAAATCAAAATAGATTTATGTAAACCCTGACTGTACGTTACGTCTGCGCTTGAGCGCACCGAGGATATACGTTTATCGCTCGGACATGGTGAAAGACGGGTATAGGGAAGGCTAGGACAAAGATTACGTTATAAGTCGGGACCCCCACCACCCGCTTAAAATTGCTCAGTGCCCGCGACCATTGCGAAGCAAGGTCTATAAGGGCACACTGCAATTTTTGCGCCACTCCGCGCGCAAAAAACTTAACGCTTCACAATTCTCTTACCCCATAAAATTCGTTCCACACGCTGTACATTTCTGCACTGTTTTACATCGTCACTCATTATTATGGGGACCCCAAAACAGCTCGGACAAATGTTGCGTTAGAAATGCTCATGGCTCGCTATTTTTTGCGCTTGGGGACGCGGGCTTACGCCCGCTTATTTATGCACGGAGCCTCCCCCTAAACGAATGTTTCATTTCTACACTTACGTTATCGAAGGGCGATGCCTATGTTCAGACACGGCAGACGTAGAATATGAGTGCGCTCGGACAGCGTTTTTGTTCTTTACTCAGACAAACTTTCCAAATTTTCCATTTGTAGGCATACCCCTTTACAGCGTTAGTGTAGGAACATTCTCGGGGTCCCCATAATAATGAGTGACGATGTAACACAGTGTAGAAATGCATAGCCGGTGGAACGAATTTTATGGGGTATATGATCGGGGTCCCCGCAAAAATATGAAATGTTTTTGTGGGGTGATGTATAGGGGGAGGCTCCGCGCTTTGCGCGGTGGTGGGGGTCACAATATAAACGCTCGGACAAAATATGCGCTAATCGCTCGGACAAAGCAAACGTCGGGTATAGGGACGCTCGGACAAATGTTGCGTTTATCGCTCGGACTGGGCGTAAATTTGCTGTGTTTAAAAATTCCGCATAAATTATAATATTTTACGATTTTATTGCGCGTTTTTGTCAATTCGCTTGACTTAGCCGCCCTCTCGGGAGTATAACATTTTGACGATAAGAGACGGAATATGGTAAATTTGACATCTGCTACAGTTGAATACTTCGAAATTTTGTTGCCGCTTACGCTCATACTCCTGTGCACGAAGCTGTTTTCGCTTGTGGGAAAGAAATTGGGACTGCCGCAAGTTGTGGGGATGTTGATCGCGGGGCTTTTGCTCGGTCTCATCAAACTCATACCCGGGCAGACCGTCTTTACTCAGCAGACCCTAGAAGGACTTTCCTTCCTCGCAAAGATAGGCGTAATTTTCATAATGTTCTCGGCGGGGCTGGAAACCGACCTCAAGCAGTTTAAAAAGTGCGGTTTGCCCAGCGTCGTCATAACGCTTGGCGGAGTCATCGTTCCCCTTGCGCTGGGATTTTTGGTCGCGGCGGCTTTCAACGGCGGATTTAAAGGCATGACCTCTCATATGGCGATCGTAGACCTCTTTTATGGCACCATACTTGCGGCGACGTCCGTAAGCGTGACGGTCGCCACTCTCAAGGAACTCGGCAGACTGAACACGAAAGTCGGCACATCCATTATAGAGGCGGCGATACTCGACGACATCATAGGCGTCGTGCTCCTGTCCCTCTTCGTTTCGCTCAGCGGCGGGACGGGCGCGAAGGAAGTCGGCATAGTCATAGGCAAGATGATAGGCTTCTTCGCCGCGGCGGGCGTTTTTGGCGTCGCGCTCCATTTCATCTTCAACTTCATAGAAAAGAAACATCCGCACACGCGCAGGCTCCCCATTTTGGGCTTTGCGACCTGCTTTTTCCTCGCGTATGCCGCCGAAAAGTGGTTTGGAGTCGCGGACATCACGGGCGCATACGTCGCGGGCATAATACTTTCAACCGTGCGCGAACACGAATACATCGACCGCAAAGTGGAAGTGAGCAGTTATATGATCTTCGTGCCCGTATTCTTTGCCAACCTCGGCATAACGGCGGACTTTTCGGGCATAAACGCGCGCATGGCGGGCTTTGGTCTCGCGCTCGTTGCGGTAGGGCTTGTCGGCAAAGTGATAGGTTGCTCCGTGACCTCTCTCGCCTGCCGTTACTCTTTGAAGGACAGCTTTAGAGTGGGCGTAGGCATGATGGTGCGCGCCGAAGTCGTGCTTGTCTGCACTCAAAAGGGCATAGACAGCGGCCTCGTAGACCCCGCGATAATGCCGTTTGTGCTCATACTCATCATCGTATCCGCCCTGCTCGCGCCTCTCATACTCAAGCTCTCATACAGAAATGAACCGCCCGAAGCGCAACCTGCGCTTGCTCAGGGCATGGTGCCCGTCTCTCTCAAGGTGGCGCAGAACATCGAAAAGCGCGAACAGCGCATAAAGGATCTTATGAACACCCCGTTCGTGCCGAGCGCGCCCTCTCCCGAGGACGGCGCGGAATGTGCGCGTAGCGACGACAACGGGGAGGCCTCCGACGACTCAAAAAGCGAGGCATAAAGCCGAATAAAGCGCGTCTTAAAAAGAATTTTTACAAAACCGCCCGCAATTTCAAATTATTATGCGCAAAAATGTGCAAAATTTTTGCATATTTCGACAAAATCGCCCCTTTTTAAGTTGATTTTTTTTGTGCGCTTTACTATACTTGAGGCTGCAATTATTTTGTATCTTTTCGGTGAAAAATGTCGGACGCACAAACTCTGCAATCTCAAAAGCTGGGCAAAATGCCCATAGGCAAGCTCATACTCGTGATGAGCGGTCCCGCCATACTCTCAATGCTCGTACAGGCGCTGTACAACATCGTAGACAGCATTTTCATCGGCTCATACGACCCCGTAAACGGCGTGCTGGCGCTCTCATACGCCCTACCCATGCAACTGCTTGTCAACGCGTTTGCGATAGGACTTGCGGTGGGCACGGGATCGCTCATATCGCGGCTTCTCGGCGAGGGAAAAGCGCGCGAAGCGTCTTTGGCGTCGCAGACGGGCATACTGCTCTCCCTCATCATGAGCGCGATGTTTGCCGTCATAGGCTATTTTGTGTCCGAGGCATTTGTGCGCGCATACACCCTCGGCGAGATGGCAAGCGCGGACGCGGATATGCGCGTAGTGTACGAGATGTCCTACAAATATCTGTCCATATGCACCTGCTGTTCATTCGGCATGATGATAGAGATCATGCTCAACCGAATTTTGCAGTCCATGGGCAACATGACCATACCCATGGTGTCGCAACTCGTGGGCGCGGGCACAAATATAATTCTCGACCCCATATTCATTTCCGTGATAGGTCTAGGCTCCATAGGCGCGGCGATAGCGACCGTCATAGGTCAGATCATCGCGATGTTCATTCCCGTCATCGTCATCTTTGTCAAACGCGGAAAGTGGGACATCGACATCTTCTTTAAGCGCGGTTTCAAACTCAAAAAGAATATACTTTCGGGCATATTGCGCGTGGGACTGCCCACCGTCGTGATGAACTCCATAGGCTCCGTAATGTATATGGTGGCAAACCTCATCCTCAACGGCTTTTCGGACGCGGCGGTGTGGTCGTTCGGAGTGTATTTCAAACTGCAATCATTTGCATTTATGCCTGTTTTCGGTCTCAATCAAGGGTGCATACCCATAATGGGCTACAACTACGGCGCGGGCAACAGACAGCGCTTTGACAAGACTTTCCGATATGCCATGCTCATCGCGTTCTGCTATATGTTTGTCGTCATGGCGCTCTTCCACGCAATACCCGGCGTGCTCCTCAAACTTTTCTCCGTCGGCGACAACGCCCTGCGCATGTCCGTCGGGTGCGAGGCGCTCAGGCTGTGCTCGGTGTGCTTCCTGCCCGCGGCATTCGGCGTAATTATGATAGCGATGTTCAACGCGGTCGGACACGGCATAAAAGCGATGCTCATTTCCCTGCTCCGCCAAATAGGTATTCTTTTGCCGCTCGGCTACGTGCTCGCAAAATTCACGCCTATGGGACTCACCGGCTTTTGGACGGCTTTCCCCATCGCCGAAGCCTTAAGCGTACTCCTCTTCATACCGGTCGCAATCTCCACCGTCAACAAGATATTCAAACAAAAGTCCTTCGGCTCCGACTCCGCCGAGTATATCCGCGAACCCGCCCGCGCCTAAAAACTGATTTATTATTATGGTTTCATTGACATTTGCACATAATTATGTCATAATAATGTCACATTAAAGTAAAGTGAAGTGGAGGTGCTATATGCCGCGCATAATTCCCATTCGAGATCTTAGGGATACAACAAAACTTTCCGAAATGTGCAACGCGACCGACGAACCTATTTTTGTGACAAAAAACGGTTACGGCGATATGGTCATTATGAGTATGGCTGTTTACGAGCAACGACTTGCGCAGATCGAAATGTACTCAGACATCATGGAGGGCAAGGCGCAGGCGGACCGCGGAGAACTTCAAGACGGTCCTTCCGCTATGGCAAAGCTGAGGGCGAAATATGGCAAGTGAATACAGCTACAAACTTACTCCCCTGGCGGAGCAAGATATCGACTCTACTCTTGCCTACATATCGCAAACTCTTTGCAACAAAAAAGCAGCTCTCGACCTGATTGATAAAATAGAGCATGCGATATCCGCCGTGTGCGAATTTCCCTACTCCGCCGCCGATTGCAAAATTTTTCTCATAACAGATGAAAACATCCGACATGTCCCCATCGATAACTATGTCTTGATTTATGAGATCGCCAATGACGAAAAGTGCGTCCGCATCTTGCGTTTCCGCTATGCAAAAACAGACCTAAGCAAACTAACGTTATGACAAATATCGCTATGACGTCGTGGATATATCTTTATAAATAGTATAGCGCTCTGACGATAGGTCTTCTTTACGCATAGAAAAATTTGCGGCGCGACCATGAAACTTGATGTCGCGCCGCAAATATATATTTCTTTTGAGTTACTATTGCAGTTGAAGGTTGAGCGCGGGGACTACGCCTATAGTGTTTACTTGCACGGAATTGCCGCCTATCATTCCCGCAAATTGAACTTTACGTGCGTTGCTCCTGCTGTCATTCGGTGAGCGCAGCCACCAATCGCTGTTGCCGATGGAGCCGGGAAGTCGGTCGTTGTTGTAAATACCCTGTACGCGAGCGTAATCGGTATTTTTGAGCGCTCTTGCTTTGTCCATTGTTTTTGCAGTGGCATTGAAGCCATACTCCACATTGACGACGTCTCCATAACATGGCAAAAACACTCTATCCTCTGTGTTTTCGCATACGTATTCGTTGTCGATGATGCCCGTCGTATCGGCGCTGTTGTCCACAATGGTATTTTTGACAAAACTTTGCTCATACTCGTCAAACGCCCATTTGAAGAAAGTGTCGTTCAGCCATTTGCGAATATCGCTTTCCTTGTAGTTGTTTGGAGTGACAGTATCGCCGTTTATCGTTCTGTCGTCTCTGGAGTCGAAATATGGTTGCGAGTCCAAAATGAAGTTGCTCATCAGATAGGCTTCGCCGTTTGACTTTTTCAGAATGCGCCACTCAATGGCTTCCCACTTAAACCAATATAGTTGCTCTACCTCATATCCGTTGTCTTTTTGATAGTTCCATGAACTGTCTAATTTGTTGTAAGCCGGTCTATTTGAAGTAAAATATATCCCGCGATATTTTGCTTGATTGAAATCAACGTCTATATACCACATATATTCGTCAACTTCGTTATTGAGATAATATCCGAAGTCCGTCCACTTGCCGCGATTTCCTTTGACGGGTCGTGAACCGCTCATCTCCGACAGCGTGGCGATCAAGCCGTTGTCCTCCACTTTTGTCTGCGGATACAAACCGAAATATATTTTGCCGTCCCTTTCGTCATAGGCGGGTTTTGCCGTCCCGCAAATCTCGCACTTGTTTTGCGTATTCCAGCTGTGCGGTCCCATATCGCCATAGTCCTCTTCTGCAATATGATACCCACATACACCGCATTCTTTATGATGATGAGCTTGCGTCTTGCAAGTCGCCTTTTTGTCCTCGATCCAATCCAAAGATTTCCCGTGTTCTTCAAAATCGAGTTTCTCATCACACTTGTTACACTTATGCCAATGCGAAGTTGAGTCGCTTTCCCACTTGTCCGCCACTTTGTCATGCCCCGTAGATAAAACAACGGTATCCGCAAGCTTTATTTCTTTCTTTTGCGAGTCAAAATACTTGCCGCATGTGCAGGTATAATACAATATGTTGCCCGCCTCGGTACAAGTTGGCTTTTTAGCTTCAACAAGCGTATACGTGTGCTCATGTGCGGGCGGCGTCGGGTCGGTACTCTGCGTAGAGGAATCTTTTCCCCCGTCACTGCATGCTACAAGAGTAGCGGCAAGCACAACTGCAAGCATAAGTACAAACATCATCAATACATAATTTCTTCTCATGGTATAACCTCCTGTATCTAATGTATACATTATATAATGTGCACGTCTATAAGTCAAGCGAAAGCGAAATATATAATGTGTACATAATATATGTGTAGGTGAGATATGAGACTTAGGGTGCTTGACATTTTGAAGGAAAAGGGCAAAACAAAATATTGGCTGTATTCGCAACTCGGTTTGAGCTACCAAAACTTCAACCGCCTCGTTTCAAACGAGACCAAAGCCATCCGCTTTGAGACGCTCGAGGCGCTTTTGGACATTCTCGATTGCACTCCGAACGACCTATTTGAAAGGGATAAAACATCATAAAACCATTATAACTTGTCGGTTTGAAACGATGTAATTTGTATTTTCAAAAATGCGGCCAAAACGGTCGCGTTTTTATTTATAAAATGTAAAACAAAATTGCAAAAAATATATTCGCCTCTCGTTTAATTAAATTCATGCGGGAAGGAATATGCACTCAAGCTTTCTTCAGTACAAATGTCACCACACTTTTTGCGGGGAGTTTGCCGTCGAAATCAAATTCCGCGACATCATGCGAGCTGTCGGTATACACCGATCTTACAAGTTCATAGCCCTTTGGCAAGCTCGCCTTCCTGTCCCTGCCCTTGGGGTTGAGGACGACGATCACAATGCTTCCGTCCTTCTTTGAGAATGCGCACGTCTGCAAATACCCCCCCCCCTGTACTCGGAGAGGTGTGTGCCTCTATCCTGATGTCGCCGCTTTGCACATATCTTGTGACCTGTGCAAAACACGAATAACGCTTGGTCATGGTAAAATCACAGTTTCCGTTCTCTTTCAGCTCGCGAGAATTGTAGTATATCAACCCGTCCTCATATTGAACGTTTGACGCGCCCAACCACCAGCACCACTGATTTGCTCCGAGCGCCGTGAGATCCTTGAGCATGACGTCGAGACTTTTGAGACCCATATCTATCGATGGGTCTATGCCTTCCTCCATAACGCAAAATTCGCTCATATGTACGGCTTTGCCCGTCAGATTTTTCTTTGCGTAGCGTACAAATCTTTTGCGCTTTGCCGCGCTGTTTCCCGCGTGATATGAGTGCAGTGCGACGTGGTCTATCCTGCTTGTCACCCCGTGCGAGTTTAGCGCGTCTATATAATTTTTGAAATTTTTGTTTGACCATACGTCGTAGGTGCCGCTGTCGAAAAGTTCGGGCAAGATCTCGGTGCCGTGAGCGGAATTGTATTCGTCAAGTTTATCCAAAAACACGGTGCAGAACTCCGCCATCGCCTCCGACTCGTAATGACAGCCCTCTTGAATGGAGCTTAAGTCCCAACCCCATTGCGGCTCGTTGACGGGACTAAGATATATCCTAACATCCTTGCCATACAGCTCGTAAAAATGTCCCGCGGTCACGAGCAACTGATCGGCAAACGCGCCGTAATTCTCTTTTGGCAGGTATCCTCCCTTGCACATGCCGTTTGACGTGAGCAGATAATGCGGCGAATTTGCAAACAGCACCAGCGTCTTGATATTGCCCTTCTCGATACACGCCTTAAGCATGCGCATAGCCTTAGCGTCGCGCGTTTCAAAATCATAGTTGCTTGGGTCCGCAAACGCGGCATTGTCCCCTCTGAAATTTTCGGAAATAAAAAAGCTTTCCGTCCTGCGCTCAGTCGGATCGCCGTCGTGCCCCGCGACTTCGATACTGCCCGCGCCTATGTTGTAGCGTATGACGTCCATATTAAGTCCGTCCTCGCCCACGAGCAATTGCGCCGCTTTATCCGCCGTTTCCGCGCTTGCGCCGAGTTCTTGAAAAGTCCATGCGCCGCTGAAGCCGAAGCCTTCTATTGTCTGATATGTTTTGCCCTCGTCAATGACGATCTTTACGGGCGCGAACGCCATGACCGCGGCGGTTATCCCGACGCCCAGACCGCTAAGCACAAACAAAAGTACAACCGAAATTACGACCGCCGCGACGCGTTTACGCGATTTTGCTTTATCTTTGGATCCGCTCATAATGCCTCATTTTATTCCCAGCAAGTTTTTTATTTTTGTCTCGTCTGCATGCGGAAGAATATCTTTCAAATGTTCGAAGATGAGTTCGCGGGACTTTTCGGGTCTGAAGTTGTAGGCGCTACGCACGCTATCCTCGCCCAAAAGCGTTTCGGGAGTGGCATATTCCGCGACGCCCCAGCCGTACGGCTTGCCGTGCTTGTCCTTTTCGTACACGAAGTCGCTGACGCATATGTAGGTCTGCATCTGCAGGCGGGTCATGACGGTTTCAAAGCCCTTGTTGCCGCCCTTCCCATATCCGCACAGCTTTTTTAGCGTCCTCGTCGTCGCCCTGCCTTCCTCGCAAATTGTGGAGTAGATGTATGTATCCTTCGGGAGCGCTATGCCCTCGTCCACGCGCGAGTCGAAGTCGTAGCCGTCCCGTCTGAAGTTGGCAAAATGCGGCAGCCACTGTCTGCTGACATAGCCCGCCTTGCCCGAGAAGAGTTTGCCGTACATGCCGCCGCACAGCCTCATAGCGGGCGCTTTCCACTCCCACGGACCGTCCGTATCGTCCGCAAACCACAGCTCGCGCGGGCAGTGCTCCTCTATGGAGAACCCCTCGATGTCGTTTGCGAAAAATGGCAGAAAACCCCATCTGTCCACAAGATCCGCTATATCCTGCGCACTGCGAAGTTCATCTCTCATAAGCCGTCCTCATCTCTAACGCCTGTATATCGAGTTCCCGTGGCAGTCTATCGCGACGACGGCGGGGAAATTTCCCACCTCGAAACGATGGACGGCTTCTGTGCCGAGGTCGTCGTAGGCGATGACCTGCGCGCTCTTTATCGCGCCCGCATACAGCGCGCCCGCGCCGCCTATCGCCGCAAGATACACGCCTCCGCTCTCTCTTATCGCCGCGTAGACGTCCTCGCTTCTGTCGCCCTTGCCTATCGTCACCCTAAGTCCCAGCCTGTACAGCGCGGGCGCGTACTTGTCCATTCTGTAGGACGTAGTGGGACCGGCGGACGTCACTTTGCCGTCCTTTTTGCAGGGACCGACATAATATATCCCCTGCCCGTCGAGCGGCATGGGCGGTGCATCTCCTCTTTCGATCGCCTCGACTATTCTCTTGTGCGCCGCGTCCCTGCCCGTATACAGAGTGCCGCATATCAGCACATATTCGCCCGCTTTCAGCCCCGCGAGCGCGCTTTTGTCGCAAGGCAAATTCAAAATCTTCGCGTCCATCATAGCACCGTCCTTTCAAGCCTCACCGCGTTGCACTGTATGTTTACGGCGACGGGCAGACTTGCGATATGCGTGGGGTGCTTTCCTATGTGCACGGCGAGCGCGGTGTTGTCTCCGCCGAAGCCCTGCGCGCCTATGCCCAGCGCGTTTATCCTGTCCAGCAACTCGCGCTCCAAAGCGGCAAGCGTTTCGTCCTCGCTCGGCTTGCCCGCCTCGCGCAAAAGCTGTTCTTTTGCGGTGAGCATAGCCCTTTCCGCGGTGCCGCCTATGCCTACGCCCACGACTATGGGCGGACAGGGATTCGCGCCCGCCGCCTTGACCGCGTCTATGACCGCGTCCTTTACGCCCTCGATCCCCGCGGACGGCGTGAGCATATAAAGCCGCGACATATTCTCGCTTCCGAAGCCCTTCGGGAGCAAGGTCAACTCAAGCTGTTCGCCCCGGACAAGCTCGATATGCACGACGGCGGGGGTGTTGTCCCCCGTATTCACGCGCGTGATGGGGTCGAGCACGCTCGCCCTGCAACCGCGCTCGCGATATCCGCGCCGTATGCCCTCGTTTATCGCGTCCGAAAGAAGTCCGCCCGAGATGTGCACGTCCTGCCCCAGCTTCACGAATACGCACGCCATGCCCGTATCCTGGCACACGGGCAAGCCCGACTTTTCGGCAAGCTCGGCATTTTTCAAGAGCGTCCCCAGCGCAAATTTCGCCGCGGGACAGCTCTCGCACGCGTACGCTCTCTCCATCGCCGCCTTTGCGGAAGGGGTCACGCGTACGCACGCCACGACAAGCGAACTCACCGCCTTTACGATTTCCTCATATTTCAATTCTTTCATATATGAGATTATAAACTATTCTAAGCCATCATTTCAAGACTTTTGCACAAGGAGTTGTGCAAATCGCAAAATAGTAGTACACTATTTGCGCAAAGCATATTCATATGCAATACTGTGCATACGCGAGGTTTTATGGACTACCAAAAGGAATCACTCAAAAAACACTACGAATGGGCGGGCAAGCTTGAAGTGACGTCCCGCGTCAAGGTGGACGGCAAGGAGGCGCTCTCCCTCGCCTACACTCCCGGGGTCGCCGCGCCCTGCCTCGCAATAAAAGAGGACGAAAGTTTATCCTATGCGCTCACTCGCCGCCACAACACCGTGGCGGTCATCACGGACGGCTCCGCCATACTCGGACTCGGCAACATAGGTCCCGTCGCGGGCATGCCCGTCATGGAGGGCAAGTGCGTGCTGTTCAAGGAGTTCGCGGGCATAGACGCCATACCCATACTCGTGAGCACGCAGGATACGGACGAGCTTGTGAACACCATATTCAACATCTCGAAGAGCTTCGGCGGCATAAACCTCGAAGATATATGCGCTCCGCGCTGTTTCGAGGTGGAGGCGCGCCTCAAAAAACTGTGCGACATACCCGTATTCCACGACGACCAGCACGGCACGGCGATAGTGCTTGCCGCCGCGCTCAAAAACGCGCTTAAAATCGTGCAAAAGTCACTACAGGTCTCAAAAATCGTCATAAACGGCGCGGGAAGCGCGGGCATAGCGATCGCAAAATTCCTCATAGCTCTAGGCGCGGGCGACCTTGTCGTCTGCGACAGAGCGGGCATAATCGAGGACTCCGAGCGCTTCAACGCTCCACAGCGCGAACTTGCAAAGGCGACAAACCCTCGCGGCGTGCGCGGAGGTCTGAATGAGGCGACGCTCGGCGCGGACGTGTTTATAGGCGTAAGCGCAAAAGACGTCCTCAAACCCGAAATGGTTTCGCATATGGCGCATGATCCCATCGTGTTTGCAATGGCAAATCCCTCGCCCGAAATTGACCCCGCACTCGCGCTCGAGGCGGGCGCAAGAATAGTCGCCACGGGCAGGAGCGACCTTCCCAACCAAATAAACAACGTGCTCGCCTTCCCCGGCATATTCAGAGGCGCCCTCGATGTGCGCGCGAGCGACATCAACGACGAAATGCAGATCGCCGCGTCATGCGCCCTCGCCGACCTCATTCCCGCGTACGAACTGAGCGAAACAAACATCTTGCCAAAAGCGTTCGACCCCCGCGTCGCTCCCGCCGTCGCCGCCGCCGTCGCCGCCGCCGCAAGAGCAACAGGCGTAGCACGGATATGATGCCATTCGATAAAACATGTGGACATCGCGCCGCTTCGCCGCCGCTCGTCCACATGTTTTTGTTTTTATTTGTGGGCTACGCGCCCACACTGCGGCAAGGGACTTCGTCCCCTGCACCCCGCACTAAAAACGCGCAAACTCAAGCTCTTTCATCGCTTGGTTTGCGCGTTTTGGTTTGTATGCAATGGTACAAATTCCTGCGTGAGACCTTGACCCTGACGGAAGTATAGTCTGAGTGTTGTTTTATTTATGACGGTAGCATTGTCTGAGCGTTCTTATACACGGGCGTCCGCCTTGTCCGAGTTTTTCCCTTGAAGGCTCCCCTTAGTAAGGGGAGCTGGCACCGAAGGTGTCTGAGGGTCTTGTTACAATAAATATCCATTGTGGGCATCCCCCTTTATAACACAAGTGTAGAGGACAAGCGTGCGTATAGGGGGAGGCTCCCGCCACATGGCGGGTGGTGGGGGTCATTAAAATAACGCCACCTTTGTCTGAGGTTTTTACTATAAAATCGGGGATGCTTCGACAGGCTCAGCATGACAGTATATTTACAATGTCATTTCGAGCGCAGTCGAGAAATCCCCTTGTCCGAGTGTTGTTTATTTATGAAGGATGCAATGTCTGAGCAATAAACGAAAACTTTGTCCGAGCGTTCTTATACACGCCTATATCATGTCCGAACATGGCATATTATCCGTATAAATCTCTCCGCACGGGCATATGCTTAAGGGATGAAAAAGGCGTTGAAGGTGACGTTTTTGTACATCGGGACGGCGATAGGCGCGGGGTTTTCCAGCGGGAAGGAGCTGGCGCTGTTTTTCGGAGCGGCGTCCCCGCTGAATGTCGCGCTGTCATCGGTGTTTATGTCGCTGTTGTGCCTTATGTTTTTGCTTGCGGGCAAGCTCGGACTTGTGCCGAAGGGTAAGCTTGTCGGAGCTATGATATTTTTTTCGGCGGGCATATCGCTTGTTTCCATGCTGGCGGGGAGCGAATTCGTGCTGGGCAACATGACGGGGGTGCCTCTGCTCGGGCTTATCATGGCGGTATGCGCGGGAGCGGTCGTCGCGCTGGGGATAGAAAAGATCAAGCTTGCCAACAGCGTGCTCGTGCCCCTCATCGTGATGTCCATAGCCATGATATTCTTCAGGCTGGAGCCTCAACCCTATAGCGTGCCCTTCTCATTTCTCAAGCCTATCGCATACAGCGGCTTAGACGTATTGCTCGGCGGAGTTATGATCTCGGACGAGGGCGAAAAGCTGACCTACGGCGAGATCTTCCTCTCCTGCGGTCTCATTTGCGCTTGCCTCTTCTTAATGCTTTTCATGTTGCAAACGGTCGTGCTTGCGGACGGGCTTAAGTCGTCCATGCCCGTGCTTAGCGTGGCGGAGCGCTTCCGCCTCAAGCCTATATGCGGGGTGCTCATCGCGGCGGCGATATTTACGACAATGGTTTCCTCTTTGAAGATCGTTTCCGACAAGATCCGCGCTACGCTCGCGCTCATGAAGAGGCTTAAAAAACTGTCGTATGACAAAAATCGCGCGTACGTCATATTTGCCGCGTTGCTCATCGCCTATCCCATAAGCTTTGCGGGCTTCGACGCCATAGTGGACTCGATGTATCCCGTGATGAGCTATTCGGGCATCGCGCTCACCGTCATCGTAGCAATAAAGATGTTTATCTATGCGATATGCAGACTTAAAGTGCGGTTTTTGTCAAAATCGCGCAAAACGAAAGCCGCCCCTTGGGACGGCAACATCTTAAATTTCGACAACGTCAGTCCTCATCATGAGGATGGGAGTTCCCTTTATGATGAGCGCAGTCATCGTGACAATGGCAGTCGTCGTCCTCATCATGACAATTGCGATCGTCGTCACAGTCGTCGCACTCGTCGTCGCAATGACACCCTTCGTCGTCGCACTCGTCGTCCTCTTCCTTCCACATCCCCTCGAATGGCGAGCGACGGGTGTCCTCGTCCTCCTCGTCAAGCCCTTTGAGATAGCGATACAGCGGGTCGTCGGAGAAGTCCTCCTGCAGGTCGCAGTAGCCGCCCAACTCTTCTATGGCGTTTCTTATTTCCATATACTCGTTGTAGTTCGGCTCGTACTCCTTGAGGAATGCTTTGAGCACTTCCGCCCCCTCCTCGTCGCCGTAGCTTCCTATGAGGTGCGCAAAAAGCGCGACGTCCTCGCCCTTATACAAATAGCTGACCAGTCCCATGAATATAGCTTTGTTGCATGGATAGCCCGAGAGCACTTCCATAAGCATCTTTCCGCTCTCGCCCTCGACAGTGTAGAGCCTGCTCAGCATATCGTCGACGATCTCCTCGCAGTCCTCCTGCAAAAACTCGTATGCGGCGAGCCTTTCATGGTAGGGTCTCCCCTCGTCGAGCATGATATCGAGCATTTTCAACATTTCAGCCCTGGTTTTCTCCATCGTCGTCATCTCCGAAAAAAATATTGACGTATTTGTCGTAGGTGCGCTCGTTTAAGCCGTACCTTTCCAAAACGTCCTCTCGCGACTCCTCTTCCTCATACACCTTGCCCAAAAGCACGCCCACTATTGTGCGTACGCTCCTCAATCTGCGTATCTTTTGTAGGCGTTTTGTCTTAATGGGGTCGTGTCCCGCATCGAGGGGCACGACATAATTCGCGATCTTGAACAGCCGCTTTATAAACTCGTTTGGCTCGTCGTCGGTTATGACGATATTGACAAGCGCAAAGCGGAGCGCGCTCAAAAGCGGTTCGGGCGCGGCAAAATATATGGGAGGCTTGACAAAGAAAAGCTCCTTATATCTGTCCCACGCGACGACGTTCATCCTCACGATGGGTTCTGGCTTCTCCATCAACGCCAAAAACATTTCGGAAAACAGCTCGTAATCGATGTCCGACCTCAAAAGCGCACGCTTGAAAACGTCCTCCGTAAATCGTCCCATGACGAGAGACAGCTTTTGCGCCAATACAAAGGCGGGCTTGTCGAGTTCTTCGGACATGACCCACTCTATGACTTCCCTCATCTCCTCCCCTTTCGGAGAATCCTCGTCGAGTCGATCTTTCAATATCCTGACGGGCATACGGATGATCTCATCCAAAATGCGCATGCGCCTTATGCGTTCCGCGTGAGGCAGGGCTATGGCGTACTCGACATGCTCGGGGCAGCTTTCGTACAACTCCAGAAAATATTTTGCGGGAGAGGCGGAGCCGTATATAGCGTCTATCTGTCTCATAACTTTGCAAGCCTCCGCCTTATCGCCCGTGTTGTAAAGCGCGATCGAAAGCCACATCATGGCGTTTATCTGCCACTCGTGCCCCTCGAGCACGCGCCGGCAATATTTGACGATCTCGCCGTGCCTTTCAAGATTGACGAGGAGGGGCAACACAAGCAGTATGTCCTCCATGCGCGTATAGTCCTTCTCGAGCAGGGCGTCCACGATACGGATCGCGTCCTCCACCCTGTTCTCCATCATATAAGCCGTGGCAAGCGTGCACTTGATGACAAGGCTGTCCCCGTCCCTTTTGAGCATATTTTCGGCGTTTGCAATTACGCTGTCCACATCGTTTTTGAGCATAAGGGCTATGAGCACGATATGATTTGCGGATTCCTTAGACGGCGAGGACGAGTCCACCCTGTCCATAAGAGCGATGGCGTCATCGAAGCGATGATCTCTCAAAAGGTCGTACGCGCGCGCCACAAGCCTCTCGTCGTACTCCTCGTCGTGCGGATGTACGAGGTGTAGACCGCTTTCGTTTTCATTTTCGTCCGTAGGAAGGTCAAAATCATAGTCGCCCGCGTATTCCCCAAGATAGAACTCCGCGACGTCGGGCCTGTCCATTTCCATATAATTTATTGCGAGGCGTATAAAAAACATTTCGCGCTTGTCCTCGTCCACACCGTAGTCGAGCGCGCGAAAAGCGACCTCGTTTGAAAGCTCGTAAGTGCCGAGCGCCGCGTATGCCTCGCAAAGTTTGAGCTTCGCTTCCGCGCGCGACGGATCGAGGGCGATCGCCTTCTTGAGACACTCGAAAAATCTCACCGCGTCCTTGTCTGCCGTCGCCTTGTCCGCGAGTTTCAATAGATCGTCGTATGTGACTTCGAATTTTAATATCTCAGCCATTATTTTTTCTTCTTCTTTTTGGGATTTTGATATGGGACGGGCTTCTTCTTTGCTTTCTTATTACCGCCGCCCGCGGGTCTTAACGCATCCGCAGGTTTGCCCGCGCTTGTCGGAGCTTCGGCGCTCTGCGCATTGCTCTCCGTTTTTCTTGCCTTTCTCCCCTGTTGTTTGGCTTGTTTATCCGCCGCGTCCTTGCGGTCCTGACACTTTGTCATTCCGCGCGAGATGAGCGCCGTATGCATGAGCGCCATAAGCGCAAAGCCTACGAGCACCATAACGATATATATGATGATAGAGAAAAATTGCCCTATCAGCAACAAAAGCAGTGGCACGACGGAAAGCGCGCACACGAAAATGCACGAGAAAATATTGTTTGCCGCCACTACAAGCGCGTCCTTGAAACAGCCTTTTATGCCGAGGTCGTACGTCACGCTCAGATCGAGCACAAGCGTGAAGTAGAGCGCGAGCGGCGCGCCGAATATCCACGAAAATACGACGGCGCAATAATCTCCCGCTCCCGCAGATGAAAGCTGTTGCATGGTGAGCAGGTGCATCAAGGACGTCGTCATCGCCGCGCCGATGAGCACGACGATCCCGCCGAAGAGCAAAAATCTCCACCAGTGCTTGCTAAAGCCTATCCAATACATGCGGAAGGATTTTTTGTAGTACTCCTGAAAGAAACTGCGCTTCGCACAATAGAACAGCCCCGAAAAACCTACCAATGTCAGAATGAGCGTGGCGGCAAGCATAAGATATATGGGTTCCTTGACTTCCCAATACAGCCTCGCGACGCTCTCCGAAATGCTGTCGCCCGCTCCGAACGGGTATCCGACGCCTATGCCGCCCATAAAGTTGTATGTGCCGCTCAGCATGAGGTTTTGATAATATCCCGCAAACCAAAACAGTATCACCGCAAAAGGTATCGTGAACAGTATGAAAAACAGCGAGCTTTTGAAAAGCGTGCCGAATTCTCCCCTCAGTATCTTAAAAGCCCTGCCGAAAAACGTGTCGGGGTACTCCTTGACGGGACGCGCCTCCGCCATGCCCGCGACGAGCACTTTTTGCGGTTCCTCCGGTTCAAGTCTTACGCTCGCCTCCTCGAAGAGGGACGCGAGACGCAATTTTCTTATCTTTGTCTGCTTTGAATTCGAGTCGTTGCCTGATGCCATTTGCTCTCCTATGCGGCAGAGTGGACTCGCCGCCGAATATCGTGGATTTTGTCTCGATATAATTGCTTATATAAATACATTTTGCATTATACTATAAACCCGCGCAAATATCAAATACTTTATTCCAAAAAATTTACAATACGCATTGTCCATGCACATCGTTCGTCGCACTATCCGCCAATGCGACGCATAAAATATTGCGGAGGCATTATGGAAAAATATAATATAGCAATAGTCGGCGTGACAGGCGTCGTGGGCAGAAAATTTGTCGAAGTGCTTGAAAAGCGGCGCTTTCCCGTCGGGGAGTGCGCGCTTTTTGCTTCAAAGCGGAGCGCGGGGAGCGTCCTTCACTGCTTCGGACGCGACATAGAGGTGACGGAGCTGACGGAGGAAAACGTCATGTCCCTCAAAGGAAAGGTGCAATACGCGCTGTTTTCGGCGGGAGGCGCCGTATCCGAAAAGTTCGCGCCCATATTTGTGCGCGCGGGAGCAACGGTCATCGACAACAGCGCGCAGTGGCGGCAACACCCCGACGTGCCGCTCGTCGTGCCCGAGGTCAATCCCGAAGACGTAAAGTGGGCAAACGGAATAATCGCAAACCCAAACTGTTCCACCATACAGGCGGTCGTGGCGCTCAAACCCCTCGACGACGCGTTTAAAATAAAACGCATAGTTTACAGCACCTATCAAGCTGTCTCGGGAGCGGGCATACGCGGCATACGCGACCTCGAACACGGGCTTAATGGCGACGCAACGCTCGAAAAATTCCCCTATCCCATAGCGGGAAATATACTGCCGCATATAGACGTGTTTTTGGAGGACGGCTACACCAAAGAGGAGTGGAAAATGGTCGTCGAAACGCGCAAGATCTTGCACCGTCCGAACCTCAAAGTTACGGCGACAACTGCGCGCGTTCCCGTGTTTAACGCTCATAGTGAGTCGATAAACGTCGAATTCGTGCAAAAGTGCTCGCTTGAAGAGGTCAAAGCCGCGCTTAAAAAAGCAAAGGGCGTGAGCGTCGTAGACGACCCGTCCCGCGCGCTATATCCCATGCCTATAGAGGCGAGCGGAAAAGACGACGTGTTCGTGGGAAGAGTGCGGCTTGACGACAGCGTGGAAAGCGGCATAAATATGTGGGTAGTGGCGGACAACCTGCTCAAGGGCGCGGCGCTCAACGCCGTGCAGATACTCGAATTGCTGACGGGAGGGGAATTATGATCTTCAAAGGGACAGCCACCGCGCTGATAACTCCATTCAAGGACGGACGTTTGGACATCGACGCGTACGATAGACTGCTCGACTTCCAGCTGGAGGGCGGAGTGGACGCCGTCGTCGCGCTGGGCACTACGGGCGAACCCGCCACGCTCACGGAAGAAGAGCGGGCTATCATCATATCTCGCACCGTAAAAAAGCTCAAGGGCAAACTGAAGATCATCGTCGGATGCGGTTCCAACAACACGCGCGTCGCGGCTTTTGAGTGCAAACGCGCCGAAGATATGGGCGCAGACGCGACGCTCGTCGTCACGCCCTACTACAACAAATGCACGCAGGAGGGACTTTTCGAGCACTACCGCGCCATATGCGAAGCTTCCTCCCTGCCCGTCATCTGCTACAATGTGCCCTCGCGTACGGGCGTGAATATACTTCCGTCCACATTCGGCAGGCTAATAAAAGAGGTGAAGGGCGTAGTCGGAATTAAAGAGGCGAGCGGCAACATACAACAGATCGCAAAGTGCGTAGCGGAGGCTAAAGACGCCGCCGTGTACAGCGGGGACGACGGCATTACAGTGCCCGTAATGGCGCTTGGCGGCGTGGGAGTCATAAGCGTCGCAAGCAACATTTTCCCGCGACAGGTGGCGAAAATGACGTCTCTGTGTTTAAGCGGAGATTTCCCCTCCGCCGCAAAACTTCAACTTGAGCTAATGCCCGCCGTCGACGCCCTTTTCTCGGAAGTGAACCCTATTCCCGTCAAATACGCCGCGTCCCGCCTCGGCTTCGGCGACGGGAGCGTACGCCTTCCCCTGACCCCTCTCAGCGGCGAGCATAGAGTGCTCGTGGACAAAATTTTATCCTCAGCCGAATTGCATTGAAACTCACAACGTTTGCACAAAAATCGCAATTTGTCCCACGGATATAAAAAATCTTATAAAGACACAGGGAAAATGCAGGCGACGCCTGCATTTTCCTTCCTTTACAAATCATTCCAAAACAAAAAAATGCCCGACGCGGCACATACTCGCGTCGGGCGATACATTTTCTAAAGTACGCTCATTTCAACGTCAACAGTTTTTCGATTTTCGCGCATATCCTCGCGTTGTTGTCGAAGTCCATAGCGGCGACAAAATATCTCTCCGCGCTCAAGTGCGCCTCGCGCGCCCTGTTCAACTTCTCTTTGGCGAATGCAATTTCGATGAGCATGCTGTTTTGCTCCTCCTGCACTGCGTCCTTGTCAGCGCCGCTCTCGTACACTCCGAGATTGACATTTTCGTAAACATCCCCCGCAAAGTGCCCTACTTCGCGCGTGACGACCGCGTCCTTCAAAATTATCCCCTCCGCTATGGACGGTTCAAGAGGATCTAGTATAACTATTCCCGACGGCAGAAGCCCCGCAAGCTCGTTCATAAAAATCGCCGACGCGTACTCGCCGCCCATCACGCGATATACCCTGCGTCCGCGCAGATGATCGAAGTATGCGCTTTCGCCCTCGGGACTTATCGCCCTCGTAAACAGCCGTCTTTGCCCGCCGCCTCTTGCGCTCTGTCCGCCGTCGCGCAGTCCCGCCGCGAGCACCGCCGCATACGCGCGCAATTCCGTCTCGTTCACGCTCAGCGCCTCAAGCTCCAAAATGTTGTCAAAATGGCACTTTGCAAGCCTCAAATGCTGATATGCCCTCCGAAAACTCGCTTTTTTGCGTGCGAGCAACGCCTCTATCTCGCTCCGGTTTTCCACAAGTTTGTCGTGTGACAAACTGCTTGCAAGATCGAAAATATAGTCCTTGATCATGGGCAGATCCGCGCCCGTCGCGTGCGGAGCCGTCGCGTCCACGACAGCGGCATTCAACTGCTTGATATATACGCCGTCAAGACTCGCGGGATCGCCCGAACAGTACCAAAGCTCCACGTCAAGACCCTTGTCGCGCGCGTCCGCCGCTATCTTTTTTAGCATGCTCGACTTGCCTGTCCCGGGACCGCCCTTGAGCAATATCACGGGGTCGACGCTTCTCAAAGTCTCCTCATAAAAGCCTTTAAATCCATATGCCGTGTTGTTGCCGAGAAAATATCTTTCCATATTCCACCTCGCCATATCTTATGCGCCCTTAGCCGCCTCGGGTGAATGCTCCGCCCGAACTTGTCCAAAACGCCACGCACCAACTTAAAAGCAACGCGCATACGATACAATATGAAAAACAATTTGACGGTCCATCGGACGGATGAAAGGATGTATTTTTTGCAGAAATTGCTTTCAAGCGAAAGCTTCGATCGCGACACGCACGTGTTTGCGCCAAACGTCGCGCTCGACGAAGAAAAGCTGTCCGAAGTCGCCGACGGCGGGCGCGTCATATGCGGAAAATGCGCGGACGTCGTGAGAAATGCCGCCTCTTTGCGCGGCATAGACGTGTACGAGATAATGCGCGACGAAAAGTTTTTGGCGGTCAACTCCCGCCTCACGGCGGAGGGTGCCCTCATGCTCATGCTCGAACACTCTCTCATATCCATAACCGACGCGCGCGTGCTTGTCATGGGTTTCGGGCGCATGGGAGCGGCTGTGGCGCGTCTCATGAACAAGCTTGAAATCTCCCTCGACATCGCCACAAACGGCTCTTCCCGTCCCGCCTACGCGTTCGCGGAGCGCGTCGTCCCGCTTGAGAGCTTTGACTTTGCGCCGTATGACGTCGTCGTCAACACAGTGCCGCATCCCATCGTCAAGGACTCCGAGCTTCTCTCTTTGCGCGAAACCGTCGTCTACATCGACCTTGCCTCTTCGCCCGCCATAAACCTCGAATACGCCAAATATCTCGGGCTGGACGCAGACATCTACCCCGCCCTGCCCGCAAAAGTGTGTCCTCTGGGCGCCGCTCGCGCCATGAAAGACTACATAACGGAGGTGACAAAATGACAAAACTCGGACTTTGCGTGACAGGCTCTTTCTGTACGCATGCGAACTTACTTAATATCCTCGACGGAATTTGCGAGAGCGGCTACGACATCACGCCCATTTTCAGCTTCAACGTCGCCACTCTCGACACCCGCTTTTTCAAACAAGCCGATTTTGAAGCAAAAATAGTCGAAAAAACAGGCAAAACTCCCATAAAGACCATCGTCGAAGCAGAACCCCTCGGTACCTCGCGCCCCCTCGACATCATGCTCGTCGCGCCCTGCACGGGCAACACCCTCGCCAAGATCGCGCACGGCATCACCGATACGCCCGTCACAATGGCGGTCAAAGCACACTTGCGCAACGGCAGACCCGTCGTGCTCGCCATTGCTTCAAACGATTCCCTTGCCGCGAACGCCCACAATATAGGCAGACTGCTCAACACCAAAAATATCTTTTTCGTGCCTTTCGGTCAGGACTCGCCCTCCAAAAAGCCGAACTCCCTCGTCTGCGACTTCTCGCTTGTCCTTCCGACACTCGCCTGCGCCCTCGACGGCAAACAACTCCAACCTCTGCTGTTGAGGTAATTTATGTGCAGGGCTACTCGCCCCGCACCATCGGCAAGGGACTTCGTCCCCTGCACCCCAAGCTAAAAACGCGAGCTAGGCAAATATTTGCCGTCGCTCGCGTTTTCTGATTGTATGCATGTGCCAAACTCCTGCGGGATAGATTGATAATGACGTTAGCATTGTCCAAGCGATTGTACGACCCCTGTCCGAGCTTTCGTATACACGTATTTCGCTGAGCGGTATATAAAAACAGACCCTCGCGGGGTCTGCTTTTTGATGGTCTGTCAAAAGTTACTTAGCCGCTTTGACGCCTGCTTCGGAGCCGAAAATGACTATTTTGCCCGTTCTGTAAACTTGTTCAAGACCTGCAAGACTGCCTAATGCGCCCGACGCTTCGATCGTCGCCTTCAAGTCGCTCTCCGCGGCTTTCGCGTCGTCTGTGCTCTTGTATTTGATGACCGTGACCGTATCGGTCGGCGACTTGACGCCTGTGACGCCCCATTCGATCTTTGCCTCTTCTTCTTTGTCGGCTTTATAGCTACTCACCGTATATCCTTTCTTATCCAACTTCTTTGTGTAGCTGTCCGCATTGCACGCGACGAGGCACACGCCGAGGATCGCAACAAGCGCGATGATGGCGACGATCGCCATGACTTTTTTGTTTGTTCTCATAAAGTTATCCTCCACTTGAGATGTTACACAAATTATATGCCCGCAGCCGTCAAAAGTCAAGAAAAGCTTAAATTTTTATTAAAATCATGAAGTCTCGAATTTTGATCGTGCCGTTTATGAGTTTTTAGCCTTGTTTCGACGCGGCATTTTTACAATTGCATTCTAAGAAAAAATTTATTATAATGTGGCTATGGATACATCACTTGACAAACGCAATTACATTGTGGACATCCTTAAAATCATGGCGTGTTTCTTTGTTTTCCGCATCCATATGGGCTGGGGAAGCGCGAGCTATGTGCGGATCTTGTCACAATTTGTCGAGTGCGCCGTCCCCATATTCATATTTCTCACAAGTTACAACTATACGCAAAGCTGTCTTAAAAGCGGCGCAACGACTCTCAAACAGTTGTATTCCTTTGAAAGTTTGGCAAAAAAATTTTTCAGATTGATAGTGCCTTATTTGGTTTTTGCCATTGTTCAACTTATCCTTATCTTGACGCTCAAGCCCGGCTATAAGTGGGGCAATGTTGCAATCAGCATGTTGGGCGGAGGCTACGGTCCCGGGAATTACTATTTGGTGTTGATGTTTCAAGTGATATTGATCTTCCCTCTTCTCTACTATTTTAACAAAAAACGTCCCGTCGTCACGTGGTTTGTGTGCTTGATATTCTACTTTGCGTACAACATATTTATGACCTTTGTTTTTCCCGACGATCCGCACAATGTTACGACGGTGGGCGGCATTATATACAAATGGACGGTTTTCCGTTTTGTTTTTCTGCTGGACAGCGGCATCTACTTCTGTTTAAACCGTGACAAAATCAAAATATATCACCTTCTGATACTGATTTTGGCGGATCTTATCCCATTCATTTTGTCGCTGACGACTTCTTTGCCCACCATCTACGCGCGCGGCATTCCAAACAACTTTTTCGTGATAAGCATTGTCGGAATATGTTTAAAACTCTTTAAAAACGCCTCTTTCGGCAAACTCAACGGAGCGATCGCGTACTTAGGCAAAGCGACATGGCACATCTTCTTGTTTCAACAGCTCTACTTTTGGCTCATCGGAATATTAGGGTGGCGGCTCGGATTCGGTTATCTGTCGTTTCCGATATGTTTCTTTGGGGGATTGCTTTTTTACACCGTTCATACGGCAATATCAAAAGCCGCCAAAGCCAAAAAACAAGCGCGATGATTTTTCCTTATTTCATTTCGGTCCGCGCTCGGCGCTCCGCTTTAAAATACGATCGGATCTTGTCAGGATAAACAAAAAACTCATTCGTATGAATGAGTTTTTTGTTTTGGAAACCGGCATCGACATATCCTCCCGGGCCGTGTCCAGCCAAGTACTTTCTGCGCGGCTGAGCTTAACTTCTGTG
>CANQBO010000012.1 GCA_947589475.1 uncultured Clostridia bacterium
CCCTTCCTTACGAAAGAGCAGATTTTGTACGGGATAACAAGGTTCCGAACGCTCGATCTGAATACCCAAGAAGGCAGGCAGCGGCTGATAGATACGTTTGTGAACGCAATTTACCTCTACGATGATTATGCTCTCATCACTTGCAACTACAAGGACGGAACAATTCGCATCTCGTTAGAGGAAATCGAGGGTTCGGATTTGTTATCAAATGGTGTGCCAGTGCCGACCTATCTTGAACCACTGTAAAAAGTGTGTTGAAGTGGGTCGGTTTTCCTTTATGCGGGTTTGGATATCACAACCCCAACTTTTTCGGGTAAAAATCATATTGAAAAAGACAGGCAACGATTATTGATTTGGTTGAAAAATTTAAAGAAGTATGGTATAATAACAATTAGAGGTAAATCAATATGGATTTCCAAGAGGAAAAAGAAAAGTTCAGAATTGCCTTGAAAGAATTCGCAGCATCGTTGATGGGTTACATTAGTCAAAATGATGAATGGACTATCAAAGGCTTTATTGATGTGTTCAAAAACGTATATACCATCTCTAATGACACAAAAATAGTTTCCAAAGTTCTTGAACTCCACGTTTTTCCTTTGTTCTTAAACTTTGCCGAACAAAGTGGTTATATATTAGAATTGGCGACTTATCAAAATTGGTATCCCGATTTAACATTCATATCCAAAGAAAATCCCGAAATTAAATTTGCAGTTGATTTAAAAACTACTTATAGGGATTCAGAAAATCCCGCATTCTGTAATGGTTTTACTTTGGGTTCGCATGGAGAATACTTTGTAAATAGAGAGAGTAACAAAAACATTCAATATCCCTATGGGGCTTATTCGGGACACTTTTGCCTTGGAATTATTTATACTCGTACTCTTATTGATAAGAATATAGAAACAAAAGTATATTCAGTTGATGAAGTGCATCAGATGCCTTCCGTCATTAAAAATTTCATTTTTTTCGCAGAAGAAAAATGGCGAATAGCAAGCGATAAAGGTGGAAGTGGTAATACTGCAAATATAGGTAGTATCAATAATATTCAAGATATTCTTAACGGCAATGGCGTTTTTGCTAAGGCAGGCGAAGAACTATTCGATGACTATTGGGCGAATTTTGGGAAACTGCAAGTACCCGATGGTAAAGGTAAATTTAAAAAACTATCCTCTTTTTCCGAATTTCTAAGCTACAAAGGATTGCCATCAACCTTAAACAATCAGCGTTCTACGAGGAGGAAAAGTTTATGAAAGAGGCTATTTTTGTCCCCCCATTAAAAATTCAAGGGATTAAAACCAAACTTGTTCCCGTGATAAAAAATAATGTTATTGTAGACGAGGACTGCTATTGGATTGAGCCATTCATGGGATCTGGCGTTGTCGGTTTTAATGTTGCCCCATATAATGCTATATTTGCCGATACAAACCCTTACATTATAGCTTTCTATAATGCGATAAAAAGTGGGGAAATTAATGCGTACATTGTTAGACGATTTTTAGAGGATGAAGGGAAAAAGCTTCTTGAACGGGATGAAGAATATTATTATGAAGTGAGAGATAGGTTCAATAGAAATCAAAATTCGTTAGACTTCTTATTTTTGAATCGTTCTTGCTTTAACGGTATGATACGATTTAATAAGTCGGGCGATTTTAACGTCCCTTACGGGCATAAACCAAATAGATTTGCAAAGGCGTATATTACTAAAATTGTAAATCAAGTAGCCCATGTCGAAAAATTAATTAGAAGAAACAATTGGTCATTTGTCTGTCAAACTTTTGAAAAAACAATTCAAGAAGTGCCAGAGAAATCATTTATATATTGTGACCCGCCATACATCGGACGACATGTCGATTACTATGATAGTTGGGATGAGGAATGTGAGTTTGCACTAAAAAATACATTGATTGAATCTCAAAAACCATTCATGTTGTCTACTTGGGACTACAACAGTTATAGGAAAAATGAGTATATCGACACAGTATGGGGTTTTTGTGAGAAGATTAATATATCGCATTTCTACCATGTGGGCGCAAAAGAAGAAAATCGTAATCCTATTATGGAAGCTTTATTAATCAATTATCCTCGCAGTACGGGAGATGAAGCGTCATTCTTTGCGCATTCAAGACAGCCGATGCAAATATCTATATTCGATATCAAAATGATATCTTGATTATATTATGGCGCTCTCTTTTAGCTAAAAAGACAAGCACACGCCGCACTCTCACAACCCCAACTTTTCGGAGTAAGGCAAGGGAAATCAAGATGAAATCATTGGAAGAAATAAGCGCCGATCTGCGCTTCATTCAGGAATATTACAAGCTCAAACGCACCATGAAACGCCCCTTTGAAGTCACCGACCACGGCGATTATAAAAGTTTGATTGCGCGTTATGATACGCTTGCAAAGACGGCTCCGAAGCGACAGGCGCAGGTGTATGAGGGGCTGTATCTTCAAGGAAAGACGCAAAAGGCACTTGCGCAGGAGTGGGAAGTCACGGAGAAATACATTCAAATTCTGAATAAGCGGCTGTTGCTGTTTTTGCAGTCGCATTGGGGGTGAAAACAGCGGGGGTGGAAAAGTCTGCTCCCGTTTTCTTATGAAAAAAGAACGCAGGTCGAGGTTCGACTTACGTTCTTTGTGGTGTACCAAAACCCTCGCAATTGCGAGGGTTTTTTGCGCCGAATGAAAATTTCGCTGACGCTCAATTTTGCGCAATCGTGTGCCGATTCGCCCATGGCGAAATCTTGCACGGCGGTGGCTTCGTCCCGCTGTCGGCTGTGCCGCCACCGCCACCGTAGGGGCTGTGAAGTGACGGAAACCCCCACTTCACAGAAATTAAGTGCTTGCTATGAATTTGACTTTTTGAGGCAATTCCTGTCGGGAGTGCCACTCCCAACCTATGTTGAACCCATAGGTTGGGATTCTTTTATAAAGAGAAATATAAAGACATTGATAAAAACTAAATTACTTTATTTTTACTTAACATTTACACCCGACTTTTGGTACACCCGACTTTTGGCGTCATTACTGCCGCAAAAGCTCTATGGGGGACTTTTTACATTTGCCGAATATGGGGAGCGCGGTGCCTAAGAAGGCTATGATCAGGCTGAAGCCCAACATTGCAAATATCGCGGCTGCGTTTACGGGCATAATGCTTCCTGCCTTGATAAATTCGAGTTGGCTTGCGATTTTACTGCCCAAATAATTGTTTATAATGACCATTGCCGCGATCGAGAAAACCCACGATATGATGCAGAGCATCGCCATTTCTATAAAAAATATTGCGAAAATGTTTCCTTGTTTTGTCCCCATCGATCTTAAGATCCCGATTTCGCGCTTTGTCGAATTGATAGTGGATATAATAAAATTCAACATCATCAAAAGAGTGAATATCGCAACGCCCGCCAAAACCATTCCGCCGATATCAAGCAACAGTTTTATATCTTCATTGACGGATTCAACCTCTTGCCAAATATGGTCGAAGACCCTGATGTTGTCGTCGTTTGAAAGATAATCAAACATTTCGCGGTCGCTTTTTTGATCCTGCAAAAAGATATCGACGCAGGATATGCCGAAATCTTCCCTGTTGTAGAGCTTTTCAAAAACATTTTCGGATACTATGCAAAAGTCGTCCTCATAATTATCCGAAAACCAACCTTTTATTTTAAGACGAAGCGGCAAAGCATAATCCTCGCCGTTTATGCCGCGAGCGAGCGTTATGTCTATATAATAATTGCCGTCGTCTGCCATTTCGAACGACTCGGAACCCATATATAAAGTCCACGCAGTCGCGCTGAGAATTATTTGATCGTCGCCGTCTATCGGCCCTTCGATGCATCTTGAAGTGTCAAAGGAAGCGCTTGAGCCTAACGGTCCGTGTATATCTGTATATTCGTTGTGAAGCTGCCAAACATAATTTTCAGCCCCACTATAGTAATGCCTATAAAAATATTTGTTTACAAACAGTCTTGTGTGCAAAGAATACGGCAAATAATTGCTTCTGAATTCTCCGTATTTAGTATTTGTGTCGTTGTAATTTTCCCGCCACGCGCTGTCGGCGGCGTCCTTTATATCATCATAATAGCGATCGACAGAGCTATCTATCAAGCCGCATACGGTAAACGTGCCCTTAGCGTCCTCGAAATAAAGTTCATGCCCTATAAAATCCTTTACGACAGCTATTCCGTTTTGTCTGCAATACTCGCTTTGCCTTTTCAATATACTTTCGGCGCTGTAAAGTGTAAGACATACTTCTCTTTCTCCGTCGCGCGGCAAATTCCCATAAGCCGGGCTCAGTCCGCTATTTGCCGGCAAACTGTCGTCAACAACGACGATCCCGTTGAGTTCGAAGCTGAAATAACTCTGCTTTTGCTTGTTGTTATCTATTTCTTCGAATCCTCTCACCTCGTATATCGCGTCATATACGGGAAGCGTTGTCCTTTCACCCAATCTGCTTTTCATTTCATTGTAATCTTCATTTGAAAACCGACCGGGTCTGTTGACTTCGGAAGAATATTTCACAGCGGAAAAATTGTTGAGTCCCGCATTCAAATAAGTTTCACGATATCTTTCGGACGAGTTTTTTGTAAGCAAAGACACTCCGCTGCCAAACAACGATAAGGTGACAATAAACAAAATAGCGGTAATTGCCATTTTGAGCCAACGTTTTCCCAAATTTCCGAAACTCATTTTGCATATATTAAGAAATGACAAATTGCCGTCTTTCTTTGTTTTGTTCGAATTTTCCGAAATATTTGTAGCCTGATCTAAGACTTCGTTTTTTATTTCATCGGACTGCACTTCGCCGTCTTTAAGTCTGATTATTCTATCCGCATACTTTTCCGCGCCGTCTAAATCGTGCGATACAACTACTACCAGCTTTGTTTCGGATATCTTTTTCAGCAGTTCGTATATCGAATCGCTTGTGGAACTGTCAAGGTTTCCCGTAGGTTCATCCGCGAGGATTATATCGGGGTTTTTGACAAGTCCGCGAGCAATAGCGACTCTCTGCTTTTGACCGCCCGAAAGCTGCGATACTTTTCTTTTGTTATAACCATCCATTTCAACCGCTTTGAGAACTTCATTTATTTTAGACGTTTTATCATTATCATTTTGAAGCTCAAGCGCTAAACCGATGTTGTCTTGCACATTGTAATCATCGATCAAATTGTAATCTTGAAAAACAAAACCTACCTTATAATTGCGGTATCTGTCAAAATCATTTTCGCCGTACTCGGACAACTTTTTTCCGTCTACTAAAACAGAACCTTCTGTCGGAGAGTCTAAGCCTCCCAATATATTGAGCAGGGTCGTTTTTCCGCAACCGCTTTTGCCCAAAATAAATATTAAACCGTTTTCGCCGAAAGAAAGATCAATGCTTTTCAGCGCTTTCACGCTCTCCCTTTTGCCCTTATAAACTTTTGTTACTCCTTCAAGCGTGATCATGACAGCCCTCCCGATAAATCGCATATTGCCTGTATCGATATTGAATTCGACCGACTGCCATTACTCTTTACATCGGGACAATAACAATATCGGATTCATTTATCAATAAAGCATTCTGTCTATTTGTCCTCAATTACTTTCCTATAATATTATCATCAAACGACAAGTTCCGCAACATTAAATCAAAAATTCATTCTGAAAGCTACACTTCATATCTTCATTCTGTAATTCTGCCTATGTATACATAAAAATCTCAGCCTATGCGGTTCGACATAGATGTGATATCCCCACTTCAAAAAATATGAGACGCCTATCGGAGTGATTTGTTTTGTAATACTAGATTATGAAAGCGGGAAAAAACAAAGGCAGTCATTTGTTGGGTCAAATACAAATAATAATCCGAACCTCGTAGTGCCGATAGGCGGTGGGTTCGGATCTATCGTTTTCTTCAGCTCAGTAAGTTATTTATAGTGTGCGTTTTTTAAAGGTCACCTGTGCGGCGGAGGGCGAAGATGACTATGGCGGCGACGACAAGCCAGGCGAAACTGCAAAGCATGAGTATGAGGGCAAAGCCGAGGTCGCTTGCGCGCTGATAACACATTGCGGCGGGGTCGTCGGCGCGATAGTACACCCTTATGGTTATCCCTTGTTTGCAGCGCGAAAAGTCGCCGATGTAGTCCACTTTTTCATACGTCCTGCCGCCCGCCTCAAATTTGACGTACACGTGAAGGACGACGCTCATGCCGTCCGTCGTCTCGCCCGTCTGAATTTCGACGATCTCGCCATAAGTGCGCTCAAAGCCTCTCTGTTTGACGGCTTGCGTGATCGTCCACACCGTGCCCGCGACAAACAGCGCGCACAGCAAGACAATGACGGCGATCGCAACGCCGCGTTTTTTTGCGTTCCTCTCACTCATCGACAAGCACCGTCTGTATGGAATGTGCGGGGATGAAGATGTCCATGCCCTTCCCGTCAATAGTCAATGTGGCGTGCAAGTCCTTGCCCGCGGTGTTTTCGATTACGATGACTTTCTCGCCGCTCGGGTCGACATATGCCACTGTATAGAGGTCCTTCTCGACATCGGTGCCGCTGTACGTCCTGACGGCGCCCGCCCTGATGAATTTCGAGAAATGCCCTATGTAGTAATATGACGACATGTACATTATCTTTTTGCTTTTTCCGTCAATCATGACGGGGGCTTCGCAGAAATTGCCCACATGGTTGGGGCCGCCGCGCTCGTCGAGGCACAAATTCCAATCTATATAGCCCTCGGAATAATTGTTGAGGTCGTTGATGATGTTTTTGCCGTACCTCTCGCCGTGCTCCCACCGCCCGACATAGGACGCCTTGCCTGTTGTGGAATCGTGGGCGAGTTCCACACAGCACTCTGTGAGGAAGATGTGCTTGTCGGGATAGAGCGCGTGCAGGGCGGACAGATTTTCGCTCCTGTCGCAACAATACCAATGGTAGCCGATGCCGTCGACAAGCTCTCTTACGCCCTCTATCTTCAGCGAATTGAGCGCGCGCCTGACGACGCCGTCCCTGTTGTGGTCCCACAAAATTATGCCCATGTCCTCAATGCCGTGCCTTCTGAGCGCGGGGACAAGGAAGTCGCGTATGAAATACGCCTCCTCTTCGGCGCTGAAAATGCAGGATTCCCATGTCTGGACGGCTTCCGGCTCGTTTTGCACGGACATCATGTCAAAATGCACGCCCAGTTTTCCCGCCTCCTCGATAAATTTGCAAAAATATTCCGCCCAAGGCTGTTTGTACTCCTCTTTGAGCTTGCCGCCGTGATGCAAGATCCCGTTTGTTTTCATATAGGCGGGAGGACTCCACGTTGAGAGCAGAGTGCTGAGTCCGCCCGCGCGCTCCTCGCAACGTTTGAAAAACTCAAGGCGAGGGATGTCCCAGCTTATATCGAATGTAGCAAGCGCGTCGTCTCCTTCCTCCACATAGGTGCGCGACCTCTCCGAAAAATCCGTAGAGTGCATGGGTATGCGCGCCAAATTGTAGCAAAGCCCGTCCTTTGAGAAAAACGCGTCGATGACCTCGCGCTTGCCCTCTTCCGTCAGCGCTTCCGTCGCCAAAAACGCCGCCTCGGTAAACGCGCCGCCGAAGCCCATGTGCGTCTGAAATCTGCTCGAAGTGTCGACCACTATGTTGTGGTCTCCTCCCCCGAAGCCCGCCTTAGTCGAGGGAAGAGAGACCGCTTGAAAAGGTCTCCCTTCCGTTGTCAAGAATGCCCTGTTCATCATGCCTCCGTAAATTCGACTTTCAATTCCGCTTCCCATGTTTGGAAACCGTATGTTCTTGTGCCTATCGTCTTCTTTTGCGCAAGCTCTTGCGCCGACATATAGTCGAGATAATAAAGTCCCGCCTGCTCGCCGTTTATCGCAAATTTGACGTCGTACCACTTGCCCGCCTCGCTTAAACCGCTCAAATTGACTTTGTAGACGGTGGTGCCGTCCGCCATATCCTCTCGCTCAGCCGTGAACAGAACGACTTCCGAGCCGCCCGTTATGACAAGGTCGAGGTCGGGATAGCTTCCGCTGAGCTTCACCGTGACTTTGAGGATGGGCGCGCCGTTTTCTTCGACGATCTCCGCCGCTCTGACATATTTTGCGTCGAACATGTCGCTCATGTCCACATGTCTTTCAAACGTGACCTTGAGGGCGTGGCCGTCTCCCCACACAGGCAACGAGTAGACATATTCGCCTATCTTCACCGTGCCCGAACTTCCGACGGCGTTGCCGTCAAACAGGTCTGGAATGTTGAGTGCCAAAGTGCCCTTGTATGCAAACGCGAGGTCGTACCACTTGCCCTCTATGAGCAAAAGACTGCAGTCAAAAGTCATCTCGACGCTGTTGTCGCTCTCATCAAAGACGGAAGCGCAAGAGTATATCTCGTCTCCCGTGTCGTTTTTCACAAGCAACTCAAGATATTGTGCGCGGGACGAGGCAATTTCGCCGTCGTTGAGCGTTGCGTTCACATGGAGTATGGGTTTGCCTCCGTCAATGGCGATGCTCGCCGAAACAGAGCTTATCTGAGAAACAATGTTCTCCGAGGACATGACGGGAGATGACACTATTGTGAGCAAACCGTTTTTCGCGGTGACGACGGAATAATAATACTTGCTTTCGTCATAGTTGTTCAAAATGAACGTCTGCTCGGTGATCGCGCCCTTTGACATGATGCAGGTCGCGCTGTCGTCGAAACTGTCTTTGTCCGAAACGTATATCGCCCTGCCCGCGGGATCGCAGAAGCAACTCCACGAGACGCCCGGCGTAAAGCTGAAGTCGTATTGCGGGACTCCCGACACGATGGATATGGACGGGAACATGCTCGGCGCCGTGATGGGAAGCACCGCCTCCTTCTCGCCCTTCACCCACAGGAAGTAGCCTTGACTCAGTTGAACGCTCGCGCTGAATGCGAAGTGCGTCTTTTCGCCCGCCACTGTGCGCGTCGCCTCTATAGGAACATCGCTCTCGCGGATATGATCCCTCTCTGTCAGATACACTTTTACGTTCTCCTCGACGGTGTCGACGTCAAAGGAGAAATCATAGCCGTTTATGCCCTTTTGGATCATCCTGACATCGCTGAAAGTGTATGCATAATATTCATCGCTCTCCCTCGGCTCCGTCTTGCCGCAAGAAGCAAGCGTAATGCACAAAACGGCAGTTAATGCAATCAAAATCAACAGTTTAGCATGCTTTTTCATAATTTTACTCCTTATGCAACAAATGTCACCATGGACTGCGGGAGCATATCGTAGGATATGACTTTGCCGTTGATCACGACGTCGATGGGCGCGTTGTTGGTCTCACTTGTGTTGCACACGACAACGATCGCCGCCCCGTCGCCGCGCAAGAATGCCATGACGTTGAGGTCATAATACATCGTCGTCGCCTTTATAGCTTTGCAGGGCACGCCGTTCACTTTGTACATGAAGCGGGAGACTTGCGCCATCGCGTAGTACGCGGAGGACTTTGTATATTTGAAATATGTCTCGCCCTGCCTGTTTATTTCATCGAGGGAGACGACTCCGAAGCAAGCGTCGTGCGCGGAGGGCGTGGGTCCGCCACTGCTTGTCAGCACAAAGTTCCAATAGAGGGCGCCTCCGCATCCGTTCCAGAAGTTGTCGTCCTCGTCGCTCTGCACGGCGCAGGGATTGACGACGACGTTTCTGCTTGCATAGGTGAGGTTGCTTGCAAAGTCCGTGCCGCCCGCATTTTCGGTGATCTCGGTGATGAGCGCGCTCTTGCCGTAATCGTGGGCGCGCCGTATGCCGTTTTTAAGCCCGAACAGCGATGAGGAGTTTAAATAGCCGTCGCCGTCATAGCAGTGCAACGCGACGGTGGAGGAATAGTTGCCCGCGTCCGTATTTTCATACAGCTCCTCAAGATAGATGTCCGCAAACCCCGCCGAGGACGAGCCGTAGTTGAAGTCCCAGCCGAGAATGTCCGTGTCATATCCCGCCGCCCTGAGCTTTTGCCCCGCGAGCAAAGTTATTTTTGCCGCCTCGGACGGGGTGAGGTTCATGGTCGGATAATCGAGCGCGCCGACAGACGGCTCGTTGAGGATGGACAACATGGAGATGTCTATCCCCTGCTTTTTGTATTCACTCACGAAGCGCACAAGATACTCAGCATAGATGTCATATATCTTGTCGCCGAACTTCGAGACGTTCAGGTTGCCGCCGCCGACGAGCGTATAGTCCTTCATCCACGCGGGCGCCGACCACGGGCTTGCCATAAACACGACGTCGGGATTTATCGCCTTCACAAGTTTGAGGACGGCGATGATGTCCGCGTCGTGAGTTAGGTCAAAGTGCTCAAGCGCCTCGTCCGTCTCGCCTGCGGGCATGTCGTCGCATGTGAAGAAGTCGTCGCTCGGCTTGTAGTTTTTGTCGTTCACGTTGCCGACGGGGACATAGTCGCTCGCGCCTATCGGGATGCGCACCACCGAGAAGTTTGCGCCCTCGCGTGAGAATAGGTCGTTCAATATTTCCGTGCGGGTGTCCTCGTCCGCCTTCATCAGCAAATTCGCGCTTGCATGAGTCATTGCCGCGCCGTAGCCCACGAAGTTTTGATAGGTGTCCTCTGTCGAGACATACACGGTCTGCCTTGAATAATCTTCCTCTTTGAAGTCCGCAAATGTCAGCGAGGACTTCCTGCCGAGCAGTGAGGACTGCGTACCCGTCGTCTCATATACGGACACCCTTGTCGGATGGACATAATTCGACTTGTCGCACGCCGCAAGCCCCAACGTAAGCAGAGCTATGCTGACGACAAGCACAACTGCCAAAACAATTTTTTTTGCTCTTTTCATAATTTCTCCTTATTCGATCGAGATATGAACCTGTCAGAAAAGTTTCATATCTATCGCCTTGTCATACACTCTGACATTGTCAAAATCAAACGAGACGCTCACTTCGGGCGGAACGGCGTCACCGACCCACTTGACGCAGAATGGCTTGCCCTCAAGCTTCAGCTTGAGATACTTGACATAGCCGTAATCGAGCACATCCTCGACCGCCGCGACAAGTCCTTCGCCCTCGCCCATAGGCGCGGTGTCGCTCATGCTCGTCGCCGTGATGTCGTCAAGCGAAACTTCATAGCTCAATTCTTTTTTGAAGATCCCTCTGCCCTGATCGTACATCTTTTGCGTGAATTCGTCGGGGAGGCACAATTTTCCGCCCGCGATGAGCGCGAAGTGCCGCTTGACCGTCTTTCCGCCCTCCTTGACTTTGAGCTTTGCAAACGTGCCGTCAAAGCGATACGCCTCGGGGATAGGCTCCATGACGGGCGTGCCGTTGTCGTAAAAACCGACTGAGTCGAGAGCAAGCGCGATCTCTGTTTCCTCGCCCGTCTCATGTTTCTCATCCGACTTCAAAAACACTCTGTCATCGCCCAACCTCACGCGGTAAACGTATTCGCGTCCCTGCTGTTCGACCGCCTCTATCACGCCCTTGAACCCATTGCCGAAGGAAAGCGCGGCGGGAGAGATCGAGACGGTATATGTTCCGCTCTCAATCCTCGAAAACAGTCCCGGACACACGACGCTTCCGCCCAACAACTTTGCCTCGCCGCCCTCGACGCGACACTGCGCCTTGACTGTAGGCACGCGCTCCTTGAGCGTAGTTTCGGTTTCGACGTCAAAGAAGTGCAACTTTGAGATGTTGACGCGGAATTTTGTCTTCTCGCCCGCCTTTATCGCGGTAGGCTCGACCGTGGACGAACAGAATGCGGTGGGACTGTTTTCTATCATCAGCGAATTTGCATCCGTGTCGCAGTATATCAGCGTCTGCACGCCTAACTCCTCCACAAGCGAGACGGTCGCCTCTATCTCGGCGCCCTTCGCCTCGCCCTTGAGGGGAGTGATGTCGTCGGGACGTATGCCGAGAGTGACTTTGTGCGCGCCGTCGAGCACGGAGGCGTCCAGCCTGTAGGTCTCCTCCTCGGGAATGCTGAGAGTAAAGCCGTCCGCGCGCACCGTGACGCTTCCGTCGGACTCCTTCAAAAGTGTGCAGTCAAAAAAATTCATTTGCGGCGTGCCCAAAAAGCCCGCGACAAACTTGTTTACGGGGAAGTTGAACAGCTCCTGCGGAGTGCCTATCTGTTGCACGAAGCCCCCTTTCATGACGACTATCCTGTCGCCCATGGTCATGGCTTCGACCTGATCGTGCGTGACATATATGAATGTCGCCTGCAGGCGCTTGTGCAGTCTTGTGATCTCGGTGCGCATCCTCGCCCTGAGTTTGGCGTCGAGGTTGGAAAGAGGCTCGTCAAGCAAAAAGACGTTGGGTTCTCTCACGATCGCTCTGCCGAGCGCGACGCGCTGTCGCTGTCCGCCCGAGAGCGCCTTCGGCTTTCTGTCGAGATACTCCGTTATGCCGAGTATCTCCGCCGCCTCATGCACCTTTTTGTCTATCTCCGCTTTGGGGACTTTGTGCATTTTGAGTCCGAACGCGATGTTGTCATAGACGGTCATATTCGGAAACAGCGCATAATTTTGGAAAACCATGGCGATGTTCCTGTCCTTCGGCTCGACGTGATTGCAAATGCGATCGCCTATGCGAAGCTCGCCCGCGGTGATCTCCTCGAGGCCCGCGACCATCCTGAGCGTCGTCGACTTGCCGCATCCCGACGGCCCGACGAATACGACGAACTCCTTGTCCTCTATCTCGAGGTTGAAGTCGTTGACCGCCTTGACTTTGCCGTCATAGACTTTATAGATATGTTTCAATGATACTTTTGCCATAATTTTTCCTCATCAACCTTTTACGGCGCCCTCCATAGTGCCGCCGACAATGTATTTTTGCAAAATGAAGAACACGATTATCATAGGCGCGGAAACGATGACCGCCCCCGCAAGTTGCACCGTCAGATCGTAGCCGCTGCCCGTAAGCTCCGCAAGCGAAGTCGCGAGCGTCCTGAGGTTCGGGTCCACGTTGACGATGTACGGCCACAGGTAGTTGCCATAGTTCCACATGAATGTCGTTATGCCCAAAACCACCATCATCGGCTTGACAAGCGGCAACACGATGCGCAGATATATCCTGAACGGACCCGCGCCCTCGATGCGCGCCGCCTCCTCTATCCCCTTGTCCACGCCCAAAAATTGTTGCCTAAGCAGGAAGATATTGTAGACGCTCATCACAAACGGAAGTATGAGCGCAAACAGGCTGTCCGTGATGCCGAGGTAGTCGCAGATCAAAAAGTTGGGGACAAGCATGACGGTGCCCGGGACCATCATGGAAAACAAGATTATCTTGAATATCGTGTTTTTCGCAAAGAATTTGAGCCTCGCAAACGCGTATGCCGCAAGCGAGTTCAAAAACAGATTGAGGAAGGTGTTCGCCACGCATACGATGAGCGTGTTGAGCAACACTTGACCGAGGTTTAGCGCCGTGAATGCCTCCTTGTAATTGCCGAAAAACAAGGACAGGTGCCCCTGCTCGTCAAGCGGCAGAAGCGTAAAGCCCGTGGAGTTGTAGGCAAGCTCCGTCCTCAGCGAGGTGATGAGCATCCAAAAATACGGGATTATAAACGAGAGGCAAAGTCCTATCAAAACGACATATATGAATGTCTTTTTTGCGACTGTCGCGCCGTTTATGCGCGCGGGAAAGCGAAATTTAGTTTTTTTCATTTGCCGCCTCCCTCTTTATTTTTTTCAACATCCTTCTCTCCTTGATGGCGTCGGCGTTCTGCAACCTGAATTGTATGAGCGTAAACACGAGGATGATCGCAAACAGGAAGTAGGACATCGCGGACGCGACGGAGAAGTTGCTCATCTCGCGCATCTGATAGAACATCTCATACACGTATGTCCTGACGGACCCGACTTGCGTCGCAGTGCCATAGATGATGACCATCTGCTCGCCCACCTGAAAGCCGCTGATAAGCCCCGTGACAAGGAAGAAGAATATCGTCGGCATGACGCCCGGCACGGTGACGTACAAAAACTTTTGGAAAGCGCCCGCGCCGTCCATCTCCGCCGCCTCGTACAGCGACGGGTCGATGTTTTTCATCGCGCTCAACATTATGAGGACGTTGTATCCCAACCCTCCCCACACGCTCATGAGCGCGATCATGACGAGGGCTGTGGATTCGTTGTTGAGAAAATCGATATTGCTTGAGAATATTTGGTTTATAAGTCCGTCCGGCGCAAGCATCTGCTTCCACATGACCATCATCGCCACGCTGACCGTGACGGATGGGATGTAGAATATCGTCTTGAAAAACTTCTCGCCCTTGATCTTGGAGTTGAGAAGCGCAGACACTATGAGCGTCAGGATCATGCTTGTCGGCACGGTGAGCAACATGTACAAAAACGTCGTGAGCAAAGATGACCAAAAGTTTTGATATACCGCCTTATTGGTGAACAGCTCGATATAGTTGTCAAAGCCGACGAAGCTCGGGTCGAGGTTGGCAAGCGAATAGTCCGTAAAACTTATCACCAGCGCGATGATCATCGGCGCAAGCTGAAAGACGATGAAGTATATCAAAAGCGGAAGTATAAACGCATATCCCGTCGCGTTTCTTTTGAGCAATTGCTTTGTGTACGCTTTCATAATTTTACTTGATAAATGCCCCCGCTCCCGAACGGATGGTGGCGAGTGCCGCCGCGACAAGCTCCGCAGTGTTGCCGCTTGCCTCGATCATGGTCTTGAGCGCGCCGGGAATGGTCGTGTCGTTGACTTGCATCCAGCCGTTGACGACGGGACGCACCTGAGCCGTGGCAAGTTGCGCCTGTATGGTCGCATACATCTTTTTGACGCTGTCCTTGGGGTTGTCAAAGACGGCGTTGACGACTGTGTCAAGCGAGGCATACTTTGTCACTGCCGCAAAGTTCTTCGTGCACGCCTGTATCAAGGACATGCAATCTTCGGATACGAGATATTGAATGAGCTTTACAGCCTCTGCCTTCTTGACGGACTTGGACGCTATGACAAGGTTTTCGCCGCCGATGTTGGACTTAGAGCCTATCTCAGCCGTCTTGCCGGGGAATTGTATCGCATAAAAATCGGTGTAGTTGACGTTGAACTTCTCAATGGCGGAGCTGTCCGCAAGCGAGAAGATGACCGAGCCGGCGGGAGCGCTCACCGTGCCCGTGAATGCGGTGTTGGTGTTGTAGATGGATTTCGGGGAGAGGTCCATCCACTCCTTGAGCTTTGTAAGGCCATCCGTTGCCGTGCCGTCCTCATCGGGAAGCACGACTTTGCTTTGAGGATCGTACATCTTGCCGCCCGCAGACGCGATGAAGCATTGCGAATACCAGCCGAGATAGCCGCTTTCGCCGAGGCCGTTGAGAAGCGCATACTTGCTTGAAAACGCGGAATCGCCGTGCTTTGTCTTGATGTCCGCAACAAGCTTATCGACATCCGCCCACGTCTTGATGGTCTCCATCCTTGCGACGGCGGCATTCTCATCCGCGAGACCGAGCGCCTCCATCACAGTCCTCACGTTGTAGAAGAGCACCGACGTGTTGAGAGTGAGCGGGATCGCATAGGTCGAGCCGTTGTAGACGGTCGTCTCCCACGCGGACGCGTTGAAAGCGTTTTTGTTGAAGAGGACTTGGTCGCCCTGCTCCACCGTCTCGGCGTCGGAGTCAGAAGTCGTCACATATTCGTCAAGCGCATAGATGAGGTTTGACGACGCATATTGCGCAAGGCGGGGCTGGTCGAGATAGAGCACGTCCATGTCCGTCTTTTTGGATGTGAACTTCGTGGATATCGCAGAGTTGTAGTTGTCCTTTGCGATGCCGATGGGCTGGACCTTGATGCCCGTCTTGGCGGTGAAGTCGGCAAGTTTTTGATTGAGCTGAGAGGTGAGTCCCGCGTTGCCGACGGTGTAATAATAGAAAGTGACCGCCTCGGAATCCGTGGTCTTGCCGCAACCGACGAGCACAGCGACAAGACTGCACGCGACAAGCACGACAAGCAACATCATCACAACAAATTTTTTCATAATTCCTCCTTTGCCAAATGGCACACGATATTATGTTATCGTTATCATAAAAATTATATCACCCATAATATACACTGTCAATATTGATTTTTACAATTTTGAAACAAGTTCGAATAGTGTGAAATTTTTTTTATTGCGTTCTTAATAAAACATGAGGCGAGCGTGCGAATTTTGTCAAATTTTGCATGAAAAAAACTAAAACGCATGCGCATTTTTGAGCCGCATTTTGCATGAAAAAAAAAGCGCGCGAGTTGCGCGCCTACGTTTTGCCTACGTTTTATGTTTGCCGAACATGTGACGCATATTTGCAAAAACACTATGTTTATGTGCCAAAAATGCACAGATAAAGCGCCGATTTTACAAACTCTGTTGCAGCAAAAGCGTCGGCTCGACATACACGCCGCTTTCAATCTGCTCGCCGTTTATCATCCTTATCACGGTGTCGGCAAGCCTTATGCCCGCCTCGCGCAGGGGCTGTCTTGCGGTGGTGAGGTTGGGAACGACGGTGTCCTCATAGCCGAAGCCGTCAAAGCCCGTCACGGCGATGTCGTCGGGCACTTTCATGCCGAGGCGCTGAATGGCGTGCACTGCGCCGAGCGCGATGAGGTCCGTGGCGCAGACGATGGCGGTGACTTTTTGCTTTTCGAGCAGTTTTTTGCAGGCAACAAAACTTGCTTTTTCATCATTTTCGCAGGTGGCGAGGACCGGATCGCATATGTCGTGCGCCCTAAGCGCGTCCAAAAACGCCTGTCTCCTTTGTACGACGTGGCGGGAGCTGAAACCCATCCCCATGTATGCAAGCTTTGTGTGTCCTTTTTTGAGCGCCTCCTCGGTAAGAGCATAGATGCCGCGGTAGTTGTCCACGTCCACCCAATTTGAAAAGCGCTCGCTGTTGCCATAAAGCACGGCGGGGACTGCCCTAGACAGCTCGATGAAATCGTCCTCTTCGTCGATGTGTATGCCGATGACGATGACGCCGTCATAAGAGCGATCTTTTGGGGACATGCTCCTGCGCAGAAGAAGTCCGTAGCCGAACTCCCCCAGCCTCTCGGCAATTGCGCTGACCGTCTGCGCCACGAAGTTTGTCGTCGCGCCGAGCGAGGCGGGAATGTATACGCAGACCGTGTTTGTGCACCCCTTGATGAGGGATTGCGCCACGCGATTTTGCACATAGCCGCTCTCTTCCACCGCTTTGAGGATCTTTTGTCTTGTCTCTTCCTTGACGAGGTGCGGCTCGTTGAGCGCGCGCGAGACAGTCATTGCGGACACGCCCGCCATTTTCGCTATATCCTTTACCGTAACCATAATCTGCTCCTTTTCAACAATTGTTGCACATATATGTGCCAAAGTCAAATATTATGACAATTTTCTCCCCTAAGCAAAGCATAACGCTTAAGAAGCGCCGAAAAATCGCATTCTTGCCCACACATCTCTCAAAATCTCGCCCTGTCATACACAAAAGCGGGGGAGACTTCCCTCCCCCGCTCCGTAAGGAAGAATATGAGCATCAACCTTCTAGAGTAGATTTTTCAAATCTTACAATGCCCAGCGTATTCCATGCTGTAAGGCTGTTGCGATAGAAATAATACACGCTTTCGCCTATTTCCACCTTTTCAAAAAGTTTGTCGAAAGCCCATCTCGAGTTGATATCTGCAATCTTTGCATTGCTCTCTTTGTTCAAGAGGCGCAGGAAGTAACCCTCCTCCTTGCTGTTTTCCGTCTTTGTGGAAGTCAATAGCTCGTCAATCGCCACTTCAAACTTGAATTGCCCCGCTTCCGTAGCCGTGTTGTCGACATACTTTTCTTGCTTTGTTTCGGAGGTCTTGTCCATCTTCAATTGCAGATTTTTGATATCGACATCGCCCGTGTATGTGCCTTCTATCACCAAAGTCGCGACGCCGTCCTTGTCGACGATCTCATACTTGTCCAGAGTGTAGGGTTCGGAACTTCAATTGAGATATGTCCTGTTGTCATCGGCTTTAAGTTCCCACTTTTTGTAGTTATATCTGTACTCAAGATTTACAGCATAGTCGCCGTTGTTTTTGGGAAGCAGATTGAGCGGAGTGCCGAAACCTTCCTCGTTGATCTCATAGCGCACATTGAGGTAGGATTTCGGAGCATCGCTGCCGTCCTCTCGCTTTATCTCATCAAGCGGAAATTCCACCTTGAAGTTCTGACCTTCGAGCGTCGCTTGTTTGGGAAGATCGAATGCGGGATTATTTGTGTTGTGCAGGTGAAAGATAATCTTCGTTATGTTTGCGCCTACCTTTCCCTCGACAATAAACTTGCCGTCCTCAAAGCGCATACTGCTGACCTTGACGGTCTTGTCCTCCGCGGGAGGCGCGACATAGTCCGTATAGGTCACCGCAATGTCGCCCGTATTTTCAAACTTGTAGGAGTATGAACCGTTGTTGTGCGTTTGTGTTATCGACGAAGCTTTGATTTCGGAAGCGTTGCCGTCCCATGTGAGGTTGGTGTAGCCGACAGCCTCATCTTCGACTGTTTTCACTCTGAGGCGATACCAGCAATTTTTGTGCGCGTCCGCGGAGGGAGGAAGCGCGATGGTCGCCTCAAACGCACCGCCTTCTGCCGCGGGAGTGACCTCTTGAGAATACGTCTTAGAGTCCTCATTCGCGTGTAGCTCGATCTTGAATGCCTTTGTGATGCCTGTCGCCGTGCCCTTGACGATGAGGTTTGCGCCATCGAATTTTACCTCGGTCAGCGTGATGGTTTCGCCTTCGGGAAGCGCGGGACTATAGTCGCCTGTGATGACAGCAATATCGTTATCGCCGGCAAACTGATAATTGAAATTGCCATAGTTGTGCGTCAACGCTTTGAGTGCATCCGCGTTTTGCGCCTTGTCCCATGTCATGTTTGCCGCGGCCTCGTCGTCCGCCGCCACTTGCAAGCGATACCAGCTGCCGTTGTGCGGCGTCGCAGAGGGCGGAAGAGGTATTGACGCCTCGAATGTCCCATCCGTGATCGTCGCGTTCGCCTCGTATTTTTCGCTGTCTTCGCTCGCATACAGACTGAATTTCAACGCCATTGCACCCGTGACAGTGCCCTTGACTTTGAGATTTGCGCCTTCAAAAGCAAGCTCGGTCAATTGAATCTTCACACCCTCGGGGACGGGAGGCGTATAGTCGCTGTACGCAACCGCAATGCCCTCCCAATTTTCAAAACGATACTCTCTGTTGCCATAGACATGCTTTGTGTCGTTCTTTTCATATTTCACTTTGGCGTCCGCTCCGCCGTTGACGCTGTACCACAGATACAGCCAATTGTTTGCAGGAAGCGTTATCTTTGTGAGGTCGATCTTGACTTCATATGCGCCTTCCGTCACGGTCGCCGTCTCGCGGATATTGTCTTGCATATTACTGTCGTTGTGCAAGGCAAGCACAAGGCTCTGCACATTGCCTGTCGCAGTGCCTTTCACGACAAGATATTGCCCCTCAAACGTGATGGATGTCGCCGTGATTGTATAGCTGTCGTCGTATTCGCTGACAACTATGCTCAGCGTGTCGATGCCGCCGTCCGGCCATGACTGTATCGTGAATTTTTTGTCAGTACCCGTGAATGAGTTGCCCTTTTGCGCCTTGACTTTGTCTATAGTGGTCTTGTCAAGAGGCACCACAACATAGCTGCCGTCCTCATAATACAGCCTGAAATTGATATAGTCGCGGGTTATCGTTGCGCCATCAAACAATTTGCTGAGGTCGAACGTGTGGGTGAATGCACCGTCCTCTATTGCAACAGCCTCAGTGGTTCTCCACTTGCCCTCCTCGGTGGGATGTACGCCTGCATAGAAGGTGAGTTTTGCCGCGGTCGTCGTGCCGCTTACGGTCAATTTTACGCCGTCCGTCGTGGTGATCGCGACGCTCTGAATCTCTGTGGATATCTTGTCGGACTCGTCAAGATCCGCGATCTGCAAGCTGAACACTTTCTTTTCTCCGCTCGTCCAAGTCTGAACCGTGACTTTGCGCTCGTTGTTTTTGAAAACAGTGCCCTCTGTATACTCCACGTCGTCAAGCGTCAAAAGGTAGTTGGCAAACTCAGCATAATACACTCTCACATTGTACCATTTGGTGCCCGTCAGGTCATCAAGGCGCGCTTTGACGCTGAAGTTGCCGTCCGCGTCCGTCGTGAACGGAACGTTTCTGCTCATCTGAGCGTCATCTCCGGTGTTGAGGTCAAGTTTGAAGAATTTATGATATTTTTCGTCTATCTTGATGTTGCCCGTGACGGTCAGATTTATCTCTCCGTTTTCAACGGTGATATTTCCATGGATATCCTTAATCTCATATGTGGGATCGTTGTATTTTTCATTGATACCGTCCAAAAATTCTTTGGTGAGTTCCTCGCCTTTGACGACTTTTTCAAAAATCTCCGCAAACATCGCATATCCCTCGGTGCCGGGGTGCACGCCGTCTCCAAAGAGCAGGGACTTGTTCTTTGTGATCTCGCAAAGGTCGACAAGCTCAAGCTCCTTCTCCTCGGCGACCTGCCTGATGGCGGGGGCGATGATGTTTTGGATGTTGTCGTTGTTGATGTCATAGATGTCGCTGTACGCCGTGGGCACCGTGCAAGCGATGACTCTCATCTCGGGGTTGACTTTGAGGAGTTCGTCGACAAGATGTTCGTATGCAGCCTTGAATGTTTCAAGTGTGGACACGGGCTTGAGCGACGTCTTTGAGTCGTTGGTGCCCATGTTGATGATGACGATGTCGGGCTTGAGCGCCTTGAAACCGTCAAATTGCACGTTTTCAAGCCACGGCACGGGCGTTTGTGCGTCGTCTGTGTCTTTGCCTGTATCCGTGCGGACAGTCCTGCCGCTCTTGCCGAGGTTGACCACGTTGTATGCTCCGCCCAGCTTCTTTTGCAGTTGCGCGGGATAGCTTTCGGTGTAGAAGTTGCCCGCTCCCGCGCCCTCCGTGATGGACGCGCCTACAGCCGCCACTATGGGAACGTCCTTTTCGTCCGCCTTTGATACGGGTTTGAATTGTACGTAGTTGTTTGCCTCCCACACTTTGACGACAGCCCAGTCGCCTGTGGCAAATCTCGCGGGACGCGTATGCACCACATTGCCCGCTCCGTCAAGCGCGACATTTTGCGCGTTACCCGCCGCAAGCGTCGCCTTTTCGCCGTTTATCCAAAGCGCGATGGTCGTCTTGCCGTCCGCCGTCTTAAAGACCACGTCGAAGCGGTTCCACTCCGCCTTTTTGTAGGTTGAAGTTGTGACGGTCGCCGCAACGCCGCCGTCTATCTCTATGCGCAAGCCGCTGTATTCATAGCTCAGACGATAGCTGTTGCTGCCTTGATTGTCCTTGCCTGTGGAGTTCATCCAGAAGTGGAAATCATTTGTCGCCTTAAGCATGAAAGAGAACGTGCCGTTGTCGCGGTTGCCGATCTGCACCGCTTGATTGAGACGATGGAATTTGATGGAACCGTCGGACAGCGAATACGGAATGTCGCCGCCGTCATTGCTTGCGCCGTTGTCGTTGGTCATATATTCCCAATTTGTCGCAGTATAGAACTTATCGCCCAGCTCCTGCGCGGTGGGCGGTGTCTCGCCCTCTTCGTCTTTGGACCACTTTGCCGTCATCGTGACATTCTCGGCGGGCATGGTGAAAGTCGCCTTCGCGTCATACTCTTTCGTGCCATACGTCCACTTCAAAAATGTGTAGCCGCTCTCGCTCAGCGCGTCCGCAAGCGTGACAGTTTCACCCGCGGCATATTGTTTCGCCTCGGGCAACGTCCCCTTGTATACCTCGCCTCCCGCATAGCTCAGCGTGTATTTGGCGGGATCGTCGGACTTCGGCTCCCACTTTGCGATTAAAGTCACGTCCTTTTCGGGCATGGTGAACTCGGCGCCCGCCGCGTATTCAACGCCGTCCGCTGTCCACGCGACAAAATCGTGCCCTTCCCATTGAAGCGCACCTGCAAGCGTAACTTTGCTTCCCGCCGCGACCTTTACATCGGCAGGAACGGCGCCCGTGTAGCCCTCGCCGCCACTGTACTTGAGCTTGTACTCATTCTCGACAGGCTGTGTCGCAGGATCGCACGCAACAAGCAGTGCCGCCGCCAACGCAAGCGCCAACACTATTATCAAAAGATTTTTTGCTCTTTTCATAACTACCCCCAAAAAATTTGTCGCCGCACCGCAAAATCCGCATAGCAAAATTTTGCTAATGTTAGCGTTATCATTTTCATTTTAGCACATCTTTTTCCATTGTCAACACCATATTTCAATTTTTCTTCCTCCACCCCCCCTCCGCACAAAAAAATTTAAGTTGCCGTCCTATTGCCTTCCCAAAATCATTCCTCCCCTATTCGCCACTTAAAAATCACCGTAATATTTGCGGACCCGAAATGGGGTCCCCGATTTTCTCCGACAAAATCAGCGTTAAAATACTCATGGAACGCCTTTTTTTGGCAAATTATACTTTTAAGCGCAGGAGTAAATGGTTCAAAAAATGTTTACATGCAAAGTCCGAATGGTTAATAAATTCAGACAAAAACTCAAAAACGCATATGAACTACAAAAATTTTTCATATGGTATAAATTGCAACACAAATAAAGATATAAAAAGCAAGGAATATATCCGGAAAATATCATTCTTATTTGCGACTGCACAAAAATGAAAATTTATATTCAATGCGAAATTGCCCTACGACCCTTTTCACCCATGATCCGCTGCTATTCCGTCGCCGTGAATAACGCGCCGCCGAGCGCCGCTTTCTTTCCGCCGCGCTCGCGCCCCGTCCACGCCCCCGCAATGCTTCAACTAAGTGCCGTCCATATCGACCGCGATCAATCATTTTATTTTGCCGTCTTAAGCGCGATGACGTTTATCAGCTTGTCATTGATATATCTGATTTCCGTCTCCGACAAATTTTCATATGCGACAAGTTCCGGCACCAAACCTTGTCGGGAACGTTTTACAAGCAAACCTATAGGCATGTTCTCTCCGAACTTCATGAGCGTACCCGATAGGGCTTCTAAATTGTCCCTCATTTCCGCTTTATCAAACTTCTCGCCGGAAAATTCCACGTCGACAATTCGCCTCAGATCCCTGTTGAAATAAAGCAAACCGAATTTGTACATTTTATCTTTGTAGGACGCGGTCAAGTTCTCGCCGATAAAAGCCAAATCCGTTCCAATCTCCGAAAAGTATTTCTTCATCACATCGACAGCGGTTTTCCCGGATGGCTTTTTGGCGCTCTCCTTTGGCGCGGCGTCTTGTGCGCGACGGATGTAGCGCTTGACGTACAAAGTCTGCCCGAAAACGGTTTTGTAACATCTGATTTCAACGTCGAATTTGTTGCAGATGATATTCTCCGTCTTATCGCATTTGCGCATGATCCCTATGGAGGTTTGCTCCCAACCTCCGCATGCGTTTCTTACGCCCGCGATATAGTTGCTTACGATCTCTTTTTTGTTTTCGCTTGCCAAAAACTCAGCCATGCGTAGCAGACAATCGACATCCTGCACTCTCATCCACATTGACGGAACGGCAGAGACGCCGCTCAGCATGCCCAGCAATCCGCCCGTCATCGACGCATACGTATCCGTATCCGTCTCGGATAAATTTGCCACTGTCTTTATCCCCAAAAACATATCGTTGGCATATTTCGACGCAAAGTAAATAGAAACGACCGCGGCAACGTCGCCTGCGCCTTTTTCGGCGTCATAGCAATGGAGTCGTCGCGTAACTGTTTCGTCGTCAAAGAGCAATCCGCTTTTGAGGCAGTTTTTTATAAACGACAGCTGTTCAAATATATTTTGCCGCGCAATATCCCATTCCTTTGAATAATCGTAAAAAGCGTTTGCGGCGGTCAGCCATTCCGCAGAGAATTCATCATTTCTCAGTTCGCTCCAAATATGACCGTTTGCTATTACTTCGTCGACAAGTTCTCCAAACGCGAGCGTTCCTTGAAGTCGAGACAGACTGTACAGCGCATACGCGTAGCATAATGCGCCGATCAAAGCGCGAGGATGCCCATGTGTGATCATGCAATCGCGGACCACGGCGGACATTAACGTATTTACGTCGCCGTCGCATGCGATGACGTGCGGCAAAATGCGCATCGCCGCCCCGTTTCCTCCTGCCTGAAAATACTCTCTCGCCACGTCGGACTTCCAGATTTCCGTTCCTCCGGCGTAAAACTTTGACGCGCGCAACATCGCGTTGCCTCCTCCGCGCTCGTAAAATCGCCAATACGGCAATTCATTGCACGCAAAATGTTGTTCCCAATTAGGCAACAGCAAGCTACGCGCCACGGCTAGTATCATCTGAGTGTCATCACTGTATTCTCCCGCATCGATATGCTCGGCATGCCTATAATATCTGCCGCCCGAATACCTTTGCCATGCTATAAAGTTATCCCCGTTATGGGAGGGCCTCCCGATCCTGCTTGCCCTTTCCTCGTTGGGCCATCCCAAAGCGTCGCCTATCGCAGAGGCGACCATCGCACCTTTGAATTTTTCCAACTTGTTTGGCGTTATCTGCATAATTCACCTCTCCTCAACGTACAATCTTTCATCTGCGCGTTGCCCGATTCTTGCCAAATTGCTCCATTCGGCAGTAAAAAGCGCGGGCGCAACGAACACTTTCAAATTTGTCATATTGTACATTTTAAGTATTGCATACAGCCTTTTTGCTACGTGGTCGTCACAAACCGCCACACCCGATATATAACTTTTCGGCACATTGCCGTCTATCAATATCTCAGCCTGTCCGTCCGTAGGACAACATTGCAACATTGCGGCAGGTCGCCGCGCATATCCGCCGAGCACCTCTTCGTCAAATATATTCTCAAGCGCGTTCATGTCGGAGTTTATATAACTCCCGTGCTTTTTGCTTGCGTTGCACGGACAAAACTTAAAGTTGCGCACAGAAAGTATTTCAATATCGATGAAGATCACCGCCCACTCGTTAAAAAGCGGATCGGAAATCGCACAACTTTCTTCGGTCTTGTTCATATACCACGAATTCGGATATTCTACGCTGCAGCAAACGCTTTCCATTTGGCCGTCATATCTGGCCATGTCATTTATGCTTTTTATATCGAATTCGATACGGTCGGTCGCCAAAATGCCGTCATTTTCTGTCAGGATATGGATGAGGTTTTTCAGTTTTGTAAAGTGGCACAACCTTGTTACGCCATGTTTTCTCAAAATCTCCGCGGCACTCATATTGCAACCCCCATATCGCCATAATCGCAAAACTCCGAGTCGTTCGGCAACAGATCCGACATCTCGCCGACATAGGTCATATACAAGCCGTATTTTGCGCGCGTCACCGCGACATAGAGCAATTTCAACTCCAACTCAAAGACATCTTCTTCGGACGACGCCTCGCTGAATGACAGAGAATCGGGAAAATCCTCTTTAGACAGCGACGGTATTATAACGTTGTCAAACTCCAACCCTTTTGCGGAATGGAATGTAGTCAGATATATGCCGGAGTTTTCAATATATTTCTGCGTATCTTTTTTGATAACAGACACGCTCGCATCTTTATAATTCGAAAGCGCTTCCATCAATTCTTCGCATTGATTCCACCTGCGCACTATAATACCGATGGAGGTGTTCTTTCCCAAACTTATCGCCCTGTTTATCACCCATTCCATTTCGGAACCCTCATCGTCAAACCTGACGATGAGGGGCTTCGGTCCTTTTGCCCGCGGTTCCCGCGCGACGACGGCATCCTCTTCCTGAAGCCAATGTGCGTTTTTCGTTATCTCGTTGGCAAATTCCATGATCTCTTGCGAATTTCTGTAATTTATATCCAACTTCACTATGCGATCCACCTTAAGTCCGGAATGCTTCCAGGACAACCTGCTGCCGTAAATTTGTTGCGCGGCGTCGCCCAAAAACATGAAGGAACCATCCTGCGGAATGGCTTTCACCAGCGATTTGAGCATCATAGGAGTCATGTCCTGTCCTTCGTCGACAATGATATGTTTATATCGCCTCTTGCCGTCATCGGCGCAAAGTTCTTTGTAAACGTAGGTCGCAATATCGTCAAAATCGTAAAGACAACCTTGCCTCTCGCGCAATTGTAAATAGTATTCGTACAGTTCGAATATACGGCTTCGGTTTTCTCTTTTGACGTTGGCGTTGCTTCTGCCTATCCTCTCGGCATTATAATATTCTTCCATCGTATCGATTCCGAAAGACTGTATAAATTTTATCTCGTCCAAAAAGAATTTTATCGGACGCTTGTATGTGGATTCGTTCGGATATTTTTGTCTGAATTCATTCAGCGCACGCTCAATAAGCGTCTTTTTCATCGTGCTTGTCAAAATGCTCGCGAAATTGCATTTTCCACGGCTGTTGAGATATCCTCTCGCAAATTTATGGTACCACTCGATGGTAAGATTTTTGCACGACTGCCCGAAATACCTTTGCATGTGTTCCGCAAGCACGGTATTATACGTTATCAACAGAACGTTTGCATTCGGCTCCAGCGTAGCCAAAAATTCCGCGCGCAACAAAGCTACGGTCGACTTCCCGCTACCCGCCGCGCCCAGTATAACAAAATGCCCGTTTGTCGCAAGCGCCATGACATCTTTTTGCTTTCCTCTCGCTTCGTATCTCATCTTCGATCGATATATTTCCGCCGCCACGCGCTTTCTGCTTTTGCACCGCCCGCCTCAAGCATATCCGAACAGAAACCCGCGCTCCTCCTTGCCGTATTTTTTGCATTTGATTTTATAATTTTCGAATACTATTCTAGTATAACTTTATCACGATACGCCTTAAATTGCAAGACGCTTCTCTCAATTTCTATCCTCATCGCACTCGCCGCTTTGCCATCACTACTTAGACGTTTAAATTCGACAGCAGTTGCCCCTTCGCGCATTCGCAACGGGCAAGCCAAAGATCGCCTAAGTATTCTCGTTTTGCAAATCTCTTTGTCTATCCTTTTAGGTTTCTATCGGTAAAAATGCGGGGATTTGTATTACAGCGAAGCGTACCGCAAAGTCGGTTGAGCGACATAGGGTCCCCAAAGAATTGAGTGACGACGAAACTATGTGTAGACACTATGTGCAAGTGGAACGAAATTTTCGGGGTAAGAAAGTGCATCCGATACGGGACCGGGCATTGCAAGGCAATGCGCGCAATTTTTTACGAAAATTGCGCAGGTTCAAATCCCCGCAAACGAAGGCATATACAACCCTACTACACAGTAGCTTTTTGAGAATTTTATGAGGCTTTGTGCAGGCTAAAACGAACCAAATTTATGTTTGAAGCGGAACAGTCAAAAATACGTGTAAAAGTGTGACAACGTCTATCCGATATTTCCACATATCACAATAAAAATCTGTGAAGCGGAGGTTTCCGTCGCTTCGCAGCCCTTACGACGACGGTGGCGGCTTGCCGACAGCGGGACGAAGCCACCGCATGCAGAGCGAAATCAAATTGTAAGTTCTATAAACACGCAAATGTCGAGGTATATATTTGTGTGAGTACAACATTTTCGTGAGCGGAGCAACGTTTGCGCAAAATTGAGCGAAGCGAAATTTTCATTCGGCGCAAAAAAATGGTCTAATTCGTGTTCGAATTAGACCATTTTTGGTGGAGATGCGGGGATTTGTTTTACAGCGGAGCGAGAAAACTTGTTTTCGGGAGCGGAGCGTGCAGCCGGTCCGGGACCGGGCATTGCAAAGCAATGCGCACAATTTTTTACGAAAATTGCGCAGGTTCAAGTCCTCGCATCATAAAGCAATACCCCGATTGACTGTTCGTCAATCGGGGTATTGCTTTGGTGGAGATGCGGGGATTTGAACCCCGGTCCAATCGCCCTTCCTCGGCACTTTCTACACGTTTAGTCGATGATCGGATGTTTCGCGCCTCGGCTCAACGACAAGCCTTGGGTTGATAAGCCCTGAATGACAGCGATCCTAGCGGGCGATCGGATCGTGTTGTCTGTTTTTCTGACGCTGATTGCTGAGGGAACAGAAAACCTCAGGTCAACGTGCTGACAAATTTACGCAGCAAGGGCGAGTGCCGGAGCACTCTTTTGGGTTTTGTTTGCGTTTAATTTTAACGTTCCGTTTTAACGTAGCCGAGCCTACGACGTGCTTATACCGCCTCAAAACGATTGTCGAATCCTAAACACCCCCATAGGAGCGCGGGACGCAAACGCCCTTCAGTCTCGCAATTATATACTATATTATTCGCAAAATCAAGGGGAACGCGCACATTTTTGCGATTTCGCGCAAATATTTTTTTGTATGCGGCTTTTTCTTAATAGCAATTATCTTGCGCATATCAAGTGTTTATTGCGCCGAAATGTTGCGATAAAACTCCTGTTTTGCAAAATTAAATTTTAAATGCCGTTTAAAGATCATATTCCGAAACATTCTTCCCTATTGACCTTTTGCCCCGTTTGGGTTTATATTATTTAAGTAAATAATAAGCGGGGACTGATTTATGAAAGAAAACAAACTTATCAAAGCGTTTTGGAACAGCACCAAAAAGAAGGACGACGCACGTATCGCGACGCTTGAGGAACCGAAGTTTGACGAGGCGAAGCTTGATATAGACTACGTCGGCGACGGCAACCCCATGCATACGCTCAACGTATATCGCCCCATAGGAGCCGAGGGCAAGTTGCCCACCATCTTCGACATACACGGAGGCGGCTGGTACTATGGCGATAAGGAGCTGAATTCCTATTATTGCCGCTCGCTTGTGCGCCACGGTTTCGCGGTGGTGGACATAAGCTATAGACTCGCGCCCGAAGCGGATCTCAAGGGCATGATGCAGGATACGTTTGCGGCGATGGCATACGTAACCGCGCATGCGGACGAGTTCGGGCTGGATATGGACAAGTTTTTCGTGACGGGCGACAGCGCGGGCGGCCACATTGCCGGACTTGTCGCGAACATCGTCAAGAGCAAGGAGTTGCAAGATTATTACGGCGTCACTCCGAGCGCGGATATAAAAGCCGTATGCCTCACCTGCCCCGCGTCCGATCCTCTCGCGCTCTTCCCCGTGCCAAAGGGTATGATGAAGTTCTATTATAATCCGCTGCTCGGCAAAGGCTTCCTCAAAAACGGCACAATGGAGAAGGCGTCCTTCACCAGCACCTTGCAAAAGGACATCTGTCCCTGCTATGTCATCTCCTGCTATGGCGATTTCCTCAAAAAAAGCGCGAAAGCCACCTATGAAGCCCTTAAAGCGCAGGGCACCAAATGCGAGCTTTTCTTCCTCGACGCGCCCATGAATGCGGAGCATAAACTCGAGCACGTTTTCAACATCCTCTATTGGAATTGGGAGGAAGCCGAAGCCGCCAACAAGGGCATGTGCGATTTCTTCATGAGTTGTGTGTAAACATGATCCACAACAAAAAATGATTATGCCATAGTTTAAAAAATTTATTGCAATAAAAGTTTATATCAAAGCATTTTAAATTAAGCGGTTCGGACATTAGTCAAACCGCTTAATGCTATCATACAATATTTGACACTCTGCATTTTATAATGATACTATTTGCCATTTATGACGGAAATGACTCGATCTCGTCATTCCCTGTCCGCTCTCAATATATCGACAATGGGAATTACATTAATATCACCGATTGGGTGTGGCAAAGATGTGATGGACAAAGCAAATTCTCCTTTGACAGCGAAGCGGAATGGACATGGGCAAGCATTCTCAAAGATCTTGTCTCGGAGGACGATGACGGTCAAAAAATCGGTAAAAGAGTGCAAGTCGGAAGAAAAAATCCTAAGGCCAAAGAAACCACATTGTTTGGAGAAGAACCGGAAAAGCTCGAGCCATCAAACAAATACGTGTGGGGCAAAAATTACCCTTATAATTCGACAATCAAGTACGAGTATTGTCTTGGCACAATACATTCTTCATATCCCGATTTCATTATGCTGGACCGTTTCAATCGCGTCCATATATTCGAGGTCAAAAGCATCAATATTTCCGGCTCCACGCCCGCGACGTTCGATAGTTTGGAATATAAATTAAAGTTTGAAGAATTGATAAAATGTTATAAACAAGCCTCTCTACTTACGGGACATATTTTCTATTTGCCCGTCCTGAAAGACGATTTATGGCATATAACGCGTCTACAAAACGGGGCAGAAGATTCTTTGACGGAGGAACAATTCAAAAAATTTGTCCGAACAAAACCGTAAATATCAATTTGATTACACTTTTGCCGCACATATCATGATATTTGCGGATAATATGTGGGCGCATCATATGTGTGAGTGTAGTTCCTGCGGAGATCTCACGGGATATAGTACTCACGTTGCGCCCAACTAATTCCGCAATTTTCCTTAAACTTAATCCATCTTTGTAATATTTTCGTATACAACACCGCTCATCCATGGTAATATGTTTATAGTTCATATGCATCGTCCTCCTGCTTTTTTTGTCCAAATTTATTATAACAGTTGGACTTTGCATATGAACCTTTTATTTAACTCATGGTGTTGCACTTTAAAGCATATTTTAAGCGGCGCATTGCGCCGCGTTGTCTCGAAAGTGGCAGTTGTGAGTGACGAGAACAAGCGAGTTGGGGAGCTTGCTCTTTTGCATACCTGTGGTCAAGAAATGCATAAGGCGAGTACGAATTTCCAAAAAGTTTCATTTTCGCTGTATAGACAAAGGTTTGCTCGGACCCTCTAAAATTTTTTGTTCCATAGGCTATTTTACGCAACATTGTATATCGCAAATTTAAAATCATTTGTTTGATTTTTTCGATAGGATACAACATCGTTTAAAAAAGCCCGCAGGTGCGGGCTTTTTTTGTTATTTGGTGAATTTGAACCTTATCCTTTTATCCCCATGTTTAAGCCTATATTTCTTTTTAACGATCGTCTGCCCTGTTTTTCTATCGGTTACAGGGTAGTAATCGATTTCACCGAAGCTTTCATTCAAATTCTTTTTCATAAATCCCGCCAAACGTTTGGGCAATGTGACGGAGAGCAAGGATTCGCAACTGCTGAATGCCTCCAACCCTATGCGCTGGACGCTATTGGGTATCGTGACTGACGTCAAAGGCAAAGCTCCGAAAGCAAAATCGCCGATCATTGTCGTCCCTTCGGGGATCTGTATATCTCCCTTTACTTCAGTATATTCTCCGCCCGCCATATAAAGTTTGGGTCTAAACCCCGTATACAAGGGATTTGCGGAAATATTGTCGAATTTTATCTCGCACCAACCTTTAAGAGTGCCATTAAAAATTACTGTCGATATGCCTTTGCATTTGGTGAATGCGTCCTTGCCTATGCTTTTGATGCTGTCGCTGAGCTTAACGGTGGGTATATTGCATTCTTTAAACGCCTCAGGCGCAATGCTTTTGCCTCCTGCGACCTCCACAATTCTGAGATCGTGCGGAATGCATGCGGCATTTTGGTCTGCGTTTACCGCTCCGAAGATATAGCCGAAATGCGAGTCTTTCGTCGCATTTGCTCTTGCCCCTACAAACGGGATCGTTATTTTTTTCAAACCCGTACAATCTGAGAAAGCGCCAAACGCAATGGATTCTACGCAGGTCGGCAACTTGATGGATTCCACCCTCGAACACCTTGCAAACATACTCGCCTGTATTTCGCGCCCGCCTGTTATTTCCACATATTTGAGACCCAACGGCATAGGACGACCGAAAATAAAGCCGAAACTTGTATTCGATGTCCCATTCAACTCTTCCCCTATAAACGGCAAGGTTATAGACTCCAACGCTTCGCAACTTCTGAAAGCCGCCTCCCCTATCTTCTTTACGCTTTTGGGTATCGTGACATTTTTCAAAGCCTTACAGCATAAAAATGCGCTCTCCTCTATGACCTCGACGCCTTCCGCTATATTTATAGTCGTCAAATTTACACAACCGTTAAACGCGCATTTCCCGATAACTTTGACGCTACTCGGTATCGTAATGGACTTCAAACTTGAGCAATTTGTAAATGCACATGGCCCTATGCTTGTAATGCCTGCGGGAATTGAAACATCCGTGACATCGGACTCATCAAACGCAAACTCACCTAATTGCGTCACGCCGCTCGGTATAAGCCCCTGCTTGTTGCTTGCGATCAACGTTTTGGTTTCGCGGTCGATGATGCAGTTTTCTATGCATTCATACTTGCGATTGTTTTTGTCTATCGTGATAGATGTCAACGCTTCACAGCCTGAAAAAGGCGACCTGCCTATACTCGTCACGCTGTCCGATATAGTGGCAGACGTCAAAGATTCGCATAGCGCAAACGCGTCGGCGCCGATACTTTCAACTCCATGAGGGATTTCGACCGATTTCAACCCGGAGCAAAAATAAAACGCCGCTTTGCAAATATTCGTAACGCTTGAGGGTATTTCGATCTCCGTCAGACTTTTGCAAGCCCAAAACGCGCCTTCCCCTATGCTTCTTAAACCTTCCGGCAATTTTATCGATGTCAGATCGCCGCGCCCTTTAAACGCTTCTTTGCCTATGCTCGTAACTTCACTCGGAAGCACGACGTCGCATTCGGCGCCATTGTATTTTTGCAATACACCGTTTTCAATTTCAAAATCCATATGTTCCTCCTTGATTTTTAATAACATTTATTATAATCGTACATTATACGATTAGTCAAGCCAAATTTATGCTGAAACTTTCTAAATCGAACGCAAAATTCCTCACACCAAACACCAGCGGTTTTTGAACACGCTGTGTATTTGTAGTGCCAACGGTATGTCTGTAAATAAACTAAAATCGGGCGTCAACGCCGCATAATATTGTTTTATTTTTTCAACTTCGTCATCGGGCTTGTCATAGACTTTGTCAAATTTCCAATCATGCATGAAAAAATGCAGCGTTTTTTCTGCATTTTCATCATTGTTTGCCTTTGACTTCGTAAAATCCACAAATCGGATCTTATTCAAGTCTATAAATTGTTTTCGCACAACGGGAATGTTGTATTTTCCTACCCCGCGAAATTCGTTTCGCACAAGCAGGCGTTTATGTTTTGCCTTTTCAATTTCATATTCCGTCAATTCTTTCATAATATCTCCTTTTAATCTTCTGGCGGGGTATCATAGTCATGCTCGTCGCCGCAATACATGAAGCAAGGATGAATGACCTCGTCCCATATGTCTTTCAAAAGTCTTCCACCTATGTTTGCCTTGTTGCGGAACTCATCTATGCTGTCGTACTCCTGTTGGAAGTCCTTATTGCAGAAAACCACCGTGCGTTCTTCGCTTGTATGTCCTTTTGGGTCGCTGTCTTTGCGTTTGGTTAATGCACCTTAATTCACTAAATCTCATGTTTATACGCCGAAAATATCGTAATAAACTGCTTATTTTGAAAAATAAGCAATGCTGTTATTCGGCGAAAATGCGAAGCGGTCGAAGCTAAGTGCGCGTTGGATAGAGTGTGCGGGCGGAGACGTGAATTCAAGGCGTCGACGGGTCCCGCTTGACAGGGGCGCGGGGGCGGGATATAATGGAGGCATGAAACAGCGCGTAGTTGTAGGCATGTCGGGCGGAGTGGATTCCGCGGTCGCCGCCGCTCTTTTGAAGGAGCGGGGCTTTGATGTTGTGGGGCTTTACATGGCGAATTGGCGCGAGACCTCCGACGACGGCTGTTGCACGGGCGAGCAGGATTGGAGCGACGTGCGCGACATCTGCGACGTCATCGGCATACCCTACTACTCCGTTGATTTTTCCAAACAATATATGGACAACGTTTTCACGCTGTTTGTGGAGGAGTACAAGCGCGGGCGCACGCCAAATCCCGACGTGCTTTGCAATCGCGAGATCAAGTTCGGACCGTTTGCGGAATTCGCGCGCGAGATGGGCGCGGACCTCATCGCGACAGGACACTATTGCGCGATAAGTCACGAGGGCGGCGCTCACACCCTGCTCCGCGCGGCGGACGAAAACAAAGACCAGACGTATTTCCTCAATCAAGTGCGTCCCGAACAACTTCGCGACGTCATTTTCCCGCTTGGCAACATGCTGAAGTCCGAAGTACGCGCGCTTGCGGAAAAATTCCGCATACCCGTGGCAAAAAAGAAGGACAGCACGGGCATTTGCTTCATAGGCGAGCGCAATTTCAGAAACTTTCTCTCGCAATACATTCCCATGAGAAAGGGCGACATCGTCACGCAAGACGGCAAAAAAGTCGGCGTTCACGACGGCGTGTTTTTCTACACCATCGGACAGCGGCGAGGACTCGGCATAGGCGGCGCCGCGGACGGCAACGGCGAACGCTGGTTCGTCCTCGACAAGGACGTCGAAAAAAACCTCCTCATCGTCTCGCAGGGCGAGGACTCCGTACTCTTTAAAAACGCACTTTGCACCGAAGGTTTCAACTTCATCACGCCCCCGCCGTCGCGCTCCTTTCCCTGCCTCGTGCGCATAAAGCACCGCGGTGCGCTCGAACCCGCCACGGCGACCCTTTCCGATGACGGGAATGTCAACATCGTCTTTGACCGCAAAGTGCGCGCCATCACCCCCGGACAATACGCAGTCATCTATATCGACCGAGTCTGCCTCGGCGGTGGCGTCATATCCCGCGCCTTTGATGTGTAAGATTATATTATGTGGGCTACGCGCCCACACTGCGGCAAGGGACCTCGTCTCCACATGCAGGGCTACTCGCACCGCGCCCTCGACAATGGATTTCGCCCCCTGCACCCCGCACTAAAAACGCGCAAACGTCGTGACTTTCGTCACTAGTTTGCGCGTTTTCGATTGTCTGTATGGTACAAACTCCTGCGTAAGAGCTTGATATTTATGTTTATCGTGTCCGAGCGATAAACGTAATCTCTGTGCGAGCTACCTACACTTGACGTGTTTGAGTTCCAGATGTTTTCCGTATATTTTCCCACCCCATTATAGTCAGTACCACCAGCTTAGCTGGTGGCTTGCTCTGCGGCCCTGCCGCCCGTTCCCGGCATAGACGCAAAGCGTCCTTATCGCATGCCTATGCCTATATCCTGCGTTTTACCTCTTCCTATCGCTTATCGTATACTGTTGTTCCAAATTCATTTCTCTACTTGCTTTTTTATTATGTTGACTTTATGCAATATCATATGTTAAACTTTTCTTGTTCATATGAGATACCTCCATGTATTGAGTTCGCGGCTGACGGAACCGCTTACATCTTACACGGAGGTTTTATTTTTCTCATCGCTGAAGCTCTTCCTGCCTCACCAGCTTAGCTGGTGGTTAAGCCACAAAAAAATGTCCGAAAACTCGGACATTTTTCTTGTTTCTTATTTCATATCAATCCTGCGGATAGAGGTGGCAAGCGACGAAGTGACCGTCGCCGTAGTCTTTGAATTTGGGCTCCACTTCGGAGCAGATGTCCATGCACTTACTGCAACGGGTGTGGAATTTGCAGCCCTTCGGCGGATGCGCGGGGGACGGGATGTCGCCCTGCAAGATTATGCGCTTGATCTTTGTGTCGGGGTCGGGAATGGGGACCGCCGAGAAGAGCGCTTGCGTATAAGGGTGCATCGGGTTGGAGAAGAGGTCCTTCTTCGAACCGAATTCCACCATATTGCCGAGATACATGACGCCCACCTCGTCCGAGATGTGCTCGACGACGGAGAGGTCGTGCGAGATGAAGATGTACGCAAGGTTGTCCGACTCCTGCAGATCCTTGAAAAGGTTTATGACCTGCGCCTGAATGGACACGTCGAGTGCGCTGACAGGCTCGTCGCAGATGACGAGCTTCGGCTTTAGCGCGAGCGCTTTCGCGATGCAGATACGTTGTCTCTGTCCGCCTGAGAACTCGTGGGGATAGCGCTCGAAATAATGGGGTTGCAGACCGCACTTAAGCATTATGTCCACGACATAGTCCTTGTATTGCTCCTTTGGTACGATCTTGTGCGTCTTGACCGCCTCGCCGACGATCTCGCCGACTGTGAGCCTCGGAGAGAGCGACGCATACGGGTCCTGAAATATCATCTGGAAGTGCGGACGCATGCGCCTCAGCGCCTCGCCCTTCAACTTTTCGATGTGCTTGCCCTCGAAGATTATCTCGCCGTCCGTGGGCTGATACAAGCGCAATATCGTGCGACCCAAAGTCGTCTTGCCGCAACCGGACTCGCCGACGATGCCTATCGTCTTGCCCTGCCTAAGCTCAAAAGAAACGCCGTCCACCGCCTTGAGGTAGACATTTTTGCGCTTGTCTATCGAGGTCTTGATGGGGAACCACTCCTTGAGGTTCACGACCTTGAGCAGCGGTATATCCTCTGCGGGAGCGCCCTCCTGCGCGCCGTCAAGCTGTACGGCTTGCGACGGCTCGCACTCATACTCGGGAGCCGCCTCTCCCACATATTCGGGAGCGTGCTCTTCCGCCTTACTTTCGGGCATTTCCTCGGGCTTCTCATCTATCGTCTCAGATGGAGTTCCCGAATTTTTATCCTCGGCGGCGTCTTCGAATTCGCGCTCCGAAATCGGCGCTTCCTCCGCGGTTGTCTCGGTTTTCGGCTTCTCCGTCGTCTTGATCTCCGCGGGAGCGTCCTGCCCCGCCTTCTTGCTCAAATCGTCGTTTGAAGGCTGTTTCTTCCGCCCTCTCTTTGCGGGTACGGGCTTGCCCAAAATGGCGGCAACTTGCGCCTCGCTTATATCTTGCGCTTGCTCCTCGGGAGCCGTTTGAGTGGGCTGATCGACGACGCTGAGAGCGTTTTCATCGGTGTTGATTTCATTCATCGGCTTCTTCATTTTCATGCTCCTTGAGAATATCTTTGTAACGGTGGCAAGCGACAAAGTGCGTCGGCGACACCTGCACCATCTCGGGATAGGGGTTGTTGCAAGCGGCGCACTTCATATTGCATCTGTCCTTGAAATAGCAAGTCGACGGCATATTGATGGGGTTGGGGACATTGCCCGGAATGCTGTACAGTCTGTCCACTTCCTTGCCGACGACGGGCTTGCTCTGTTGCAGACCTATCGTATAGGGATGGAGCGGAGTCTTGAATATCTCGCGCACCGTGCCCTTTTCCACAACTCTGCCCGCGTACATGACGACGACGTAGTCCACCATTTCCGCGATGACTCCGAGGTCGTGCGTGATGAGCATTATGCTTCCGCTGATCTTATCCTTGACGTCCCTCAAAAGGTCGAGTATCTGCGCCTGTATCGTGACGTCGAGCGCGGTCGTAGGCTCGTCAGCTATGATGAGCTTCGGGTTGCAGCAGAGCGCCATTGCGATCATTACGCGCTGACGCATGCCGCCCGAAAGCTGGTGCGGATAGGACTTGTATACGTGTTCGGGCATCGCGATGCCGACAAGATCGAGCATCTCGAGACTGCGCTTTTTGGCGTCCTCTTTGTCAGCGCCGTTGACGTGCAACAATGTCACCTCGTCAAGCTGATACCCTATCGTAAAGACGGGGTTCAAGCTTGTCATAGGCTCCTGGAAGATCATTGCGATCTCCCTGCCGCGTATGTTGTACATATCCTTTGCGGGCATTTTTGCTACGTCGAAAACTTCCTCGTGCTCGTCAAAGACGGTGCGCTCTTTAAGCTTGCCCTTCTTTTTGTACGCTTGTTCGAGAACGGGAGACCCGTCCTCTTTGAGAATGGGCTTGCCGTCATTGTCAAGCGCGGGTATAAGCACGGGTTTTTTAATTTTTTTGTAGGTGGGGTTGCCTTTTTTGTCGAGGATGGGGCGCGTCATTGGGTTGCCGTCCTCATCGAGGACGCGCTTGCCCTCTTCGTCGAGCACATCTTCTACGGCGGGGATCTTCTCCGTCGTGAATTTGAGCTTCCCCTTGCCGTGGCGCGCTTGTCTCATTATGGGGTTTCCGTCCGCGTCCTTGACGACGTTGCCGTCGCTGTCGACGATCTCCTCAAAGACAGGTTCTTTGCCCACGGGAGTCCTGACTGTGGAGCGGAAGCGTATACTGCCCTCCACGATCTGTCCCATAGGACCTTGCACGAGTTGCATGAGCGAGAGGCTGGTGACGGACTTGCCGCAACCCGACTCGCCCACTACGCCCACCGTAGAACCTTGCGGGATGTCGAATGACACGCCGTTGACAGCCTTGACGGTGCCGTTGTCCGTAAAGAAGTAGGTGTGCAGGTCGTCGAACTCCACGATATTTTTGGGATCGCGCATCTCGGTGACATAGTCCTCGTGCTTGTACGCGGCACGTTTTTTCTGCAACTCCTTGATGGTGCGCGAATTGTTTTTGGCTATTTGGCGCGACTCTTTGGCGGTTATATAGTGCTTGTTTTTCTCTTCTGCCATAGTTTACCTCCTCGCCTTTGGGTCGAAAGCGTCTCTCAAGCCGTCGCCGACAAAGTTGAAGCCGAGCACCGCAAGCACAATGAGTATGCCCGGGGTTATCCACAGGTTGGGATAATTCGTGAGCACCATATTGTTTGTAGCGGCATTTATCATGTTGCCCCATGTCGCGTATTGCGTGGGGAGTCCTATGCCCAAATATCCGAGGGTCGCCTCGGTCAGTATTATGCCGCCTAAGCCGAGCGTCATCGAAACTATGAGTTGCGGAATGACGTTTGGAATGAGGTGTTTGAATATCTTTCTGCTCACGGTCAAGCCGCTCGCCTCCGCGCTGAGCATGAAGTCTTGCTCTCTGAGCGACAAGATCTGTCCGCGCACAAGCCTTGCGGTGCCCGCCCAGCCGAAGAGCGTCATCATTGCCATCATTATGTACAGCCTTTCGACGCCGTAGAGGTTGAGACCTTCGAGCGCGACGCCCACGATCATCAACATGGGCATCGTAGGTACGCAGTTGAAGATGTCGACGATACGCATGATGATCTGGTCAACCCACTTGCCGAAATAGCCCGAGATGCCGCCCAGCAATACGCCGAGGAAAGTTTCCAAAATTATGACGACGAAGCCTATTGTCAGCGAGATCCTGCCGCCGTACATCAGCCTCGAGAAAACGTCGAAGCCCTTGTCGTCCGTGCCGAACAGATGCGTCGTTGAGGGCGCGAGGTAGTTGGACGGGGTGGAATATGTGACGATGTAAACGGTGTTGCTTCCGCCCTCGGAGTCATAGACTGCGTTGGGGTTGTTTTTGGCGTCGCTTTCCTCTATGTTTATCTCGTTTGTATACTCGTAAGTAACGGGATTTGAGCGGTCCGCTTCCTGCTCGCCCCAAATGAAGGGGCATACGTCCTTGAACACAGGTCCGAGGAAGGAGAATGCGAACAATATCACAAGAATTACAAGTCCCGTAATTGACAGTTTCGAGCGAAAGAATCTCTTCGCAACGATGCGCCCGGGGCTTAGCGTCCTCGTGGTGATCTCCTCGATAGATTCCTCGCTCGCGTCCTCGACGTAGGGCTGACTTGCCGCGTCTGAGAGTATCTCGTCCATGTCAATCGAGACGGGAGCGGGCTGTTCGTTTTGTATTGCGACCTCCGCCTCATCGTTTGCTTCGACATTCTCGGCGTTTATGCCCGTCGAAGAACTGTCGTCGCCTACAACGACGATTTCCGAAGTGTTTTGCGCCTCTACTTCGGGCGCGTCTACGGCTGTCCCCGTCTCGGGAGCGGCTTGTTCGGTCATGTTAGGCTCTGTTTCCGCAAAAGACGTAGCGGGGGTGTTGTCTAGCATATCGTTTCCGAATTCTTTGTCCATAGCGCCCTCCTACTTTCCTATCTTGACGCGCGGGTCGACGACCGCGTACATCAAGTCGCTGAAAAGCGTGCCCAACACCGTCATGACGGCGAGGAACATGTTGTATCCCATAATGAACGGCACGTCCGCGACGACGAGCGCGTCATATGCAAGCTTGCCTATGCCCGGTATGGCGAAGACCGTTTCCGTGATCATTGCGCCGCCGAACAAACTCGGCAGAGTGCCCGCGAGCAGTGTGACGAGCGGCACGAGCGTGTTGCGGAAGGCGTGTTTATATATGACGGTCTTTTCGCTCAAGCCTTTCGCTCTTGCGGTACGCACGTAGTCCGCGTTGAGCGCCTCGAGGGTGTTCGTCCTCGTGTAGCGCATAAGTCCGCCGATGGACAGGATGACGAGCACCGCCATAGGCATTATCATGTGCCACAACATATCGCCGAGCCTCACGATCCAGCTTGCGCCCGAACCCGCGAGGGACGCGGACATCAAGCCTCCTACTTCAAACCAGCCGAGACCGACGGCGAAAACTCTTATGAACAGCGCGCCGAGGAAGAATGTCGGCAAGCTGATGCCTATCATCGTAAATATGGTGACCGTGTAGTCAACGAAGCCGTACTGATTGACAGCCGCCTTTATGCCGAGCGGTATCGCGATGAGGAATTGCAGTACAGTGGCGATGAAAGCGATGGCAAACGAGATGCCCATATTGTCAAGAATGACGTCCGCGACAGGTCGCTTATACTTGAATGAAGTGCCGAGGTCGCCCTTGAGCATGTTGCCGAGCCAATTGAAATAGCTCTTGAGTACGCTTCCCGTCTTATCCCAAAAATTAGCCTTGCGGTATTTGACGTTCATCGAATAGGTCTTGACGTTGAATTCGGACCCCATAGTCATGGTCACTGCCAATTGACGAGTGGCGTTACGGTCGATGACAAGATGCCCATTGTCGTCCGTTTTGCGCCATTCGTCCGAGAATGCAAGCCGATAAGTGCCGGTTTCTTTGACTTCAAAATCCTCGACGATCGTGATCTCTCCGTCATCTTCGCCCTCACCCTCTTCGCCGACGACTCTTTGCACGCCTTCGCCGAGTTCGACAACGCCGCGATATGTATATGGGAATTCTTTAGGCGTTGACGTTTCGCCCGTCACTCCGTTGACGCTGGTGTAGACCGCGACGCCCCTGCTGAGTGCCAAGACGTAGTCCGTGGTTCCGTCATCGAATGTCCATGTCGTTTCAAGCATCGTATCTGCGCCGCTGTTTTGAGGTCTGTACTCGCCCTGCTGAATGCCGGCGTTGTTTCCGATCGCAAGCCTGTTGGCGCTCTTGTTCAGCGTGCATTTCACCTCGCTGCCGCCGTCAAGCAAGATGACGACTTCGTTCGGCTCGCTGAATTTGATTTGGTGATTGCCGCTTCCGTAATAGCTGCCCGCATACCATTCCGCATAGGAAATGCCGCCAAGAAGCACGTCCTCTTCAAAGACGACTTCTTTAGTGTTGCGGGTGAACTTCTCGCCGCTGTACATACTGCCGTCGCCCGGTGTAAACTCCAGATATGCGTCGGGCATATTGAGTCCGTACAGCTCCTTGATGCGGTCAAGGTCCTCCTGCTTCATCGTGCCCTGCGAGATCGCGCCCTGAAACTGTTGATCGACAAAGTCGGTGGGCATCATGCGGGCAAGCCCGTAGATTATCACCGATACGCCAAACAGTATCAAAAGCGAAAGCAACAGTCGCTTGATGATGTACTTTATTGTTTCCATAAAAAGTCCTTCCTTGTTACGCGTCTGCCGAAGCGAGATGTTTCGGCAGACGTTTCAGGATATCCCGAATTCGGGATGTTGCCAAATTAGGTTTTAGACGAAGCTCACTTCCCAAATGCGGGAGAGCAGTCCGTAGTACGGTCCGATATCGCTGTTGGTCGGGTCGTTGGCGTTCGTGCCCGATTGATGTCTCGGCAAAGATTTGGAATCTATGACTTTATTGTTGTAGACTGTGATGTCATAACGCTGATAGGTGGGAAGTTCCACGGCAAGCGCCATTACGCAATCGAGGCATTGAGCATAAAGCTCCGCACGAGTGTTTTGGTCGTTGGTCTCGCGCGCCTGGTCGATGAGGTCGCTGAGCGAGTTTTGTCCATCGAGGCCCTTTCCTGCGATGATGTTGTATTCATAGCCGTATGTGTTTGTATCCGCCTTGATCTGTTTGTAACCCCAGTTGCTCGTGGAACTTGCCTGAGAGTTGATGTGGTAGATCTGATACATATCGGGGTCGATGGCGCTGCTCCACGCCGCCGCCCACACTGCGAGCTTGCCCGCGGAGAGGTCGGAGAGCGCTTGAGCGGATGTGACGACCTGAACGTTGAAGCCGTTGGCATTCAGTATCCTTTGCGCGTTGAGGAAGCACTTGTATGCGGGGTGATCCGTCGAACCGCCCGCTATAGTGAACTTGAAATCGAGAGTCTTATCGCCTTTGTGGTACAAGCCGTCGCCTCCCATCTGGTAGCCGGCGCTTTCAACAAGCGTTCTTATCTCTGTGCCGTTTTCGTCATAATTTAGATTTTGATATGATTGCGGACCCCATGAATAGATGTACGCAGACTTCGGATATGCCCAGCTTGCCTTTGACATAGGTCTGTAGATGCGCTCCGCAAATCCGTTCTTATAGTAGTCGTTGATCATCGTGCCGTCTATGTCCATCGCCTTCATGATTGCTTGACGCACTTGATATTCGGGGACGTAGCGGGGATTTATTCCTATATAGCCATAGCCCGAAGTCAACGTCCTGACGACTTGAAGTCCCGCGCCCATAAGATCCTGTACGTTTTCTTGCGTTGCGCTGGGATCGCCGAAGTGTATCTCGCCGCTCTTGAGAGAGGAAATGATCTGATCCGCGGCGACGACTTTGTAGACGACGGTCTTTATCTTTGCGTTTTGCAATTTGGAACTCTCTTGAGAGCCTCCATCCGCGCCAACCGTCCAGAAATAGTTGTTGCGGGTGTAAAACACCATGTTGTTGTTGAAGAAGCCTGTGCTTCCGCCGCCTGTGACTTTGTCGAAGTCTTGCTCGCCTGCGTCATTGCTCGCTTGATATGCGCCCGCGCCGAGGGGCTTGACTATCTTCGAAGGCGCGTTGACCACGTCGTTCATAAAGTTGGAGTTGCCGTATAAAACTCCGAAGTGGGTCACGCCGCTTTGTCGGTCGTTGAAAGTCTCGGAATGTGCGCCTGTGGCTTCCCACTTTGCCCAATCGTCCTCAAACTTTTTGATTTCGGCGGGAGAGGAATAGTAGTGCATGGGCGCAACGGTGAACGCAAAGTTCATGAGCGCTTTGGGGTCGACTTTGTTTATGCGGATATGCAAAACATCGTGCGGGCCGTTTATTGTTACGTCGGAAGCGCCATCTGCAGTGGATTGTTTGCCCGTGAAGGTGTTGACCTTCTCCACGGTGATGCCCGCGATGTTGGGGACTGTCAATGTATCGCCTTTGCCGAAATAGAGCGTCTTTGCCTCCGCGATCAACTCGTCGAGGACTTTGGACGACGTTCCCCAATAATTGACGACGCTTGAGAAACTGCTGTAACTCATATCGGGCACCGAGACCTCGTAGGAGATGTTGCCGTCACTGTCCTTGTTCTCCTTCACGGTCGTGCCGAATACAGATGTGAATTGCGCGTTGATAAATGCGTCGCGAATGGCGTCTTGCTTGTCTTGTCCTTCGGGCATACTCTTTATTTCGTCGCTGACGATGTCGTCAAACTCTTTTTGCGCTCTGCCTGTGTGAAGGATATAATCGCCGTTGTCTGTCCTTTTGTACGGTCCTTGATCGTTGTCGGCGCCATTCTCTCTCATCAAGATGTCGGTGTTGCTCATATCGTTGAGCAAGAAAACCTGCCATGCCTCTGTGAATTGAGTGTCATATCCGTCCTCTTTCTTCTTTTTGTAGTCCTCCATGTTGATGGAGTTCCAATCCGAAACAAGTTCGTCATGATAGAGGGACGCGATGTGGTTGACCTTTTGGCGCAAACTCTCAAATGTGACTTTGATATTTCCTATATAACTGCCTCTGCCCGAGGTGTACTCCGCGTCGCCGTCCCATGCCTTCAGCTTCCCGGACGCGTCCAGCCACCCATCATTAAAACCTGTGATGTCATCATGATCGATGCCGGCGGGCGAATATGCGGTGACCCATGCGGTCAGCTCTTCAAGCGCGGTGTAAGCGGCGTTCAAAAAGTTGTCCTCGAATTGTTGCGTCAGTTCCTCGCCGGCGCCCTCATCCTGCGTCCTGTACGCATTGAGTCCCACGATGTCCGTGGAGTAGATCGTTGCGGAACCTGTGAAAACGGGATCGAGATAGACATACAGATTGAACAGCACGTCCTTGATGGTCAAATCGTGACCGTCCGAGAATTTGAGTCCGTTTTTGATGAGCAAACGATAATCGGTATAGCCGTTTATTGCGGCTTGAGTATCCGATGTGGAATTGCCCTCGCTGTCCGTATAGTCGATGTCAAACGCAAGCGCGACCGTAGGTTGATCCAACCCCGCGACGAGGTTGCCCACCTGGTCGGTATTCAGCATGCTTATCTGCGTCAGCGAAATTATGCTGCTGTCATATGCAGACGATGAGAAGAACGGGTTGAAAACTCCGTCCGGGTTTTGAATACTCATTGCAAAAGCCGTTTTTTCATTGTCGAACTTTTGCTTGTTGCAAGCCGTCAGTCCGACGGCGAATGTGACAACAAGCATTGCGACAACTATTACGGCAAGCCATCTCTTAGCATTCTTCATATTGCTGCCTCCTTACTTCCTTTTTTTTAAGATAAATATATAACTTTTACGCCACTGTAGTCGCAGTTGACGATTTTGTCATAATCCGCGTCCTTAAGCCCCGGAATGAACGGATGGAGCGCGATACTATCATATTCAACGCATTGACGCGTATACTCGTTGCATGTTATGGTGCCCGATATTTTCACGTTTTCCACTCTTGCGCCTTCCCATGCTTCCGCGGCAAGAGATCCTATGCCTGCGTCTTGGAAAACTTCTTTCGCGCCTTGCGAGATGTTTCTCAACTCGACGTTTATCGTCACGTCCTCAAATGTGACGTCGTGCACGTACGCTCTGCCCATCAAAACCTGGAAAACGCCCACTTTACGTTGAGTCCTTGTAGTTATTGCACTACGATCCGCGTAATTCAGCGCGACGCCTCTTACGGTGTACCCGTTGCCGTTAAGCTCGCCGTTGTAGATTTGAGAGATGAACATCTGTCCCGTAAAGTCGATGTCGTTCATAAGATAGATGTTTTGACCGCCGCTTACCGCGTTGTTGAAGTCGTTCGGATCGTCGACAAGCGCCCACTCGCCCTTTATAAATTTGCAGTAGACATCGACGTCGCCGTCCTGAAATTCATATGGGAAGTTGAAAGGCTCAGTGCACTCCTCGTCCGCATAATATTCGCCCATAAACGTGTACGGCTCGCCGTCCACGACCTTTTGAGGAGCGAGCGAACCCGAAGGCTTCGACCTGCTCTCCCCCGGCCTTCTGCCGTCAATCTCGCCCACTTTCTCGCCTTTTTTGCCTGTGCTCGCGTCCCAAAAATACATGCGCGGGCTTTTCACGAGATTTGCATACAGCGTGATGTCATGGTCTACCCTATCCGTCGTAAAGTCGAATTTCTTGCCCAGAACAACGCGACCGTCGCCTCCGTCTTTCTTTTCATTGCGTTTTGGTTCGCCGTTTTCGTCGATCTCGGCGGCTTCGTACCAGCCTTCTATGTAATAACCCGATATTGACGCCTCGCTGAAAGTGGAGGAGTTGTAGCCGGGACGTATGCTCACAAGACTGCCCTTCCCGTCGGGATCGAGCAGACCGAGATATACGTCGGGCGCGTTGCCGCTTATATCGTCGCCGAGGTTGTAGCAGAACGTCACAAGGTGATCGTAGTGATCGGGCACGTACTCGTTGCACGCGACAAGCAATGTGCCCATCAACAGCATCGTAAGACAGCATATAAGCAGCTTGATTTTGAAATTTTGTTTTGCTCTCATACTTTACTTCCTATCAAGGTCGTTTTGCGGAGTGCCTTTTTGCACCCGTCGATATTGCATATGTGCTTAACATATATTCCCGCGTACACGCGCCTGCATGCGCTCGCATGTACGCGAAGTTGCCCCTACCGCGCTTTTCTGTCAGCGCGGCATTTTCTTACTCCTCGTCAGACTCCGCGCCGTCATCGGAGCTTGTCTCTTGATTTTCGGAGCTGTCGTCTGAGCTTGCCTCGGGCGTCGAAACTTTCGCGCTCTTCGCGCCCTTGCCCTTCTTCTTGAGCACAAGTATCACCGTCGTCGCCACCGCCGCCGCGACAAGCGCCGCGCCGACCGCTATGATCGCGATCGCCCATGTCGGCAAGCCTCCGCCCGCGTTTGCGGGGTCGCTCGGGTCGTTTCCGCTGTCGCTCGGACCTGACGGACCGGAAGAGCTGTTCACGTTTATGGTGATGTAAAGAGTCGTCGTCTGTCCCGTGAAAGCGTCGGTGTAAACGATTTCGATCGAGTTTCTCGGCTTGTTCGGATCGGCAGGCGCATTCGGATCGATTGCCTCGATGATGTCGTTTGTGATCTTGACGTTGTACTTCTCGAAGTTATCGGCGGAGATCCTGATCTCGGAGCCGTCGCTGTATCTCACCCTTATCACCATGCCCGACGGGTCGAATTTCTCACCCACATTATACCTTATCTTCGCGGGCTGGCTTTGCACGTCTACGCTTGTCAATGTGACGGTTATGCCCTTTGACGCTCTCGCCTCGCGCAACTCGCTTTCGAAACCGAGCAGTTTCTCATAGTAGTTGACCTTGTTGTAATTTTCAAGCAGTGCGATCTGGTCTGCGTTGGTAACTTTGTTGTACGCGTCGCGCGCCGCCGTCATTGCCTTGCCTATTTCGCTGTCAACGTCGATCTCTTCCTTGCTCAAGTTTTGAATAACCTTGCCCTCAAGCAATGTCGCAAGCGCTTCTATCTTGTTTATAGCTTCGTAAGTCGCGTCGTCGGGCATATTGTTCTCGGTGAGAGTGAGATTATCCTCAAAGACATAAGCCTTATACAGCGCGCTGTCATAGCCTACTCCGTTCTTCGGGACGGTAAATTTGATTTGCGGCAACGCGCTGTTGTCATCGCCCGTAGAAAGATAAACGTTGCCATAGCCGCTCCAATATGCGTAGTCCACAAAGTTGCTGTAAAGCGCGGTGATGCTTATATTTTCAAGATCGATATACTGTTCGCCGTCGCTATCAATAGACCATGGATAATATCCCTCGTCTCTGAGAATGACAAATGCAAGCATACCTTTGAAGTACTCATTTGCCAAATCGTCGTTTGCCGCCACCAGCGTAGGCGCCTGCACACTGTTGAAAGTGTAATTCATTATGCCGATAGGTCCGTCTATTTCTATGCCGTTAGAGCTAGATGTTCTCTTCGCCGATGTGCCGTAGAAAGCGCTGCTGCCGATGAGCTTGAGAGTATACGGGAATACTACGCCGTTTATAAACTTTGTATTTACGCCCTCGAATGCGGAAGCCGCAATTGCCACCGTGTTGTCCGCTACGGTGTATGTGCCACTCTTGAAGCTAAGACCCCGGTTGACGCCTGTCGGATATTGAACAAGCTCCAACATACCGTTTTTCTCACCGTTTTCGTCGAATTTATATGAGTACAGCACTCCGTCGATGGATGTGAACGCGGGATTGTCATTGCCCTTGTCGTCCTTCGCGACGGTGATGGAGGTGAGGTTCGGATTGTAGGCGAATACGCCCGCGCCGAAGGTGTTGCCTATGCGCGTCCTATATCTCTCCTCTCTGCCCTTATCATCGTATATCCATTCGACAAATTCGTATGTCGACGCGTCCATGGAGGCGGGTATTTCAACAGTGCTGAGTTGATTGCCCGCAAAGGCGAAGTCCCCTATCCTTTCGACCGCGCCCAAAGTGAGCGTCTTTATATTCCCGCCCAAAATCGTCCTTTCCATTTTGAAGTCGAACCCATCCGGACTTGAACTTCCATAAGATAGCGTGACTTCGCCCGAACCCGCAAACGCATACTTTCCTATGACCTTTGCTTTGGGAAGGTCGACGGTATTAAGCAAGGAGCCGTAGAAAGCGTATTCGCCTATATTCACCGCCTCGCTCAAGTCGAGGTTTGCAAGCGCGGTGCAAAGTCTGAATGCGCTGTCGCCTATGTCCGTGACTTTGCTCAGTTCTATTGTCGTAAGACCCGCCTGCCCCGTGAAGGCGTATGCGCCTATCTTCTTTACAGTCGTCGGCAGATCCACCGAGACGAGTTTCCTGCTCGGCGTGATGTTCATATAGCTTTGGCGCACATAAGCCAAAGTGTAGTCCTTTACGGTCGGATTTCCGAGCATGTTGAGCTTTGCGATCGTCACGTTGTCATAATACGGGTCGAATGTGCTGAAAGCATAATCGCCTATCTCAAGCGTACCTTCCTCCAACTTTACGTTTGCCAAATTCGACGAGCGGAAGAACGCGTGATCGCCCATATGCTCCACTGCGCCGAGATGTACCGAGAGGAGCTTGCTGTTGTATGCAAACGCCCACGCTCCCACGCTTGTGGCATGCGGATGATCTACAGACGAAACGGCTGTCCCCGCAAACGCATAGTTGCCTATCGTTTGAAGTTCGGGCGCGTTGATCGTCTCAAGTTTGCTTTGCGTATTTTCGTCGCTTCCCATATAGAAGGCGTAATCGCCAACCTCTGTGACAGCGTTTAAAGCAATGTTTTTAAGCGCTCTGCACCCCTCGAACGCGTGCGCGCCTATCTTTTTGACTGTTTGCGTGTTTGTGACCGACGTCAGCGCCGCGCAACCGCTGAATGCGCCTTCCGCGATCTCGTCCAATCCATTTGGCCACGTAACTGTCGTGAGTTTGCTTCCCGCAAAGGCATATTTGCCTATGTTCTTGACATTTGTCAAGTTTATCGTCGTGACAGCGCTTCCCGAAAGCGCGCCGTCGCCTATGGTCGTGACCGTATCGGGCAGCTTGTAATCTGCGTCGCCCATCGGCGCGGATATGAGCGTGTCTCCCGCGATGTTGTAAAGCGCTCCGTCCTCATCGAATTTGTATGCGTTGCCCTTGAAGGTCACGCTGTCGCAACCCATGAAGGGGTTTGCTCCCGTGAAGGTGAGTTGGGCGCCGTCCGCGACCGTCACTTCCGTGAGTTTGGAATTTGCAAATGCACCGCTTCCTATGGTGTAATTGCCCGCGGGGAGCGTGACTTTTGTCATGCCCGTGCCCGCAAGCGCATAGTCGCCTATGCCCAGCAACGTCTGCTCGCCGAATGTGAAGTCCGTGAGTCCTTTGCATCCGCTGAATGCGTAATCGGGCAATGAGGAGCCTTCAAAATGAATATTGTTGAGCTTTTCGCAACCCGCAAACATATACGGACCTATCGCCGTGGACGCGCTCAGGTCGACGCTTTTAAGTCCCGTGCAACCTGCAAATACGCCCGTGCCCACAACGCGCAACGCGCTCAGGTCTATGCTTTGAAGCCCCGTGCAACCGCTGAATGCGCCGTCGTACATGACTGTCATTCTGTGGGATATCTTTGTCAGATCGAGTTCGCCGTCATCGCCACGTTCGCCCGTCACGAAATTCTTGAGATTTACGCAGTTTCTGAATGCGAAATGCCCGACCGCAATGGAGCCGTAGTATCCCGGCACGGGATCTTTGTTTGCGTCCACGTATTCGGGGAACACGACAGTTTCGAGGTTTTCGCACCCGTCAAACGCATACGGACCTATATAAGCGCACTGGCTGGGTATTGTGATCTTTTTCAGATTTTTGCAGTTTTGGAATGCGAAGTTGGGTATCTCCATGAGCAGTGGCGGCAGGACGACTTCCGTAATGCTCTGATCGTTTTTGAAGCAATCCTCGTCGAGATAGAGCACGTTGACATCCGTGGGTATCTCGACCGTGTCGTCGCCGTACCACTCATACAGCGTGAAGTTGTTGACATAGTAGTCCTCGCCGACTATGAAGTTCACGTCCTTTGTCAGGAGTTGATATTTGGGGTCCGTAGCCTTGCAAGTGATCGTAGCGGTACCTTTCCTTAGGAAGGTCACCACGCCGCTCGTTGCGTCGACAGTGGCGATATTCGGTCTGTTGGTCTCAAATGCGAACTCAAACTCCTTGCCGTTCTGTTGCTTGTATGCCGCCTCGAAATACCACGGCGAGATGTACGGCTCTATCTTGAAAAGCGTCTCTTCTCTTGCGTCAGGATCATCGGGCAGGTACTGATATTGGTTCGGGTTGACTTCAACGCTCGTAAGCCCGTCCAGATTGACGACGTGATTGTCGCCCGCGTGTACGGGTTTGAAGCTCATTCCGCTCGGCGAAGGCATATTGCCGGGCTTGCCGTTGTCGACGTGCACGTTGATCCTCGCGTAGATGTGCGGGTCATAACCGGACGAACTCGCCAGACTTTCGTCCATAAGGTCGATAAGCTCCAGCGACGTATCGGTGCCGCTCTCGCTGAAAGCAAGGGCGAAAATTTCGTCCCCTTGAGCTATGACGCGGTCGCTTTCGCCTCTCCAGGTCAGATTTTGAAGTATAAACTCCCTCTCTCTCTCGGCGGGAAGATTGAGCTTGTAAAGCTCGAATGGGTTGAGCGTTAGATTGTATATCGGATAGAAATAAGTGGTGTCGACCCCATTGCTGTCTTGTTGTGAGACCCTTCCTTCTCCCTGATGGCTCAACTTTTTGTCCTGGACAAATTCGACTTTTTCCTCGGGATAGGTGAGAGAATCTTCGTCGAGGGTGATGTTGTACACCTCCGAGTTCATCGCATAGTCCTCGACCTGAATGAACAGCTCGCCCTTGAGCCCGTATTTCTCATAGTAGTCCGTGATGTCGACGGAAACCTTCGACGTCGCGCCCTTCTCGCCGTACACGGGGATGGGATACTCCGTGAGCAGGTTGAGATATGTGCCCGTCTTGCCCTCGTACTCTTCCTTTAGGAAGCAAGGCAAAACCGCCATGACATACTGATTGTCGTACACCTCCAAATCGAGATAGGTGCGGTACTTTGTGACGCCGTACTCCTTGTAGGAGTCGAAACGAATGGTATAGTCCGTGATCTGCGGAGACTCGTAGTCTATCGTGAGCGGGAATTCAAAAGTATTCCTCTTCCCCGTCCATGTCGTCAATATCTCATTGTCCTCCGCTTTGGACTGCGCGGGGTCGAGAGTATCCTTTGTGTAGTCGAGCGGGTTGCCGTCCTTGCCGTAGTCCAGCCAGCCCTCGACCTTGAAATAGAACTCGTCGTTGTTTTGCCAGCCCCACTTCGAGGGATTGATCTCATAGCGCACAAATGCGCCCCTGTTGCCGCCGCCCGCGGAATACGCCTTGCCGACGTTGCCCAAAACTTCCTCGTAGACGACCTCGCCCGTCTTTGCGTTTGTGACGACCGTCTTGACTTGGGAAGCGTTTCTCAAAAGTCCCGCGTATGCCGCATACAGCTCGTACACGGTGTAACTGCCCTCTTCGTCGTACTGTGAGAGCGCGATCTTGTCGCGCGAAGGATAGATGTCGTCCTCTTCCTCGTCCATCTCGTACAGATAGGTGCCGAGGGGAATGATGTAATCGTCGTTGTGATACATTCCTATGACTTGAGACGGGAGAGACGTGGTCTTAAGCTTGTTTTCGAAATCTATTGCGCTGTTAGCCTCGATCTCGGACACCTCGTAGATGTCATAGTCGAACAGCGGAGCGGCCGTCCAGTCACCGTAGAACGCAAGATACGGGACGCCCAGCGTGACGCCGTCGTCGTGCGCGTCGTCATTGTCGTAGGTCACGTTGTCGAGAGACACAAAGCCTTCGACATACATGCCGTTTTCAAATGGCTTATAATCCACCGATACGGGTCTGCCGTTTGTGCCGATGACCGTCCTTGAAAGCTGTTGTTCGAAGTAGTCTTTTGCTTCTTGTTTGAGTTTCACCGTGACGGTGATCTCAACGCTGTTTTCTGCGGGAACGGTGATCAAGCCGTCCGCGCTTGAATATGCGGTGCTTTCATATTTTATTTCGCACATGTCGTTGAGCATGTACGCCTTTTCCGCGACCGTCCTGTTGTCGGAGGCGAGAGTCTCTGTCATGACATAAGTCGTGGGTCTGTACTTCTGATCCGTATTTGTGGTGTTGTGCACCGTGAATTGCAACTTGTAGACGCCTTCCTTCTGCGGGTCGTCAAACAACTCTATCTTCGTCTTATCCAACCAACCGTCGACAATGCATTTTTTTGTGCTTGCGTTTGACTGATTGTAGACGCTTTCCGCCTTGCCGTAAGGCTTCACCGTGATATAGCCCTCGCTGAGGACGGCGTCCGTGATGCCCGCAAGTCCCGCGCCCTGCTTGCGCGGAGAATAGGGGTTGCCCTCCTCGTTGCGAGCGATGGTCGCCGTGCTCATGAGCACTTGATTGACGCGAGCGTTGAGAGCGTTGCCCGTAAGTTTGGTAGTTTCTTGCAGATATTGACGGAGCACCGCCACCGCGCCCGCCATGTTCGGCGACGCCATGGATGTGCCGCTCAGCACGTCGTATGCGCCGGGGACTGCGGATGTGATCTCGCCGCCGTGCGCCGTGATCTCGGGCTTGAGCGTGAGGTTGGAAACGGGACCCCAGCTTGAGAAGTCGGACATGAACGGACCCGCTTCAAAGGTGCTCGAGAGCTGAATGGTGCCGATGTTGTTGTGATTTCTTGCGTACTCCACAAACGGAGCGGACGCGTCCATCGTGATGAGGCAGGTCGGGACGGGATCGTTGATCTCGCCGAGGCTCATGTTGATGGTGCCCGAAACGTTGTTGTAGATGATGACTGCGTCTGCGCCCGCGGACATTGCCTCTTGCACCTTCTCCTCGAAAGTAGTGTCGCCGCGCTTTATGAGCGCTACGGTGCCGTCAACATCCACTTGAGTGCCGTCCTCTTTGGTGTATGGCGCCCTAGAGCGCAATTGATTTTTTATGGACGCGCTGAAGTTGTTGGGACGCCCTACGCCGCCGACGAGCACATATTTGAGGTTGAGGTCCTTTTTGCCGAATTTCTTGTCAAAGACCTTGCCTCCTCTCAAATCGTTGCTCTCGGAGCCGTATTTTGCCTTGAGCTGTTTGTATACCTCTTCGATAAACTCAATCCTGTTGCCGTCGCCGTCCGAGGAGTTGGTGATGAAGGCGACTTGCTCCGTATTGTTGTTGCCTTGCAGATATTTGGACTTCTTGCCGTTTATGGACGCGACTGAAAGCGCGGAATAGTACGTGGAGGGGGAGCCTACCGTGCCGCTGTCGGGGTTGGAAGCGAGGTTTGTACCGTTGCCGCCGCCGAAGCCCGAACTATAGTCGTTGCTTGCCGCGCAAACAAGGCTTATGCCCATCTCTCTGATTCTATTGTAAACTTCGACCTGGTGATTTTGCGACTTCTCGTCCGCAAAGCCCGCCGAGGTGCCGAGGCTCATGTTTATGACGTCCACGCCCAGCTCGACGCAATCGTTGAGCGCCGCAACTATGTCTATGTCGTTGGCTCCGCCGATCATGTCGCTGAGAAGGTTGTCCGTGAACACCTTGCAGATGACAAGCTGCGCAAGAGGCGCAACGCCGCGGAATGTCTCGTCGTCATCGGTGTCTTCGATCCCGTCCTCTCCCGCGCCGACTTTATAGCCGTCATCCTGTCCCGCGACGATGCCCGCGACGTGCGTGCCGTGGTTGGAATAGCCGGGGAAAACTTCGGCATCGTCGTCCGCATAGTCGTATGCGAAGGGGACCTTCTCGTTGTAGTAGACGTCGTTTACGCCGGAGCCGAACTGCTCCGCCTTGAAATCTTTTTCGGCAAGCAGTTTGGCAATATCCTCTCTGGTGTAGCGAAGCTTGCCGTCTACAGCGCTAAGGCGCCCCATGAATTCAGTGGGGTTGAAAGCATCGTGAGTGCGATCGAGACCCGTGTCGAGGATGGCGACCGCCATGCCCTGTCCTTGATAGGTTTCCTTTACTCCGTCGCCGTTCGTGTCAATGTCGACGAGGTCGTCGGTGTCATAAATACCAGTCGAATAGACGTTTGCATTGTTTTCGACCGCCGTATATTCGGGGACTGCGTAGCTTTCCGAATAGTAGACGCCCTTGACTTCGCTCATCGCGGAAATGGTGTTGTAAGCGGAAGCGTTGATCTTTATGGCGACTCCCGCGTTCAGCGTGGAGTAGTTGTATTTGAAAGTGTACTCGACGCCGTATCTGTCAAGTTTATTGAGAAAACGGCTCTGCTTTGCCTTCAGGCTCGCGAGGACCTTTTGCGCCTCGACGCTCTTAAGATACTCGCCGAAATCCGTAAATCTCACGCTCTTTTTGAACTCGTCGTAAAGAGAGGACGCGTCAAGCTCCACAATGACCCAACGGTCGCCGTCGAATGCGGCGATATTCTTTTCGACTGTCTCGAAGTTGAGATACTGCTCCCTGATGGAGTCCATATTCATGTCGGATTTTCTGATGGAGCTGTTTGCCGTCGCGACTCCCTCGGGGACAGAAGCGCCGCCGAAGTTTATAAAGCCCGTGTAAGCCATATTGAAAACCGCGGTGAATACGAGCACCGCCACCAGGATGAGAGAGATCCTTCCGAGTTTTTTAGTCCTATTCATACTGCCTCCAAGCCGATCTTCTTACATCGGCTAATATCTGCAAAAATAGAATATATATTTATACTAGTCTAGCATTATAGTTTCTGTAGGTTATCATTTTAGCAAAAAAAAGGTGATATGGCAACTGTTTTTATGCACAAAATATAATTAAAATTCAATTAAACAGCCGTGTTTTATGCAAAATAAATGCATAAATCCCCCGAAATTTATGCATAAATCGAGAATTTTTATACATCATCCAATGCATAATATCACTGTCGGGCGCGATATAACGCCCTTCGACGATTTTATGCAAAAATATGCATAAAGCGCCCCGCAAGGAGCGCTTTGGAAATTTTTACATATCCCATACTCTTAAAAAATTTTAATATTACATGAGGTTTTCGGGGTTCAGACCATCGAGTTCGGGCAGTACGAAAAGTCCGTCCTTTCTTATGAGCACGCCGTCAAAGTATATCTCCCCGCCGCCGTATTCGGGAGTCTGGCAGAGCACGAGGTCCCAATGCAGGGCGCTCTTATTGCCGTTGGGCGCGTCGTCGTAACAGCATCCCGGGGTGAAGTGAATTGATCCGCTTATCTTTTCGTCAAAGAGAATGTCGCCTATGGGCTTCGTGACGTAGGGATTTACCCCTATGGCAAATTCCCCCACATATCGCGCTCCTTCGTCCGTGTCGAAAAGCGCGGTCGCCCTCGCCGTATTATTTGCCGAAACTTGCACTATTTTGCCGTTTTTGAACTCAAGTCGCACATCCTCAAAGCGGAAGTCGCTCTCTATGGACGGCACATTGTAGTGGATATATCCGTTTACGCTGTCCTTCACGGGGGCGGTGTAAACTTCGCCGTCGGGGATGTTGCACTCCCCCGCGCACTTTACGGCGGGTATCCCCTTTATGGAAAACGTGAGGTCGGTGTCCTTTGCGACGACGCGCACTTTGTCCGTCCTTTCCATGAGAACCTTCAATGCGTCCATTTCCCTGCTCATCTTGCCGTAATCGAGACAGCAAACGTCAAAATAGTAGTCCTCAAACGCCTCCGTAGACATGCCCGCAAGCTGGCTTATGCCCTCCGTCGGATAGCGCAATATCACCCACCGCGTATGCGCGACGCGCCTATCGCTGTGTACGGGTACGGAATATATCGTCTCGTATGCGCGCATCCTCTCCTCGGGAACGTCGCTCATCTCATAGCTGTTGTTGCCGCCGCGTATGCCGATATAGCAGTCCATCTTGTCCATAAGCGCGCAGTCCCTCTCGCTCATGATCTTCAGCTGTTCGTCGCTCGCGCCCTTAAGCACCGCGCGCAACATGCGCCTGTCCTCGATATTGACAAACGGCACTCCTCCCGCCGCATATATCTCTTTTACGACAATTTCCGCCAAATTCCCGCAATCGCCAATGACGTCCAACCACACCTTGTCGCCCTTCCCCACTTTGCATGAGTAGTTGACAAGCCCTTTCGCCAACTTGATCTGCCTCGCATCACATATCATATTTCACCTCGCAAAAAAACGACTTTTTCTGTCGCGTCGCGTCAAAAGTATTATATCAATCCTTCCCTATTTTGTAAATGTATAACCTTTATAAATTTCCCTGCATATTTATGCAAAATTATTGCATAAAAAATTTTTTTGAAATTTATCTAAAACGACAAGTATATGTAACCTCGGACAGAGTTGCTAGAACTCCTGCATGAAAAGCGTTAGTATCTCAGACAAAGTTATTGAAAAACCCAACCTCTCCCTTCGTTACGTGCAGCGATGATAACGCTCGGTCTGAGCTAAATTTGGGGTCCCCATAAAAATGT